>CAVTEC010000009.1:0-84871 GCA_963733475.1 uncultured Alphaproteobacteria bacterium | reverse complement strand
GAAATTTTCAGCGAACGCATACAGCAGGCCGAATGTCATCTCGTTATGGTGCCATGTCCGGTACATCGGGTCCTCCTCCATGTAGCGCAACGTGTCGTGCATCCAGCCCATGTTCCACTTGTAGGCGAACCCCAGGCCACCTTCGCTGATCGGGCGCGATACGCCGGGCCAGGCAGTGGATTCCTCGGCCATCGTGATTGCGCCGGGGCAGCGCTCGCCGACCACGGCATTGAAGTGCGCAGGAAGCCGATCGCTTCGAGGTTCTCGCGGCCGCCATAGATATTGGGAATCCACTCGCCCTGCCTTGCGCGAGTAGTCGCGATACAGCATCGAGGCGACCGCATCGACGCGCAGGCCATCGACGTGGAAATGCTCCAGCCAGTACATACCGCGCGCGATCAGGAACCCCTGCACCTCGCGGCGACCGAAATTGTAGATGTAGGTGTTCCAGTCCTGATGGAAGCCCTCGCGCGGATCCTGCGTGTTCGTAGAGCGGCGGTGCCGTCGAACCGCGCCATGCCATGCGCGTCGGTGGGAAAATGCGCCGGCACCCAATCGACCATGACGCCGATGTTGGCGCGGTGGCAGGCATCGACGAAACGGGCAAATCCTTCGGGTGGGCCGAACCGGCGCACTGGCGCGAACAGGCCGAGCGGCTGGTAGCCCCACGAGCCGCCGAACGGATGCTCCGCCACCGGCATCAGCTCGACATGGGTAAAGCCCATGCTCGCTGAGATATGGCACCAGCCGTTCCGCTCAGTTCGTCCCAAGTCGGCGATGCGCCCATCGGGATGAAACCAGGATGCGGCATGCATTTCGTAGATCGAGATCGGCGCGTCGCGTGCCATGCCGCCGCGCGCGCTCTCGCATCCATGCCGTCGTCGTGCCACGACATAAGGCGTTGGATCGACGACGACCGATGCGGTGGCCGGCGGCGGCTCGGTCGCGCGTGCCAGCGGATCGGCCTTCAACGGCAGGCGCGCAGCCATCCGGTCCGACGATCGCATACTTGTAGCGCGCACCCGGTGCGAGACGCGGAATGAACAGTTCCCACACGCCGGCCGGATAGCGCAGCCGCATCGGATTGCGCCGCGGGTCCCAGGTGTTGAAGTCGCCCACCACGCGAAACCGCGCGCGCGTTCGGCGCCCAGACGGCGAAGCGCACGCCGCGTCACGCCGTCGATCGTCACCGACGTTTGCGCCGAGATGCGACGGCAAGTTCGAAATGCCGCCCTTCATTGAACAGATGCAGATCGATCTCGCCCAGCAGTGGGCCGAACGAATACGGATCTTCGGTTTCCTGCACCGCGCCGGGCCAGGTGATGCGCAGCAGGTAGGGTTCAGCGCTATCCGACCCGCCCGACAAACAGCCCATGCGGCGCGACCGGCGCCAGCAGGCCGAGCGAGGGCCGCCGTCGCGCGCCACCACCTCGACCTGCAGCGCACCGGGCAGGAACGCGCGGATGATGCGGCCCGCGCCGTGTCGTGCGGGCCCAGCACGAGAACGGATCGCGCAGTGCCCCGTTGGCGAGTGCTCTCGGCCGCGCCAGGCGGCAGGTCCGGCAGGTCTGCAATGTCATTCATGACTGTCTCCGCCATGCGTCGATCAGTTGCGTCAAGCCGTGCAAGCGGCACGTCGATCCAACCGGCCGGTTGGCTGCCTCATAGGCGATCTCGTAGGCCGCCTTCTCGATCAGGAACAGCCGCAGCAGGTCCTGCTCGCGTTCGGCGTCCTGCGACCGGGAATGCATCACGATAACCAGTCAGGAAGCATTGCGTTGCGCGCTCGACAAAGCTGCGCAGGAACGCGTCGCGGCTGGGATCCGCGACTGCGCCTGACTGGTCTGGCTCTTGCGCTTCACCACGGCGGCCGCATAGTCGAACGAACGGATCATGCCGGCGACATCGCGCAGCCGATGGTTCTTGGCGCGGCGCATGCGCGACCGGCTTCGCCGGCTCGCCCTCGAAATCGATGATGTAGACGTCGCCGTTGGCGACCAGCACCTGGCCGAGATGCAGGTCGCCGTGGATGCGGGTCAGCGTTGCGCCGAGACCCGAGCGCGCCAGCACGCCGCACGATCGCGCCAAGAGCTTTCGCGCGCCGCCATCACGGCCGCGAGATCCTGCCGCGCAGCTTCGTCCAGGTCGGTCTGCACCTGCAATGCGGCGAATGCCGCGGCAAGCTGCTGTTCGGCCTGCTCGGCCAGCTGCGTCACGATGTCGGGACCGGCCAGCTCCGGTGCGAACGCCGGATCATCGGTGTCGCGCGCCAGGATCGCATGCATCTCGCCCAGCCGGCGACCAAGCAACGTGGCGATCGTATCGTAGTCCTCGTGCTGCTCGGTTTCGGTGGCGCTGCTCCTCGGCGGTCAGGTCGGACAGGCCGCGCATCAGCAGATCGAGCGTCCAGGTCCAGGCATCGCCCTGGTTGCGAATGAAACCTTGCAGCGATCGCCAGCGCGTAGCGCTCGCCATCGGGATCGACGCGCACGACCTCGCCCAGCAGCGGCGCGATATTGGCGAACCCTTGCTCGGTCAGGTAGCGGCCCATCTCGCCTTCGGGATGCGGCCCTGGAGCGATGCGGCGGAACAACTTCACCATCGCGAAGTCGCCGATGATCATCGAGGAATTGGACTGCTCCACCGACAGCCAGTTCATCTCGGCGTCCGGTGGACGGTGGTCTCGGCCATGCGCGAGGTTGGCTCGAAACGGATGTCGCCGGCTCGGCTCGACGGCGTCGCAAGTCCGTTCAGGCACGGCATTCGCGAACTCGGGCAGCGCGAACGCGTCGGTCAGCAGCCCGACATGCGCTCCACGACGCACGCGCGCGAGCGCAAGCTGTGTCGGCAACGGACCGATCGGGCGCTCTTCCCATGCCACGGCCAGCGGCAGCAGCCAGCGCGCCGTACCGCGACTGTGTTTCGGTCTCGATCTCCGCCAGCAGCAGGTCTGCTCGCATTGGCGGCCGCCGACGCCAGCCGCACCGCTCGCAGCGTCTGGTCCTTCAGCGCGAACCAGCGCCGCTTGGCGAGATACGCCGGCAGGATTTCGCGCTCCAACGTAAAGCGCGCGGCTGAGCAATGCGTCATCCAGGCGATGACGCATGACGATGGTCTGATATTCTGGCATGGGTTCTGGCGCGGGCGTGTGGATTGATGGCCAGCCCGCCTCCTCATCGGCCAACAGGAACCAGTAAAACCATAAGGCGACAACGTCAGCAGATAGGTGAGCTGCCCGATCGGCGGAAACACCGAGCCGCCGTCCAGTTCGATCGGCATACGGCCGGCAAACTCGGACAGATCCAGCTTCCACCGCCTGCGGTGTGCGCGCAGGTTGGCGACGCACAGGATCGCTCGGCCCTCGTACTCGCGCAGATAGGCGAGGACCTTGCGGTTTTTCGGATATAGCAAGCGAAACGTGCCGCGGCCGAACGCCTGGTACTGCCGGCGGATCGCGATCGTGCGACGCATCCAGTTCAGCAGCGAATGCCGGTCGCTGGCCTGCGCCTCGACGTTGACCGCCTCGTAGCCGTACAGCGCATCCATGATCGGCGGCAGTACCAGCCGCGACGGATCCGCGCGCGAGAAGCCGCCATTGCGGTCGGGCGACCATTGCATCGGCGTGCGAACGCCGTCGCGATCGCCGAGATGGATGTTGTCGCCCATGCCGATCTCGTCGCCGTAGTAGATCACCGGCGTGCCCGGCATGGAGAACAGCAGATAGTTCATCAGCTCGACGCGGCGCCGATCATGTTCCAGCAACGGGACGAGGCGGCGGCGAATGCCGAGATTAAGCCGAGCGCGGCGATCCGCCGCATAGGTCTCCCACAGGAAATCGCGCTCGCTGGACGTGACCATTTCCAGCGTCAGCTCGTCGTGGTTGCGCAGGAAAATCGCCCATTGGCTGTTCGGCGGGATTTCCGGAGTCTGACGCAGGATGTCGGTGATCGGGAAGCGATCCTCGCGCGCGATCGCCATATACATGCGCGGCATCAGCGGGAAATGGAACGCCATGTGGCATTCGTCGTCCGTCGCCGAAATAGTCCTTGGCATCCTCCGGCCATTGGTTGGCTTCCGCCAGCAACATGCGGTCGCGGTAGTGGGCATCCAGTTCGGCGCGGATGCGCTTCAGGATTTCATGCGTCTCGGGCAGGTTTTCGTTGTTGGTGCCTTCGCGTTCGACCAGGTACGGCACGGCATCCAGGCGCAGCCCATCCACGCCCATTTCCAGCCAGTAGCGCAGGACTGACAGCACCTCCTTCAATACACGCGGATTGTCGAAATTCAGGTCCGGTTGGTGCGAATAAAACCGGTGCCAATAATAGGCGCCCGCGGCCTCGTCCCAGGTCCAGTTCGAGCGCTCTGTATCGACAAAGATGACACGCGTGCCGGCAAACCTGTGGTCGTCCTGCGACCACACGTAGAAGTCGCGATACATCGACCCCGGCTTTGCCTGACGCGCGCGCTGGAACCAGGGATGCTGATCGGAGGTATGGTTGACCACCAATTCGGTGATGACGCGCATGCCACGTGCATGCGCCGCGGCGATGAAGCGCTTGGCATCGGCCAGCGTGCCGTAATCCGGATGTACCCCGCGATAATCGGCGATGTCGTAGCCGTCATCCTTGCGCGGCGACGGATAGAACGGCAGCAGCCAGATGACGTTCACCCCAAGATCGGCGATGTAGTCCAACCTGGAAATCAACCCGGAAAAGTCGCCGATGCCGTCGTTGTTGCCGTCGAAGAATGACTTGACATGCACCTGGTAGATGATGGCGTCCTTGTACCAAAGGGTGTCCTCGCTGACTGTCGAGCGATCGGCGTCCGGAAGCGTCGGGCTGATCTCCATCATGGCGCGATCTGCCAGATCGAGAACGGCAGCTCGTTCGGATCGAGGCGGATGCGCTGCCGCTTGCCGTTCCAGACAAAATGATGGCCCCGCATCAGATCGGTCGCATTGAGCGAAGCGTCATCGGGCAGACCCCATTCCCATAGTGGAATTTCCACAGAGGCTTCCTGGACCGCGCGTGGATCCAGATTGATCGCGACCAGGATCATATCGTGTCCACCTGCAACCCGTTTGCCATAGAACAACACATGATCGTTGAACGCTGGATAGAAGGTCACGCCGAGATGTGATTGCAACGCCGGATGCGAGCGCCGGATGCGATTGAGCGCGGTAATTTCGCCGATTATGTTGCCGCGCGCCGCGAAGTCGCGAACACGAATCTGATACTTCTCGGAATCCAGGTATTCCTCGCGTCCCGGCAACGGTGCTGACTCGCAGAGTTCGAAGCCTGAATACATCCCCCAGAGCCCGGACAACGTGCAGGCCAGCGCGGCACGGATCAGGAACCCAGGGCGGCCTGAGGTTTGCAGAAATGGCGGATTGATGTCCGGCGTGTTGACGAAGAAGTTGGGCCGGAAGAACTCGCACACTGGCGGTTCGTTCAGCTCAGTCAGGTACTCGGTCAGTTCCTGCTTTGTGTGGCGCCAGGTGAAGTAGGTGTAGGACTGGGTAAAGCCGACCTTGGCCAGGCGGTGCATCATTTTGGGGCGCGTGAATGCCTCGGCGAGGAAGATCACGTCCGGATGCCGGCCACGGACATCGGTGATCATCCAGTGCCAGAAGGGCAACGGCTTGGTGTGCGGATTGTCCACGCGGAAGGTGCGGACCCCTTGGTCGCACCAGAACAGGATCACATCGCGCAACGCGAGCCAGAGGTCCGGAATGGCGGTGTCGGCAAAGAAATCCGGGTTGACGATGTCCTCATATTTTTTGGGGGGATTCTCGGCATAACGCATCGAGCCGTCGGGCCGCCAGCGGAACCAATCGTGGTGCTCGCGCAGCCAGGGATGATCGGGCGCGCACTGGATTGCGAAGTCGATCGCGATCTCCAGGCCGTGCTCGCGCGCTGCGGCAATCAGCGCACGGAAGTCGTCGAATGTGCCAAGCTCCGGATGCAGCGCATCGTGGCCGCCTTCTTGTCCACCGATCGCATAAGGGCTGCCAGTGTCGCCTGGCTCTGCTCGCAGGGCATTGTTGCGGCCCTTCCGGTTCGTGGTGCCGATTGGGTGGATCGGCGGGAAATACAGCACGTCGAAACCCATGTCGCGAATGCGCGGCAGATGCCTGATGACGTCGGCGAATGTTCCGTGACGCGCCGGGTCGTCCGTGGCGGACCGGGGAAACATCTCATACCAGCTCGCGAATCCGGCTTGCGGCCGATCGACATCAAGCTGGAACGCCGGCGTGTGCTGCGTCATGAACGGGCGATCGTCCGAAATATGCATCGTCTTCGCCAGGTCAGCCTCAAGCAGCAGGTCGACCTGCTGCACGGCATCGATCGAGGGCAGCTTCGTCAGCAGGTTGGTCAGCAGCTTGCGCGCGCTCTGTGGCGCACGTTGTACCGCGGTCTCGACCATGCGGCGGCCTTCTTCGATTTCCAGCGTCACTGTCTGCCCGGCCTTGTACTTGGCTGAGAGATCATGCCGGAAGGTCTCCCAGGCATCCCACCATGCCTCAACGGTAAACCGATATCGGCCGATGCGAGAGGGCGCGAAACTGGCCTCCCAACGATCGTTCTCTATCAGTTTCATTGGCACGCGATGCCAGCCGGCCTCGTCGGCAGTATTCCACAGCAACTCGGCGGACAGCATGTCGTGGCCATCGGTGAAGATGTCGGCAGTGACCGTCACCGTTTCGCCGACCAGACGCTTCACGGCAAACGGTCCGTCCGGCACGCATGGCTCGAGGGCTTCGATGGCAATCCTGCCACTTGCCGCGCGATAACGATCCAGGACCGCGTCGCGCGGAGCCAGTCGCACGACCGGTTCCGAGGCGGTGCAAGCCAGGACGCGCACCTCGCCAGCTTCGAGACTTTCAGCCGGCATTGCCGCCCCGTCCAATGGTTCCGTCACGGTGAGTGCCACGCCTGCCTGCGGCGGCAAAGGTGAGAGGGGATGCTCGATTGGCGCGGTCCGCGCAATATCGGCGTTGGCCAATATCAATACGGCACGCGACGTGGCGCGCACATCGGCGGCGTCGATCCGCAGCAGCTCCGTGATCGGGTCGAGCGAACTGGTAAGCTGGCGGACAGCTCCGTCGACGCGGAGTTCCGCTATCCGGTCGAGCAGCGCATTTGCCGCGGCGACATCGGCGCTCAAATCGGCATGTGCACTCTCACGCGCGCGAATCATGTCCTCGGGGCTGGCCACCGCGGCATCGAAGCTGTTGCGTGCCGCATATTCAAAGCCCATCGGCATGAACAGACCGCTGCCCGTTGCCGCTGCAAGCCGCAGTGCAAGCCGGCACAGGGCCGGTGCTTCGGTTATCTGCACGCGCGTGGCGCGACGCTCGTAGAACGACGGCTCGGTCGCCGCGAGCACTGGCGCGATGCGTCGAAGTGCGGCGAATTCCTCGGCCAGCCAGTTGGCACGGGCGTCCCACCAGCCGAGCGACGAGCAGACATAGTCGAAGCCAGCCCCCTCCAGGCGTGGGAGGGCGGCACGCGCGACCCCCGGCGTCCAGGCGAGAAAGCGACAGTGGTCGCCCTGCAACGGTGTGATGATCCGGCGCCACATCGCGGCGGGCACGTCGGTAGGCTCCAGGCACCGGAAGCCGGCGACACCCGCGTGCAGCAGGCGGCTGAGGCGCTCGAGCCACCACGCGGACATGGCGTCGGCGACCTCGGTCTGGTGCAACCGGGCATAGGCGGTATCGGCGCGGCGTGGCGTCTGCCACGGGCTCGGCAGGGCGCCGCAGTCGCCCACGCCAAACCAACCCGGCTCGCGCCGCACCATGGCGGCATCGGCTGCGACGCGGTCGAGCGGCAGGTCCAGCCAGACACGCAGCCCATGGTCCGCGGCCGTGTGGGTGATGTGGGCGAGACCCTCGTCGGCGGAACCGGGCCAATCCAGGGTCGGATGCAAAGCCTCATGATCGGCTGTCACGAAGATGTCGCCGCTGGGGCCGGGCGCGAAGGGGGGCGCCAGGCAAACGACGTTGAAGCCCATTGTGCGGCAACGGGCGAAGTGGGCTGGCCAGTCGGTCAGCTTGCCAGCGACCAACGGATGCAAGTGGTAGATCTTCTGGGTCATGCCTTGCTTGACGTGGTTGGTCGGACTCTTGGGTAGTCGTAACGCCGCCTATTTGCGGCAGCCGATTGGCAGACGCGCTCACGATTGCCAATGCCGCATCACTAAGGCGGGAGGCGGTTAATAAACCCTCTCTGGCCCTTCTTTCGAGGAGGACAGGGTTAAGGATAAGCGGACAGGGTCAGGATAACACGACGGCTTCCAAACCATCGTCATGTTCGTGCCGCTACGGGTGGCCGGGACACGCCCGGCCATGACGATGGTTGGGACGGTGGGTTGTTTGGGCGGCTCACGGGACCCTAATCGAACAGCGTCGCCAGCCGTTGCTTCATGCTGTCCGCCACGTATAACGCCAGGGCCTGGATCGTGGAGGTGGGATTCACGCCGCCAGAGGTGACCCAGATGCTGCCGTCCACGATAAACAGGTTCTTCACATCGTAACTACGGCCCCACGAATTCACCACCGATCGCTCCGGGTCGTTGCCCATCCGCGCGGTCCCCAGCAGGTGACCGGGGCTGTTCAGCATGGTCCGCGACGTTGAAATCTTCGTGGCGCCGGCGGCCGTCAGGATGTCCGTCGCGCGCGCGATGCCGTGCTCCATCATGCGGCGCGTGTTCTCGCTGATGGCGTAGTCGATGCGCGGTGCCGGAATGCCATGGCTGTCCTTCAGCACTGGGTCCAACGTGACCCGATTGTGCTCCTCGGGTAGGTCCTCGCAGGCAATGCCGATCTGAAGCCGATGATTGTAGAGCTGACGATAGACGCGGTGATGGTCCCTGCCCCACGGCAGCCTTTGCCCGGCGACGCTGGTGACCGCCTCGTTCACCGGCGCGGTGCCACGCGCGAATTGCAACGTGTAGCCGCGCACGAAATCGCGGGACGGATCGGTCTCGTAGAACTGCTTGCTCCACAGATTGGTCATGGGACCGCGGTGGCCGTCCACCACACCGTCGACATAACCGGCGACCTGCGGCCACGGATGCAGCATCAGGTTCTTGCCGACCAGGCCGCTGGAATTGGCCAGCCCGTTCGGGAAGCGGCTCGACGCAGAGTTCAACAGCAGGCGCGGCGTGCCGATACCGTTGCAGGCGAGGATTACCACCTCGGCAGGTTGGAACTGCTCTTTGCCATCTGCGTCGTAATAAATCGCGCCGGCGGCCATGCCGTGTTCGTTGGTGGTGATCTCCCGCACACGGCAGCGGGTGCGCAGCTCTACCCCGGCGCGAAGGGCCAATGGCCAATAGGTGATGTCGGTGCTGGCCTTCGCGCCCTGCGCGCAACCGGGCGTGCAATGTCCGACATTGATGCACGGCGCGCGGCCGTTGTACTCGGTCGTGGCGACCGTGGTATCCGACGGCCACCAGTGCCAGCCGAGCTTGTTCATCGCCTGCGCATAGCGCGTGCCGGTCTTGCCGAGCGGGATCGGCGGCATCGGCGGGTCCCTCGAGGGGACGCCTGGATCGCCGGCCAATCCGGACACGCCCATCATGCGGTCGTTCTCGGCGAAGAACGGATCCAGGGTCCAGTAGTCGATCGGCCAATCGTCAGCGATGCCATCCAGCGTGCGCACGCGGAAATCGGAGGGATGCATGCGCGGGAAGTGGGCGGTGTAAAAGATCGTGCCGCCGCCGACGCCATTGAAATTGGCGATCTTCATTGGCGAGTTCGAAGTCGTTGATCGGATAATCCGTTTCTCGCCCGCGGTGATTGGGACTGATGGCGAAGTCGGAGAAGCGGCGCGCCTCCCAGTCACGACCGTTGCTCGGGAAATCCGAGTGCTTCATCCAGTCGCCCTGCTCCAGGCACAGGATGCGCATTTTTGTGTCGGCCAAACTCCAGGCGACCGCGGCACCGGATGCACCGGAGCCGATGATCAGCACATCGACCATATCATTCTTGGACATGCTAAACTGCCCGATCGTCGCGCCAGAACGGCTTGCGCTGCCGGACAACGTCCAGCAGAGACCAATCGCCCTGTTCCAGCACGTGGCCTTTCGGGAATGGCGGTCGTGGTTCAACGCCGAGAGACAGCAGCACTCGATCGTCACGGTAATAGCATTGCAGGATCACGCGGCCCAGCACGACCATCACGCCGTCACTCGCTGCGCTGACCGTGTCCAGGATTGAGACCGCGTCGTGTCCCTCCAGACGATTTAACGCGGCGCGTACGTCAGCAAGGTCACGGCCGATGGACTTGACGATATCGGCGAAGATGACCGGATCGTCGGCACCCGGGACGCCCAATTCGTCGCTTGGCGGGATCAGTATGCCGGCAATGCGGTGCAACTGATCGCACTCGGAATCCGAAAGCATGTCTCCTCCAATACGCAGACCCGTGGCACCGGCATCATGACCACCGGCGCCGGTGTCGGAAAGAGGGGCAGTTGCCTCGCTGATCACGTGATCGCGCGGACTATATCGATCGATTGACAATATCGATCGATAGGATTATCGGGCCGCTGGTCTGGGGGAGCCGAATGTCAGTCACCGCCCATTTCCGGCCCGCCGCGCACCAGCGGGGCGAGGAAACCCGTGCTCGCATCCTCGAAGCCGCGCTGGAGCTATTCGCCTCCAGTGGCTTCGAAGGCGCGAGCACGCGCACCATCGCCGAACAGGCGGGGGTCAACCTTCCTGCCATTCAATACTACTTCGGCAGCAAGGAGGGTCTCTACCGGGCGGTCGTCGAACAGTTCAGCCAGCAGATGCAAGCCGGCGTCGCGCCAATCGGGCAGCGCATTCGCACCGAACTGGCCAGTGGTCAACCGTCGCGTCGCAAGCTGATTGACCTGCTATGCGATATGCTCGACGTCGTGATCGCGCTGATCCTGGACGACAGCGTGCCGGATCGCGAAAGCCGCCAGAAATTCTTTGCCCGCATGGAGGTCGAACCGAATGAGGTGTTCGATGCACTGCAGGGTGAGATGATACGCCACGTCAGCCAGCCTATGTGCGAGATCATCGGCCGTCTCATCGATCGGCCGCCGGATGACGAAAAGGTGCTGTTGCAGTCGATGACCTTGATCGGTCAGGCCAAAATCTTCTGTGGATGGGGGACCAATCGCGTTCTGCACTGGGAGACGATCGGCGAAGCGCGCATACGAGCCGCCCAATCGGTGGTTCGTGAAAACGTACAGGCAATCTTCCGCAGCACTCGGAGCAGATAAGGTGAAGCGAGCGACAAGCCTGGGCACGATTGCTGTTGTGCTCGCCGTGGGCGGTTGCACGGTCGGCCCGGACTTCCAACGTCCGGCGGCGCCGACGGATAGCGGCTACACGCCGGAGCCGCTCGCGAGGCAGACCGCCGCGGTCAACGTGCGCGGCGGCGAGGCACAACAGTTTGTGCCTGCGCAGGACATTCCTGGCGAATGGTGGACACTGTTCCGCTCGGAGCAGCTCAATCATGTGATTGAGGAGTCATTGCGCGCGAACCCGGATCTTGACGCAGCGCAAGCCGCTCTGCGGCAGGCGATGGAGAATGTGCGTGCCGAGCAAGGTGCGCTGTTCCCGACATTGGACCTGGGTTTCCAGGCAGAGAAGGAACGCATTTCCGGTTCCACGTTCGGTCAACCGGGACTGCACGCGACGTTCGGTCTGGTCACGCCACAGCTCAACGTTTCGTACGCGCCAGACGTGTTCGGTGGCGTGCGCCGGCAGATCGAATCGCTGCAGGCCCAGGCGGAGTTTCAGCGGTACGAACTTGAAGCCACCTATCTGACACTGACCTCGAACGTTGTCGTGGCCGCTGTACAGGAAGCGTCGCTGCGCGGACAGATTGAGGCGACTCAGGATATCATCCGCGACCAGGCGCAGTCACTGAACCTGGTGCAGCAGCGATTCAACCTGGGCGGTGCATCGCAGGCCGACGTGCTGACGCAGCAGGCGCAGCTTGCCCAGACGCGCGCGACCCTGCCGCCGCTGCAAAAGCAATTGGAGCAGACGCGTAACCAGCTCACCGCATTGGCTGGACAGTTGCCGAGCCATGAAGTGAGCGAGACCTTCAATCTCGACAGCATGCACCTGCCGGACGAGTTGCCGGTAAGCCTTCCGTCGCAATTGATCGAGCAGCGTCCGGACATCCGTGCCTCCGAAGCGCAACTTCACGCGGCATCGGCGGAAATCGGCGTGGCAACGGCAAATCAGTTGCCGCAATTTACCATCAGCGGCGCGATCGGCACCGCGGCGACCGGCTTCACCAATATGTTCGCGCCGGGCACGGGCATTTGGACGATCGCCGGAGGCGTTACGCAGACGTTGTTCGATGCTGGCACACTGCTGCACAAGAAGCGCGCCGCAGTCGCGGCATTCGACCAGACAGCGGCGCAATATCGCAGCACCGTGATCAAGGCGTGCCAGAACGTCGCCGATGCGCTGCGCGCACTGCAAACGGATGCCGACGCAATGGTGGCACAAGCCACCGCCGAACGCGCGGCTGCCGCCAGCCTCGATCTGGCGCGGCGGCAGTATCAACTTGGTGCCATCGATTATTTGATTCTGCTGAACGCTCAACGCACTTGGCAGCAGGCGCGCATCAATCTCGTGCAGGCCGAGGCTAATCGCTACTCGGACACTGCGGCATTGTTCCAGGCGCTCGGCGGCGGCTGGTGGCATCGCGCCGATGTCGCGCAGGTTGCCGATAACGCGAAGCAGCGGTGACGGAGGCGAACATGATCAAACGCATGATCATCATGTTGGTCGGTGTGGGCGTCGTTCTCGGCGCATTCTTCGCCTTCCAGAATTTCAAGGCACACATGATCGGCCAGGTGATGGCCTCGATGGCAAATCCGCCACAGACCGTCTCCACAGTGACCGCGGGACTGCAGAATTGGCAGTCGAAGTTAGAGGCGGTGGGCAGCCTTCGCGCGGTGAACGGGGCTGATCTGTCGCTGGAATTGTCGGGGATAGTCGATCAGATCAACTTCAATTCGGGCGACGATGTGCCGGCCGGGGCGGTGCTGTTGCGGCTCCGCTCGCAGGATGACGTGGCGAAGCTTCAGGCGCTTCAGGCGACCGCGGACCTGGCGCAAGTCACTTATGATCGCGACTCGAAGCAGTTGAAGGCGCAGGCGATCAGCCAGGCCATCGTCGATAACGACACGTTCAACCTGAAGAACGCGCGGGCGCAGGCCGAACAGCAGAAAGTCATCGTGGACAAGAAAGTACTACGTGCGCCGTTCGCCGGGCATCTGGGGATCCGCCAGGTCGATCTCGGCCAGTATTTGAATGCCGGCACGACGGTCGTGGCGTTGCAGGCACTGGACCCGATCTACCTGGATTTCTTCCTGCCGCAGCAAGCGCTGGATCAGCTCAAGATTGGCCAGGCGATTTCGGCGCACGTTGACACCTATCCGGGCCAGACTTTCGCGGGAAAGATCGCCGCGATCAATCCGCTGGTCGATACCAGCTCGCGCAACGTGCAGGTGCGCGCGACGCTCGGCAATCCGGATCGCAAGTTGCTGCCGGGCATGTACGCGACGGTGGATATCGATGTCGGAGCGCCACAGCAGCATATCACGCTGCCGCAGACAGCGATCGCCTATAATCCATATGGCAGCACGGTGTATGTGGTCGAACAGAATGGCGCGGCGCGCACCGCTCGGCAGACGTTCGTCACGACCGGTGCGACGCGCGGCGATCAGGTCGCGGTGCTGAGTGGCGTGAAGGAGGGCGATGTCGTCGTCAGCGCTGGGCAGATGAAACTGCACAACGGCTCGCCTGTGGCCATCAACAACAGCGTGCAGCCGGCTTCGGATGTCGCGCCAAAGCCAGTCGATCGCTGAGGCCGCACCATGAAACTGACCGATCTGTTCATTCGCCGTCCTGTGCTGGCCACCGTCGTCAGCCTGCTGATCCTGGTGCTTGGACTGCGCGCGCTGGCGACGTTGCAGGTGTTGCAATATCCGCAGACGCAGAACGCCGTGGTGACGATCAACACGGTGTATTATGGCGCTGATCCGGATGTGGTGGCGGGGTTCATCACCACGCCGCTGGAGAACGCGATCGCCCAGGCCAACGGCATCGACTACATGTCGTCGGTCAGCACATCGGGCAACAGCACGATCTCGGTGTATCTCCGGCTGAACTACGATGCCGACAAGGCGCTGACCGAGATCAATACCAAGATCAATTCGGTGTTGAGCCAGCTACCGCAGGGCACGCAGCAGCCAACATTGACGGTACGCATCGGCCAGACGATCGACGCGATGTATATCGGCTTCAACAGCAAGGTGTTGGCGCCGAACCAGATCACTGACTACATCGTGCGCGTGGTGCAGCCGAAGCTGCAGGCGGTGCCCGGTGTGCAGACCGCTGAAATTCTCGGGGGCAAGAATTTCGCATTGCGGGCCTGGCTCGATCCGGAGAAGCTGGCCGCGTATGGGCTGACAGCGGCTGACGTGTCACAGGCGCTGGCGGCGAACAACTACATTTCTGGCTTGGGTAACAGCAAGGGCCAGATGGTGCAGTTCGACCTGACCGCATCCACCGACCTGCATTCGCTCGACCAGTTCCGCAATCTGATCCTGAAGCAATCGAACGGCGCGATTGTGAGGCTTCAGGATGTCGCGCACGTCACGCTGGGGTTCGATGACTACGAAACCGCAGTCGGCTTCGATGGCCAGCGCGCCGTTTACATCGGCATCCAGGTGGCACCGGCGGCCAATCTGCTCGACGTGATTCACGGCGTGCGGGCGGTGTTTCCCGGCATCCAGCAGCAGTTACCGCAGGGCCTGAACGGGCAGATTGTCTACGACTCAACCGCCTTCGTCAGCAGCGCCATCCATGAGGTCGTGCGCACACTGGTCATGGCGGTGCTGATCGTCACGCTGGTGGTGTTCGTGTTCCTGGGATCGCCGCGTTCCGTGGTGATCCCGGTGATCGCGATCCCGCTGTCGCTGATCGGCACCTTTGTGTTCATGCTGGCGCTGGGATTCTCGGTCAATCTGCTGACTTTGCTGGCATTGGTGCTGGCCATTGGGCTTGTGGTGGACGACGCGATCATCGTGGTGGAGAACGTCAACCGCCATCTGGAAGACGGCATGAAGCCAATCCCGGCCGCCATTCAGGCCGCTCGCGAACTGTCGGGACCAATCATCGCGATGACTGTGGTGCTGGTGGCCGTGTATGTGCCGATCGGCTTCCAAGGCGGACTGACCGGTGCGCTGTTCACCGAATTCGCGTTTACGTTGGTCGGGTCGATCACCGTGTCCGCAATCATCGCGCTGACGCTGACGCCGATGATGACTTCACGGATGTTGAAACCGGCGGCGAGTTCTGCCTCGCTGGGAAAGCGGCCTCGTCAATTTCATCGATCGGCGATTCCACGCCATCCACCGCCGCTACGAACGCTGGCTGCACGGCAGCCTGAACTACCTGCCGGTGACAGCGGTGTTCGCGCTGATCATCCTTGGCAGCATCTATTTCCTGTATAACGGCGCGACCAGTGAGCTGGCACCGCAGGAGGACCAGGGCGTCATCATCACGTCGGCAACCAACGCCGCGGACTCCACGCTGCAACAACGTCAGCTCTACGATCAGCAGATCTACAACGACTTCGCCAGCATCCCTGAAAGCGATCACGTGTTCCAGCTCGACATGCCGGGGCAGAATATCGCCGGCATGGTGCTGAAGCCGTGGGATCAACGCGATCGCACGACGGCGGTGCTGCAGCCGCTCGTGCAGCAGCAGATGGCGCATATCGCCGGCGCACAGGTCGTGGCGTTCCAACCGCCACCACTGCCAGGCAGCCAGGGCTTGCCGATCCAGTTCATCATCGGCACCACTGATTCGTTCTCGACGCTCAACACCGTGGCGCAGAAGTTCCTGCAGGATGCGCGCGCCAGCGGTCTGTTCATCTTCCTCGACACCGATCTGAAGATCGACAACCCCGAGACCACGGTGCAGATCGATCGCAGCAAGGCGTCGATGCTCGGATTGAAGATGAGCGATGTCGGCTCTGCCCTGACCGCGATGCTGGGCGGCGGCTACGTGAACTACTTCGGTCTGGATGGCCGGTCGTACAAGGTGATCCCGCAGGTCCAGCAACGCTTCCGTCTGAACCCGTCGCAGTTGCTGAACTACTATGTCCGCACGGCGAGCGGCGCGTCGGTGCCACTTGGGACGATCGCGAGTATACACACTTATACCGCGCCGGAATCGCTGAACCACTTCCAGCAGGTGAATGATGCGATGATCCAGGGCGTGCCGGCGCCAGGCGTCGCGCTGGGGACTGCGATCAAGTATCTGCAAGACTTGGCGGCTCGCGATCTGCCTGTCGGATATTCGGTGGACTACGGTGGACTGTCGCGGCAATACATCCAGGAGTCGGGGGGCTTCCTGCTGACCTTCGGGTTCGCGCTGGTCATCATCTATCTGTCACTCGCCGCGCTGTTCGAGAGCTTCCGCGATCCGTTCATCATCCTGGTGTCGGTGCCGATGTCGATCGCCGGCGCGCTGTTCTTTGTCGGTCTGGGATTGGGTGGGGCCAGTCTGAATATCTATACCGAGGTCGGCTTGGTCACCCTGATGGGACTGATCAGCAAGCACGGCATCCTGATCGTTGAGTTCGCCAATAACCTGCAGAAGGAGGGGCACACGCGCCGCGAGGCGATCGAGCTCGCGGCCGGTATCCGGCTACGCCCCATCCTGATGACGACGGCGGCGATGGTGCTGGGCGTCGTGCCGCTGATCGTTGCGACCGGAGCGGGTGCGGCATCACGGTTCAGCATGGGGTTGGTGATCGCGTCCGGCCTGGCGATCGGCACGCTGTTTACTCTGTTCGTGGTGCCGGCGGTGTACATGCTGATCGCCGAGGATCACCATGTGCGCGAGCGTGTGGGAGAGCCTGTGCGCGTGGGATGAGGATGATCCCGGCTATTTGTTGAGGCGTGAAACCGGCGCGGGCGACTGCTTGTTATCCTCCGACGCACAGTAGGAGAGTGCCATGCAGCACTGGAGCCCACCGGTCATCGCCGCCGTTTTCGGGGCGTCGCTGGCAGCATCGGCCTGGGCGCAAACGCCAGGCACCGCTGCATCCGCGTCCGGCACATCGAATGTCACCGCAGCGACGTACGGTGCAGCCACGGCACCTGGAGGAGCCGGCGTGGGCTCGGGGATTGGGACAACAGGCACGTTGCCCGGCACCGTGCCAGGAACCCAGGCGGGTATCGCCAGCGGGCTGATGTCGAGCTCGTCTCAACCGGCTGGCGTCTCCGCGCCCTCCAACCCGGTAATGAGCGGCGGGACCGCGATGGCAGCGCCCTCCGCTCCTAAGGTTGGGTCCTCGACCGGGGGATCGGGCATTGGCGCTGGTGTCGGCGGACCCGCGGGCTGCGATCCGTTCGAGGCAGCTCTCGGTCCCAACGCGAGCGGCGCACCAGTCAACTGCCTGCCCTGAGCCTGGGCCCGGGTCTCAGCGAACGGACGCGCAGAAGCTTTTGTCCATCTGCGCATGAATGAATTGCTTTCGGGCAGAATTATAGTGAGCCACGCAAGGGTCTCCGGCACGCCGCCATTGACCTGCTCGGCGATCTGGTGCGGCAGGAGAGCGAAAAAGTGTAACCGCCGCCCGCGCGGGTAACACACGCCACGGGCCGAACTGGGGGTATTGGCATCGCTCGGCCCATAGAACGTCCCGAATTCCAGCGATCGTGCGGTTCTTCTCCATTTTGTAATGCAAATGTTACATTCTGAGACTGGCCACACGGTGATGTCATACGGTATATCAATTTCTGTTGCATAGTCCCAAACCACTCGTGGCTCAGTGTCCGCTGGCCTTAGAGTTTCCCATGCGATGGAGTCATGAGAGTGAAACAAAGGCACGCTGCTTCAGTCTGCATGGCAGGAGCCGATCCGACTCGGTTGCAACCCGATCCAATGCGCTGCTGTAGTTAATCTGCGATGGCGGGGAGTACTGGCCTTATGCAGTACATCCATTGCGTTCCCACAGCGCCTGCCTTCAAGGAACGAGGACTGACCGGCTACGCATTCGGACCGCTCGCGCGGAAGGACCTCGATCTCTATTACATCGAGGTCGAAGGTGGACACGACACCTTCATGATCAGCAAGAAGATTACGCGGATCCACTACATTCTCTCCGGTGCGGGTCATTTCATCATCGATGGCCGCCGGTACGATGTCACCTCGGGGATGGTGGTGGAGGTTCCACCGAAGGTGGAGTACTCCTACTCAGGCCGTATGCGCCTGGTCGCGTTCTGCATGCCGGGATGGCGGTTTGGAAACGACTGGCACACCAAATGGAATGAGGATGCCGTCGGCGTTGGGTTCAGTGCACCGCTGCCGAATGGCTCGTGGGGTAGCCGGATATTGCGGTGGCGGATCTTCCGGAAATCAGCCGTCACTGCCTTTTTGGTTGCCAGTCGGCGGGCAAGCCTCAGGGAAACTTCGCGCCGCGGCTCGGTGGAAGGTTAATACCAAACCTCACTGACCATGACTCATTT
Organism: uncultured Alphaproteobacteria bacterium; assembly: GCA_963733475.1. Classification (GTDB taxonomy): domain Bacteria; phylum Pseudomonadota; class Alphaproteobacteria; order Acetobacterales; family Acetobacteraceae; genus JAMXLO01. Next base: position 66,319 of record CAVTEC010000009.1, on the reverse strand, counting down.
GTCGCTCTGTCGTTATGGCCGGACCGAAGTCCCCGAGCTTGTCCCCATGCTAACATAACATCGGACTGCATTCATGAGACGTCCAAACCACCGATAGGGGTCGGGTGTGTCCCGGCCACCCGTAGCGGCAACTTGCCGGTAAGTGCGGCCGACCGCCCATAGGCTTCAGCTTGATGCGCCCGCGATCGAATGTTTGCGGCGCCACGGGTGGCCGGGACACGGTTCAACCGGCATCATTGGTAACACGTTAGACCGGGCACGTAGGTAACAGTTTCCCCGGTTTGTTTACATGCTTTGCCCCTCCAGACACAGCGATCCATAGACGGCATTTGCGGCTCTCTTCTCGCTGTCCCGCCGGGGTCAAGTCCCGCAGCCGCGCAGCGGGGCGCCGCAGGCGCCGGACTTGAGACCGGCGGGACAGCGAGAGACAATGGCGCGAGCTGTCCTGGCGAGGCCACCCGGCCGCCTTCGTCAGGCAGCTCGCCGGACCGCTGTCCGGTCCAGTCCGCAGCAGCGCAGGCGATTGCTCTCATCGAGCAAGACAGCCAGATCGAAACCACGGAAACGCACCGCCCAATCGCCATCGTCGCGCCGCGCCAGGGCAACCGTCTCGCCGCGCAGGGCGCCCGACAAATACACCGTACCATCGCGCCATCTGATGTGGCCGTCGCCGATCACGCGCCGGGTGTGATGGTCCGCAGGATAATCCCATTCGGCGATCGTCCCCGGGTAAGCCCGCACCGAGGGCATGTAGAGCGTCGCAGGGCAGCGCTGGCCCAGCGCCTCGTGCGGGCGATAGCTGTTGTAATCCGCCCGCCAGCTATCCATCCGCGCCTGTTGCGCAGGCACCGTTACCGCCGGCGGGGTCGCCGTATCCTCCTGCAAGACGCGGTGCATGCGCTCATGCCGCCCGTTCTGGTCCGGCCGGCCAGGCTGGATATGATCGGGCCACACGTTCAGCTTCAGCAGCCACACCGACATCCGCGACAGCCCTCCCAGACCGTCGAGCCGCGCAAACGGGTTGCCGTTGTCGGTGCGCAGCGCCCGCGGCAGCCCGTTCGCCTCGAACAGCCGGATCAGCCGCGGCTGCACCTGCACCCACGTCACCTGCGGCACCGCTTCGCACGCCAACAGATAGCGGCTGTAGCCGTCACTCACCGTGAACGGTTCGCACCGCACCCCGTCGCCAGTGCGGAACCAGCCCTTGAAGTCGGCCGACCAGATGTCGTTCGCCGCCAATGGCTCGTTCGGTAACGGCGTGCACCGCGGATCGCCCAGCCGCCGCCGCGGCCGCGGTTTCGACCGCTCAGACCGGCGCAGCAGATCGCCCACCGTGCTCGATGCCGGCCAGATCATCTCCGGACGGTCCATCCGCAACCGTGCCAGCAGCTTCCTCGGACCCCAGGTCGGGCGTGCGTCGCGCAGCGCCAGAACCGCCGCCGCGATCGTCGGGTCAATCGCTTGCCCCACCGTGTGGCGGGCCGAGCTCAAGGCTACCAGCCCCGCCGCTCCCGCCTGCCAGTACCGCTCCAGCCATTTGTAGCCCGTCTTCCGGCTGATCCCGTGCCGCAGGCAGGTCTCACTCATCGACACTTCCCCGCGAAGACACGCAGCGATGAAAATCAGCCGGTCGTCCATCTTGCTCATCTCGGTCCACGGCATCGGGCAATCCTCCAAACCCGATCTTGCACTGTTACCTACGTGCCCGGTCTGAAGTGTTACCTATGTAGCCGGTCTGTACCCACGCCCGGCCATGACGGTTGAAGCGAATGGGTCACGGTCAGTGAGTATAAGGCGTCTCGAAAGGGGTTCACGCGGTCGCGTCCCGCTGTCGTGGTGCAGGAAAGTCTGCCCACCCATTTCCGGAAAAAAGGTCCGACGATCTCTCCCGTTTGCGGCACCCGCTGCTGGGCCTAAGTACCGGCGGCGACCGTGGGGAGTTCGACCTATGATACTTCGCACCATACTCATCATCGCAGTGGCAGCTTCATGGGCGCTGTTCGCATTCGTGCTGTTGCAGCCCTGACCATCGGCACTGCGGGCGCTTGTTAGAGCCGGTCAGGACCCGCACCAAGTGTTAGAGGCCGGCGCCGATGTTACTGAACTGATTTGACACCGCGTCACTGAGGCTGGTGAAACCGACCACCACGGTCGCGACGATGATTGCGGCGATTATGGCATACTCCAATGCCGTGACCGCACGGCGATCTCGAAGCACGGCATAAATCAGTGGAAAAAGCGGCAAGATCGGTCGTTCCATCACTACGTATTGGGCACTCTGACTGGTCGGGAGCATCATGCCGAGGAAAGCGAACTGTTACCGATGGCGCCGCGCGGCTTCATGTCGGCATGTCCCGACGCCGGAGCGCTGATTGCAAAAGGAGGGCGCGTCGCTCTGGTAAACGGCGCGCCCAGTGGGTGAACTCGGTAACGATTCAACCATACTGCAAGACTTCACCGAAGCACAACCCTTGAGTAACGTCTTTTTGACGATACTTTCCCATGGCGCTGGAATGCAAGAGCGGAAACCCCCATCGGAACTGATGTCAGCCGAATTCCGCATCCGGGCAGCTTTATATCGGCACCTGGCTCAGAGAGCGGCGGTTGATCCTCTACGCCCTGCGCGCCATCGGGCCCATCCGGCCGGAACCGGCTCATACAGCCGGACGCCGACACGGTTCACTTCCTCGGGTGGCAGCGATGCGGCCGTTCCCCGACGATAGTGGCCCAGAGCGTCAGGACGCGGGCGCGGTTGACGCGGATTGGCGGCCACTGGTCACTCATTGACGCATGGTAGGTTGGTGACCGAATTCCGTCACCGCTCAACCCTTCGCCCTGGGGGCGAGAACATCATGGGAACAGCGGGGCGGCAAGATACACTCACTTTGCCAGCGCTCTCTTCCAATCAACACGCGGGGCGACAAGACTTTCACCGATACCGAGGGGCCGATGGGACGAATCCTGGTACGCAGCGAACAGGGTCATGATATCATCCACCAGCGCTATCCCGTGGCAGGCGAGCCGATTATCGACAAGCCCGGAAAGGGTTCGTTCCATGCGACGGACCTGCATCAGATACTGCTGGATCGGAGGATCAAGACTCTGGTCGTGTGTGGTGTGACGCTCGAGGTTTGCGTTCACACCACGGTACGAAAGGCCAACGACCGAGGCTTCGAGTGCGCGGTTCTCAGTGATTGCGTGGCGTCCTACTTCCTGGAATTCCAGCGGGTCGGGCTGTAGATGATCAAGGCGCAAGGTGGCATTTTCGGATGGTCTCAGATTTGAATAGACTGATCGCCGCAATCTCCTGAGCACGGTGGTGCCACTCCAGGCCGTTTCGATTGGTCCGATGCTCGACCATGACGCAGTGATCACGGGTGTGGTGCACAGCGTATTTCCGCATGCGCTGAATATGATTGTTGGCGATGGCTTGTGGACACTGCTGGCGGTCGGCAAATCCGACCTTCCATTCGGTATTCGCGTGGCGGCAGAGACGTTGGGGGGCCTCCGAATCCGCCAGGGTGACCGCGTATTTGTGCGTGGCGGGTTCCTTGCCACGGGCGGGCAAACTGTCTTCGTGGATTTTCGCGCTGCGCCGCATTGGCGGGTTTCGCGACCGGGGAAGCTCGCGCCGGGGATAGAAGAGCGTCTTGCCATCGTCGCGCGAGAATTTGCCGCCCATGCATGGCGGGACTCGGCGACTACAGCGCAGTGCGTTGTTACGCAGCTTGCGCACGACGCTGGCGCGCTGGCAGATCTGCTGGGTCAAGTCGTGGGCCGAGGTCCAGGGCTTACACCAGCGGGCGATGACGTGCTTGCTGGCATTCTTGCGGTACTGACCTTGCCGCAATCCGACGATCATGTTCATGCTGCACGTGACACTTTGACGCACTTGGTGCGTGCGCTGCTGCCGATGACAACTTCGCTCTCCGGCTATCTGTTGCAGCAGGCCGCAAAGGGCCAGTTTTCGAAGGCTGTCCACGAGCTTCTGGTCGCACTGGTTGCGGCACGGTCTGTTGCCGATCTAATGCTTGCGATCACCGACGTGCTTGCAATCGGTGCGACGTCCGGCGCGGATATGTGCATGGGTGTCGTTGCTGCATCGCGTAGATTTCTTGCTATGAGAGCCTTCGAGGAGGCGGCATGAGCACGCGCTTTCGATCTTACCCAAACCTCTACAAGGATTCCGTCAGTCTGATGACGGTGTCCGCGAAGATTTCCGCGTTGGCAGGGATTGAGGCGGCTTCGGTCGTGATGGCGACCGCGACCAACGTCGAGAACCTTGCGAGCGCGGGTCTCGGCACCTTCGAGATCAAGCCCAATGACCTCGTGGTTGTGGTCGCCGGAGAGGAAGCCGCATGCGACGACGCTCTTCGCATTGCTGACGAGCTACTCTCTGCGAAAAATGTGACGGGCGACACCGAAGGATCGGCGGCGCGGCAGCCCTTGACCAGCATCCAGACCGCTGTGGCGCGCGATCCGGCTATCAACTTCGCACTGATATCGGTTCCAGGTGATTATGCGGCAGCGGAGGCGATGAAGGCGCTGCGCCTCGGAATGGATGTCATGCTGTTCAGCGACAATGTTCCGCCTGAGAGCGAGCTGGCACTGAAGACCTACGCGCGCGAGCATGATCTGATGGTGATGGGGCCGGACTGTGGCGCAGCCATCGTCAACGGCGTGCCGCTCGGTTTCGCCAATGTTGTTCGGCGTGGGCCGATCGGCGTGGTCGGCGCGTCTGGCACCGGCACGCAGGAAGTGACTGTGCGTGTGCATCAGCTTGGCTCCGGCATTTCCCAGGCATTGGGTACTGGCGGGCACGATTTGTCAGACATGATCGGTGGCATCTCCATGCTGCACGGTCTGGCTGCACTGGATGCCGATCCCGCGACCAAGGTCATCGTGCTGATCTCCAAGCCGCCGTCCGAAAAGGTTGCAGCGCACGTGCTCGCGGCTGCACGAGCGAGCGCCAAGCCGGTGGTGGTAATATTCCTCGGCGCCGACCCCGCGTCGATAACAGGCAACGGCGTCCATGGCGCACTGCATCTCGCGCAGGCCGCGGACATCGCAGTGGCTTTGGCAAAGGGGCAGACTTCCAGCACTCAGGCCATTGCGCTTGGCAATGAGGCGAAGCGATCGCTGACGGGCCTCGCGCGCGGGATGTCGCCGACGCAGCGCTACGTGCGCGGTATCTTTTCCGGAGGAACATTCTGCTTTGAGGCACAGCTTGTGCATGCCGCGGCCGGCATCACGGCATTCTCGAACACGCCGACCGCAGGCAATGAGCGGCTAACTCGTAGCGCGACAAGTGAGCAGAACACCATCATTGATATGGGCGACGACGAGTTCACTCAGGGCCGCCCACATCCCATGATTGATCCATCGCAGCGCGACGCGCGGATTCGCCAGGAGGCTGACGATCCAACGACTGCTGTTGTGCTGTTCGATGTCGTGCTCGGCTACGGTGCCGCGTCCGACCCAGTCGCCGGCCTGCTTGGTGCCATCGGTTCGGCGCGATCGAAGGCGAAGGCGTCGGGTCGCACCTTGGCATTTATCGGTTATGTCTGCGGTACCGATCAGGATCCGCAGAACCGGGCTGACATTGTGGCAAAGCTGAACTCCGCTGGGGTACACGTCGCATCATCCAACGCGGAGGCGGCGGCGTGGTCCGTCGCGATTATCGCGGAACGCAATGGAGCACGGTCATGAAGGCTTTGTTCCAGCAGGACCTCAAGGTCGTCAATGTCGGTCTGCCGAGCTTCGCGGCGAACATTTCCGAATTCGGGCGGGGAGGTGACACAGCTCAGTTGGGTGCCGCCCGCTGGTGCCGATGCGTCGCTTGGTTGGGTGCTGGCGCAAATGATCGCTGACCCGCGCATCGATGAAACGAACCGCACCGCGTATGGGCGCTATCTTGCCGCACAGCCTCGACTGACCGACCTGGTGCTGGCACGCGAAGCCATCAAGGCGCTCGGGCCAGGAGAGCGGCGCATCCTGCATGCCGGTCCACCGATTGCCTGGGACGAGATGTGCGGTCCACAGCAGGGCGCGATTGCCGGTGCAATCCTCTATGAGGGATGGTCCGACAGCCTTGAGGGCGCTGAAACGCTGGCGCGCGACGGTAGCGTCTCGCTGGAACCATGTCATGCGCACGCGGCGGTTGGTCCGATGGCTGGAATCATCAGCCCGTCCATGCCGGTGTGGGTGGTCGAGAACGCCGATGCGGGAAACCGCGCCTTTTGCAATCTCAATGAGGGTCTCGGGAAGGTACTGCGCTTTGGCGCGAACTCGGCGGAGGTGCTGGAGCGGTTGCGCTGGCTGGGCGGCGAGTTCTTTCATGCTGTCCAGACCGCGGTGCGCGGGCTTGCGGAACCGGACCTCAAACCGCTGATGGCGCAGGCACTGCACATGGGCGACGAGCTGCACAACCGCAACGCAGCGGCCTCCAGCCTGCTATTCAAGCGGCTGGCCTTGTCGCTGATCCGATCCGATCTGGACCGTCAGGTGGTTGATCGCGCGCTCACCTTCATCGCTGGCAACGATCACTTCTTCCTCAACATTTCGATGGCCGCGTCGAAGTCGATGTCGGATGCAGCACACGGTGTACCGGGAAGCAGCCTGGTCACTGTGATGGCGCGCAACGGCGTCAACTTCGGCATTCGCTTGAGCGGCACCGGAGACCAATGGTTTCAAGCGCCGGCGAACCCCGTCGATGGCCTCTATTTCCCTGGATACAGCGTCGAGGATGCCGCGGCGGACCTGGGTGATTCGGCGATCACCGAGACGAACGGTCTCGGCGGTTTTGCGATGGCGGCATCGCCGGCCATCGTGCAATTTGTTGGTGGCACGCCGGCCGATGCTGTCGCCAACAGCCGACGGATGCTATCGATAACTCTCGGAACCAATCCGGCCTTCACGGTACCGAACCTCAACTTCAGTGGCACTCCGGCGGGCATCGACGCGCGGCTTGTCGCGGACTCGGGCATACTGCCGATCATCAACACCGGGATTGCGCACAAGAAGGCTGGGGTCGGGCAGATCGGCGCGGGCATAACAACCGCGCCGATGGCCTGCTTCAGCGAAGCGCTCGCTGAGCTCGGCAACAGCCTGGGTATCGGGGCGCCGGCCGATGGGGTGGATCGATGACACAGACTGCCGTTGTTGCGTTTGGCGGCAATGCGCTGGTCGCCGAAGCGGGACGTGAGTTCGATCCCTGATCAGTACGACACTGTGGTTGCGACCATTCCATCGCTGGTCGATTTGATTGAGCGAGGGTGGCGTGTCGTGCTCTCGCACGGCAATGGGCCGCAGGTCGGCTTCATCCTGAGGCGCTCGGAAATGGCGCTGGAGGAAGTCGCGCCGATCCCGGTTGATTACGCGGTGGCCGATACGCAGGGCGCGATCGGCTTTATGTTTGTCAAGGCAATCACCAATGAACTCTCCCGCCGCGGCTTGCATCGGCCGGTCATCGCTGTTGTCACGCAGTCGCTGATCGATCCGGATGACCCGGCGCTGACGCAACCAACCAAGCCGATTGGACCGTTCCTGACTGAAGAGAAGGCGCAGTCGATGGCGAAAACACAGGGGTGGACAGTCGCTGAAGACGCAGGGCGTGGCTGGCGCCGTCTGGTACCCTCACCGCGTCCGCAGCGCATCCTTGAGGCCGATGCAATCCGCGCGCTGTTGGATGCAGGCGCTGTGGTCATCGCGGCCGGCGGCGGGGGCATTCCGGTAGCGATCCAGGATGGGCGGATCGTCGGTGTCGAAGCCGTGGTCGATAAGGATCACGCGTCGGCCATGCTCGCGCACGAACTTGGCGCGGATATGCTGCTGGTCGCTACCGCAGTCCCACGTGTCGCGATTGCGTTTGGAACGCCGGCCCAGCGTTGGCTCGACACGATTTCGGTTGACGAGGCGCGCGCTTATATCGCCGCGGGCGAGTTCGGCGCTGGCAGTATGGAGCCGAAGGTTGCGGCAGTTGCCGATTATGTTGCGACCACGCCTGGTGCTGTCGGTGTTATTGGCTCAGTGAACGAGATCCGCGCCATCCTCGACGGCGCGTCCGGTACGCGGATTGTCGGCGCCGGTCGAGGGGAGGTTTTGCTGGCGATCAATGGCACGTTGATGCGTGGGCTGAAGCTGAATCCCAACATGGTGGCAGCCAAGGCGACGTTTTACCGCGAGGCTTTCACCGCACCCTGTTATCGCATCTGGAGCATCAACGACGATCATCCCGCCATGGTTCGTGTGACAGACGGGGAAGGCGTCAAGATTGCGCTGGAAGTCTGGTCCGTACCTCGCGCTGGTCTGGCAGACATTCTGCTGAATGAGCCGCCTGGCTTATCGATAGGCAAGGTGCAACTGGACGACGGCTCGACAGGTACTTGGAGTACTGGGTGAACCTGCTCTCGTCGAAGGGCAACGCGAGATCACGAAGCATGGCGGCTGGCGCGCATACATCGCTGCCGAGAAGATAACGTGACCATGGAGTGGGGCAGTCGATATTCACAAGGTTGGTGCCATAATTCCGAACATCGAAATGGTTGAAGGTCATAAGGTCCTTGCCGGTTACGCCGGAGCCCGGATTGGTCGCCGTAAACTCGTAATGGTACGATATGGAATTATCATTTACGATGAAATGGCGAGTGGGCGCGGCGGTGACCGTGGGCGGGGCTTCCGGCTCTGGCACTGGCGAAGGTGCCTGAGCTTGTGCCGAGTAATGCCACTGCTCGCTGACCATGACTCATCTGTCGCCTTGTCGTCATGGCCGGGCCGAAGTCCCCGGGCTTGTCCCGGGGATCGGACCAGGCCATCAGCGTACATTGGCACCGTTGTGCCGATGAGGCTGATGGCCGGCTCCGGGGCCGGCCATGACGGTTAGTTAGAGCGAACGGGTCGCGGTCAGTGAGCTTTGGTATAAGACACGAACAAGCCGATCACGACCATCGCCATGGCAGTTGTTCTTGTGGCCATTTACCTAATCCCTCCCACACACTTGGCGATAATTCGGAGTGACATAAGTCTGGCAGATGATCGTGAGCACGGCATCGGTAAAACGTTCGGCGATGCGCTCCGATTGAAAAGATTGGCCCGTGATCGTCTGCCGGAACTGGATAGCGTGTTATACTGTTGCGTCGGTAAGTTCCTGCATCGGACCCGAATTGGTCAAGCTATTTTGGACAGCTCGCTGCTTGGCGAGGTGCCCGCTCGACCGCATTCTTGCGCCACATCGGCGCAGAGCACCCACTTATCATTGCGAGACCTCGCCGCATTCCCCCTCATTTACCTCGATCACAGTGTATGATTTGCAGGCTAGTATAGGAAGCTATACCATGGACCGCTCTCACGTCAGCACTGAAGCCGGGTCGTAAGCAGGACAAAGATTGCCGCGTGACGTAGCTTGATGCTTTTTTCACGCGCTGACTGCCATGCGCTTCGAAGGATATCGACCATGAAGGCGTACCTGCTAGCTGAAGCGTTGGGTGGCCGTTTGATGGGTGCTTCGACGATGGAAGTCACCCGTGCTGTACATCCGATCGAAGCCTCTGCAAGCGGCGATATTGCTGTTGCCATCTCGCCAGATACGGTCCCGCTCCTAAGCGAAAGCCGCGCCGAGATCGCACTTGTCCTAGAGGGGACCGAATTGGCGCATCTAGACTTCGCAGCGGTAATTTTTATGCGCCGGTCTCGTTCCAACTTATCAGCGATCACCGGCGTATTCCGACATCGTGACGACATTTCTCCAGGCGTGCATCCAAGCGCTGTGATTGCCGCGAGCGCCTCCATCGCGGAGGACGCAACGATAGGGCCCCTGGTGGTGATAGGTCCTGGTGCGTCAATCGGGGCTCGCTCGGTGATTTTGTCGCAAGCAACAATCGGGGCGGGCGCGGCGATCGGCGAAGAGTGCTTAGTACACCCCGGCGTTCGAATAGCCTGGGGATGCCGGGTAGGCGATAGGGCGGTTTTGCATCACAATGCGTCGATCGGTTCCGACGGGTTCAGCTTCGTGCCGGACCGTCCCGGTGCAGCGGAAGCAGCCTTGGGCTCCAGCAACAGGCCCCACGACGGTCCGGGGCGCAATGAGCTAAGGAAGGTTCACTCTCTGTCGATTGTTGAAGTTGGCGATGATGTTGAGATCGGCGCATTGACTGCGATTGACCGCGGCACATTGAAGCCGACCCGTATCGGCGCGGGGACCAAGATCGATGATCTGGTCATGATTGGCCATAACGTGGAGATTGGCATGGACTGCCTGCTCTGCGGACAAGTCGGTTTGGCAGGTGGTGTCGTCATCGGCGACGGCGCGGTACTGGGGGGACGCGTCGGCGTTGCGGATCACTTGAGGATCGGCTCCCGAGCGGTCATCGGAGCCGCCGCATGCGTTGGAACCAACGTCCCCGATGGCGCGATATATGCTGGGTACCCGGCGGTGCCGCGAGCCGAAGCTCTGGAAAACCTGAGATTGATGCGGCGAATGCGGCGGCTCGTCGCGCGATTCGCGGACGCCAAGCCCGGTCCCGTGAAGAGCGCCTAGTGCGACGACGATCAGAAAGTAGAGGTTATGGAAGAAACGATATCAGACGTGCTCCGGCGGGTGATCGCCAAGCAGGCTCACCTGGATCCCTCGGTGATCACCTCCAGTTCTACTCTGTCCGAACTCGGCGTGACATCGTTGGATCTGGTCGAGATCATCATGACAATCGAAGACGAATTTGACGTGACCGTTCCGGTGGATGCCGCCGAAGCCTGGAACAACTACAAATCCGTCGCGGACCTCGTCGATCTCGGTCACTCGCTCGGCCTTGAGGGACGCAGCCGTGGAACATGAGCCTATCGTGGTTACAGGCGCGGGCTGTGTCTCCGCGCTAGGCCACTCAGTTGAGGCATTCTGGTCCGCGCTGAAAGACGGCGTTTGCGGTCTCGGCAAGCTGGATGTTTCGGCGCCCTTCGACCTGAAGGTCTCAATTGGCGGCGTCATCCCTCCTCCTGATCCACGTGGGCTGCTCGATACCCGGCTGTCATCAACACTCGACCGCTTCAGCGTACTGGCACTTGTCGCAGCTCGACAGGCGCTCACTCAATCGGGCCTGGCGCTGGAACGCATGGGGCACAGAACCGGATGCATGGTCGGGGTTGCAACAGCCGGAGGAGAGACGATTGAGGAACTGTATCGCAAACTCTTTCTCGAAGGCGCGAAGCGCGCGCACGCGTTCACCGTGCCACGCGTCATGCCAAGTGCCCCGGCCAGCCAGATCAGCATGGTCCATGGCATCCGGGGGCCCGTGTTTTCGATCTCTTCGGCATGCGCGTCGTCCAATCACGCAATCGCCATGGCTGTGTACCTCCTGCGCAACGGCGCAATAGATGCTGCGATCGTCGGCGGAACAGAGGCGCCTCTCAACTATGGGACACTGAAGGCGTGGGAGGCGCTTCGTGTGCTTGCGCCGGATACATGCCGGCCATTCGACCGGCATCGCAAAGGTCTCGTCCTGGCCGAAGGAGCTGCGATGTTTGTCCTGGAGCGGGCGGATCACGCCAGAGCGCGCCGCGCGGAAGTCCTGGCGCAAATCGCAGGGGTGGGGATGAGCGCCGATGCGGCCGACCTTGTAGCACCAACGATCGAGGGGCCAACCGCGGCTGTGCGCGCGTGCCTCACGGATGCCAACCTTTCTGTTGCTGACGTTGACTACATCAATGCCCACGGGACCGGTACAGTCGCCAACGACATTGCAGAAATCAGAATCATCAAATCAGTGTTCGGCCATGAGGCCAAACGCCTGTCGATCTCCTCAACAAAGTCCATGCATGGGCATGCGCTGGGCGCCAGCGGCGCGCTGGAGTTGATTGCCGTCATCGAAGCAATCCGTTGCGGGATTGTGCCGCCCACGGTCAATATCGAAGAGCTCGATCCCGAATGCGATCTTGATGTAACAATGGGTCATGCAAGGGATCGCCCGATCAGAGCCGCCATCAGCAATGCCTTTGCATTTGGTGGCACCAATGCAATCGTCGCGGTGAAGAAATTTGCAGGGTGACCGTAGGGCGAGCCTGTCACGTTAGTTGCGCAGGATCTCTGCCAGCCGGTACATTCTGTGCAGGCGCTGTCCAGGCTGTGGCCGCGATGGTCCGGTTGTCGTCGAACCCGCGAGAGGCTCGCTGTTATCGTAAGACAGGGGGCCATTTTGCATATCGCGTCGGGCATCGTGCAAGTCACCGCATCGTTCTCATCGGCATATTCGCCATTCCGCCGCTTTATGTCATGTTCCAGCCGTTGCGTGAACGGCTGCGCAAATCGGCTCGCCCGACGACGGCACGAACCGAGGAGCCGTATCGGCCGATCATCCGGCGATTGATGAGTGAGGAGGAGAGGATGACGAACCGTCAAAGACGGCATGTGTTTCCGGTATCGGCATTTCTGGTTGGCACATGCCTGCTTCAGCCAGCTTTTGGCCAGATCAACCCGTTTCGCGGCAGCACGGGTGAGCCGATGAGGCAGGATGATATAGACGCTCTTACCGACGCCACCAATCGTTTGCTTGATCGGCCACAGCTTGTTCCCGGTGGCACCGAGACCTGGAGCAACCCCAAATCAGGTGCCAGTGGGACAATCACCGCAGGCCAACCAGTAAGCCGTCACAACCTGAGTTGCCGCAATTTGCAGTATCAGATCATCGGGCCCGGGACGCGGCCAGAGCGCAACTACTCGACCACCTGGTGCAAGACTCCGGACGGCTGGAAGTTGGGCTGATCGGTTAGCCGATCGTGTTCCCCCGCCATCTCGCGCGATATCCCCCGCATTACTCAGGCGACGGTTCCATGGGGCATTTGAGCGCCGTATTGACACGGTGCCAATCGAGCCCGGAGTAAACATCGTCTTCGCTTCCCGACGAAGCAACGGAGACTATCAGTTGCAGTCTGATGGGAGATTTTCTGTCGATCCGAATGCTTGACTGCCGGAGGCCCGAGCGAAACACCGAAGCGCGCGTCTTGCCGGCAAAACCGATCGTCGCGAGAGGCACATCAAACGCTACATTGTTTGGTCAGATGCCCGACGCGGCATCATGATATTTGCCGGGGCAAATGGGGCTGCTCCATGCCGACACGGGCAAGGTGAGGTAAAGTGCGGCGGCAAGGATCAACGGACGCCAGCCGCCGGGAGATTCCGCTCTCGACCGCTGCATCCGAAGCGCTGGTTTCAAGTAGCCGCCCCGGCGAGTGTTATCTCGACACGCCGGTTCTCAGCACTCTACTCCTGAGAGACGCCGAACGCTGCTAGCCGGTTATTACGGCACCAGACTATCCAATTTCGGCAAGCGGAATACCTATACGGGAAGTCGCCCCTGGCCCACTTGATCTGGATCAATGCGGAGTTACGGCCTGTCGGGCGAAGTCAATTTGGTGGACTGGACCATGCGCGAGCTTAACCCGCCGACCGGCCTGTTCATCGCTTGGCCAAAAGACAGTCTGGAGGCGCAATACTTTATACCCGACGGTGGAGGAGGAGCTTATGAGCACGACGAAAAAGGCCAAGAAGCCCAAAGCGGAAAAGACCGCCGTAGGGCCGAATGGTGAGCTGAAAGGCAAGGAATACGAACGTGAGTTGGCCAAGCTGCATGTCGAGCTGGTCAAGGTCCAACAATGGGTTGTGCACAAGGGCCTGAAAGTCTGCATCGTGTTCGAGGGGCGCGACGGTGCGGGCAAGGGCGGCGCGATCAAGGCGATCACCGAGCGAGTGAGTCCTCGCGTGTTCCGGGTTGTCGCATTGCCGGCACCGACCGAGCGTGAAAAATCTCAGATGTATATACAGCGATATGTGCCACATTGGCCCGCCGGCGGGGAAGTCGTGATCTTTGACCGGAGTTGGTACAATCGGGCCGGTGTCGAGCGGGTGATGGGCTTCTGCACCGAGGAGCAGACGAGGTGGTTTCTGACGATGACGCCGGCCCTCGAGAGGGCAGTGGTGGATTCCGGCGTTATCCTTCTCAAGTATTGGCTGGAGGTCAGCGAGGCGGAACAGACCAGACGGCTGGAAGCACGCATCGACGACGGCCGCAAGATCTGGAAGTTGTCGCCGATGGATCTGCGGTCTTATAGCAGATGGTACGATTACTCCCGCGCGCGCGACGAGATGATCAAGGCGACAGACACTCCGTGGGCGCCCTGGTACGTTGTCAACTCCGATGACAAAAAGCGCGCCCGATTGAACGTGATCTCACACATGTTGAAGCACATCCCGTACGAGGGTCTGCCGAGAGAAAAGGTGAAGCTGCCAGAGCGGCAAAAGCTACACGGCTACAAGGAATCGGATTATCAATACAAACTCGTGCCGGAGCTTAGGTGGTCATCCAATTAAGGCATCAAGAAGCGGAGGGAACCGTCCAAGCAATCCGGGTGGAAACCGCAGTCACGCAAATTCCGGACGGCTCGAGCCTGTGGATCGGTCGGTGATCCGCGGAAAGCACGAACGCGATTCCTGGTCGTATACCATCGATTCCAGCCCATCGCTCGCTCCAGCATTGAGGTCACGTGTCGATCCTGCTGGACTTGCCGCGCTTTACTCGTTCGTCATATCGACCCTTGACCAATTGAGGTCGGGGTCGAATGTCGTCATTTTAGAGGCAATTCGTGCCGTCTCCGGCCCGAGGTCTCTCTGGTACACGTCACCATCGGGACCGACGATGAAGGTCATAATCCCGCTCGAGGCGAATACAGCCGGCCAGGCAACGAGTGCGAATCCGCCAGTCATACGGCCCGATTGGATGTAGCTCCTGGCGCCACCATCCCCATTCGGCCCTTGCGCCTTGAGGATGCGAAAGTAGTAACCCTCGGTACGGTATCGGCTTGCCATGCACCAGGTCACCCGGATAACCCGCGTCCTGTGCCGCATCGACCAGTGGTCCCAAGGGACTTTCGGTCTCACCCTGGGCTACTGCCCAATAAAGTCCGTCCTGGTGCCCAGGCGTGCTGACGAGGCGCGTTGCATATACACCGCTACCGGTGGCCTGCTTGGCGCGATCGAAGTAATCGTGTTCGGCATCGGCACAGGCGAGCAAGGTGCGGATCGCCGACAGCTCGTTGCGGCCGATACGGCGGTCGACGATCGCCTGTGCACCCGTCTTCGTGTCGAAGGTCCAATGCCCGTCTGATTCAACGATCGGGATTGGCATCGGCCAATCGTCGGGGCCAACATCGAGTTCCGCGTGTCCAGGAGTTGCTTGATTGATCGCGTGCTTTTCGTCGTAGAGGGCGACAAAGCGATTTTGCAGTTCCTGATCGGCGTAGCGATCGCCTGAGTTGATGACGCGGTCAGCGTCCTGCCCCAGGATCGCGCGCAAGTCGGCTTCATTGTGGCCGCGCAGTGCCGCGACGAAGGCGGTCACGGCGTCTTCAGGAGATGCAAAGCTGCGCTGGGTCTGTTGGGCCTCTGCCGCGCTCAAGGGGGAAACCTGAGCGACGGCGAGCCAAAGGGTTGCAGCCAGAATCGTCCACGGCCAGCTTTTCAGTATTGCCATCGCAAATCTCCTATCGCCGCCCGCCGCCACGTCCACCTCCGGCACCACCGCGTCCGCCACCACCGCGCGCTGCACCACCGCCGGCTCGGGCGCCACCACCGGCTGATCGCTGCTGGTTGAAAGACCTGCTCTGCGCGCCGCGCTGTCCGGCCTGTCCAGCCTGGCTGCCCCTGTTCATGTCGCCAAAGGCACCGCGTTGGCCCGCACCGCCGCCGGCTGGACGTTGAGCGGGCCGGTTAGCGGCAACGCCTCCGCCTGGCCGGCCTGCGCTGCCGACACCACCCGCACCACCGGGGCCGCCCGGTCGACCCGCGCCGCCAATGCCACCCGCTCCACCGGGCCCGCCTGGCCTGCCTGCGCCGCCGACACCACCCGCTCCACCGGGACCACCTGGCCGCCCCGCACCGCCGATGCCACCCGCTCCACTGGGGCCGCCCGGTCGACCCGCACCGCCGATGCCACCTGCGCCGCCCGGACCACCGGGCCGCCCCGCGCCGCCAATTCCACCGGCACCGCCGGGACCGCCTGGCCGCGTCGGAGGCCGCACTGCGCCACCCGGCACGGAGACCTGGCCTCGGCCGGGGAGCCCGGCCGGTCCGCCAGGTGCGCGCGGGAAGTTACCAGCACGCGCCGCACCCGCTCCTGAGCCCCAGCGTGACGAATTGATCTGAGCTCGATTTACGTTGATGTTATTATACCGATTGACGTTGACGTTGGCGTAACCGCCGCCCCACCCGGGTCGTGCCCAGCCCCAAAGACCGCCGACAACCGCAGCACCAGCCGCGAAGGCAAGCCCAGTGGCCAGCGCGGCGCCGAAATAGTAGCCGGGGGCCGGAGCCGCGTAGTAGGGCGGATAGGACGGGTATGGCCAAGCCGAACCATACATCACGGTCGGATTGTAGGAAGGCACGTAGACCGTGTCGGCTTGCGCGGGCTCGATGACAATGACCTGCTGCTGCGTTGGTGCCTGGCTACTACCCGCCGGCGGCTCCACCGTTACCTGCTGAGTACTCACGGTCTGCTGGGGCGTCGATTCCAAATTGTTGTTCTGCTGTGCCAGACGGCGCAGTCGCTGCACGGAAGCAAATACGTCAGCCTGCTGGTTCGCGAAGGCATATCCGAGTTGCTGCAGCCAGGTCAGATTGCTGTTCAAAGTCGCCAATACCGCAGGGATCGGCACCAGCGACTTCACGCTGGGATCCCACGGTTCGGCCTCCAGGGCCTTTGCCAAGGCGTCGCCCGACAGCGACTTGTGCGCGGGGTCTTCCAACCAGCGCGAAGCTGCCACCACTTCGAGCGGGAATGTCGAAGCCATCAGGACCTGGGTCAGCAACTCGTCGGGATAAAGCGCGATGGACGCAAGCAGCGCGTCGAGCTGCTCCGCATTGAATTGTTGAGCCTCGGCTGGTTGGGCTACCGCGGCCGGCGGGGTTTGCGCCAGCGCGTCGAGAGGGAATATCGCATTGAGTATGAGACAACTGGCTAATGCCCGCATGAACCCGCCCGACATGCGGCCGATCGGATTCATTGTCTGATTTCTCGGCACGTGCCTTACCCTTCCCCGTTGGGTTTTGACCCCACATCGTACACTGTTCATGGTCTGCCATGCTATTGAAGGCAAGGACAAGGCCTGCAATTTCCTCTACGCGCCCGGTTGGACAGCAGGTGGAGATCGAGTTCAGGCCGCACCCGCTTGAGCACGCGTGCGAGGCGCAGCGCTGATACATCCGAAGGATCAAGTCTGGCGAACGGATCGATCATGCTGCGCAGCACCGGAGCGTCGTGCCGCGAATGAAAAGCAAAGCCTTCGTGGATTACTACGGCTCCAATTTTGCACCCGAGCATCCGCCGCTCGATGACAGCCATGGGCAGCGGGCGGCGGCGCGCTCGCTATATGGAACAGCCCATGCTGGCCAGCGATGGCAGTCGCGGATCCGGTGAAAAGGAGTGCGTCCCTCCGGCCCAGTGAGGTACCTGTAGCGCCGGGGGCTTCGCGCGAGGAAACGGACGCGGAAAGCTGGAGGGCGCGTAGCGGGCTCCTGGCAGCAGGGGGCGCCATAAATTATGGCACCCCACTGTAGTCTTGTGGCTGCTTGGTAATATCATTAGTGGGGTCGTTTCTATTGTATAGGTCGGCGATTGCAGCTTTGAGATCGACCATATCGCCGTCATGGAGGTGGGCAACTTCGGGAAATTTAGTGGCAGCCAGAATCTTGTCCGCCAATTTCAAGGATGTATCCATTGCCCCACCAATCTCTACGGGTGGAGTGAATTTAATGATTTCATTTTGGGGTTTTAAATTGTCTTTCAAACGCGTGTAGAGTGCCCCCGCCAGCCATCCAGTAGCTTCGTCGTCGAGGGCCGCGCATCTTCGTTGTAGGAAGACATCATGCATCGCATGGGTCGCTTCATGCACGATCGTCCTCTTTTCATCGCCAAGGTTGGAGTTGCTGCCATAGGTCTCGGAAGGGAACCGGAACACATGTTTGTTCGGGTCATATTTGGCCACGACTTTTGTCCCCGTAGAGGTAGCGTCATTCTGAGGCACGCCGATTTCGCAGGTAATTCTGTCCTGCGACAGCAGCATGACAACGGTCTGGTAACGCTCGCCTCTCACCAGGAATTCGTTGTATTGGAAATTGAAGCTCCATGCCGCCTGTTCGCGGAGGACACTCATGACGGTGTTCTTCAGCACTGGATTGCCGGCCATGTCTTCCGCTCTCCCTTGAGGCCACCACAGCGGCAGCATAGGCGGCTCAGCCGATTGGTGATGTGAAATCTTTCACACCGCGTTTGGCGGCTACGCGGTTTGACCGCCAAACGTGGCTCTAGGCTCGCCGTCCCATGTTGGTATGGTGATGCGCTGGGGGACGACAGGGCTGGCTATGATTGGTGGAAAATGGCGGACCAACACGACACACTTGCGGAGCTCGAGCGCAGTCGCGCCGAGTGCTTGGCCCTCGCAGCGAACGAGAGCGATCCAGAGATTGTGGGTGGCCTGTTGGCGCGAGCGGCCTCGTTGGGGGCTGACATTCGAGAAGCCAAGCGAAGGAAGCGATACGTTCCTCGAGGCTTTCGTGCTGCCGGGCCTGAAGAGGTACCGCAAGCAAGACGGGCTTCTGCGGAAGCAGTGATCCACCCTACCGGTCTTACTTCCGCTTGACGTTCCGCCCCTTCTGGCGCTGCGGTGCTGGGAGATGTCAGCCGCGCATGAGGGGCGGAAAGCTGGAGGGGCTGTAGCGCCTTCTGGACGGCCCGGCCGGCTGGGTGTCCGACAACCGGCCGGGCCTGACCCAACGGTGGCGGGGTACGCGCCGTCGAGCTGATCCTGCATAGCCGCAGCCAGGTCACAGCAGCGTTTCATCATGCGACGATGGGTGCGGTGCGCAGGGGCCGGAGCACAAAAATAGGGCGCGGGCTCTCGTGATCCGCGCCCTCAGTGCAAGGAAAGACCAAGTCAATGCGAATCCAGCGTATCGCATTTTCTTGGGCGGTTCTGTCGGGATTCGCCTGAATTGCCTTTCATCGCGACGTGTCAGGAAAAACCTGACACATTGGTGCAATGAGGTTCGTCATCATGATCGCGATCGTGCTGCTCATCTGGGCACTCGGAGCGCTGGCCTGGGAGATATGGATCGTCCACCTTGGCCCGCAGTAGTAGAGCCAACCCCACCTTCTCCCGCTGCGCCTGCATGAGCTCGCCGATGCGGCTGACGGTTGACCGCGGTTCTCGCGGCGATAGTGGCCATGCCTAAGAAGAGCGACGCGCCGGCGGCCGGACTTGCTTGGCGCTAGCTGTCGCCTTCACGCGATCGTTTTCAATCCACAATTCGGCTACTGCCCGCGTTTTGAAACCGCGCCTAAGTTCAGTGCGGCCGCTGTGGAAAACGATCTTCACCGCAAAAGCGTGGGGGCCATCCGGCACAATGTCGTAGCGTTCCATACCGTCAGTATGGCGCGGGCAATGCCGCATTGCACGGAGTGATCTACCTCACAGCACCAGTTGGATCGAACCTGTAAGACACAACCATTCCTTCCTGAACCTCAGCCGCTCCGGTTCGCTGGAGCGGCTCTTTTCGTGAATGCGGAGCATGCCAGTTGGCATCCGGTCGAAGCGGATGCTACTCGGCCGTCCACGCGAGGACTTGCCGGCAACCGAACGTGCGGCAACGCTGACAGCGTCAACAACTTCCGGCACGGAGCGGGAACTTGCTGCGGGCCGAGTCCTCACTCAGCGCTATGGCGTCGCTCCGAACACCGCTGCAACGTTGTTCGGATCGGCCGACAGACGCGTTGCTGGCGGAGCGGGTCAGGGCGCAGATACGCTACGCGCAGGAAGCGGCCGTGTGACGCGCTGAACGAGCCGATGCACTCCTGGGTTCTCGCCTGGGCGGGAATGACCAATTGAGAGCGGCACTGATCTGCTAAATGGGGCGGCTAGCGATAGGCCAGTACGTCCGGCGCCAGCCCCATCGTCGTTACTGTCGCAGGCCCAAGCTGCCCATCCGGCGACAAGCCGCGCGCCCGTTGGAAGCCTTCGATCGCCACCTCTGTTCCCTGCCCCCATACGCCGTCTACCGGGCCGCTGTAGAAGCCGAGTGCACCCAACCGCGCCTGCACGGCGCGCACGGATGCCGGCAGCAGGTGGTCCACGGGAGGCGGAGCAGGTACCGGCTCGGTTGCCGCGAGGAACTCAGTCGGGTTCACACCCAGGGTCGCGGCGGTCGCCTCGTTCAGTTGTCCAGTCACTTGCAGTTGGTGCTGTTGCTGGAAGCGCTCCAGGGCGGCCTCACTGTCGGTGCCCCAGATACCGTCGATGCGCCCGGTGTAGACGCCCGCTTGTTGCAGTCTCGCCTGGACATTTTGCACCGCAGCAGGGGGTAGCGGCTCGATGTAAGCAAGTGGCGGCGGGTTCGCCTGCCCGGCTGCCGGCAGTGGCGCCAAGGCCATGACGCAGCCGAGGATCGCGGAATATCGCATGGACGTGCTCCTGTGGACGTCTGCACAGAACAACGTCGATGAAGCCCAACGGTTTTCCTGACGCTGATGGCGAGGAGGCCAACAATCGCTCGATCGGGCCATTCAGGGCCCAGCCACTTCCGTGATCCTGATGATTACTACGTTACCATAAGTGCGTTTAGCGCAGCGTAACCACTCCATCGAGCCTTTCGCCACGCACGTATTCATCCACGCCAGCCGTGCCGCTGCGGGACTGTTCAGCAACAGATGGTCGATGCGCAGCCCCGCATCCCGAGGCCAGCGATTTCGGAGATAGAGCCAGAACGTATACATTGGCTGCTTTGGAATGCAGTGTGCGAGCCGCCATGATCTCTGCGTCGATAGCCTTCGTCCTCGGCAATCTGCCCGCCTTCCTGTTCGTTGCCGCCTTGCTGATCGCAGCCTTCAGGCGGAACCAGCGCTGGTCAACACCCGAACGGTTCCTCTCGTGGATCCTGATCCTTCCCGTGGGGATCACCGGCCTGTGGGCCGCTGCGTTCCACCTGTTGTCCCCGTCGGTTGCGGCCAGACTCATCGGCTGGCAAACGAGTCCGTTCCAGTTCGAGGTCGGCATGGCAGACTTGGCGATCGGGGCCACTGCCGTAGCAGCTTTCTGGTGCAGTTTGCCGTTCAAAGCGGCTGCCGTGTGGTCGGCGTCAATCTTCCTGCTGGGCGACGCGGTTGGTCACGTTCACCAGATGCTCGCGGCGGGGAACTTCGCGCCCGGCAACGCAGGCGTGCCGTTTTTCATGGATATCATCTGCCCGGTACTGTCCATCATCCTCTTGGCGGCGGCGTGGCGGCATTACCGAGCGGGGAAGATGCTTCGGAGGAGTGTTTAAGCGGCGTTCCTACGCGTGTGGGCAACCTAGTCGCCCGAGTTATTCAAAGTGACGGGTAGAGTCGTCTGAGTTTTATCCGGGCATGCTCATTGGTGAACTGCCAGTTGGCCTTGGCGTGATGTTTGTTTCGATGTTCACGCCAGGCGGCGACTTCCTCGACAAGGCTGCCTTTGTCCTCGATCCGTCGATCCAGACATTGCGATGACAGAACGCCGAGTTCTGACTCCGCCATGTTCAGCCAACTGCCGTGCTTCGGCGTGTAGTGCCACTCGAACCGCTCGGCGAGACGGCGCGCCTCGGCCGGTGCGAAGGCGGCGTACAGCGACGCCGCGGTATGGGTGCTGAGATTGTCCTGCACCAGAACGATCTTGTTTGCTGAGGGGAAATATCGGTCCGACAGGTCGCGAAGCATGGCGGCATAATCGGCGGCGGCATGGCGATCCGTCACCTCGACATGCCGCCAACCTTCCAGCGGCGCGAACAGCATGAACAGATTGGCGGTGCCGTTGCGTTCGTACTCATAATCGACGCGCCTCGGCTGACCACGCTTCATCGGCAACGGCGCGCGAGTTTCCCGGATCAGTTGTTTCGAGGTCTCGTCAAGACAAACCAAGGGCCGGGCTGTATCACGCGGCCTCGTGTAAACCTCCAGCACCTCTTCCATCGCGGCCACGAACGCCGCGTTGGCCGACGGCGGAATGACCCACCGTTGCTTCAGGTGCGGTTTGAGAAGGTTTTTTTTAGCGTCCGCCCGATCGTGTTGTCACTGGCCTTGGCGACGATCCCCAGTTCCACGACCTGCTGTTCCAGCAGGCGCAGCGACCATTTCGCGTGCCCGGCCGGAGGCTTGGAGCAGGCCAGCGTGATCAGTCTGGCTTCCTTTTCGCCGTCGAAGATCCGCAGGATCGACGGTCTCGCGCGGGGCTTACGGGCGAGCGCTACGTCGAGCCCCTCCTCAACCAGACACTGGCGAACCCTGTGGACGGTCGCGAGGCTGGTGTCGAGGGCCTTCACGATACGGCCGTCGCTCCAGGCTTCGCCGACCTCGGAAATGTCTGCCTTGAGCAAGATGCGTGCCCTGAGGATCGCGCTGGCCGAATGTTTGCCCTTGCCGATAAGCGCTTCCAGCCGCGCGCGTTCCTCCGCGTCCAGCCGAACCACATACTTCTTCACGACGACCTCTGACATGTCCCGAATCCTGGCAACGTTGACGACGTTGCGAGTAAGTCACAAACTGCCGTCAGGTTCAATGACGCGGGCGACTAGTTTCCCGACGCCGACGCGATCTGCGGCCATCGGCCGCGCTGTGATTCGTCACACAAAACGGGAGCTCGTAAATATAAGCTCCTGAAAATTGGCGAGCCCGGTGGGACTCGAACCCACTGCGGCGTACGCTTCCACATCTATCTCGACGGCGGCACGCCGGAGGCGCCGGCCCAGGTCATGCAGGCCGAGCTACTGGGCACCAATGGTCAGCCGCTTGCCATCTGGAACACCGAGACATTGACCAGGCTGCCGGCCACGGACATCCGCAACGACTTCGCCTACAACAAGTTTAAGGCTGGACCCTACGGCCTGGTCGCTGGAATGGGGGCCATGGCAACCATCACGCTTCCCCCAGTGGCGGATGCCGAGCCAGTGCAAGGGCAAGCGACGCTGAAGCTGACCGATGTCAACGGCGGAACCTTCTCGACGGTAATCGAAGGGAAACCCTGACACCGGTAGATACAGCGATCGATCAAGAAGATCGCCATCTTCTCGACGTTCCACCTGTGCCGAAGCCGAGACGGGGCGGATGTCAACGCGCCCCATCCCGACGATATCCTGCTTCGACTACTCGGCAGCCTGCCGCGTCCTCCTCATACGATCGGCGATGCGGTCGCCGACAGTTCTATCGACATTGCGCCAGTATTCAAATGCACGCACAAGCACGGGTTCGGTGACGCCTTTGCTCAAATGTCCAACAACATTGGACACCAACCTGTCGCGCTCCGCGTCGTCCATGACCTTACGAACGAGCGTGCCGGCTTGGCCGAAATCATCATCATCCTTCCGCTTCGTATAGGCGGAATGCACAAACTCTCCGCTTGCGGCCCATACCTCGGCAGCAGGATAGCGGCCTGGATCAGCCTTGGGACCGCCCTTTGAATTCGGGGCGTATACCGGGTCGGAGACATTCTGCATCCGCATCGCTCCGTCCTTGCTGTAGCTGTGGACGGGGACCTTGGGCTGATTGACGGGGATCTGCTTGTAGTTCACGCCCATTCGGGCGCGGTGTGCGTCCGCATACGAGAAGAGCCTCGCGAGCAGCATCTTGTCGGGGCTGGGACCGATACCGGGAACAAGGTTGTTCGGCTCGAACGCCGCCTGTTCGATCTCGGTGTGATAGTCGGTGGGGTTTCGATCCAGCGTCATTCGCCCGACTTCGATCAGTGGATAGTCGCTATGCGGCCACACCTTGGTGAGATCGAATGGATTGAACCTGTAAGTCTGGGCCTCATCGAACGGCATGATCTGCATATGCAAGGTCCAGCTCGGGAACTCCTTCCGCGCGATTGCTTCAAACAAATCGCGGGTATGGTAATCGCCGTCCTCGCCGGCAAGCCGATCGGCATCTTGTTGCGTCAGGCACTGTATGCCCTGATCGGTCTTGAAGTGGTATTTCACCCAGAAGCGCTCGCCTTTGGCATTCACCCACATATAGGTGTGGCTGGAATAGCCATTCATATGGCGCCACGATTTTGGGATGCCGCGATCGCCCATCAGCCAAGTAACTTGGTGCGCGGATTCCGGTGACAGTGTCCAGAAATCCCACTGCATGTCGTGGTCACGTGTATTGGTGTCTGCCCGGCGCTTCTGAGAACGGATGAAATGCTGGAATTTCATTGGGTCACCCAGGAAGAACACCGGAGTATCGTTTCCCACCATGTCATAGTTGCCTTCCGGCGTGTAGAATTTCAGGGCGAAGCCGCGCGGATCTCGCCAGGTATCGGGACTGCCACGCTCTCCGGCAACCGTGGAGAAGCGCGCTAGCATGTCCGTCTTGGTGCCAGGCTGGAACACGGCAGCCTTGGTATAGGCGCTGACATTCTTGGTGACCTGAAAGTACCCGAAGGCACCGCCTCCCTTGGCGTGCGGCTGGCGTTCTGGGATTCGCTCCCGATTGAAGTTCGCCATCTGCTCGATCAGGTAGTGATCCTGCAACAGGATCGGGCCGTCTGGTCCGACGGTGAGCGAGTACTCATCGCTGGCTACTGGAATGCCGGCGTCGGTCGTCGTGGGCTTGGGACTGTCGGTCATGACGTCAACTCCTGAATTGGGGTTGAGGGTGGCGAGACTCGCGGTCGCAGGTGGAGCCGCGGATCACGCTGCAGAAAACAAATTGACATGAAGGGGCGGTTATTCGGCCGGCATGGCGCTGGGCTTGAACATTCTTGATTCGGCGCGCGCCCAGAATGCACGATAGAGTAAGCCCGCGAGGGTACCACCCATAAGCTGCGCGACCAGGTAGACGCCAATACCGTTGTACAAACCTGTCACAACCGCTGGGCCGATGGTTCGCGCGGGATTAACGCTGCCGCCCGTCAGGGCCCCGAACATCAGAATGCACACGGCCACCGTCATGCCAATCGCAAATGGAGCCATGCGGCCTGCGGCACCGCGCACCGCTGTGTGCACCACAGTGTTGACGAGGAAGAAGGTGCCGATCGCCTCAAGGACGAATGCGCCGCCGTAGGTAATGCGATGCGTGTCAACGAGCGTTGCGCCAAGATGGTTTACCGGCCCGCCGAACAGCCACAGCAGGCAGTAACCCGCGGCGATCGCCCCCCCGACTTGTGCCGCAATGTAGGGTGCGATCCGACGCTGTGGAAATTCGCCCGCAACGGCCAGTCCGACGGTGACGGCTGGATTGATATGGCAGCCGCTGATGTCGCCGAATGTGCTGGCGAACACCATGATGGTGAGCCCGTGGGCGAGCGCGATTGCCAACATCTGTCCGCCACCGAGTGCCGTGGCGGCGCCGGCGCCAAGGAAAATCAACGCAAAGGTGCCGATAAACTCGGCAGCCAACGCTTTCGTCAGTCCGTTCATTGCTCAAGTCCTTTCACTTTGCCTCGCTCCCTGCGCATGACTGATCGGCTTGGGTGCGCCATTGATATCATACGGTATGGTATTATATGGAACTCACCGAAGCCATTCAAGAGGTTCCCAATGACTTACGGTTTCCGCATTCTCGGCCTGTCCGGCAGTCTGCGTCGCGCCTCCAACAGCACCGCGGTTCTACGCGGCCTCAAGCATGCGATTCGATCCGATGTAGCGCTTGGCATTTTTCCGTTGAATGAACTGCCGCTCTACAATGAGGACGATGATGGCGAGCACTCACCCCAATCGGTGCGCGCCTTGCGGTTGGCCATCGACACGAGTGACGGCGTGATCATGATCTCACCGGAGTATAATTACGGCATGTCCGGCGTCCTGAAGAACGCGCTCGACTGGGCTTCTCGGCCATACGGACGGTCCGCTCTGCAGGACAAGCCGGTGCTGACTATGACGGCGTCACCCGCATTCACTGGTGGTGTGCGCGCGCAGCAGCAAATGATGGAGACGCTCTTGGCAATTCCGGCACGCGTTGTGCTGCGGCCGCAGATCGTGATCGCTGGCGTGCATGATAAGGTGCGTGACGGCCGCCTCGTTGACGAAGCCGCACTGCGCTTCGCCCTTGCGGGCGTTGACGATCTCCTGGACGAGATCCGGGGAGCACGATGTCTCCGATCGGCAGCATGAGCGCCCCTGCTGCCACTCCGATGCCCGACCCGCCGCGACGAGCGATCCGGCGCACTCGGCGCGGCGACCAGAAATCCGAGCAAATCCGCTCAACGGCTACGGAACTGTTCCTACAGCGCGGCTATGACGGCGTCAGCGTAGACGAGATTGTCCGCATCGTCGGGGGCTCGAAGACCAATGTCTACAATCACTTTGGTGGCAAAGAAGGTCTTTTTGTCGCCATCGTGGAAGGTCTGACCGAGGATCTCCTCGCCTCCTTCGTCACCTTGGACGTCTCCAACCTCGGTGTGGAAGAGGGACTGAGGTCACTCGCGCTGGCGCTCATCGGCATCTTGCTTCAGGAGAAGCACCTGGCGTTTCAGCGGCTTGTGATCGCGGAAACAGCGCGCTTTCCTGCTCTCGGGCGCGCCTGGTTCGAGAGCGGCCCGGAGACGTCTCGGCGCATCATTGCCCGGTTCATCGAGCAACAGCAGCGAGCAGGGCGATTGCGATGCAGCGATCCGCATGAATCGGCGACGCTGTTCCACGATATGATCAGTTTCGATCTGCTCCATCGCGCCATGATGGGTGATAGACCGACCAATGACGATATCCGTCGAAGGATCGAGGCGGCCATCGAGGCGTTCCTGCACGGGTTCGCGCGGATAGAAGCCCCTGCCTCCAGACCCCCTGGCGTGCGGCAGCCTAGATAGCGAGACTACTGACGATGTGATCAGGTGGCTGGGCGACAGCATCGGACGTGGCAAGCCCAGTCGCCGTAGCCAAACGAAAGCATAGCGATATCGTCGCTGAGTGTCCGTCCGGAGACTTCGGGAGTCATCTGAGTGGGTTGCGGCTGAGGCGATGAGCAGTTTTTCGCGCGGACGAATCGGGGTCGACATGCCTGCGCCAGAGACGCTCTCGACGGGAGGTCGCGCGCTCGACGTCCTGATCGTTGTGGTTGAGCGGGCCAGAGAAGTTGTCACGCAAAAGGGGGCTGATCTCTCGCGTCTGGCCCTGTGCGACGGGCGTGGGGGTGCCCGCTACGTCGTGAATGTTACTGGTCGGGGTCGCTGATTTCATTGGTGAGCCCGGTGGGACTCGAACCCACGGCCCCAAGATTAAAAGTCATATGACTATGGTTAACAGCACATAACATCTCACGTGCTCCAGCAATAAGAATTGGTCGTTTACCCTTGCATTTGGCGCCGTTCCGTTGCACATTTCATAACGTGGGGTAACAGCCGATAACGCCTGTCTGTGTTACCCCAGCGTTACCCGAGGGAGCACGTGACAATGCCGCAGAAGAAGCTGACTCAGCTTTTCGTTGACAAGGTGGCCGCTCCGAAAGCTGGCCGTGTCGAGTACTTCGACATGAACCTTCCCAGCTTCGCGCTGCGGATCACTGCAACGGGACACAAGTCTTGGATAGTGATGTATCGCCTGCCAGGCGATCCGAAGGTGCGCCGCCACACTATCGCCTTCGCGAAATTCGCGAAGGTGGATGACGCGCGAGTTGAGGCCCGGCGCATCATGCAGAAGGCTGAGCGTGGCGAAGATCCCGCCAAGCCCGAGGCACCGCAGCGACACGATACTGTCAAGCGGCTGGTGGAGCAGTTCATCGAGCGATACGCCAAGCCGAAGAACCGCTCATGGGATGCGACTTACAAACTTCTGGACAGGCACATCGTCTCTCGCTGGGGCGACAGGCAGGCGGACTCCATTACCGGCCGGGACGTGAGGGAGCTGTTGGACAACCTTTACAACAGGGGGCACGAGATCGCTTCGAACCGCGCTTACGCCCATGGCCATAAGCTGTACAAGTGGGCGGTGGGCGAAGAGATAGTTGCCGCCAATCCTTTTGCGGGCGTCCAGCGCCGCGGGACCGAGACCGAGCGCGAGCGGGTGCTGTCCGACAGTGAATTGACCCGAATCTGGCAGGCCGCCGACAAGCAGGGCGGCACGGCTGGCGCCTTCCTCAAATTGCTGATCCTGACCGCACAGCGTCGGGACGAAGTAGCCGGTATGCGATGGGCGGCCATCGATTTTGAGCATCCGGTGATTGAAATCCAGGATGACCGGGAGGTGGAGATCGGCAAGGCGGTGGTCTGGACCCTCACGGCCGAGGACACGAAGGGCAAAAGGAGCCATGAAATACCGCTATCACCGCAAGCTGTCGCTATGCTGAGAAGTCTCCCCCGTCTCGGCGAGTATGTGTTCACCACGCGCGGCGACCGACCGATTTCCGGCTACAGCAAGATAAAGGAATCAATCAAAGCCAAGATCGCCGAGCTGGCGATAGAGGAAGCAAGCAACAGCGCGAAGGCGGCCTCTCTGGCGGACTGGCGCTTTCACGATTTGCGCCGCACTGCTGCCACCGGCATGGCCCGGCTTGGTGTTGCAACTTCCACCATCTCTCGCGTGCTGAACCACAAGGAAGGCGGCGTCACCAAGATTTACAACAGATATAGCTTCCTCCGGGAGAAGCAGATCGCATTGGAGCGGTGGGGCCGGCGCGTGCAGACATTGACCAGCCCGGCGCCCGATAACGTGGTGGAAATACGAACCGCTGAGCGGGTGGTGGCGTGATGGACGGTCCTGTCGAAATATCCCTTCCCGGCCTCCCAGAATGGGCGCATCGGCGTGTCATCAAAGAAGCGACGAACTTGCGCGCAGCAGAACTCAAACCACAGCAAAGAGCGCTCCTCGAGCGGCTTATCACCGATGGACGCATGCGCAACGTGTGGAGGGATTGAGTCAGCGTAGACGCACCACCGGGAATTCGTCCACCGAGGCAGACCGCCTTACGGCATAGAGCCCCCACTCTTGGCAAGTGCAGAGGACATCCAAGCCGAGGCAATCGCGCAGGTGCTCGTATTCACATTCCGGGTTGTGGTTCATCCGAAATACTTCGCCGTCGTAAAGCCGCACGATATTTCCAAGGCACGCAAGAAACTATTATCTGAGGCGTCTATCCTGCGTCGGATCGCCAAAACTGAATGGATAAATGACGCTGAAACACTATGCCGAGTTGCGGTTCACCGCGAGCAAGCAGCAGCCGACCTGCCGAGCTCGACTAGCCCGCGCGTCATCCGAAACGACAGGGGCGACAGGATTGCGCGCGGCGTACAGATCCGAATTTCAGAGTTGCTGATGGAGCATTTCGGAGAACGACTGGACGGCACGGCCGCGACACTGACCGCCGTCGCGCTCGGTACAGGGGGCGCAGCGGCCGAGTATCCAGGTCCGCCTTTTCAAAGCCAAAACAGGCAGCAAAAAGCTGACCTAAACCTTTGATTTAGCTGCCCATTTATCACTCCGTCACAGCGACGAACTGGGCTGTGCAAGTTATACGGAGGTAGATGTGCAGATTATTCAGCCAGTCGAGGCGAGGGCGCAGAAGGCGCGGCCGGTTCTCGACGACGACACCCTGCTGGACAGCGCGGCGGCACGCGCGACCTGCGGCAACGTGTCCACCATGTGCATTTGGCGCTGGCAGCGTGACCCGCGTGTCCAGTTTCCGGCTCCGGATGTGGTCATAAACAGTCGGCGGTACCCTGTACGCCGGCACGATCCGTCGCTGGAAAGCCGAGCGCGCCACCAAGGTAGCAGCCTAACCCGCCACCCCGACGCGGCGACATCGGGATGGCGGGCGCTTGCGTTTGTCTGGCTCACAGAACGCATATACGGGCCGATACAGACCGATGCAAGCGCCGCGTCCATGAAAGGACGCGATTGTGGGCTTCGTGATTATCAGGCGGCTGTTGTCGCTCAGATTGATGCGAGTGTGGCAGCCGGCAAACGCCGGTTGCTGCTCGTCGCACCCACGGGATCTGGGAAAACGGTCATTGCCGCAGCGATAATTGAGGCGGCGTTACAGCAACGCAAGCGCATTTTATTCCTCGCCCACAGGCGCGAGCTGATATTCCAGGCTTCTAAGAAACTATACGACATGGGCTGCGACCATGGTGTGCTGCTGCCAGGTTATCCCGTCCGTTTGCATGAGCCGGTGCAGATTGCCAGCATTGCAACGCTGTATGCGCGCGCCATTCGTAGCACCAGCATGGAACTGCCGGAGGCTGACCTCGTGGTGGTGGACGAGGCGCACCACGCGCGGGCCAGAACTTACGCCAAGCTGCTTGATAGCTATCCCAGCGCCGTAATCCTTGGCCTGACGGCGACGCCATGTCGTTCGGACGGTCTCGGCCTTGGTAACACATTCGAGGCGCTGATTGAGTGTCCGCCGGTCCAAGCGCTGATTGATGCCGGATACCTCGTCCCCACAGTGGTCTACGCACCGAGCCGGCCGGATCTGAATGGTGTGCGTGTCGAACGAGGCGACTACGTCGAAAGTCAGCTCGCCGATCGCATGGATACCGCCAAGCTGGTCGGTGACATCGTCGAACACTGGCTGAGGCTTGGCGAGCGTCGGCGAACGGTTGTCTTCGCCACGGGTGTCAAACACAGCGTGCATGTCCGTGATGAGTTCCGTCGCGCTGGCATCATGGCTGAACACCTCGACGGAACCACGCCAGCCGAAGAGCGTGACGGCATACTGAAGCGCCTCGCGGTCGGCGAGGTGGAACTCGTCTCGAATGCGATGGTGCTCACCGAGGGCTGGGATTCCCCCGAGGTTTCCTGTCTGGTGCTCGCCCGCCCCACAAAAAGCCTCGGCTTGTTCCGGCAGATGACGGGACGTGTGCTGCGTCCAGCGCACGGCAAGGTCAACGCATTGATCCTGGACCATGCTGGCGCGACCTTCGTTCACGGTTTTGCCGAGGATCCGATCGCCTGGACACTCGCCGATGATAATCGAGCCGAGAACCTTGCGCACGCTGCGCGTGGCAATGGACCGAGTTCCCCTGGATTGACTACCTGTCCTGAGTGTCACGCTGTTCGGCTTGAGGGTAAGCCATGCGGTGCATGCGGCTGGCGTCCGCAGGAGCGTGCCAAGCCCGTGCTGGTCGCCGAGGGCGAGCTGGGCAGATTGCAACGTGATGGAAGTGTCAGCGGGCAGAACTGGACCGCTGACGAGCGGGACAAGTTTTACCGCCAATTGATCTGGATTGGTCGCGAGCGGAAATACAAAGACGGATGGGCTGCGGCGATGTACCGCGAGCGGTTCAAGTCTTGGCCGACAGCGCCGCGCTGGGCGCCTCCAAAGCCGGAAGAGCCTACTCCGCCAGTGCGAGCGTGGGTGCGCAGCCGCCTGGTCGCCTATGCCAAGTCGCAGGTGGCGTAATGAGCGGCGAAACGATCGAACGAGCGCGCGGCCGGTGGCGGGAGATATTGCCGCAGCTCGGCGTCTCCCCTCGGTTCCTCGTCAACAAACATGGTCCATGCCCAATCTGTGGCGGGAAGGATCGATTTCAGGTATGACGACAAGGAAGGCGCCGGAACTGTACTTCTGCAATCAGTGCGGAGCGGGAACAGGGATCATCCTGCTCCGGAAGCTTTATGGGTGGGATCATGCGACCGCCTGCCGGGAGGTGGACGAGATCATCGGCAAGGCGCCACCGGCCGCCCCGTGCCGTGTCAGTGGCGGCGGCAATCAAGATAGCCAAGCCCGGGCCCGGCTGGCGAAGATCAACGGCCTGTTGCAGCGCGCGACCAATCCGGAGGTGGTGAAGCGCTACCTGGAAAAGCGCGGCCTTCGCGTCACCAGCCCCATCCTGCTCGGGCACGATGCCTGCCCGTACTTCGAGAAGGACGGATTGGTCGGCCGCTTCCCAGCCATCATAGCGCCAGTGCTCGGCCCGGATGGCACGCTTCAAAGTGCAGCTAGGATCTATGACGCCGACGTGTCGCCGCGGAAAAAACTGATGCCAGTAGTAGAGACGATGAAGGGCGCTGCCATCCGCCTCCACGATCCCGTCGATGGCGAACTCGGTGTGGCTGAAGGAACCGAGACAGCGTTGGCCGCATTCCAGATGGTTGGTGTGCCCACCTGGGCGGCGATCTCCGCGTGGGGGCTAGAGAACTTCGTCCCGCCGGACGGCGTCACCACGCTTCACATCTTCGCCGACAACGATGCTAACAACGTCGGACAAGCCGCAGCCTACGCCTTGGCCAAGCGCCTGAGTAACAACGGCCTGGCAACCAAGGTGCACATCCCGCTGACACCGGATTCGGATTGGTTGGATTTCCTGATCAAGGAAATGCCGTCGTGAAAAAGAACAAGATAGATCGGCAATTCGTCGCGAGACCGCGCGGACTGAACCGGGTGCTACAGCAAAGCGGCGCCGGCCTGCAAAGCCTGGTCCGCTTCCTCGAAGAAGAGCACATGGCGCACAGCGGCAAGAAAAACGGCCGGCTCATGGCGACGAGGTCACAACTCGCCAGGTGGGGTACCCACCGCCGCGACATAAGCGCCGCCATCGAAGAAGGGGAATCCCTCGGCTTGATCACCGTGTGCAGGGGTGGCCGACGCGTCGCCAGCCTCTATGGCCTGACATACCTACCAACCCATGACGGCAAACCACCCACCCACCAATGGGAAAAAATCTAGGTGCCAAATGGTACCCGAAGGGGAGTGCCAAATGGTACCCAAAACCCCGCCTTTTGAGTGCCAAATGGTACTCAAAACACGGCAGCGTTTGGGTACCATTTGGCACTCCCTTTATAGACTTCTACCATGAGGTATACCTGATGACGCAGCACGTGAGGCAGCTAGACCAACCACCCGGGTGGTGGAGCAACCTGATCACCGAGGCTTGGCGCACGCGTCAGCCGGCCGTGCCACCAACCCACGATCCCAACCTGATCGAGCGCGTGGCAATGGCAATCGCTACGGCCGACGGATGTCAGATAATCCTAGGCATCTCGTGGCCGTGGGCAGAACGATCCGAACCAGCACGCATACGCTACCGCACAATGGCCGTAGCCGCCCTGGACGCCATGCACCTTCTTGGTAGGCGGACATGAAGGAGAAAGGAGCCGAGCGCGCGTGACATCTACCGTCGCCTTCCATTTGGTAAGGGAGGAGCGAGGCTCGGGTCCGACCCGAGCCAACGCATTCACCGCCTGACTGCTGCCAATGCTTCTACCCGCCGCGCTGGCGTGTGACGCACGGCACCTGATAAGCAATCACGTGCTGTAGTGTTCCGCCCTGTTAGTATTCCATTGAAAGTGCTCGATATTGTATCCTCCCGACATCAGCGACTTACCGCTGGGGTAACATACGGGTAACTGACGTGGCGAAAATTCGGGACGTGCGTCCCTACAGCAACCGCACCACACTCGCGAAGCTAGACCAGCGCACGAAGGAAGCGCGGGTGATGCGCGAGACGCGAGCGGAATTGGCCGAACATGTTGGTGGGATGCCCTCGGCGGTTCAGCGCGCATTGATCGAACAGGCGGTGCAGCTCCGGTTGCGATTGGCAGTCATGGACAGGAAGTGGTCCGAAGCCGGCGCCGAGATGACGGAGTGCGACAGCAACACCTACCTGGCTTGGTCCAATTCGTTTTGCCGCACGCTCGCCCAGCTCGGCATCCAACCACCTCCACCGCGCCAGCCAACGGTGGAGGAGACGCTGGCAGCGATCCACGCCATGCACCAACGCCCCGATACCGACGATGGCGCGTAAGGCCGCCCAGGCGCCGCTACGGGCCACCACGCCGGCACAGGCCATAGCGGAGGGTGGTTTGCTCGCCCATGACTTCCAGGGCGCCAGCTGGGCGCGCTGGCGGGCAATCCTGAAGGCGGCATACGCCGAACCGATGACGGCGGATGAGGTGGCGCTGTTCCGCGAGGTGGCAGATCGAGATCCGCCGACGCGACGTGTTCGCGAATTGTGGGTGATAGCGGGCCGACGCGGTGGCAAGGACAGCATTGCAGCAGCCATCGCCACTGTTGCCGCGTTGGACGATTACAGCCCGTATCTGCGCAGCGGCGAGCGCGCCACCGTCATGTGCCTGGCGACTGACAGGACGCAGGCACTGATTGTGCACCGCTACGTGACGGCAAGCTTTAAGTCACTGCCAGCATTGCGCCCGTTGGTATTGCGCCAGACCGATGACACGCTGGAGCTGCGGAACGGCGTGGAAATCCTGATCGCCACGAACAGCCTTCGGGCACCGCGAGGTCGAACCGTCGCAGTCGCAATTTTTGACGAGGTGGCCTACTGGCGCAGTAGCGAGGACTTCGGCATCTCCCGACATCGAAGTGTTTGCCGCGATCGAGCCGGCTACGCTGACCATTCCATCGGCAATGATGATTGGAATCAGCTCGCCGTATCGCCGCAAGGGGTTGCTGTTCGAGAAGTGGCGCAAGCACTACGGCAAGAACGATGACGACGTGCTAGTGGTACGTGGGCCGAGCACGACGTTCAACCCGAAACTGCCGCAGCGGATCATCGATGCACGCCTTGAGGAAGATCCCGAAGCCGGCGCGGCTGAATATCTCGCCGAATGGCGCAGCGACATCAGCGATCTGTTCGACCGCGCGCTTATTGATGCAGCGGTCGATCGCGGTGTCGCGGTTCGCCCTCCGCGGCGGGATGTCCAGTACGTAGCTTGGATTGATGCCGCTGGTGGACGAGGCAGCGCATTCACCGCTGCTGTGGCGAGTGCGGCCGGTGACGCGGTTGTGCTCGATGCGCTGTACGAGCGACGCGCGCCCTTCAATCCGTCTGAGGTTGTGGGGGAGGTGGCGGATCTTCTGCATCGTTACAACGTGGTCTCGGCTACAGGCGATCGATATGCGGCGGACTGGGTTACGGAAGCATTTGCCGCCGCAGGTATCCGATACCAGAACGCCGAACAGGATCGCAGCCAAGTCTATTTGAGCGCGCTGCCATTGTTCACTTCGGGCCGGGCGCGGCTGCTCGATAATGCGCGGTTGGCGCATCAGTTCGCGAGCCTTGAAAGGCGAGTGACGAAGTTCGGCCGTGACAGAGTTGGACCACAGTCGGACGGCGCGGACGATGCATGTAATAGCGTGGCCGGCGCCCTTTTGCTTGCGGCGAGTGAGGCAAAGCCGGCGCTGATCCGAGCGGCGCAGCTCTTGCAGGAAGGTATTGGCGTGCCGATGCCGCGCTGGTGCGAAAACCTTGATGCCGTGGTATGGGCGGATGGTGACGGCGTTGCGGCGACAACCTGGTGGTCGCGTTGGACGCGTGGCACACCTCCGCTTGTGCTGCTTGATTTCGCTGTGGCGCAGATTGGCACCGACACGGTACCGGACGCATACCGAGAGGCGAACCGCTACGCCGAGCAATGCTGCATGGCCTACGACGGCCGCCTTTATGTTCCCCCTGTACTGGCTGGGCAATACGCTACGCTTCGTGTCGATGGTGTGCCCCACGCTTGGCTGGCGGACATCAATGCGCTGCGTCTGGCGGTTGCCACGCAGACGGCTGCCAACAACGTGAAGCTATCGACCGTGGCTGCGGAGAAAGCGCGTGGCACCGCGTTTGCTGGGTCGCTGGAAGGATGGATGAAGCAGCCCGACGCGCTGGCAATGTCGTTCATGCTGGGCGTTGTGCTGGCGATGGGATTACCCGAACCGTGATAGGAACATGACATGCTGACCCGCCCGCCAATCAACCCCGGCACGCCACAAGGGGCCGCCGTCGAACCGCGCCGCAGTGTCACGAACAACAAGTTATTGCTGCTCCAAACGCTGACCAGCGTTGGCGCGGTGATTGATGTTGCGTCGCTGGGCAGCGGATATACCAGCGCCGACTTGGCACACTGGATCGGCGCGAATCTTGTTCGTTGGGCCGAGCAGGACCGCGCCGCGATGGCGAAGAGGCTGGCGCGAACTGATGTCGCAGCCGATTGACCTTGCCGCGCCACAGTCTCTGCTCGACCAGTTAATTGCGGCGGAGCATGAGGCTCGGGATGCCGAACGCGCGGCCCGGCGGCCATCTCGTGCGGCGAAGCGGGAGTTTCGATCATCGCTCGCCTGGCGAAGGGTGCGTTTCGCTGCGTTGGCCGCGAACGCCGAGCGCAACGGCGGCATTGCCAAATGCGAAGCTATGCGGCGCAACCGCACAATCGAGCGGCGCCGAATTGCATGCCGATCATATTGAAGCGGTGTCGCGTGAACTGGTCGCGCCGACTCGATCCGACGAACGTTCAAATCTTGTGCTGCCCCTGCAACACCGGAAACCACTGGATGGCCCGGCTGCGGATTTTCGTAAGCCAACAGCCGCCTAGTAATGTTCCTAGTTGTGCGTTGTTATGCGTAGTTGTGCGTTGTTGTTCGTTAGCGTTCTATTGATTGGTCGGCAAATTTTCAGTTGAATATTAGCCTCTTATACGCCATATCATCGGCATGTCTGCTGCTGCTCGTGTTCCTGTTTGCGTCACCCTCCCGCCATCGCTGATTGAGCGAGCCGACCGGCTTGCGGAAGCCGATGAACGCTCGCGTTCGTTCATCGTGACGCGAGCGCTGGAACGCTATTGCGAGGATTTCGAACTCCGGCCGCCGGGTTTAACCCCCCCGGTCATGCCAGAGGCCGACCGATCTGGAGCTCCATCGGGACCGGTCGGCACCCCTTTCCCGGCAGCGGCCCTTCATATCGGCACGTTGCTCCGCTCGCAAAGGATAGCGGCCGAACGCGCCGCCGTTGCTGTGGAACACCGCGAGCGTGTCATTCAGGAAACAACCGAATCGTTGAAAGGGACTACCGAGTGAACAGCAACGAATACGTGCAGGCTCACGCCGAGCAGGCGAAGGCAACGACCGCAAGCTGGCACAAGCACACAGCACCGACCGCCGAGGCACAGGCCCGCGCGCGCGGCGCCGAGCAACAGGCGAAGTCTGATGCGCTGCAACGCTCGGCCGCGTATCATCGCGACTTGCCAATCAACGGAGGTGCCGCATGAGCACCACGCTGGCCCGCGAGGCCGACGCCCTCCGCGCCCAAATTAGGGCGCTGGAACAGAAATTCCTCCCGATGCCTGAGCAGGAGCGCAATGAGATCGCCGCTGCGCAGGCCCGCGCTGACAGCGTTGCGCGTCAGTTCGGCGATGTCGGAGCGACCCAGCCGTTGCCCAATGAGACCGCCATCCAGTTCAGAAAGCGGTTGTTAGGCAACTACAAAAAACACAGTCCTGCGTATCGTGGCGCCAACATCGAGATGATTGGCGATCGCTTCGATTCTCGCGGCGGCAGAAGATCGTATATATGCCGACGCAACCAAGGCTGCGCACGATCCGGCGAACTTTAAGCCGTTCGAACTACGCGCGATCCGCGAACCGGATGCTGTCGGGCCGCATGGTCACAAAATGGGTCGGGGACTCACATGGCCTGGATGCAGATATTTCATGACCGGCGCTAAGATTGGCAAAATCAACCGCAATCCCAGCAAGCAATGAACGTTCGTTGCCGCATCCTGGTGGGGGTATTTCTGCTCCGCAAGCGCATCAAATGCGCGCGCAAGATCATGCGGATGGGCGACAGATATGGCCTGCGCTTCCGGTTGGAATGTGCCGCACTGGCGCTGCTTAGGGATTGAACCATGACCGAGTAAGGCAGCATGAAATTTTTCGATCCTCAGAAGCGGTTCGGATTCATCAGCTCCGACGCTGGCGCCGACATCTTCTTCGGGTGCCGCCCTCGATTTGGCGGGCATTGAGTTGAGTCGAGCAAGGCGACCGTGTTGAGTTTGTCCGCGAAACAAGCCGAGACGGTCGAGCCGCGCGCTGGGCATCTTCGCCTTGTAGAGGCGGCGCACCGATGAGCGCCAACATTGCAGGCCAGCGTGAAACCGGCACCGGTCACGGATGTTTGATGCATGGCGCGGGTTTGGGCTCATCGAGCCAACTAGCGCCGACACACCTACGGTATTCGTGCACGCGACCGAACTTCGTGGTGGCATCGAGGCCCTGGTGCCTGGCCAAACAGTGCAGTTCATCCTGCACAGAAGCCGCTGCGGATGGTACGCCGGCCGCGTCAGATTGGTGAATGCCGGTGCATGACGGAAGATATTGAAACGCCAGCCTCGACCCTCGCTGCGCTTCAGCGGATGTTGACGCGACGGCCGGCTCCGTGAGCTGACGTCAGGAAGAACGCGCACGCGGTTTCGAGCTGGTTTCCGTTCTTAACAGCATGCTGACCGCTGATGCCCGGCTTGTCCGACCGGATCGAGGCCGAGCTTCGCATCCTGCGCTACGGAGCAGGGTAAGCGGGTGCGCTACTATCGTGTGGACCTCACGACCGCCAGCGGCAATCCGGTCTACCTCAAATCCCTCAACGGCCAACCGCTGACCAGCCTCGCGCCGGATGGAACGTTCAATCCAGGCGCACTTCAGGTCGAGCTGAACATTCCGTTATATCCTCTGCACCAAGCGGGGGCGGGAACCTACGTCAAAATCTGGGGTGTTGGCCTTGCCGACATTCAGTCCCAATCAGATTTCAATAACGTGAACATTTCGGTCTATGGCGGCATGTCCAAGGGCCTGCCATTAGCAACGCCGAGCCAATCTGGCTTGCTCACGAAAGGCTCGATCCTTCAGGCGTACGGCAACTGGGTTGGCACAGAACAGTCGATTGTGTTCCTGATCCTGCCGCCGGTCGGCGCGAGTGATACGCCGCTCAATGTGCCGTTCACCTGGACCAAGGGCCAATCGCTCGCTGCGGCGATCCGAGCCACACTTCAGGTGGCGGTGCCGACGCTGACGCCATCCATCAACATCTCGCCAAACCTTGTGCTGGGCTACACCGAGACGGGCTACTACACGAACCTTCAGCAGTTCGCGCAATGGATTAATCAGCGTTCGCAGGCCATCATCGGCGGCGCCTATCAGGGTGTGCAGATATCGACGAAGGGCAACACGATCCAAGTCTGGGACGGCACGCAGGCTCAGTCTGGCACGATCCAGATACAGCCCTGGGATTTGATCGGGCAACCGACATGGCAAGACCAGGCTAACATCGTCTTCCAGACCGTGATGCGGGCCGACATCGACTTGCAAAGCGTCATACAGCTACCGCCAACAATCATCCAGCAAACTGCGACTTCCCAGCTTCGCTTGCAGGACCGAACCACCTTCACGGGTAACTTCATCGTGCAAGGCGCCCAGCATTTCGGGAGCTTCCGGCAACCATCGGCTGACTCGTGGGTGACGACTTTCCAGGCGGCCGCGCAGTTGAAGGAAGCCCCGGCGCCAGTGCCAGCGGGGAACGTTTCAATCAGAATCGATCACGGTTCAATGACATCGCAACCTGAGCTCTCGGTTCCCCGTAGTTCTACTGGCGCCATCGCTGGCCTGGGCGCAGTGCAGCGCCATCAATTCGACCGCATGCTGCGGCACAACGCTGAACACACCGCTGCTCGGCCCTCGAGCGGCAGCCTCGATCATCGCTTGAGCGCCTCCTTCAACTGGTCGACGGTGATCTGACGAATTTTGCTCCGGATATCTTCATCCGTCATAGTGCGACCACATCCAGTGCAAACGGCACCCAGAAAGTCCTTGTAAGTCTTGACCTCGTGCCCGACGCGGAAGTGTTGCGCGCCGCATGACGGACATCGAAATTGTATTATATCGTCCACTGATCTCGCTCCCTGTAGGTGTGGCAACCGCAGGGTAGCGATGGGCGGGGCGGCTGTCGTGGCTGCTCCGCCGCCGCCCGAAAATTCTCGTTTCTTGACCGACCGTCAAATTATCAAAGGATCAATCTGCTATAGCGCATGAAATCGCTTTGACTCGCTGTTACAATAGGCGCATGCAGCGAGCGATCATTTGCGTGTAGAATGATCCAAGGGGAAAGAACCATGAAAACAAGTTACGCTGTCGCGATTGCGATACTCGCCGGCATGGGAATGGGTGCGATTGGCGCGCATAGTCTCCAAGCTCAGACTAATCCGCCTGTCTACATGATCGGAGTGGTCGACGTCAGCAACGCAGACGGCTATGCGAAGGAGTATCTACCACCCGCTGCAGCGTCGATTAAAGCGCATGGCGGTGTCACCTTGGCAGCAGGTGCAGGAACGGTGATAGAAGGAACGCCACCCGGATCACGTTTTGTCATTCTTCGGTGGGACAGCCTGGAGCAATTAAAGGGCTGGCGCGATTCACCAGAATACACGGCGGCGCATAAGAACGGCGAGAAGTACGCCAAGTTCACCGTCGTTGCAGTTAACGGCGTGAAGCAATAACGGAAGCGGCGCCGCGGGCTTCGGGCGAGGAAATGGACGTGGAAAGCTGGAGGGGCTGTAGCGCGCTCTGGATGGCACCGGCACGCCGGAGCAGTTCGTGGTGTCGAAGAACCTGCATCGGCGGCATTTGTCAAAATCGACAGCGCTCAATAGTCGGCGCGAGGGTGGCGAATATGCGCTCGGGCACTCGCACTGACCTAGGGCCAATTGGCCCTAGGTCACATTCCATCGCCGAAGCAGCCAAGCTTCTCAATGTAAGTGAGCGCAGCGTCAAGCGCGCCAAGATAGTCCTGCAGCACGGTACCCATGAGGAGATCAAATCAGTGGAGCAGGGCGAAGCTGCCGTCAGCGCGGATCGTCAAGGTGGTTCAATTGAACCATCTAGTCAGTCCATTAGCGAGGCGGCTGACCCAAAGTAACCGGGTCAATTGAACCAATTACCAGAATCCCGCTCCTGGTGATTTAATTAACCCACCAATAGGGGTATGTCCCGAAACCGGTTGACGTTCCGGCACGATCGCGCGCCTGTGGCGGTGCTGGAATCCCTACACGCTGCGCAGTCTGGGTATGAGCGCCGGAGCAAGGCGGCTTAGCGTAGCGCCTCCGGCCCCAGCAGCGGCGTTCTCACATGCCCGTCCACAGCGCGCGGGCCGTGAGCGTCGTCCGCTCGCAACGGCCGCAATCCGCTTCCTCGACGCAGAAGTTCCTACCTGGACAGCAGCCTCGATCTATGAGCGTCTGACATATCGCCAGCAAAGGCTTCAACCGGGACACTGGCGGCTGAGAGGTGCGAGCACTCCCCCTGAAAGTCGGGAGTGCGACCGTGACGGTCTACCGCATCTACACCATCAGCACCGATGGCCACACGACGCTCCGGGAGGTACTGCACGGCTCAACCGACAAGGAGGCGCTCAGGGCGGCCGTCTCGTTGTGTCGAGCTCTGCCGGGCGTGATGACCTGGCTGTTGGATTGCGATCGAGAGAACGAGCTCGACATTGAAAGGTCGAAGCCGAACTAATGGAGAGGCGCTCGCTACCGCCGCCCCGCCGGCCCAGTCCACACCGTCTGGCAGATCAAGCCGAAGCTGCGACTGCCGCATGCGCGGCACCGGAGCGGCAACTCGACCATGGGCTTATCCCCGAGACCGCGCGCTACCATGGCCTGGAGATCAAGTGGCACCACGCGCCGGCAGCGGTTGCACGACACCGAGACAGCGCCACCATCGCGCAACTGGTCCGCAGAAGTCGGAAGCGCCATGCCTTGAGAACATCATGGGAACAACGGAGGGGCAAGGGCGCCTCGCGAGGGGCGGCCCGTCGATCATGGGGATCTGCGTCCTAAATTACGAACCGCATCAGGACTAATCTTCATGTCTGGTTTGTGCGCGATCCCCTTAACTGTCGCCAAGCACTCCCCGTACGCATCGAGTAGCCATTGCCGGTCCAGTCCGGTGGCAACGGACTTTTTCTCGGTCGCCATGACGATCTCTAGCAATCGAAAGGCGACATGTTCGTGGGACTCGCCGATACCTTCGTTAAACGGCTCTTGCATGATGATCCTCTCCGACGTTACCCCAGATGTTATCCCAACATCAACTTCCGACTTCAGACTTACATGTAACCTATTGATTTCATTGGTGAGCCCGGTGGGACTCGAACCCACGGCCCCAAGATTAAAAGTCTCGTGCTCTACCACCTGAGCTACGGGCTCGCCGGGGCGCCTTAGAGCGCCAAGCGCCCTCCCCGGTCAAGTTTCGCCGGGGGAGGCTTCGGGGCAATCGCTTGAACGGAATGGGTAGCTTCCGGCGTGGCTGAAAGGTCGGTTGGGAGCCTCATTGATGGAGGCTTCCCCATAGCTGCGCTGGTCAGCGTCCCTGTTGGATCACTTCGCTGCCCTGTCCGATCCGCGGTAGCACGCCAAGGTGTTGTATCCGTTGCCGGAAATCCTGCTTCTGGTTTTGGCTGCGACGATCGCCGGGGCGGATGATTTCGTCGAGACGACGCTGTGGGGAACCGAGCGTCTGGCGTTCCTCAGACGGTTCTATCGCTACGACAGCGGCATCCGCAGCCACGATACGCTGTGCGACGTGTTCGCGGCGCTGCACCCGGAGCTGTTCAAATCCTGCTTTCTGGCCTGGATCAACGGCTTGCGAGACGCATGCCCTCGGGCCCTCGTCCCGACGGAGGACCCGGAGATCATCGCGATCGACAGCAAGACCAAGCGGCGCAGCCACGACAGGCGGAAGGGCCGCAACCCCCTGCACCTCGTCTCCGCCTGGGGCGGCGCGTCAGCGGATCGTGCTCGGGCAGCAGGCGACCGCTGAAGAAGAACTGGCCCGCGGTTTATGCCGAGGTCGAGCAGTTGTTCACCGATCCGCCAGACGATGTGACGTTCGAGACAACGGAGACGGTGGACCTGACGGCAGGGCGGATCGAGACCCGCCGCCATACGGCCTGTCATAAGGTCGACTGGATGACATCAGACCGGCATTACCCGGGCGAACCCGTGTTCCCAGACCTGGCGATGATCGCCCGGACCGAAACCGAGGTCGAGCGAAATGGAAAGATCGAGCACGAGACACGGTATTATCTGAGTTCGATCGCGCTCTATGCGCTGACATTCGCCCGTGCCGTGCGGGCGCACTGGGGGTGGAGAACCGCCTGCACTGGGTGCTGGACGCGATCTTCCGCGAAGACCTTGCGCGCTTCCGGACCGGCGATGGTCCACAGAACATGGCGATCATCCGACACACAGCCTGACGTTCGAGCGATTCCCCCTGGGGGTAGTACCGGGCAATTGGGTGAACTGTCCCGAACCGGTGTGCGGCGCGGCAAAGCAAGGTTTCACACGGAGGCCACGGAGAAGCTAAAGGCATGGAGAACCACTAAGAAATGGCTATGCGCTTCGCGCGCAGCGCATTGAATTCCTGCTCGGTGCCCTCCGTGGCTTCGTTCCTCCGCGACCTCCGTGTGAAACCTTGCTTTGCCGCGCGCATGGCGATGCAGCCCTGTTCATCCGATTGCTCTGAGGCAGCGGCAAGAGCTTCCATGGCCGCCCCATTCTGTTTTATCGCGCGTTTGGCCGTACCGTTGCGGCGATCCGTTCGACGCGCGATTCGAGCCAGTCTCTTAGCCGGATTTCAGCCGACGCGGTCCAGCTTCAGTTGGTAGCCACACGTGGAGCGATCTGAGTCCCGCTCATGATATTGCAGCAACCCCTGGAAATAGCTGCCTTGGAATTGACCATCCAGCGTGGCTATCCGTGATGATAGTCGGGCCGCGCCGCCCGGCACCACCCAGCCGCGGAGATCGGTAAATGTTGCATAACCGCCCGAGACGTTCAGCGTATTATCTGGCATAATGGCAGGACAGTCCCAACCGGCCGGAGACGTCGAATAGCCGTTCCCCTTGTAGACACCGTCAAATGCTGCGGTGATCGGGCCTTCTGGTTTTGGGGTGCAGCCGGCTGCTAGCAAGACGAT
Organism: uncultured Alphaproteobacteria bacterium; assembly: GCA_963733475.1. Classification (GTDB taxonomy): domain Bacteria; phylum Pseudomonadota; class Alphaproteobacteria; order Acetobacterales; family Acetobacteraceae; genus JAMXLO01. Next base: position 22,614 of record CAVTEC010000009.1, on the reverse strand, counting down.
AACTGCCAGCAGGGCAGTGATCCGTTCAGGCATCATGGATCGATCTCCATTGCATCCGATCCTATCCGGCATTTCTGCGTCTGGTGACTGGCGTCGCGATGGTCATCGGTTGCAGAACGCCTGCTATTCGCTCCCTCCGGCCCCTGCAGCGGTACCCGGCGCGACCTGACGCGCAGATTAAGCGTCGGTCCTGACCAGCCAGGCCGCCCCCACGCGCCCGCTACAGCCTCGCGCGCATCGCATCAGGCGCAGCACACGTTGCCCACAGTTCTGCCGACGCCTTGGTAGGCTGCCAGGGCGGTGATGGATTTGGAACGCTCGCCGCGGCATCGAGAGCCGAGGCAATCAATCGACAAGGCGAAACCGGTTGGTTCGCGCAGGGGGCGCATGCGTTGTTCAACAGCAGCCGGCGCGGGCCGACCTAACAAGTTTGGAGCGAGTTAGACTGCCGCCTCTTGGGGCCGCTTTCGGGCGGCCCTTTTGTTTCTCGGTCGCACCGCGGCGTCTTCCCGTAGCACGGTGGAGGCAGATCCTGTCTCGACCTCAACGCTGACGGCCGCTCTGACTGCCTTGTCCAGCGCTTTCATGTGCTCATGAGCCACATCCGGGTCATCGAAGACCAATTTGGTATGGGACAAGCCGAGTAGGCGATCAATATAGACGCAGTGGCGGCTTCTCATCCCGCTGTCGCGCTGCTCAGGCACCGGACCCGTTACCAGCCATTCGAGCGTCATGTTCTCCACCGAGTGCTGATTGCAAAAGGAAAGGCGCGCCATAGAAGGGCGGCGCCCAGAGAGACCGAAACGATCCTCAGTAGCACCAAGATTTCGGAGTGAGAACCCCCTTGTTAACGATTTTATAACGAACATCTGCCGATGATCGGGCCGCCTTCGGGCGGCCCTTTCTTTTGGCGGCAAGTCGCCGCAACCAATCTGTTTGATATAGGTCAATGTTAACGGCAGCGGCCCTCGTTAACGATTTCGGCCATGAACGATCCTTCTGCTCAGACCGTTCTCCCCAGCGACCGCCCGGGCTGCTCGCCAGCGGATGCGCAAATGCTGGCCGTGCAGTACCGCCAATTGGCCGAAACCATCGCCCCCAGCGACGTGAAAGACCGGTTGCTGCGGCTGGCGCGGTGGTATGAAAAGATGGCCCAGCGTTCGTCCTAACCCCTCACCTCCGGCCCCAAAGCGGCACCCGGCGCGGCCAGACGCGCTAATAATTGCGCGGTCACCGCCTCATCGTCAGAGCCGTTCAACCCCTGCACAGGCAGCCCCATCCTCCGGTCTCGCAATGTCGTGAATCATTTAAGACTGGTAAACTTACGCAAAATTGGCGTTATCCTCGGCGATAATCGCCGACCCGGACGAGGAGGTGATGGGAGGAGGAGCGCAATGCTGAGCACTTATGACGAAGGTTTTCTCGCGGCGGAAAAGGGCCGCTCGACAACCTGGTGTCCACACGACGAAGGCGATCCGCGCCGAGATCAATGGCTGAAGGGCTGGCAAGCGGGAGCCGTGACGAAGCGGCAAAACGAACACGATCGCGGGTCAGAACCCGTTCGCCCGCCGCGGCAACGATCCATCTGACCCGGCGCACCTTACGCTAATCAACGCTGCCGCCCCAGCGCCGGCGTCCATGCCGGGCCGGTGTGCTTTGCGTGAGCGATCAACCCGAAGCTACTACTTCCCGCACGCCCTGCATCGCATCGGCAAGCGCACCAGCGGCACGTCGCCGTAGCCCGGCTCCGCGTAGTCGAGGAGCGTAACCCGCCGGCATCGGTTGCACGAGACCGACACATCATTTCCGCCGCGCAGTTCGCCAGCGACGGTAGGGAGGCCGGATGAGCCGGCCATTGCCCTGGCAGCAGAACATCATGGGCATAGCGGAGCGGCAAGACCGCCTCGGTTCGCCAGACACCACGTCCCATCGCCTGGGCAGGCGGCAGGTCGGCGGTGGGACTCGAACCCAGGGCCTCAACGTTAAAAGTCTCGTGCTCTACCACCTCAGCTACGGGCTCGCCGGGGTGCCTTAGAGCGCCAAGCGCCCTCCCCGGGCAAGTTTCGCCCCCCGGAGGCTTGCGCGCGGCATCCCGGCTGACGCAGTTTCCCCCATCCCCCCAACCAACAGGAATCCCGTGCGGAAGATCGAGTCGGTTCAAGGATTGCGGGCCGCCGCCGCGTTCAGCGTCGCGGTACTGCACATCCTGCACGACGCGATCCCGCTCGCTCCCGGCGGCTTCGCTGCTCGGTGGCACGACGCTTTGCCCTGGCAAGCCGGGGTCGATCTCTTCTTCGTCATTTCCGGCTTCGTCATGGTTCATGCCTCGGCGGACCTGTTCGGTCGCCGCTCTGGCCCACTGGTGTTCATGACGCGACGCCTGGCGCGGATCGTGCCGCTTTACTGGGCCATGACGACGCTGTTCCTGCTGGTGGCGCTGCTTGATCCTGGCGCTGTCAGTCACGACGACCTCGGTATTGCCAGCGTGGTGAAGAGCTACCTGTTCGTGCCGGCCCGCGCTTCCAGCGGCTTCATTCAGCCGATCTACAGCCTGGGCTGGACGCTCAACTACGAGATGTTCTTCTACGTCGTGTTCGCGACATTCATCAGTCAGACACGAAATCGGGCGCTTCCGCTCGTCGGCTTGCTTCTGGGAGGGCTCATCGCGCTGCACAGCCTGGTGCCCAGCGAGGCTACCGCGCTGGTGTTCTGGACCGATCCGATCATGGCCGAATTCCTGCTCGGCATGGTCATCGGAGTCATCGCAACCACCGAGTTCTGCCTACCCGACTGGTTGCGCGCCAGCGCCCCTGTACTTGCATTGGTTGTGCTGGTTATGGGCCATATCACCGGATGGGCCGGACCCGAACCGATCAGCGTCGGCATCCCGATGGCGGTTCTGGTTGGTGTCGCCGTACTTGGACGCCAAGTGCCAATGCCCGCCATCATACTGCTGATCGGCGAAGCGTCCTACGCGCTGTACCTGGTGCATCCATTCGCAATGCGAGCGGTTTCGGTGCTGTGGCGCGCGCTGCATCTGACCGGCCCAGCGGCAGCAGCGGGCTACGTTGCCGCATCACTCACGCTGGCGATGCTAGCCGCGGTTGCAACGCATCTTTGGTTCGAACGGCCCGTCAGCGCATGGCTGCGAAGACGCTTGGCACGCTTCGGGTGGACCCGCGTGACAGCGCCTCGCGCAGCAGTTTGAAGGCGGTCAGCCCTTTACGTCGGCCGCGACCCGCATGTGCACGATCCGATCCGGATCACGCACAGTGCCGCCGTTGCCGCTGCCGCGCTTGATCTGGTCGACAAACTCCATCCCTTGCACCACCTGGCCCCAGATTGTGTACTGGCCGTCCAGGTGCGGCGCAGGCGCGAACATGATGAAGAACTGGCTGTTCGCGCTGTTCGGGTCGGAGGTGCGCGCCATCCCGCAGGTGCCTCGCAGGAAGTGGCGCTTGGTGGTGAACTCGGCTGGCAGGTCGGGCAGGTCCGAGCCACCCGTTCCGGTGCCGGTTGGGTCGCCACCCTGGGCCATGAAGCCCTCGATCACACGGTGGAACGGCGTGTTGTCATAGAAGCCCTTGCGCGCCAGCGTCTTGACCCGCTCCACCGCCTTCGGCGCGATGTCGGGGAACATCTGGATCACCACCCTGCCCTGCTTCAGGTCCATATACATCGTGTTCTCGGGATCGAGCTTGGTCTGGGCGTCGGCTGCTTCACTCATGATGGTTTCCAGTGTCAGGGTGGCGATCGCGGCGCCCGCGATCAGGCTACGTCTCAGCATTGGCGCCCTCCTTGAACGGTAATAGTTAGCCGCGGATCCGCTGCAATATACGCTCCAGCGTCAATGGCGGCACGAATGACGAAATATCACCGCCGAGCATGGCGACTTCCTTGACGAGCCGCGAGGCAATGAACTGGTGCCGCTCACTGGCGACCAGGAACACGGTCTCGATGTCCGGCGCCAGGCGGTAGTTCATGCCGGCCATCTGGACTTCGTAGTCGTAGTCGGAAACCGCGCGCAAGCCGCGGACGATCATCGAGGCGCCGACTTTGCGCGCGAAGTCGATCAACAGCGTGTCAAACGGCAGCACCTCGATCACCATGCCGTTCTCGGTGGCGATGCGGGCGATCTCGGCCTGCATCATCTCGACGCGCTCTTCCAGCGAAAATAGCGGTCCTTTGCCTGTATTGACGGCGATGCCGACCACCAGCTTGTCCAGCAGCCTCGCGGCGCGCGCGATCACATCGAGATGACCGTTGGTCACCGGATCGAACGTGCCAGGATACAGGCCAACGCGGGTCTTCTTCACAGGCTGAGCCATTCACTCGTCGTCCTCTGCCGCGCCGTTTTCTTCTCCGGCGTCTTCGATCACCGGGAACACGCTGGTCACGTGTTCATCGGCACTCACGCGGAACAGCATCACGCCCATCGCCTGGCGTCCGGTGATCCTCACCTGATCGGCTGGCACGCGGATCAGCCGCCCCGCGTCGGTCACCAGCATCACGTCGTCACCGGGGCGCACCGGGAAGGTCACTACCACCGCGGTACCATTACGCGGTGCCAAGGTAATATTTGCAATGCCCTGGCCGCCACGGCCGGTGACCCGGTATTCGTAGCTCGAACTGCGCTTGCCGAAGCCTATGTCGGTCACTGTCAACAGCAGCTCTTCCCTGGACTCCAGGTCCGCGATGCGTTCGGCCGTCAGCGCAACGTCAGCCGCTGGTTCCTCCACATCGCTGGAACCTTCCTCCTCGTCGCCGTTGCCACGGCGTTTCGCATTGGCGAGCTTCAGATAGGCCGCACGTTCCTCGATGGTCGCGTCCACGTGCCGCAGCACGGTCAGGCTGATCACCGCGTCCTCACCGACGAGCCTGATGCCTCGCACACCACTTGAATCGCGGCCGGCAAAGACACGCACGGTCTCATCGGAAAGCTGGAAGCGGATGCAGCGTCCCTTGCGCGTGGCGAGCAATACGTCATCGCCGTCATGGCAGGTGGCGACGCCAATCAGCCGATCGCCTTCGTCCAGCTTCATCGCGATCAAGCCGACAGAGCGGACGTTGCGGAAGTCGGACAGGCGATTGCGGCGCACATTGCCCTGCGCGGTGGCAAACACGAGGTGAAGGTTGTCCCACAGCGTCTCGTCCTGCGGCAACGGCAGCACAGTGGTGATGGTATCGGCACCAAGCTCGGGCAACAGGTTGACCAGCGCCCTGCCCTTCGCCGTTGGCCCCGCTTCCGGCAGACGCCAGACCTTCTCGCGATAGACCTTGCCGCCGAGCGAGAAGAACAACACCCACTGATGCGTATGGCCGTGGAAGCTGCGGGTTACGATGTCGTCGCCTCGGGTGGATGCGCCGGCGCGCCCGCGGCCGCCGCGGTTTTGCGCCCGGAACGTCTCCAGCGTGGTGCGTTTGATGAAGCCGTCGCGCGTGATGGTCACCACCATCTGGCCAGGCTCGATCAGGCTTTCGTCTTCCTGATCTGCCAGCGCGTCGGTGATGTCGGTCATGCGCGGTGTGGCAAGTGTCGCCCTTGCCTTCATCAGCTCCTCGCGCATCACTTCCATGCGGCGCGGATGGGAGGCGAGGATCGCGAGCAGCTCGCGGATCTCGGCGCCGATCTTCTCCAGGTCCTGCTGGATCTTCTCGCGTTCCAGGCCGGTCAGGCGCTGGAGACGGATCTCCAGGACGCCGCGCGCCTGTTCGTCGGTCAGGCGCACCGTGTTGTTCTCGCTGATCACGTTGCCTGGTTCGTCGATCAACGCCAGCAGTGGCGCGATGTCGGTGGCGGGCCAGGCGCGCCCCATCAACGCGGTGCGCGCGGCGGCAGCGTCGGGGCTGGCACGGATCAGGCGGATCACCTCGTCGATGTCAGCGACGGCGATGGCGAGGCCGACGAGGTTGTGGGCGTTCTTGCGTGCCTTCTCGAGTTCGAAGCGTGCGCGGCGCTCGATGACTTCCTCGCGGAAGCGGATGAAGCACAACAGCGCATCACGCAGGCCAAGCTGCCGCGGCTGGCCCCTGTCCAGCGCGAGCATGTTGATGCCGAAGGTGATCTGCAACTGGGTGAAGCGGTAGAGCTGGTTCAGCACGACCTCGGGGGTCGCATCACGGCGCAGCTCGATCACCACGCGCATGCCGGAGCGATCGCTCTCGTCGCGCACGCCGGTGATACCTTCGACCTGCTTCTCGCGTACCAGTTCGCCGATGCGCTCGAGCAGCGTCTTCTTGTTCACCTGGTACGGGATCTCGGAGATGATGATCGCCTGGCGATCACGTGCCATGTCCTCCAATTCGTGCCGTGCACGGATTGTGATGGACTCGCGCCCGGTCTCGTAAGCTGCGCGAATTCCTGATCGCCCAACGATGATGCCGCCGGTGGGAAAATCCGGACCGGGCACAATGCGCATCAGGTCGTCGAGCGAGATATCCGGATCGGCGAGCAAGGCCAGCGTGGCGTCGATGACCTCCACCGGGTTGTGCGGAGGGATGTTGGTCGCCATGCCGACGGCGATACCGTTGCCGCCATTCACCAGCAGATTGGGAAAACTCGCCGGCAGGACCTTCGGTTCCTGCTCTCGCTCGTCGTAGTTCGGCTGAAAATCGACGGTGTCCTTGTCGATGTCGGTCAGCAGCAGCGTCGCTGCCCTGGCCAGCCGGACCTCGGTGTAGCGTTCCGCTGCCGGATTGTCGCCGTCCACCGAACCGAAATTGCCCTGACCATCAATCAGCGGCACGCGCATGGAGAATGGCTGCACCATGCGCACGAGCGCGTCGTAGATGGCGAGGTTGCCGTGCGGGTGGAACTTGCCCATCACCTCGCCGGTCACGCGGGCAGCCTTGCTGTACGGCCGATCGGCTGTGTAGCCGCCTTCGTGCATGGCGAATAGGATGCGGCGGTGCACCGGCTTCAGGCCGTCCCGCGCATCAGGCAACGCGCGGGCCACGATCACGCTCATGGCGTAATCGAGGTACGAGCGGCGCATCTCCTCCTCGAGGTTTACCGGCGGGGTTTCCTCGGGCAGTGCGGGGGATGTGTCGTCAGGGGTGTCGCTCAAAAAATGCTCGGATCCAGTGGGCGCGGCGGTGGCTGACGCTGCACCGCGTCATAGCTGTGTAGATAGGCTGATTCGGGCAGGAAAGCGAGGGGGCGGAACCGATGTCTGACGCCGATAGGGCTCCTATGCCAGACCTGCCGCCTTCCTTAGCGCGGCATTGATCCGAGACTGCCAGCCGGGTCCTGTTGCGCGGTAATACGCCAATAAGTCTGCATCGAGCCGGATGTTCACGGCTTGTTTTGGCGATTTGGATTTTGGCCGGCCGGCCGGCCGGATCAGCCGATCACCTTCTCGGATCTCCGCATGCTCAAACCACGCCCTATCGAGATGCGGAGCGTCGTCGGGATCAATCCATTTGCTCGCGGTAGTATGCTTCCTCGTCGGCATGTCCGTATCTCATCGATATGATCCGTCGTGCGCCGCCACGGGGCGTCCAGACAACAACGACAAAGCGGCTTCGCAGCCAACCGGCCGTGATGAACCGCGGTTCGCCGAAGTCACGGCGATCACTGGGCAAAGTCATCGCCCGACCGTCACACCAAGGCAGCATCCGCACAGTCCAGCCTTCGTGCAGCCAACGTGGTCTGTCGCTTGGCCTCGTCCCACGTGATGCGCAATTCATGTATCCACAACAAACCTTAGTCAAGGTTATTGTGGAGGCTGGTGTATTAGCGAAACCTCAAGAAGACCGAGGTGGGATGCTACGGCGTTGCCTGCAGCCGAGCCAACAGGGGCGGCGACGGGGCACCATCGACCGGCATGCCGGAATTGGATTCGAACTGGCTGATTGCCGCGCTGGTCTGAGGACCCGCCAAGCCGTCGGCGGGACCATGCAGGTAGCCCAGGCGGTTCAACTGCTGCTGCACGGCCACGGTCAGGCTGTCAGGACCTGGCGGGCCGGGCGGAGGTGGTGGCGGAGCGTTCACCATCATTGGCCCGTAGCCAGGCACCATATCGCCATGCGAATACATGCACTGGGCGTAGGCATTGTCGTATTGCTGCTGGATGCCGTACTGGTCGTTGGCGCTGCTGCTCATGCCGAGGCCAGTGCCGGCGATGGCGCCGCTGCCGGCCCCGATGGCCGCACCGCGCCCGCCGCCGATAGCGGCGCCCAGGCCTGCGCCCAACACAGTGCCGATCGCCGCCGCGCCGACGGCACGGTTGTTGGCGTTCTGTGCCTGGCCGGCGACCTGGCTTTCCGCGTACTGCTTGCAGCCTGCCTGGTCATAGGTGAACTGATCGAACGACTTGCCCGGCCCCGGCATGACCTGAACCGTTGGGCCCATCGGGGTTTGGGCGCATCCGGAGAGAAGCAGCCCACACACAGCAACACCGGACAGACCGGCGCCAGTCGACCTACGATATCTCACCGAACGTTTCCCTCCGCTGTGTGGTTCATCGGTGAATGATCGTAAGGGCGCCGCGGCGGGTGCCGCAAGCAACAAAGTTGTCCGGGTTTTTTCGTCGCGTTGCGGGGAGCCCGGGTCTGAATGGAATATCGCCGTCCAGATCGCTGCTCGTTGGCGCATCCCACGATCGACGATCGAAACGGACTGGGATGCGCACCCTCGGCTGGCAGCCGATCTTCAACGTCAGATCATCGGACAGCATTCGCCGCAACAAGCCAGGTTTCACACGGAGACCACGGAGAAGCAAAGCCACGGAGGACCACGGAGAAACGGTTATGCGCTTCGCGCCGTTCCTCCGCGGCGTCCGTGTGAAACCTGGCATTGCCGCGCGCATGGCGATGCGGCCCGGTTCACCCGATTGCCCTGAGCCGTCCACGCGACGTCGGACTGTCACTACGGTGATTTTGGCGGGTCCACCCAGCCGCTACCGCTGGAGCTCGGCGCCTGCGCGCCTGGGAGACTGGCCTGCGATGACATATCTGTCCCGCCGCCGGCACCACTCGGCGGAAGCGAGGACACTGGGGTGCCCGGTACTGGTGACGAGGCCAAGGCCGGACGCCCCGGCGAACTTGCTCCGCCATTTGGTGTTGCTTCCAAACGCGCGAGCAGCCGGCGCGACGGCACACCATCCGCCGGCATGCCGTTGGCTTGCTCGAATGAGCGGATCGCGTTGCCGGTGCGCGGTCCGAACGCGCCGTCTGGTGATCCCTGCAGGTAGTCCAGCCGCGCCAACTCGCCCTGGACTGCTCGGACCAGCGCGGGATCCGGACCGCTTGGGCCAGGACCGGCCGAACCGCTCATCATCATCGAGCCATAGCCCGGCACCATTTCGCCCTTGGCGTACATGCATTGGGCGAAGGCATTGTCGTATTGCTGCTGGATATTCATCTGATCCATTGCGCTGCTTTGCATGCCGACGGCCGTGCCGCCCACCACGCCGCTCGCCGCGCCGATGCCGGCACCACGACCGCCGCCGATGGCAGCTCCGAGACCGGCACCAAGCACAGTGCCGAGCAACGCGGCACCGACCGCGCGGTTGTTTGCCACCTGCGCCTGACCCGCCACAGACTGCGTCGCAAAGTCCTTGCAGGCGCCCTGATCACCCTGGAAGGCATCAAAGGATTTCCCCGGTCCCGGCATGACTTGCACAGTCGGCCCCATCGGCGTTTGCGCGCACCCCGCCAGCAACAGGGCCGGTGTCAACAGACCCACGGTGCAATAGGTTGTCAGGCGCCTGCGCTTGGTTGCCATGTCTTCCCCTCCAATTGTCGCGCCTGCCGTTGCGAGACGTTGTTCGACCGCATCACTGCCAGAGCCCCTTTTGCGCGGCGCGTGCCTGCTGCTCAGCCTTGCGATAGTTGTCGGGAGCGTCGGGTGTGGCACGCGCCGCGCCGTTGGCCAGCATCGCTGCAGAAACGTCGAAACCATCCGTCGTCTTGCATTGATATGCACCGCTGCTCGACGGTGAACACGCGACGGTCCCACCGTGCTGGTTGATCCAACTAAGCAGGCCAAGCTCCAAATTCGTCTGCACGTCGTCCACGCCTGCGAGGCGTACGGCCTGTCCGTTGATGACCGGCCAACCGTCTGCTGAAAATTCCGCAATGGCACCGCTAACTGGCGATGGTGTCGCGGAAGGGGGGGCGACAGGCGGCGCGACGCTGGCGATTGCGCTATTAGTCTCCGGCGATTTCGCATCCGGTTCCGGCATGATCATCGATGATTGTGGAACGGCGCTTGCGATTGGCGGATGTATGGCGGGGGCTGGCGTCGGGTTTGGCTGAGCCTCGGCAACAATCTGCTTGCCTGAGGGTGTTTCGCCAGAAAAGAAATCCTCCGCGACGAAAAACAGCCCACCAGCCAACACGACGAGCACGCCGCCGAGTACCAGATGAGGCAACGACTTCGACGCACGCTTCGGTCCGAGTGTCTCCGGCTTCACCACCGGCGCCGGCCCGGAGCGCGGCGCGTCGATCGGAGCCGAATTGACCACCCTGGTCGCGGCGGGGGACCGCTTGCTCATGGTGGCGACGACTTGTTCGCGCACGATCGCCACCGCGTCGGCCTGCACCGCATCCGCCCCCAGGGTGCGACTGAACTCCGTCACGGTGGCGAACCGTTCATCGGGGTTCTTCGCCAAGGCACGCATCAGCGCCGCATCGAGGGCCTGATCCAGTCCAGGAATCCGCTCGCGCAATGGCGGCGGCGCGGCGCTGATCTGGGCCGTCATCAAATCGTATTCGGTTTTGGAGACGAATGGCGGATCGCCAGACAGCATCTCGTAGATGACGCAGGCCAGGCTGTAGAGATCACTCCTGTCGTCGCCGCCACCACCCTTGATCTGCTCCGGCGCCGCGTATTCCAAGGTCGCCACGACACTGCCGACCTGCGTCATGCGTTGCGCACCGCGCACGCGAGCAATTCCGAAATCCATGATCTTCAGCAGCCCGTTGTCCATCAGCATCAGGTTCGCGGGTTTGATGTCGCGATGGATCACGTGTTGGCTGTGCGCGTAGGACAATCCCGCAGCGGTCTGCGCGACAATGGCCAGGCATTCACGCACATCGAGCCGGTTTTTCTGAGCGAGCGCCTCCTGTAGGGTATGGCCCGGGACGAGCTCCATCACCATGAACAGCTCGCCGTTATCGCCACGGATAAGGTCGTAGAGCGTGGTGATGTTGGGATGGTTGAGCGGCGCGAGGCTTGCAGCCTCGGCACGGAACCTGTCAACGGCAGCCTTGTCGTTGGTGAATTCGGGCCGCAGCGCCTTGATGGCGACCATGCGGCCTAACTCCTGATCCTGCGCGGCGTATACATGGCCGATGCCACCGGAGCCGAGCAAATGCTTGATCTCGTAGCGACCGATGTTGCGCGGGATCATGGCGCTTTGTCCTGCACACCCAGCAAGGACACTTCGCGCGTGACGTGTACCTCGCGCGTATCGCGCGGCCGGGCAGGCTGCGCGACTGCCGCGGAGACGACGAATACACCGACCGAGACGTTGTCGTGGCCACCCGCCGCCAGCGCGGCATCGATGAGTGCCTCGCAAGCCTCGTACGGAGATCGCTCGCCGACAGCGCGGGCAATTTCATCATCTTGCACCAGATCGCTGAGGCCATCCGAGCACAGCACCACGACGTCAGCCACGTGGAGCGGCATGCCTTCGTTCCACACCAGTGGCTCGACCGTGGGGTTTGTGCCCAGCGCCTGAAGGATGATGTTGCGGTCAGGGCTGACTGCGGCCTCTTCCCTGGTGAGTGTCCCGTCACGCACCATCGCGGCGACCAACGAGTGATCGACGCTGATCTGGTGCAGTTCCCTGGCGCGCAGGATGTAGGCTCGGCTGTCTCCGACATGTCCGAGATACAGATGATCGTCCCGCATAGCGATAACGGTGCAGGTCGTGCCCATCCCCGCGCATTCGGGATTGGCCTGACTGTGGTGATAGATTGCCTCGTTTGCCGCCGCAATGCCGGCGGCGAGGGCCTCCGGTATGCTGCGCTCCGCGGCATAGAAATGATCGCGTATGGCGTCCGCGGCGAGCCGGCTGGCGACCTCGCCCGCAGCTTCGCCGCCCATGCCGTCGGCAACGATCGCAAGCGCACCGTGAGTTGCCAGCGCATCGTTGCCGTGCGGCAGCTCGTAACAGACCACATCCTCGTTGTTCGTGCGCACGCATCCCTGGTGGCTGAGCATGGCACCCGTCAGACGCAGGCTGGGCACTTGCATGGCGGGGTCCGTCGCCGCGCGCCTAGTTGTTACGCTGCACTTGCAGCAGGTCACGTCCGTACTTGATCGGCACCGCGAACGTTACGTTGGCGGACAGCCTGCTGCCATAGGTGAACAGACCGATGACCTTGCCCTGCGCGTTGAACACCGGACCGCCGCTGTTGCCGGGCCCCGTCGCGACGGTGAGCTGGTAGACATCGCCGAGCCCGCCGACGGTGGTTACTTGACCGACTTGCTTTTCGGCACCACTGAGCCGGGCGATCAAGCCCTCTGTGATGGTTGGCTCCGGGATCACCTCGAGGTGCTCCTGGCTGTCGCCGGCTTCCATGACCCTGATGACAGCGAAGGTCTTCACCGACGCGCCCGGATATCCCATCACCGTCACTCGCTCTCCGACGCTGACGGCGTTGTCGCTCGCCAGTTCGACATAGGACAGGTTTTGCTGGGTATCGATCTTGATCTCCGCGGCATCGTTCTCGACGGAGGCGCGTACCAATCGCGCATCGACGCTCAGCGCGCTGCCAGGGAAGCGCACTTCGAGGGCCTCATTACGTCCTTCGAACTGACGGCTGGAATCGCTCAACGGGACGGGTTCCTGGGACCAGAAGACTATGCCCCCGGTATCCGGCGTCCAGGCTGCCAAAGCCTCCTTGAACTCGTCCTGCCACGTGCTGACATTGAACAGGTGCCTGGGCATATCTTTTGCCGGCTTGGCCAGCTCATCATACACCACGACCTGACCTGACGGGCTCTTCGGGTACTGGTCGTATTTGACAGCCCACCCGGCGGCAACATGCTTGTTGGTGAGGATAAAGCCTTCGCGGTTGATCACGAAACCACTGCCGCTGCCCGCGCCGCCCACCTGAACGTTGGTCCGCTCCTCATCCTCGGTGGTGAGCCATCGGACGATGTTGCCATTCTTGAGTTTGACGTAGCACGGGACGTTTTCACCCCCGATGGAAACGGTCTTCTGATACAGCGGCTTGCCTGACTCGCGGTCGAACAGGCGCCAATGAACATAGATATACACAGTCGCATTGCCGTATTTGTGGGCGATATCCTGCGAGCTCATACCGAATTTTTGCTCCACATCGGCATTGGCATTGGCAATCTTGCTGCTCAGCGCTGCCTGCGCGTTTGCCAGATCCGCGACAGCCTGCCGATGTTCCTTGTAGTATGTGTAGTAGAGCCCGCCGCCCGCGAAGCCGATCAGCGCCAGGATGCCGGCCAGCGAATATATCCAGATCTTGTTGGTCGATTGGCGCTGCTCGGAAATCATGCGGACGACGGTGTCACGGCTTGGGCCGACCTTTACCCCGGCTGTGTTCGATGCCGTCGCGCCCACCCCCACCATCGGTTCCGCGCTCATGGTGTTGAGCACACGCGTGGCACCGGCTCCCGCGGTCCCGATGACCCGCGTGCGCGCTATCAGGTGTGCCGGACGTGGCTGCACGTCGAAGATAAAGCGCGGGCCGCCGGCGCCGAGTTCAATCGCGTCGCCGGGAGCCAGCTCATAATCGCCGGTGATCCTCTCCCCATTGACGCGCGTCCCGTTGCGGCTCCCGAGATCGCTGATGAGGAAGCTTGGTTCATCACCGTGCTTCGCCACACGCACCACGGCATGGTGGCGGCTGACCGCGTCATCGCGCTGTGCATCGAAGACTATTGTCGAAGCGGGATCGCGGCCGATGGTGATTTCCTCAAGTCCATCGAGAGGAAAGCGCTCTGCCTGATTGGCTTTTGAACCGCTGACGTGCTGCAACAAAATTGTAGTGGCCATCTTGCACTCCCCCGCCAGCGCGCGCTTTGCTTTGTAACACAATGATATCGATACGACACCAATTGTACCCAAGACTGCCAGTCCGAATTTGCCCTGGAAAAACTCGCCGCTTTTCGGGAGCCAAATTAATACGGGACCCGAGCGTTATGCAAGCGCTTCTGTTACCGGTCGCGAACATGGCGCCGGTGATCAGCGACCATTTCGGAGAATGCCGGCGGCCGCGGCTGCGGCCGCCGAGAGTGCTGGTCAGAACGGAATTTCGTCGTCGAGATCGCCGCCCTTTGGCGCGTCCCACGACGGGCCGCCACCGCCGCTGCGCGCGGTGCCCCTGCCGCGGCCCGCGCCGGCGCACGCTCGCGATAAGCCGCCACCATCGCCGGCACCGCCGCCTTCACCGCCGCCGCGCGTGTCCAGCATGGTCAGCTCACCCTTGAAGCGCCCGATCACCACCTCGGTGGAATAGCGCTCCTGGCCCTGCTGGTCGGTCCACTTGCGGGTCTGCAACGCGCCCTCGACGTAGATCTTGCTGCCCTTGTGCAGGAACCGCTCGGCCACGTCGCCGACGCGATCGTTGAAGATCACCACCCGATGCCACTCGGTGCGTTCCTTGCGCTCGCCGGACTGACGATCGTTCCAGGTTTCGCTGGTGGCCAGCGTCAGATTGACGATCTTCGTGCCGTCCTGCGTGGTGCGGACCTCGGGATCCTTGCCGAGATTGCCCACCAGGATCACCTTGTTGACGCTCCCTGCCATCGCTCCGATCCTTCACCAAAGGGGGCAACCTAGCCCCCGCCCTGTCATGCTGCCATCATAAATCCCGGGAGCGGTTAAGGCCTTCCCAACGCCCCGAAAAATTGCCATATAAGACGGGAACATCCCGAGAACAAGTCAGGACCGACGGCATGCCCGGCTCCATCCACGTGCGCGGCGCGCGCGAGCATAATCTGAAGAACGTGGATGTGCGTCATTCCGCGCGATCGGCTGACGGTGATCACCGGACTTGTCCGGCTCCGGCAAGTCCTCGCTGGCATTCGATACGATCTATGCCGAGGGCCAGCGGCGCTACGTCGAGTTGCTGTCGGCCTACGCGCGGCAGTTCCTGGAGCTGATGGGCAAGCCGGATGTCGACTCCATCGACGGCCTGTCGCCGGCGATCTCGATCGAGCAGAAGACCACCAGCCGGAATCCGCGCTCCACCGTCGGCACGGTGACGGAAATCCACGACTACATGCGGCTGCTGTGGGCGCGCGTCGGCGTGCCCTATTCGCCGGCGACCGGATTGCCGATCGAGGCACAGACCGTGTCGCAGATGGTCGATCGCGTGATGGCGATGCCGGAAGGTACGCGGCTGTTGCTGCTGGCGCCGGTGGTGCGCGACCGCAAGGGCGAATACCGCAAGGAACTCGCTGAACTGCAGCGCCGCGGTTTCACCCGCGTGAAGGTGGACGGCACGCTGTACGAGATCGGCGAAGTCCCATCGCTGAACCGCAAGATCAAGCACGAGATCGAGGCGGTGGTGGACCGCATCGTCGTGCGCGACGGCATCGCGCCTCGGCTTGCCGACAGTTTCGAAACGGCGCTGGCGTCTGTCTGATGGCGTGGTCTATGCCGAGAATGCCGATAGCGGCGAACGCACGGTGTTTTCCTCGCGCTTCGCCTGTCCGGTGTCGGGGTTCACCATCGAGGAGATCGAACCGCGGCTGTTCAGCTTCAATTCGCCGCATGGCGCGTGTCCCGCATGCGACGGCCTGGGCGTGGAAAGCTTCTTCGACCCGGCCTTGGTCGTGCCCGATGAACGGCTTGCGCTGAAGGACGGCGCGGTCGCGCCGTGGACCGGCGCGCAGAGTCCTTATTACGACCAGACCCTGCAAAGCCTGGCTCGCCACTTCAAGATGACGACCACCACGCCTTGGGAGGAACTGCCGGCAAAGGTGCGCGATGCGATCCTGAACGGGACCGGCGAGGAACCCGTCGCGTTCACCTACAAGGATGGCGTACGCGCCTACACGGTGACCAAGCCGTTCGAGGGCGTGCTGCGTAACCTGCAACGGCGTTGGCAGGAAACCGACAGCGTCTGGGTGCGCGAGGAATTGTCGCGCTACCAGGCAGAGAAGCCTTGCGCCGCTTGCAACGGTGCACGTTTGAAGCCTGAAGCACTGTCCGTTCGTGTTGGCGGCAAGAACATCGCCGAGGCTTCGGAACTGTCGATCCGGGCGGCGTCGCAATGGTTCGGCACGGTCATCGATCTGCTGACGCCGCAACGGCAGGAAATCGCGCGCCGCATCCTGCGGGAGATCGGCGAGCGGCTGCAGTTCCTGGTCGATGTCGGGCTGGATTACCTGACGCTGTCGCGCAGTTCCGCGACACTGTCCGGTGGCGAAAGTCAGCGCATCCGCCTGGCCAGCCAGATCGGCTCGGGCCTGACGGGCGTGCTGTACGTGCTGGACGAACCCTCGATCGGCTTGCACCAGCGCGACAACGAACGGCTGCTGGGCACGCTGCGGCGCCTGCGCGATCTCGGCAACACCGTTCTGGTCGTCGAACACGATGAGGAGGCGATCCGCGCGGCCGACCATCTGATCGACATGGGACCGGCGGCCGGGATCGATGGCGGACGCGTTGTGGCGGAAGGAACGCCGGCAGAGGTTTCGGCAAATCCGAAGTCGCTGACTGGCGATTATCTGTCCGGCCGACAGCGGATCGATGTGCCGGCGATGCGCCGGCCGATGCAGAAGGATCGCGTTATCCGCGTCGTCAACGCGCGCGGCAACAATCTGAAGTCCATCACGGCAGGATTTCCCGCTGGGCACGTTCACCTGCGTCACCGGCGTGTCGGGCGGCGGCAAATCCACGCTGGTGGTCGATACGCTATACAAGGCGACGGCGCGGCGGCTGATGGGCGCGGGCCAAGTCCCTGCCCCGCATGACCGCATCGAAGGGCTGGAACTGCTCGACAAGATCATCGACATCGACCAGTCGCCGATCGGCCGCACGCCGCGCTCCAATCCGGCCACTTACACCGATCTGTTCGCGCCGATCCGCGACTGGTTCGCCGAACTGCCGGAAAGCCGCGCGCGTGGCTACAAGCCCGGGCGGTTCAGCTTCAACGTGAAAGGCGGACGTTGCGAGGCGTGCCAGGGCGACGGGGTGCTGAAGATCGAGATGCACTTCCTGCCCGACGTCTACGTGCGCTGCGACGTGTGCAAAGGCCAGCGCTACAATCGCGAGACGCTGGAAATCAAGTTCCGCGACAAGTCGATCGCCGAGGTGCTGGCGATGACGGTCGACGAGGCAGTGCCGTATTTCAGCGCCCAGATGCGCATCCATGATCGGCTGCGCATCCTCCAGCAGGTTGGGCTTGGCTACATCGCACTTGGCCAGCAGGCCACCACGTTGTCGGGCGGTGAGGCGCAGCGCATCAAGCTGTCGAAGGAACTGGCGCGGCGTGCCACCGGGCGCACGCTGTATATACTCGACGAACCTACGACCGGGTTGCATTTCGAGGACGTGCGCAAGCTGCTGGAAGTGCTGCATGCGCTGGTCGATCAGGGCAATACGGTTGTCGTGATCGAGCACAATCTGGAAGTGATCAAGACGGCGGACTGGATTCTGGATCTCGGGCCTGAAGGTGGCGACGGCGGCGGCCGTATTGTGGCCGAAGGGACACCGGAGGACATCGCGGCCAATCCGAACAGCCACACGGGGCGTTTCCTTGCTCCGCTATTGATGAGCGCGGCCAAACCGCAGCGCGCGCGCCGCCGCGCGTAGTTTCCCTTCCCTGGGACGCAGAGGCTGGGTGTACAGCGTCACAAGGGCGCTGACTTATACCACTACTCACTAACGGTGACCCATTCCCTTCAACCGTCATGGCCGGGCGTGTCCCGGCCACCCGTAACGGCAAGTTGCCTACATGTATGGCACCGCGCATAGGCCCCCGCCTGACGTGCCCGCGATCGGACGTTCGTGCCGCTACGGGTGGCCGGGACACGCCCGGCCATGACGATGGTTTGGCCGGCTCACGAATGCATTCGATGTTATGTTAGCGCCTATGGGGGCAAGCCCGGCCATGACGACAGAGCGACAGATGAGTCATTGTCAGTGAGCTTTGGTATTATGCGCGACGACGCCAAATCATCGTCATGGCCGGGCGTGTCCCGGCCACCGGTAGCGGCATGACTATTCGACCGCCGACACATGCAACTGGAGCCTGTTGGCATTTGGCCATACTTGCCCGCAGCGTGCCGCTACGGGTGGCCGGGACACGCCCGGCCATGACGGTGGGTGGTTTGGACGCCCCACCTCCAAAGGCGGTTGGTATTACGCTCTGCGCCTTGCGGCAGCCAATCCGAACAGGCCCGTCCCCAGCAGCGCCAGACTCAGCGGTTCAGGCATTCCCACTGGCGAAGTCGTAGTGGCATCCCCGGCAGTGATCAGCCGCATGTCATCGCAATTGTCGCACTCGCTGGATGCTCCGTCGAACAGCAGCGGATCGATACCGCCAAGCGCAAGCGAGTTGGCAAAGTCCAGCAGAATGTAGTTGCTGGATCCCTCGAGGAGCTCAAACGAGAGAGTTGGATCATTCCTCCCATCGTAGGGGTCCGGCTGCGTCAGGAAAGCTTCGAGGGGAGCTGGATATGCATAGCTATAGCCAGGAAGCACGGTCCCCTCAGTGGTGACGAAATGTGCGCTCACCAGCGCGCCTGTCGGGTCCACCGTAAACGTCCCATGCGCGGTACCACCATCGCTGAACGTCACACCCTCCAGCCAATAGGTGATGTCTGGCGCCGCCTGAACGGTCGTAGTGACAGTTTGCAATGCCGCGACAACCAGTCCGGCACGAACGATACGAGGAAGCACATATAACGGGCGTTTCACGACCAATTCTCCTGCAACTCTATTCGGAGAGTTGCAAGTCGCGTGCCGCGCAATCCGGAACAAACGAAATCAGCCTTATTACATAGGCGGACCGGAACGAACTCGCGGAACTGTAAAATTCCTCGACACGACTCGTGTTGGCGAGTCGTGCATTCCGCCGCGATTATCAGCCGAAGCCTGTGATTTAGGCGTTAATTGAGCAGCCCAACATCGGTCATGGCCGCACGAACCTTGGCCCGAGTGGCCTCCATTATGGGCGCCAAAGGCAGCCTGCACCGCTCCGATGTCTTTCCCAGTAACGAAGCTGCAAACTTTACCGGAGCGGGACTCGTTTCTGTGAACAACGCATCGTGCAATGGGACCAGGCGGTTCTGGATGGCCATCGCCTCGCCGAGCCGCCCTTCGGCCCATGCGTCCTGCATGGCCGCGCACAGCCGCGGCGCCACATTCGCGGTGACACTGATGCAGCCCACGCCACCGGCCGCGTTGAACGACAGTGCGGTATGGTCCTCGCCGGAGAGCTGGCAGAAATCGTCGCCGCAGGCGCGTCGGGTATGCAGCGGCCGCGTCAGATTGGCGGTCGCGTCCTTCACGCCGACGATGTTCTTGTGCTTGGCCAGCCGGGCCATCGTATCCACGCTCATATCGACGACCGAACGTGGGGGGATGTTGTAGATGATCATCGGCAGATCGACCGCGTCGGCGATCGCCATGAAGTGCAGGTACATGCCTTCCTGCGTCGGCTTATTGTAGTACGGCGTCACCACCAGCGTGGCGTTGGCACCCGCTTTCTTCGCGTGGCGTGCCAGGTCGATCGCCTCGTCGGTGCAATTGCTGCCCGCGCCGGCGATTACCGGCACCCGGCCCTTGGCTACCTCGATCGCGATCTCGACGACCCGCTTGTGCTCGTCATGGGACAGCGTCGGGCTTTCGCCTGTGGTGCCAACCGGCACGACCCCGTCGGTGCCCTCCTTGATCTGCCAATCCACAAGCTCGGCATAGGCCTTCTCGTCGATCGATCCGTCCGAGCGCATCGGTTGCTTGCCCGTACCCTCCGGCCTCGTCCGGGGCAACCGGTCGAGTAGCGAGTGTGCGATCGGCCGGTCCTTCGGGACCGCCGGGAAGTCGTGGGCTCCCAGGAACCCAGCCGGGCTTGCACTGGTTGTGCATCACTTCGCGGCCCTCGTCGGTGATCGCCAGAACCGGATAGCGCAAGCCCTCTTGTCGGAGATATCCCTGGCGGACCAGCGCCGGAATCATCGCCCGAACCTGGCGTTTGGTCATGGATGCTCAGCCGGCCATAGGTCGGCAATTGACGTGATGGCATACTGGCGGATCTGGGCCGAGTCGCTTCCGGTGACGAGGTCGGCGAGCTGGCTGCCGCCGAATCGGCCTTGCAGGCGAGCGCGCCCGAAAGCAGGATGCGCACGGTTTCCTGAGTCTTGGATCGACGGGCTCGGCATCCGGCGTCTGGCAGTTGTCGCACCGGCCACAGCCCTTTGCCAAAGTTTCGGCGTCGCCGAAATAGTCCATGATCGCCTGCTGCCGGCAGCCTGCTCCGTAGGCATATCGGCGCATCAGGTCGAGCTGGTCCTGCCGAGCCTCTCCCACTCTTCCGCTTTTCCACCGGCACCGACTCGACCGACTGCCGGTTGAAGAATTCATGGATCGCGACGTCTCCCGGACTGTGCAAAAGCAGACACTTCGCCGGAATTCCGTCTCGGCCGGCACGCCCGGCCTCCTGGTAATAGGCCTCGACGGTCCCCGGCATCTGCGCATGAATCACGGCGCGCACGTCGGGCCGGTCCACGCCCATTCCGAACGCATTCGTCGCCACGATCACCACCCGCGCATCATCTCGAAAATGGCCGTGGGCCGCGCGCGGACGATCGGCCTCCATCCCCGCGTGATACCCAAACGCCGGCCGGCCCTCTGCCGCAGCTCAAGGACCAGTTCATCCACTCGCTTTCGCGACGAGCAATAGACGATGGACGCCCCCTCGACGTCGGTTTCCTCCAGGATCGTTCGGCCCGGCGCCGTGAGCTGGCTTCCATGGTCGCCGCGAACCAGAGATTCGGCCGATAGAACCCGTGGACCCAGACCAGCGGCTGCCGCAGCTTGAGATTGGCGACGATCTCTCGCTGAACACGTGGCGTGGCCGTGGCCGTGAAGGCCGCGACGGGATGTCGAAGAGCTCCTTGAGCCGCCCCAGGCTCTGGTATTCCGGCCGAAAATCGTGCCCCCATTGCGAAATGCAGTGCGCCTCATCGATCACGACGTAATCCGGCCGGCTGCCGCCAAGCGTGCCATGAACGCTTCGTCCGAAATCGTTCCGGCGAGACATAGAGAAATCGCAGCCGCCGGCCGCCCATTCGCCATCGCCTGCTGTCGCTCGTGCGGAAGAGCGTGACTATGCAAGCCGGCCGCCGCAATGCCGGCCAGCTCGAGTTTCTTGACCTGGTCGTTCATCAAGCTGATCAGCGGAGACACCACCAGGCAGCGCTTCTGGCTCTCGACCGCCGGGAACTGGTAACAAAGCGATTTCCCGCTCCCCGTGGCCATCACCCCCAGCAGATCCCGGCCGCTCTGCAAGGCGTCGATCAGCTCTTTCTGCCCCGGCCGAAATCGTCGTGGCCGAAGACCGATTTCAGCAGGGCGTTCTTCATCGCCGAAGTTCCTCGGGCACACATCCCAGGAAGTCGAGACACCAGTATTCTAATCGACGCGGTGGCTAACGTCATTCCATTCTGAGACCATCTCTGGGGCGGGTCTGAGCAAACCCGCAGAGTTCCTGTTTCATGGTCCTCTTTTGAGGAGAAAGCATGGCCGACAAGCCGACCGCGCAGCAGCCTGGAGAGTCAGTTACGAACAGCTCATCAAGCTGCTGAACGAAGACCTCTCACGGGAATATCAGGCGATCATCGCCTACGTCGTCTATTCGCAGGTGCTCAAGCCCGCAGTGTACATGAACATCGCGGGAGAGCTGGCGGTGCACGCGACCGAAGAGCTCAGCCACGCTGCGCTGACCATTGCCAAACTGGTCGACTACTTGGGCGGAATGCCGAGCGTGACACCCCTGCCTGTCAAGACGTCGGAGAAGGCAGAGGACATGCTGCGATTCGACCTCGAAAACGAGAACGAAACGATACGCAACTACCGCGAACGTGTGCAGCAGTGCGAGTCGCTCGGCGAGTATGCCATGGCCGAGCACATCCGTGATATCCTCGTCGTCGAGCAGGAGCACCAGACCGATCTGGCAACCGCGCTGGGACCAGAATGTGCCTGATGCGACGTCACTTCGCCGGCGGAAATGAATGGCCGAGAGACCGGTTGAGTCGGGCGAAATCCAGTTGCGGCGTGATTGAACGACCCTGGGTGACAGTCCACTGAAGATGCCCGGTTTCTGCGTGCCTGAGCGATGATTGGCTTCCGCATCCGGGGTAATCTCGATTAAGATATCCGTCATGAAGTAGAGCCCTGCCCGTGTGGACGAAACGAGGATCGGTCGCGACACAAATCAAAGGATACCATTATGTGCAGCGCAACACGCTCTAATCTCTCGCCAGCTACTCACGGTCGCCGTGGTGCTGTGCACCGGCACCGGCGTCGCGGTCGCCCAGGACAAGACAACGACCCCGGCAAAACTCGCAACCGCCGCCAAGAAACCGTCGATCTACGACAAGTCGGCTGATGCAGCAGCCCAGATCGAGAAGGCCAAGGAAACAGCCAGACACGACGACAAACGCATCCTGGT
>CAVTEC010000008.1:0-51663 GCA_963733475.1 uncultured Alphaproteobacteria bacterium | reverse complement strand
AAGGTCGGGCATGGTCGCGATCCGGCGACCGAGATGGGGCCGCTGGTGTCGGACGAGCAGTTCGCTCGCGTTACGGGATATATCGAGGACGGCCGTCAGTCTGGGGCGAAGATTGCCGTCGGTGGCAATCGTGTCGGCAATCTCGGGTACTTCGTGCAGCCCACGGTACTGGAGAACACCACGCCGGACATGAAGGTGGTGCGCGAGGAAATCTTCGGCCCGGTGGTGTGCGCGACCCGTTCGGCGTTGACGATCTGGACGCGATCGCGAAGCAGGCGAACGATACGATCTACGGCCTGGCAGCGAGCGTGTGGACGCGCAATGGCGGCACCGGCACAAGTTGGCCAGCCGCATCCGCTCCGGCACCGTTTGGATCAACTGCCACAACGTGTTCGATGCCTCGCTGCCGTTCGGCGGCTACAAGCAGTCCGGCTGGGGCCGTGAGATGGGCGAGGAAGTGTTCCATAACTACACCGAAATCAAGGCGGTGACCGCCGCTTTGTGATCGGCGCGGTGGCCGTCGAGCTGCGGCGGCCACCGACGCCTGCGCTGATTGATCTGACGCCCGAACGCGCCTCACATTAGCTGGGTGCACTACCCGGATGGGCAGGTCGCGCACGGCGCTATATCCAATGGGAATGGCGTTGCAGGAGTGAGAATGGACGTCGCGCCCGATGCGATCGAAGGCGAACAGCTCACTGCCTGGGCCGTGCTGGCCGGCGGGACTCTGCGTGCGAATGGACTTCATCGGTTCCGATGGCACCCCGCATCAAATTGTTTTGCCGTTCGACGTGCTGAGCAGCCTGCTGATGACGCTGCCGCGTATGTTGCAGACCGCATTGAATGCCCGCTTCGCCGACGGCTCGCTGCGCTTTGTGCAATGTCTAGGCACGTGGCGCATCGAACAGGCCGAGGCGGATGCCGGGCTCATCCTGCGCCTCGGCACCAGAGACGGCTTCGAAGTCGCGTTCACCCTCAATGCCAGAGATGCCGACTTTCTCGGCGTCGCGCTGTTGTCGGCGCCCGATACGCAATCATCGAGGAGACCCAACTGATGAACGTAATGACCGACATACATCCTTATCTCGACGGCAAGGCCAAGCGTATGCTGATCGACGGCAAGTGGCTGGAGGCTGCATCAGGCAAAACCTTCGAGACGCGCAATCCTGCGACTGGCGAGGTCCTGGCCAATGTCGCGGAAGGCGATGCCGAGGACATCGATCGCGCCGTCGCCGCGGCCCGTGCCGCATTCAATGGCCCGTGGAGCAAGTTCAAGCCGGCGGAACGCCAGCGGCTGCTGCTGAAGCTGGCAGAACTGGTGGAGCGCGACATCGAAGAGTTCGCGGCACTCGACACGCTGGACATGGGCGCGCCGATCAGCCGGACACGCAACAATCGCCAGCGGGCATTGGGCATGCTGCCGCGAGGCTGAAGCCAGACGAGCTTGCTCATTTCCGTCCGGCGGAAGAGGCCGGCGCTGTGGTGCCGGATGCCGACGTGCTGCTGATCACCGGCACAACGCTGCTCAACAACACGCTGGAGGGATTGCTCGTGTTGTGCCGTCCCACCGCGCGCGTGGTTATGGTCGGTCCGACTGTCGGTCTGCTACCCGATGCATTCCTGCGCCGTGGTGTCGATGTGCTTGGCGGTGTGCGCGTCACCGAGCCCGATGCGTTTCTGGACGTGCTGGCGGAGGGCGGGTCCGGTTACCATTTCTTCGGGCGCTCGGCCGAGAAGGTTGTTTTGATACGCAAAGGGGTCGAACGCCTCGCCCACGCTGCCTGAGGCGATCGCCTTGCTCTTGCCGTCATCACACGGCAAGGATGCGCGATGAACCAGGGGAAACGATCCGGTGGCTGACACCGTCTCGCGCGCGGTGGTCGCCCCGCCGCGCGTGCTGACCGACAACGCATCGGACACGCTGCGCGGCATCATGTTCGCGGCGCTTGCCTATATGATCTGGACCCTCGGCGATGCCACCGCAAAGCTCGTGCTGCCCGAGGTCGGCGTGGCCGGCGCGATGCTGTGGCGCGGCGTGTTTGGCGCGATCACTGTGCTGGCCGTCACAATGGCCCGAGGCAGCGCTGGCTGGCGCCGCATCGTGCCGCGCCGCTGGAAGCTGGTGATGGCGCGCAGCGTGCTGGCCGCGTTCGTTTCGGTGACATGGTATTATTCCTGGCTGACGATGAGCCTGGCTGACACCTATGCCGTCGGCTTCACCGCGCCGCTGATCATGACATTACTGGCCGTGCCAATGCTGGGCGAGCGTATCCGCTGGCGCCGCGCTCTTTCCACGTTGGTCGGCTTTGGCGGTGTGCTGATCATGCTGCGCCCCGGCGGCGATCTGTGGACGCCGGTGACCGCGCTGCTGCTGGTCGGCACCTTGGTGATGGCGCTGACCCGCATCATGACCAGACAGCTCACAGCGACCGAGACGCCGGAATGCCAGGCGTTCTGGCTGCTGATCTGTCACACGCTGGCGGGCCTGATTCTGCTGCCAAGCCTGCCCGGCTCGGGCGTTGAAATAGGCTTGGCCGGCTGGATGGCTCTGGCCTTCCTGGGCGTGTCGAGTGGCGTTGCGCATTGCATCTTCGCGCGAGGCTATGGGTTGGCGCCGGTCTCAGCCCTTGCGCCTTACGAGTATTCGATGATGCCGTTCGCCATCGTGTTCGGCTTCGTGCTGTTCGGCGACGTGCCTTCGTGGTTCACGCTCGGCGGCGCCGCGGTGGTCGCGGCGTCCGGCACCTATAACGCGTATCGTGAACGGGTGCGGCGAGCCGAAGCCGCGTAAGCTACTGCCGCCCGTAGCGTTTGCCTGAGAGCCGCAGCAGATCGCGGAAGTGCGGACGGATCCGCTCGGTCCACGGCGTGTTGGCGGCCTTCTTCCAGGCGTCGCTGCGCGGCACGTCGGGCCCGTTAAGGTGATACAGCGCCAGGTATTTCCGTTCCGGCCTGTCTTCGTGCGATTGGAAGCGGCGCGCGCACAGCACACCTGGAACCGCGGCAAGCTGCGGCAAATGTTCGGCGTTGTACCATTCGTTGAATTCTGGTTCGGCGGCCGGATCGACATTCATCGAGACGGCCAACAGAGCGCTGGCCCCCGCGGGCGCGGCTAGCTCGCCTGGTTTGAGCTGCTCGCCCGTGAAGCGCAGGATCCGATGCGCCATGGCCGTGACGCGCTTGGTCCAGACTGAGGAGTTCTCGTAGCCAATGGCTTTGTAGGCGGAGCTGTGCAGGATGCCCAGCGAGTTGAGGTCATAGGTGGCGACGGCGACGTTCGGGTTCTCATCGCTGATCCAGCGTTCGGCGTTGATGAAACCGGGGACGCGCAGGCGCTCCGGGATGTGCTCCAGGTCATACCAATCGTGGAACTCATCGGCGTGCGCGGTGGAGAAATCGAACGATGCGAACAGCAGGCCCTTGGGCATGGGTTCCTCCTCGGCTTTGGAGTGATCCTGGCATGCGGTGATGGAAGGGCCAAGGTTCCACACGGAGGCCACTGGAGGACCACGGGGAGCCACGGAGGTTTTCTTTTGCGCTGCGCGCGGTCTTTCTGCTCCGTGGGTTTCCGTGGTTCTCCGGTGGCCTCCGTGTGGACCCTTCCCTTCCCCCTCGGAATCCCCCATCTGTAAGCGCATGTCCCAGACCCTGCTCCGCCCCTCGCCGCCGGCCCTGTTCATCCCGGAGAAGCAGCCGGCCAAGCCGAAGACCCGCCAGCTCAAGGTGGTGTCGGAATACGAGCCGAACGGCGACCAGCCGACCGCGATCGCCGAACTGGTCGCGCGGCGTGCACAGCGAGGAACGCGACCAGGTGCTGCTGGGCGTCACCGGCTCGGGCAAGACCTTCACCATGGCGAAGGTGATCGAGGCGGTGCAGAAGCCGACGCTGATCCTGGCGCCGAACAAGACGCTGGCCGCGCAGCTCTATGGCGAGATGAAGAGCTTCTTCCCCGACAACGCGGTGGAATATTTCGTTTCCTACTACGATTACTATCAGCCGGAAGCCTATGTCCCGCGCACCGACACCTACATCGAGAAAGACGCGCAGATCAACGAACAGATCGACCGCATGCGCCACGCCGCGACGCAGTCGCTGCTGGAGCGCAACGACGTGGTGATCGTCGCGTCGGTGTCCTGCATCTACGGTATCGGCTCGGTCGAGACCTACGCCAAGATGGTGGTGAAGCTCGAGGTCGGCGGCCGGATCGATCGCGACGCGCTGGCCAAGGCGCTGGTCGACCTGCAATACCGCCGCAACGACTGCGGCGTTCCAGCGCGGCACGTTCCGGCTGCGCGGCGAGATCGTCGATATCTTCCCCAGCCATTACGAGGACCGCGCCTGGCGCGTCACGCTGTTCGGCGACGAGATCGAGGCGATCCACGAATTCGACCCGCTGACCGGCGAAAAGACCGCGGCGCTGAACGAGATCACGGTCTACGCCAACAGCCACTACGTCACGCCGCGGCCGACGCTGACGCAGGCGATCCGCGACATCAAGGTGGAACTGAAGCAGCGGCTGGACGAGCTGAACCGCGAAGGCAAGCTGCTGGAAGCGGAGCGGCTGCAGCAGCGCACGACATTCGACATCGAGATGATGGAGACGACCGGCTCCTGCAAAGGCATCGAGAACTACTCCCGCTATCTGACCGGCCGCAATCCCGGCGAACCGCCGCCGACGTTGTTCGAATACCTGCCGGAGAACGCGCTGCTGATCGTCGATGAAAGCCACGTGACGGTGCCGCAGCTCGGCGGCATGTATCGCGGCGACTTCAACCGCAAGTCGATCCTGTCGGAGTTCGGCTTCCGCCTGCCGTCCTGCGTCGATAACCGGCCGCTGAAATTCGAGGAATGGGAAACGCTATCGGCCGCAGACCATGTTCGTCTCGGCGACGCCGGGCCCGTGGGAGATGGAACGCACCGCCGGCGTGTTCGCCGAACAGGTGATCCGCCCGACCGGCCTGATCGATCCGGTGACCGAGGTGCGCCCGGTGGAGCACCAGGTCGACGACCTGCTGGCGGAATGCCGCACGATGGCGGCGCAGGGCGCGCGCGTGCTGGTCACCACGCTGACCAAGCGCATGGCCGAGGACCTGACCGACTACCTGACCGAGCACGGCGTGAAGGTGCGCTACCTGCACTCCGACATCGACACGCTGGAGCGGATCGAGATCATCCGCGACCTGCGGCTGGGCGTGTTCGACGTGCTGGTCGGCATCAACCTGCTGCGCGAGGGGCTCGACATTCCCGAATGCGCGCTGGTGGCGATCCTGGACGCCGACAAGGAAGGCTTCCTGCGCTCGCAGACCTCGCTGATCCAGACGATCGGCCGCGCCGCGCGCAACGTCGACGGCCGGGTGATCCTGTATGCCGACACGATGACCAGTCAGCCTGCGCCGCGCGATCGAGGAGACCGAACGCCGGCGCAACAAGCAGCGCTGCCTGGAACGAGGCGCACGGCATCACGCCGGTCTCGATCAAGCGCACGATCGGCAAGGTGCTGGAGAGCGTGTTCGAGCAGGACTACGTGACGGTGGCGCCGGTGAAGGATGCCGGCGTCGCGGAGTTCGTCGGCAAGGACCTGAAGGCGGCGATCGCCGAGCTGGAGAAGCGCATGCGCGGCGCGGCGGCCGATCTGGAATTCGAGGAGGCGGCACGGCTGCGCGACGAAATACGCCGGCTGGAGGCGCTGGATCTTGGGCTTGGAGCCGCCGCCGGCGCCGAGCGCGTCGCTGCGGCCGAACCGCGGAGACGCAGGACGCCGGAGCCGATGGGGCCGGGCGGCGGCGGCTACGATCCGAAGCAAGCGGCGGGACGCGGAGGGATGCGGCGGAGGGGGCCGTAGCCCCCTTACCAATAATCCCGCCATGGATGTCACGGGTCTTGTGACTTGACGCGGTTTCGCGCCGTTGGGCTAGACGGCCTCATTGCAACCGAAGGAGCCCCGGATGGCCGAAGCGACAGACACGCGCGAAGATCGCATCCGCGAATGTGCGTATTATCTCTGGGAGACTGAGGGGCAGCCTGTCGGCCGTGACGATGAGTTCTGGCATCGGGCAAGCCAGCTAATTGTAAGCAATACTGCTTCGGCCCTAGCGGGGAAGCGAAAGCAGCGGCCCACAGCCGAAAAAGTTGTTCCTAAAACGCGCTCGCGTAATCGCACTGCCTCGCCACGCGTTACATCAGAAGCCGCAACGCCGCTCGCTCCTTAAATTCAGTATCACTTGCGAGTTGTTGAGGCATTGCTCGAAGAAGCAATCACGGGCGAACGTCGGTCTGAGCGCTGACGCTCAGCTCGCCCGCCGAAATCGTGACGACGTTCGAATCTGGGCCTCGGTTCCCGGCCACGTCGATGGCACGCACGCGATACCGGTAACGGCCTGCTCGAAGATCGGCCCGATCGATGAACGATGTGTCGGCGGACGTTCCGACCTGCGCGAAATCATTGCAATCTGTGCCTGCGCAGCGCTCGACGATGTAGTTCCGGAGTAAGCGGCGCGGCGGCACCACGGCTGCATCAGATTGACGCGGCAATGCGGCAGAAGGGTAATCTGTCGTAGCGGTGACTACGGGGCGGGGATTGTGGCTGGCGGACGCCAGTTCCACGGCAGCAGTGCGTGCAGTTCGTGGTTCTTGCTGCGCCCGGAGATGATCCGCTGCAGAACGTCGGTGAGATAGGCCAGCGGTTCAACGCCGTTGAGCTTGCAGGTCTGGGTCAAGGTATTGGCGATCGCCCACCGACGGGCTCCGGCGTCACTGCCCGCGAATAACGAATTCTTTCTCGTAATGGTCACTGGCCTGATGGCACGCTCGACGACGTTGGTGTCCATCTCCAGACGTCCGTCGTCGAGATACAGGATCAGTCCGTCCCAATGGCGCAGCGCATATCGCATGGCCTTCGCCAGGTCCGACCAGCCCGGCACGCGCGGCACGTGGTCCTGCAGCCAAAGGTGCAGGTCCTCGACCAGTGGCCGACTTCGCAGCTGGCGAACGGTTTGGCGCACATCGGGCGGCTGGCCGCGGATGTCGGCCTCGATCTCGTAGAGCTTTGCGATGCGTGCCAGTACCTCGGCTGCGAGCGGCGACTGGGTGGACGTGTAGACCTCGTAGAACGGCCGCCGCACGTGCGCCCAACAGAATGCCAGCTTGATCGAGGCATCCTTGCGCGCCTCGACCAGGCTGCTGAACCCGGCATAGCCATCCACCTGCAGCGTGCCCCTGAATGCCGCCAGGTGCATGGTCGGATGCTCGCCCCTGCGGTCCTCGGAGTAGACGTAGGCTGCTGCCGGATGCGTGGATCCCGCCCAAGGTCGATCGTCGACCGCGTAGCACCATAGCCGGCCGGTCTTGGTCTTTCCCCTGCCGGGCTCCAGCACCGGCAACGTCGTCTCATCGGCGAATACCTTGTCCGACGACAGCACCGTGCCGAGCACCAACTCATACAGCGGCGTCAGCCACCAGCACGCGCGTCCCACCCAGGCGCTCAGCGTCGAACGGTCCAGTGTGATGCCCTGCCGCTTGAGCATTTGTGCCTGTCGGTAGAGCGGCAATGCGTCACAGAACTTGCTGACCACCACGTGCGCCACCAGCGCTTCCGTGGCTATGCCGCCATCGATCGGCCGCTCCGGTGCGGGTGCCTGTACCACGGCGCCCTCGCAGGCGCGGCATCCATAGCGGGGCCGACACACCACCTTCACGCGCAACTGGGCAGGAACCAGATCGAGCATCTCGGTGCGATCATCGCCGATCATGTGCAGTGCGCCGCCGCAGCAGGGGCATTCCTTGTTCTCGATATCGATGACGACCTCGTAGCGCGGCAGGTGTGCCGGCAACGCACCGCGATTGCGGTTGGCGACCTCGATGCGCCGCCGTCTCTCCGGTGGTTCTGCCGCGTCTTTGGCAGCGTCACTATCGGCAGCACTCTGCTCCGCATCCTCCAGGACGAGCTGCAGTTGATCGAGGTCGAGCTTCTCTGAGCGGGGGCCGTAGCGATGGCGCAGCAGACGCTGGATCAGTTGCCACAGCTTCTCGTTCTCGGCTTGCAGTTCAGGCACCACCTCCCGCAGCATCTGCTGCAGGACATCCGGATCGTCAGGCAGTGCCGCGAGATCGATCTGCACAACGTGACGATGATGCCGCACGCTGTCGCGTCGCAACCAATGACTCCAGCGTGATCACAAAGGATTTGGATCAGCCCGCCAGCTCGGGCCTCAGGTTGCGCGCCATCGCCCGCCACTCGCAGCCTTCGAGCAGCGTCGATAACTGCCCGGCCGACAGTGCCACCGAGCCCGTGCCTGTCATCGGCCAGATAAAATGACCGCGCTCCAAACGCTTGGTCAGCATGCACAGGCCGATGCCGTCATGCCAGACCAGCTTCAGCAGGTTGCCGCGGCGTCCCCGGAAGGCATACAGCGCGCCATTGAACGGGTCCTCCGCCAGCACCTGCTGCACCAGCATCGCCAGCCCCTGCATGCCCTTTCTCATATCGGTGCAGCCACAGGCCAGGTAGACACGGACGTCAGACTGCAGCGCGATCATCGGCGCGCCAGCGCGGCGAGCACCCGACGCAGCGCGCCGATGTCCACATGCGCATCCACCCGCACACTCACACCGCCCGGCAGCGCTATCTCGATCATCCCGTCCGGGTGGTTCATCGAACTCGGCGCAGGTGCCGGCTGTGGGGACGAAGGTGTCGGCACCGGATCGGTCGGCATGGCCATCACGTCAACACGTGCAAACCTCGCCACCGGTTGGGCACTCGTCCCGAGCGATCCTTCCAGCAAATGTCGCCGCCACGTGTAGAGTTGCCCGCTACTGATGCCGTAACGGCGCGACACCGTGATCGGCGATACGCCAGGCTCCAGGCTCTCCGCCGCGATCTCACGCTTCTGCTCGACAGACCAACGCCGTCTCCGCTCGCCGCGCGTGATCACCTCGATCCGCTGGCTGCGAGCGCTCATACGACCAGTCGTAGCACCGTCCCTTGCGTCAGCGCCGCCCGCGGCAGCCTCGTCGTCCATCATCATGGACAACACGCATCACACCTTCACCGCGCCACGCAATGTGGGGTCAACGCTCCGCTTACCTTAATCCGCAGGGAGCCGGAGAAGATCCAACATGGCTTGCAGGGACACACGTCATGTTCTCGCTGCTCCCTTTCGGATCGTCTTTCTCACTCGAACGAGGGCGAGTCCGCCGTCCAACCTTGGCAAGGATCTTCTCAGTGATGGGACGTCGTGCCTGGCCCTGAGCGGTTTGTTCTGAACCGCCGTAAGCAAACGAAGAGTCCTGGGCAGGCAGCGTCGTGGACCACCAGTCAGTAAGGCCGGAACCCAACGTAATTGCCGGGTGGATCGTATTCGCACACCCAGACCTCGCGCTCGACATCCGTCGCCACTGCGCAACCAAGCTCGCGCGTCGTTCGCCAGACGATCTGCGTGTAATGACCACACACGCCAGTGCAAGCATCACTTCTGACGTCGTATCCAGCGCTTTCCGATGCCCAGGCCGACACCACATCGTTCAGCGATGCCGCTCCGCCAGAAATGGCATAGAGGTTCTCGCCATATCGGTTGTCAGGGCTGTGGAAGAACGCCCCGGCGGCAACGAGGTAATCAGCCCAGTCCTGGGCTGCTTCGGCGAGCGCCGCCGACCAGATCAGCGGCGGCACGCCAACACGGGCGCGTATCACGTTCTGCGCATCCAGCATTTCGTGCGCGAGCGATGCCGGCGTTGTGGGTTGCGGAGCCGCCGGCTCCGGCGCGTACGGCCAGGGTGACTGCGCCTGAGCAGTGACAGCCAGCGTAACGGCAAAACACGCCAGAAGCACGCGCCTGCCGCATTGTCGATGCCAATTACGACACATCCAGCGGCAGTTGGGCGTCACTCGCGCGATCCCCCACATAGCTATTGTAGAGCGGGTGCATGAAATCATGATAGATCATGATCTTTTCCTGCCACCGCTCGATGGGGAAATCAGCGAAATCGTAGCAAGGAGACAGCTTCTGACGCGCGTGCGATTCGTTGAATTCGGCAATAGCCAGACGTTCGCCGGTATAGTCTGAATAGCATTCCGCCACTCCAGTGATATCGTCCATGTAGCACATGACCCTCGGCAAGATTGCCGCACGGTCGATCTCGAAGATACGAAATGCCTCTACAGTGGAGGAGTAATAGTCCAGGTCGAACGAGATCATCCCTACAGGCGCATCCACCGGAGGCTGCGAGAGAAACGCTGGAACGGTCTCTGACACGGGTCCCAGAAGCAGTTCAGCTTTTTTCAGCCGGCTTCTCAGCCTTTCAACATCCATCTCGTAAAATCCGCCCTGCCAGTGATATGGCAAATCGCGGTAGTCCACCGGGGACGGCAATCCCGAGCCGAGATCGAAACCGAATATGGATATTCTGATATCGAGATATTGCTCGACGATGTCCTTGATTTGTTCGAGCGCAACCAGGCCATTTCCTCCGGCAACACCGAATTCCACAGCCGAAACCTCGCGATAGCCCAGGCGAAGCGCCATTTCAGATGCTCTGACGAGGCAGTACGCATAGTAGATCCTCGGCATCGTTCGCAAGAGAAGCCGCTCGCGCAGACCGAGTGATCGGGTAATCCAAGGAAAACTCGGCAAAACCTTCCTGCCAATCATACCAAATGCAGATTGATCTCTCGCCAGAAGTCTCAGAAGTGCATTCATGTTCCCTCCCGCACGGTCGGGCCTATTTCTAGGAAACGGCACCTCCCTTCTGTAATCAAAGGGGCGTGAATGCGAAGCGCTGCCACTGGTGCTCTGCCGCCATCAAATCGTTCGGTCATTTGTGTCAGAGGGTGGTGGGGGTGGCACTTCCATGATCCGCCAGGACGATCGCACAAGAAAAACTGCGGCCACGTTGCTGGTGCTCTGACCCGTCTGGCCGTCAGCTCAGGCCATCCCCCCTACCGTCTCACCCGCCCGACGCAGTGATCTTGCAATGATCATGCGGCGGCACCGCGATCGCACTCGTCTTCCCGCGGTTTGCGGGGTCAGGGAACTCCATCACCGGCCGCCCGTTCGCCAGGTCGCCCAGCACATCCACCGACTCAGCGCCAACCAATTGGACACCGCCCGCGCAGACCACCGAGATTGTCGTTGACGGCTTGCCGCCCCCGCACCCGGCGAGCGACACGGCAAGAAGCACCCAGACTGCCCGGCGCATGGACTCCCTCCAACGAATTGGAACCTCAGCAAAACCGTAGCAGCTTCGGGCACTCCCTCGCCAAGACCCAGCCCCGTGCCTGACCCCACAATCGTGCTACCTTCCGCCCGACGCCATCCCGGCGCGGAGTAGATGGGCGGGTCAAGCCCGCCCATGACGAGAGAGGACCGGGCCAAAGCCCGGAATTACACATGACCGTTCGTGCAGGCCGTGAGTTCCTGGCCATCCCCGGCCCAACCACCGTCCCCGACGAGGTCCTGCGGGCGATGCACCGCCCCGCCGTGGACATCTATTCCGGCCCGCTGCTGGCGCTCACCGACAGCCTGATGCGCGACATGGCCCGCATGTTCAACACCCAGGGCCGCGCCTACATCTACATCTCGAACGGCCACGGCGCCTGGGAAGCTGCACTCACCAACGTGCTCTCCCGCGGCGACAAGATCCTGGTGCTGGAGAGCGGCCGCTTCGCTGTCGGCTGGGGCAACAGTGCCGCGCGGATGGGCGTCGAGGTGGAAGTCCTGCCAGGCGACATGCGCCGCGCCGTGCGCCCAGCCGAAGTCGAGGCGCGCCTGAAAGCCGACAAAGGCAGCACCATCAAGGCCATCCTGGTGGCGCAGATCGACACCGCCTCGGGCGTGGTGAACGACATCGCCGCGATCGGCCAGGCAATCCGCGCCGCCGGCCACGATGCGCTGCTGATGGTCGATGCGGTGGCCTCGCTCGGCTGCATGCCGTTCGACATGGACGACTGGGGCGTGGACGTCGCGCTGTCAGGCTCGCAGAAGGGCATGATGGCACCGCCCGGCCTCGGCTTCGTCGCCGCCAACGACCGCGCCCGCGAGATCCACAAGACAGCCGACTTGTGCACCCCGTATTGGGATTGGACCGGTCGCGAGGGCGACGCGCATTATCAGAAATACGCCGGAACGCCGCCCGAGCATTTGCTGTTCGGCTTGCGCCAGGCACTCGATATGCTGTTCCAAGAGGGCCTGCCCAACGTGTTCCACCGCCACGCCCTGCTGGCCGAAGCGGTGCGCCGCGCCATCGGTGTCTGGGCCGAAGGCCAGGTGCTCAGCTTCAACATCATCGAACCGGGCGAGCGCTGCGACACCGTCACGCCCGTCCTGACCGACGGCTACGATCCCGACGCGTTGCGTGCCTATTGCGACGAACAATGCGGCGTGGTGCTGGGCCACGGCATAGGCGAGCTCTCCGGCAAGGCGTTCCGCATCGCGCACATGGGGCATGTCAACGCGCCGATGATCCTCGGCACGCTCAGCGTCGTCGAGATGGCGTTGGCGGCGCTGAACATTCCGCACGGCCGCGGCGGCACGCAGGCTGCAATCGACTGGCTTGGCGAGCAGGTGAAGGCGTAGCCTTATCGTGCGAACGCGCGCCAACCGATGTCATGGCGGCAGAACCCCTCAGGCCAATCGATCAGCCGAATCGCCGCATAGGCGGCATCCCGCGCCGCCCGCAATTCGCCGCCAGTAGCGCAGATATTAAGCACGCGCCCGCCATTGGCGCGGATCCGTCCCTGCGTGTCCATCTCGGTGCCGGCATGGAAAATCTGCACACTTGGTATTGCAGACGCACGATCCAGCCCACGAATTTCGCTGTCCCGTTCCGGTGCGTCGGGGTAACCGCGCGCCGCCATCACCACGACGATCGACGCCTCGTCCTTCCAACGCAGATCGAAGTTTTTCAGTTCGCCGTCGTAGGCTGCCTGCAACGCCGGCAGCAGATCCGACATCAGCCGAGGCAGCAGTGCCTGGCACTCCGGATCGCCAAACCGCACGTTGAATTCAATCAACTTGGCGCCTTCCGCTGTGAGCATCAGACCCGCGTACAGGATGCCGCGAAACGGCGTGCCACGCCGCGCCATCTCAGCGAGCGCAGGCAGGATGATGCCGTTCATCGCCGCTTCCTGCGCTTCAGGCGGAAACGACGGCGTCGGCGAATAGGCTCCCATGCCGCCGGTATTCGGACCTGTCTCGCCTTCGCCGACACGCTTGTGGTCTTGCGCGGCGCCAAGCGGCAGCGCCGTCTCGCCGTCGCACAGAGCGAACAGCGAGACTTCCTCACCCACCAGGCATTCTTCCAGGACGACAGACGTGCCGGCTTCGCCGAACGCGTGCGCTTCCATCATGGCGTCGATCGCGGCCAACGCTTCCGCTTCCGACGCTGCGACCACGACGCCCTTGCCCGCCGCCAGACCATCCGCCTTCACCACGATCGGCGCACCGCGTCTGCGCACGAATTCCCGCGCGGCTTCGGCATCGTCAAAGCGTTCCCATTGCGCGGTGGGAATCCCGGCGGCATCGCACAGTTCCTTGGTGAAGGCCTTGCTGCCCTCGAGCTGTGCGGCCGCGCGTGTCGGCCCAACGCATGGAATGGACGCCGCCTCCATCGCATCGGTGATGCCGGCAACCAGCGGCGCCTCCGGGCCAGGAACGACGAGGTCGATCTCGTTGTCCTGCGCGAAGGCGACCAGCGCGGGGAAATCCATCGCGCCGATCGGCACGCATTCAGCGACCTGCGCGATGCCGGGATTGCCAGGCGCGCACCACAGCTTGGTCAGCAGCGGACTCGCCGCGATAGACCAGCACAGCGCGTGCTCGCGGCCACCCGATCCAATCACCAAAACGCGCATATGAGGCTCCCCGTCAGTTCGCGCTGCCCTGTCCTGCGCTGTAACATGGCCCAGTTTGTCACGCACACTCGCGTGGGAGAACAGAGCATGGTCCGGATGGTTCCCATTCAAGAAGCATCGGCACCTTTGGTCGAGCTCGTGCGGGCGCTTGGGCCGGGCGACGAGATTGTTCTGACAGATGGCACGCAACGCGTTGGGAGGATCTTGCCTGAACCTGTGGCGCGCCGCCCTCGCGCCGCCGGCACTTGTAAAGGCATGTTGGAGATCGTCGATGATGGTGACGAGGCCATCCTGGAGCATTTCCAGGACTACGTACCATCAAGATCAGCCTTGGAGAGTCGCGGATAAACGAGAGTCTTGTAGCTCGCGCCCGTGCTTCCCGTTCGCTGAAGGTCAATTGCCGAGAGCAGCGCGCACGCTGGCAACACTCACGCGCGTCCAACTGCTCTCCGCAACAATATGCGGTACCAGCGCCAAATGTCCGTCCATGAGGACCGTGTATCGATAATCGAACCAGCCAGCCGGAGGCGGTGGCAACGCCGTTGCCGTACCATTAATTGTGCTCACGAGGATGATCCTCCGCCGATCCGACGGATACATTCATCTGCCGTTATGACAGCCACGTCCCCATGGCTCCCGAGACGCAACAGGTGGCGATCGCCCGAGACAATCAGGTCTGCATTCGCCGCAACAGCAGCGGCAACGACCTGATCATCGTCTGGGTCGGCTTCGACCACATGTGGAACAGCATGTGGCGTTACCAATTCGACAGCATCGCTGTAATCGCCAAGCACTTCATGAGCCGCACGCTCAAGCAGAGCAAGCCGAGTCGCAAACACCGGCCGTGACAGAACTCCGCCCAGTTCCATCAACAACGCCGCACTGCTGAAGAGTTGGATGTGGCCACTCCGCCGGATCGCTTGAAGAAGCCTGTACGGTGTGCCCCGCCAAAGTAGCGCCGAGACCGCGACGTTGGTGTCAAGAACGATCCGCACCGGCGTCCCGATGTCGCCGTGCAGCGCGCACTGCTTCCACTTCCGCCTTGATTTCATCATCGGTCATGGGCGGCGCACCCGCAGCTTCCAGCGCGGGAGCAATCGCCAGAAGCCGGTCAAGAGCAGCCAATCGGCGCGCTTTCGTCGCGACGAAGTCCACGAAGTCCTCGACTTCGGCGAGCCGATCCGGTGGCAGCGCCTGGATCTTCGCCATGAGAGCGTTTGCATCCGAGGGCATGGTAGCTCCTGCTTTCGTTTCCGATGCTGTCGAGCAAACATTCGTTGGTATCGAAATGGCGTGCCGTCAAGTAGCGATGCCAGCACTTCCCCTTCGCCAGCCGAACCTCCATCGACTATTCTAACAGTATGAACGACCTCTCCAACCCCCCCGTCGCGTCCAACGTCCCCGAATACACCGTCTCGGAAATCTCCGGCGCGGTGAAGCGCACCCTCGAAGGCAACTTCGGCCGCGTCCGCGTGCGCGGCGAGATCACCGAACTGAAGCGCTACCCCTCCGGCCACATCTATTTCTCGCTCAAGGACGAAGGCGCCAAGATCGCCGGCGTGGTGTGGAAGTCCGCGGTCAGCCGCCTCGGCATGGTGCCGGAGAACGGCGTCGAGGTGATCGCCACCGGCCGTATTTCGTCCTACGCCGAACGCTCCTCCTACCAGCTTATCACCGAGCGCATGGAGTACGCCGGCGCCGGCGCGCTGCTGGCGCGGATCGAGATGCTGCGCGTCCGCCTCGCCGCCGAGGGCCTGTTCGACGCCGACCGCAAGAAGCCCCTGCCCGTGCTGCCGTCCGTGATCGGCGTGGTCACCAGCGAGCGCGGCGCCGTCATCCAGGACATCCGCACCACCATCGCCCGCCGCTTCCCGCGCACCATCCTGCTCTGGCCGGTGCCCGTGCAGGGCGAGGGTGCTGCGGAACGCATCGCCGCGGCCATCGAGGGCTTCTCCCGCGTCACCCCTCAGCCCGACGTGCTGATCGTCGCGCGCGGTGGCGGCAGCCTGGAAGACCTGATGGCCTTCAACGACGAGGCGGTGGTGCGCGCCGTCGCCGCCTGCCACATCCCGCTGATCTCCGCCGTGGGGCACGAAACCGACACCACGCTGATCGACTACGCCGCCGACCGCCGCGCCCCCACGCCGACCGCAGCCGCGGAGCTGGCAGTCCCGGCCCGCTCCGACCTCGTGGCTGATCTGGAACACAAGGCGGCGCGGCTCGTCGGCGGGCTGAACCGGCTGACGCAGGATCGCCGCCTGCGCCTGTCGCGCGCCGAGCGCGGCCTGCCCGACCTCCCTGCCCTCCTCGGCGGCGCCCGTCAGCGCCTGGACGACCGCTCGGAACGCCTGACGCTCGCGCTGCCCAACCTGCTGCACAAGCGCAGCGCCGCGCTCGACACGGCGGTTCGCCGCCTGCCCGATCTACCCGCCATGCTGCACGCCTGCCGCGAGCGCGTGCACGAACGCGGTGTTCGCCTGATTATCGCTCTGCCGAACGTGGTTGCACGCCGGCGCGGCGCGCTCGATCTGTGTGGCCAGAAACTGGTCGCCGGCCTGCGCCATGCCGTTGGCAGCATCCACAACCAGGCAGGCCGCACCCTTGGCCGTCTCTCGGCCGCGCCGCTGCACGCCACCCTGCGGGAGCGCCGAGCCCGGATGGAAGGCACTGCGGCGCGGCTGGAATCCGTCTCGCCGCTCGCCGTGCTGCAGCGGGGCTATGCCCTGGTGTCCGACCCGGCAGGCCATCCGCTGACCAGCGCCGCCTCGGTAAAGCCGGGCACCAAGCTGCGTCTTCGCTTTGCCGACGGCGAAGTCGGCGCCACGGCCGACCGTCCCGATCGCCAGGGCTGCCTACCGCTGTAGCAACTCCCGCACGATCTTCAACAGCGACGCACGCGAGTACGGCTTCATCACCACGGGGTCGTCAGCCGCCTGCCCGTCCTCGCCCAACGAATCCGCCGCGCCAGTCACGTACAGAATTGGTAGGTCCGGCTGGATTTCCCGCGCGACCCGGGCAAATTCGACGCCCGACATCATCGGCATCGCATAGTCGACCAGCGCCAGCGACACAGCGCCCAGGGTAAGCAGATCGCGTGCCTCCGGACCGCTGCCCGCCTCGCGCACGGCATAGCCCGCCTCCCGCAGGAAAATGGCCGCGACCTCCCGCACATCCGGATCGTCATCCACCACAAGGATCGTCCCACCGTCATTCGCTACCGGCAGCGCATGCTGTTCAGCGCCCTCGGTATCGGCTTCCACCACGGCCGCCCGGGGCAGGAACACTTCCACCGTCGTCCCGGCTTCGGCCACGCTGGAAAGCTGCACGGTGCCGCCGCACTGCTTCGCCACACCATAGACCTGCGCCAGGCCCAGCCCGCTGCCTTTGCCGATATCCTTGGTGGTGAAGAACGGCTCGAACGCGCGCTCCATAACCTCGCGCGACATGCCATGACCGCTGTCGATCACCGCAATCCGCACATAGTCGCCGGGATCGAGCGCATCCATACGCGCGAGTTCCGGCTGGCTCATATTGCTGGTCTCGATGCGCAGTCGCCCGCCATCCGGCATGGCATCCCGGGCATTGATCGCGAGGTTCAGCACCACCAGTTCGAGCTGTGCCGGATCGCTCGTGGCGGGCCATAGCTCCGGCGCCAGGCTCGTTTCCACCTGCACCAATCCGCCCAGGCTGCGTTGCAGCAGGTCGCTCATCCCCTGGATCACAGCGTTCGCGTCCACTGGTCGCGGCGTCAGGTTCTGCCGCCGCGCATAGGCCAGCAGTTGTTGCGTCAACTGCCCGCCCCGCAAAGCCGACCGCAACGCCGCATCCACCAGTGACGCGGAGCGCGGATCGGGCACGCGCGCTTGCAGCAATTCCAGGTTGCCGATCACCGCAGTCAGCAAATTGTTGAAGTCGTGCGCGATGCCACCAGTGAGCTGCCCGATCGCCTCCATCTTCTGTGCCTGGCGCAACTGCGCCTCGACGCGCCGCATCTCGGTCAGATCAACCGCGGTCAGCAGGACATGTTCCACCTCGCCGCTGTCGCCCAGCAGCGGCACCAGGAAGGAGCGGCGTGAGACCTCGCCGACGGGGAATTGCGCGGTATATTCGTATTCCACCACCTCCTTCGTCTCGATCGCGCGGCGATATTGCGTCGCAGCGAACGCTGCCTGCCCGGGCGGCAGAATTTCTTCCAGGGACCGGCCAACAACGAAATCGCGCGGATAGCCGGAGTGGCGTTCCCAGGCCGGATTGGCGTCCTCGCACACAATACGGCCATCCGGCTTGACCGCCATGAACACCAGGTCCACCGGCGAGCTCTCGAACATCGCGCTGTACCGCGCGCGGGACTGTCGAAGTTCGTCGACGGCCTCGCTCAGCGCGCGCGTGCGGTCGGCAACCTGCTGTTCCAGCTTTTCCGCAAAGCTGCGCAGGGCATTCTCGGCCTCGATGCGCTCGGTGATATCCCGCCAATAGACCGAGACGCCATCACCCGACGGGCCAACATTCACCGACACCCAGACGCCTGTCGTCGGCGACGGCGCCTCGAACGTGATGACGCGCTGCTCTTCGCGTACCTGCCGCAGCACCCGCTCGTTCAGCGAGCCGACCATGCCGGGGAAGCGCCACCAGATGATGTGACCGATCACGTCCGGCGCGGTCACGCTCCAAAAATCGAGCGCGCGCCGGTTGGCGTAGACAATGCGCCACTCGCCATCCAGCGCGTAGAACGCATCGCCCATGCTTTCCAGAATGGCCTGGGCGTCGGCCGAAAGGCTCGACATGGCAAAGAACTGCTGAGCGATGACCGCCTCCGTTCCTGACGAACGGTTAAGGCTACCTCACTCACTCACGTTTGTGCAATTCAACAAAACCTTCGGATCACGCAATCACATTCGGCGTGTCCCGCTGGTCATGCGAACATGCCGTCGATGTCGGTCTGCGCCAGATCCGGTTCGGGTTGCCCGGTCTGCGGTTCGGTGGCGGGGCTATCCGGCATTATTCCAGACAGCATGCCCTCGACCTGTTGCAGGTGCTCGATCGCCCGGCGAATGCGCTGGCCCGTCAGGTCCTGGAATGTGCAGGCCTCGAAGATCGCATTCACCTGTTGCGTCACACTCGACAGTGCCGTCGGATCGCCGCCGGCTTGCAGCCAGGTGCTGATCGCCTCGGCAGCTTCCATGATCTGGTTGGCGGCGTTCTCGGTGGCCGTCACAACGGCTTCCAGTTCGAGGCCGCTGTTGTAGGTCGTCGCCGGTTTGGCGACCATGCCGGCAATCTCTTCGCGAATGCCTACGAGTTTTTCCGACAGGGTGGTCTCGCTGAAATCGACAAGCTGCACTGTCGCGTGGATTTCCATGCTGAGCTCGGCGATGCGCCGGTCGACGAAGCGGCGCAGGTCCTCAACCTCGACGTGGACAGCGGCACGCACAAGCTCTTCGATGTTGTCAGCCATACCTCCATCAAACCCCAAGCGGCTTAAGGTCAGGTAAAGCGCGGCAACATCCCCACACCGCCGATTTCCCTCTCCGCCCCTTTGGGGCGGAGAGGGGAGGTGAGGCGGGAGATTGTCTGTAATACTAACTATTGACATCCATATCTCTAACTCCAACCTGACCACCCCAAGCAACCGGGGCAGGCACGTCATGCATTCTTTCCCCTTCTTCACTCCCGAAATGATCACCGAGTTCTTCGCGTCCTTCTGTGCGCTGCTGCCTCTCCCCAACACCAACACGCCCGAGGCGCGTGCCGCCCGCGATCAGATCGCCATCGACGCTGTCCTTGCGCTGCACCCCACCGACGCCTTCGAGACCGATTTGGCCGCGAGCATTGTCGCCACCTCCGCGCAGGCCAAACACTGCCTGCGTCGCGCCGTGCAGCCCGACCTCGATCCCGACCAAACCAACAAATACCGCGACAAGGCCGGCGCCATGCTCCGCCACGTGCAGAGCCTCACGCGCCTGTTGCAGATCCGCCAAGCCAAACGCGAGACACAGGAAGCCGAGATGCATCCCTCCGCCATGGCCCGCGCGGGCTACTGGTTCCGCGACATCGAAACGCCCGAGCCGCCGCCGTCCCAGCCCGCCACGCCTGCCTACGAAACGATGCCCGAGGCCAAGCAGTACGCGACGATCCGGCGTGTCCCGGCCATGACGACAGGACAACGGATAAGTCAGGGTCAGTGAGCTTTAGTATTACTCGTAGGATGGGTTGAGCGGTTGGCGAAACCCATCGCTTTCCATTCGCCGGAACGCGCCCTGGTCGCATGGGTCCTCACCGCGTCAACCGGTATATCGCGGTAACGACATCCAGCACGTCAATCAATCGCGCAACATAGCGATCGATTGCCGCATAGCCTGGCGCTGCGGGGTCCATCATCTGCCGCTCCATCGCATCGATCGCACGGCGCAATCGGCGGTGATGCAGCCCCATCCGGCGTTGCACGGGATCGGCGACAATCCCCGCGAATGCCGACAGCACCGCTCCGACCGCCAGGAGTCCACCGCTGAAGCCGAACGCCAGCAACGGTGTCGGCGCCGTGGGAAACAGCCCATACCAAAGTGACCAAGCCCCGCGCCCAGTGGGAACGACGATATCGCCGCCTGCTGCGCAACGACCGAGGCCAACGCCGGACCGAACGATACAAACCCAGGCGTCAGCTTGCCCAACGTCAGGGCCCCCGTCCCGAGCGACATGAACGCCGTGGCGATCTCCGCAGCCGCGACACGCGTTACGGCATATTCCGCCAGCATGCGTTCGATTTGCGAGCGGAACGCCGGATCATCAGCCCTCTGTCCGATTGCCACCAGTGCTTCCCGCAGCGGCTCGAGCACGGCGGCTTCGGCCATGATCGTCTCGGCCAGCGCATCTCGCGTGGCAACGCAGTCGCCGGTGCGGCAAGGCAGTTCCAGGAGTTCGGTGCAGATTAGCCACTCCATGCGGCGCGCGACCGCAGTCGGCAACAGCAGCCGCCGGTTGGCGAGCGCCCGCGCGACCCGCTCGCTGCCCAACCGCCTCGCCCCTGCCGCGGCGAGGTGCAGACCGGCCGCGGGCGCCGCCATCGTCAAATTGAACGGAGTGCGCAGGATGTCCCAGCCAAGCGCCGCTCGGTGCAGTGCTGCCGCACCACGCAGCGAAAAATGCCGGTCGACGAACCATGGGATGCGCGCGCGCCGGTCCACGCAATAGCGGTGGACGGCGGCTTCTACCACGCTGCGAGCCAACTCCTGTGTCATCGCCCCATTCAGATGGGCGCGCGCACCTCAGTCGTCGATGATAGCCACCGCTCGCGTCCATCCCGCCGAGGCGCGATGAACCTTCACGGGGAAGCACACTACCTGGAATCCGTCCGCCGGCAGCGCCTCCAGATTGTGCAACTTCTCCAGATGCGAGTAGCCGATCTCGCGCCCCGCTCGATGGCCTTCCCAGATCAGTCCTGCGTCGCCGGTCTCCGCCACCTTGCGCCGCGTGTGTGAGAATGGCGCGTCCCAGCTCCACGCATCGGTGCCGACCAGCCGGGCACCGCGTTCCAGCAGCCAGAGCGTCGCTGCCTTGCCCATGCCGCAGCCTAAATCGACGTAGTCGTCCTGGCCGTATTTCGCGCCGGCCGATGTGTTCACCACCACGATCTCCAGCGGCTTCAGCGTATGGCCAATGCGCTTGAGTTCCACTTCCACATCGCCCGGCGTCACAACATACCCATCCGGCAGGTGCCGGAAATCCAGTTTCACCGCGGGCTGGAAGCACCACTCCAACGGCACTTCATCGATCCGCCACGACGGCTCACCGCCCGGCTTCAGCGCGTGATTCATCGACGAGAAATAGTGATACGGAGCATCGAGATGTGTGCCGTTATGCGTGCTGATGGCGACCCGTTCCACAGCGGCATATTCGCCGTCTGGCAACTGATCGACCCTGATCCCCATGTATTCGGCCATTGCCGGTGCGGTCATGCGGTGGTCCAGGTATTCGATCTGCGGCAGCATATGCGGCGGATCGCTCTTGATCCCCGCCTTCAGCGGCGAGGAGATATCGATCAAACGACGTGGCATGACATCCGCTCAGTCGTCATGGCCGGGCGTGCCGCCAGGGGCTCTAACATAACGGCGACGGCATCCAAATCATCGTCATGGCCGGGACAAGCTCGGCCATGGCGGTGGTTTGGACGGCTCACGAATGCATTCGATCTTATGTTGGCGCCTATGGGGACACGCCCAGCCATGACGAAGTGCGGCATTACTCCGCTGCCTTCATCAGCTTCGACGGATCCGCACCAACGCGGCCAGTATCACCTTCCTCGGCATGCGCCAGCCGGAAGTCGTAGCGCACCGCCTTCAGCCCTGGGATTGGCGAATTCGGATCATCCTTCGCCCCGACCACCAGCGTCCCCGACACGCCAAACACCGTGTCAGAATCGATGT
Source organism: uncultured Alphaproteobacteria bacterium (assembly GCA_963733475.1). GTDB lineage: Bacteria > Pseudomonadota > Alphaproteobacteria > Acetobacterales > Acetobacteraceae > JAMXLO01. Next base: position 29,396 of record CAVTEC010000008.1, on the reverse strand, counting down.
GCACGTCATCGCCAAAATACAGCGCAGTGACCAACTCACGATAGCCATCGCCGCCGATCAGGAAGTGGATATGCGATGGACGGAAGCCGTGGCGGTTCTGCGCCATCACCATTTCGCCGACCGGTCCGTCCATCGGGATCGAATATCCCAATGGCCGCACCGTGCGGAAATGATAGTATCCCTCGGTATCGGTCCGGAAATTCGCCCGCAGGTCCATCACCTCGGCCGCATTCTCCGCTTGTAGATCGTACAGCCCATGCTCGCTGGTCTGCCACACCTGGACCAGCGCATTCGGGATCGGCCTGCCATCATTGTCCGTGACCCGGCCATACAGCACGATCAGCGGCTCCGACGGATGCGCGACAATGCTGGAACCCAGCGGCAACTCTGGCGCACCTTCACGATAGAACGGCCCAAGCAAGCTGCTCTGCGTGCCCAACTCGCGCGCCTTCTTGTCATGCATCGCGTTCACCAGCGCGCTGACGCCCAGCACGTCGGCCAGCAGGATGAACTCCTGCCGGAACGGCGTGCACGCCTGGCCCACACCCGTGAGGAACTGAATGCCGGTCAGCCATTCCTGCGGCGTCAGCCGCACGTCTCGGGCAAACGCGTGCAGGTGCCGCACGGCGGCATCCATGATCTCCTTCAGGCGCGGATCCGGCGTGTTCGCCATCTGCGCAAGTGCGGCTTCAGTGACGGTGAATTCGTCAAGGTCCTGCATGGGACACTCCTCTGGCTCGGTGCGCAGAGCATAGCGCATCGCGGCGCCGCGCCATACCATGCCGATCGTTGTTACGGGGAGCGATATGACCCAGCACCGAGCTGCCCTACTCAGCGTCTTGGCTATCGCCCTGGCACTATTGGCAGGATGCTCACAAAGCATTGCCATTCCCGACCAAAAAATTGGCGTCTCGCGCGTGCCCGACAAGCCGCTGTCAGCGGACCTCGTGCTGCCGAGCGGCAAGGGTCCCTTCCCTGTCGTGATGCTGCTGCACGGCTGCGGCGGTGTCAGCGCGGGTCTCTGGGACTGGGCGCGGAGGCTGCAAGGCTGGGGCTACGCTGCCCTGGTGCTGGACAGCTTCTCCGCCCGTGGTGCAACCAACGTCTGCGCGCCCGCCATGCAGCACCTCGTAACTGCGCAGGACCGAGTGGCAGACGTGCTGAGCGCCGCACTCTATCTGCGCTCCCTGCCGGACATCGACGGCGCGCATATCGGCGTCCTGGGCCAGTCCCACGGCGGACGAACCGCGGCAATGGTGACCGAACAGCGCTACGAACGCCTGTATCCAGGATTGCTGAAGGCGGTTGTGGACTACTACGGCGCATGCGGCTCGCCCGAGGCGCACGGCACAATCCCCTTGCTGGCGCTCGCGGGCGAGGCGGACGACTGGGCAAATCCCGCGTTAAGTTGCGGCGTGCTGAAGACGACGCTCAAACCGGACCAGCCATTCGAAATACACACATATCCCGGCGTCTGGCATTCATTCGATAATTCCGAGACACGGCCGACGATGGTGGCAGGTCATCGCCTGGAATATGAGGCGATGGCAGCAGCCGACAGCTACCAGCGGGTGCACACCTTCTTCGACAAATGGCTGAAAGGCTGACCCACTGGCGTCCCACATCGGTGCGCCATAGGATGCCGCCCAACTAACGAACCAGGAGGAAACACGGATGCTGAGGCGCCTCGTTCTCGCCGCCGCTTTTGCCGTTGCGTCGCTTGCCGCAGCGCACGCGCAGAACCCCATCACCATCGGCTTCGGTATGGCGCTGACCGGCGGCCTCGCGCCCAACGGCAAGGCCGCGCTGCTGGCGATGCAGATCTGGGAGTCCGACATCAACGCCAAGGGCGGCCTGCTCGGACGTCCGGTGAAACTGATCTACTACGACGACCAGTCGAACCCGGCGACCATCCCCGGTATATACACCAAGCTGCTCGACGTGGACAAGGTCGATCTCATTGTCAGCGGCTACGCCACCAACATGATCGCGCCGGCGATGCCGATCATCATGCAGCATAACCTGACGTTCCTCAGCCTGCTCGGCCTCGCGGTGAACAGTGAGTTCCACTATCCCGAACTACTTCTCCTTCACCCCGACCGGCGGTCCTGAGCCGAAGCAGAGTTTCGCTGCCGGCTTCTTCGCCACCGCGATGGCGCAGAGCCCCAAGCCGCAGACTCTGGCCATCGTCGGTGCCGACGCCGAGTTCCCGCACAACGCGATGGATGGCGCGCGTGCGATCGCCAAGCAGGACGGCCTGAAGATCGTCTACGACAAGACCTATCCGCCGACGACGACCGACTACACGCCGATCGTGCGGGCGATCCAGGCGACCAATCCTGACCTGGTGCTGGTCTGCTCCTATCCGCCCGATACCGTCGGCATGATCCGCGCCGCCCACGAAGTCGGCCTGAAGGCGAAGCTGTTCGGCGGCGGCATGGTCGGACTGCAAAGCACCGCGATCAAGACGCAGCTCGGCCCGCTGCTGAACGGCATCGTCGATTACGACTTCTGGCTGCCGTGGTCGAAGCTCGCGTCACCCGAGGCCAAGGCCTTTCTCGAGCAGTATCAGGCGAAAGGCCGGCTGCCGCCGGCGTCGATCCGCTCGGCTATTACCTGCCGCCATTCGCGTACGGCTACATGCAGGTGCTGCAGCAGGCGGTGGAGGGCACCAAGAGCCTCGATCAGGACAAGCTCGCCGATTACCTGCGTTCGCACACGTTCAAGACCGTGGTTGGCGACGTGAAGTTCGGCCCCGACGGCGAATGGGCCGAAGCGCGCGTGATGGAAGTGCAGTTCCAGAACGTGAAGGCCAACGACGTGAGCCAGTTCAAGGACCCGAACACCGAAGTGATCCTCTGGCCAACAGATCTGAAGACCGGCTCCCTCATGTATCCGTACAGCGACGTGAAGTGACCCGCCTTCTCCCCCTCCCCTTGCGGGAGGGGGCTAGGGGGAGGGGGCGCCGACAGCTCCACAACCCCCTCCCCCTCGTGTCAGTGCCTGAAATGCCGCATCCCCGTGAACACCATTGCCACGCCAGCGCGATCCGCCGCCGCGATCACCTCCTTATCTCGTACCGACCCGCCCGGCTGAATCACCGCCGTGGCCCCTGCCGCGACCGCCGCCTCCAATCCATCAGCAAACGGGAAGAACGCGTCTGACGCCACCACGCTGCCCTGCGTCAACGGCTCATCCAGTCCAGCCGCCTTCGCAGCCGCCTCGCTCTTCCATGCCCCAATGCGCGCGCTATCGACGCGGCTCGGCTGCCCCGCGCCGATCCCGACCGTCGCCGCATCCTTTGCATATACAATCGCATTCGACTTCACATGCTTGCACACCTTGAAGGCGAACAGCAGATCAGCCAGCTCCGACTGCGTCGGTGCACGCTGCGTGACCACCTTCAGATCGCCCACGGCGACACGCCCGTTGTCCCGCGTCTGCGCCAGAAACCCGCCCGAGACACTGCGAAATGTCAGCCCACCCGCAGCCGCATCCGGCACACCGCCCGTCAGCAGCAGCCGCAGGTTCTTCTTCCGCGCCAGCACGGCCTTTGCAGCCTCATCGGCATCCGGCGCGATGATCACCTCGGTCATGATCAGGGCGATCTTCTCCGCCACCGCTCCATCCAACACGCGGTTCACGGCCACAATCCCGCCAAATGCGGACACAGGATCGCAGCGCAATGCGCGGTCCCACGCCTCGGCCAACGTCGTCGCGCTGGCCACCCCACACGGATTGGCATGCTTGATGATCGCCACCGTCGGCGCCTCAAACTCCGCGACGCACTCGAATGCGGCATCCGTGTCGTTGAGGTTGTTGTAGGACAGTTCCTTGCCGCCCACCTGCTCTGCTGTCGCGATCCCCGGCCGCACGCCGGACACATAGAACGCCGCCGACTGGTGCGGATTTTCGCCGTACCGCAAAATCTGCCGCAGTGAACCCGCGATCGTCAGCCGCGCGGGGAACGTCTCGCCGCGCTGCTCCGCGAACCACGCCGCGATCGCCGCATCATAAGCAGCAGTCCGCGCATATGCCGCGCCAGCCAGCCGCCGCCGCAACGCGAGCGAGGTGCCACCCTGCCGTCCGATCTCCTCCAGCACCTCGGCATATTGCTCGGGGTCCGTGAGTACGGTGACAAAGTCATGGTTCTTCGCCGCTGCGCGGATCAACGCCGGTCCGCCGATATCGATGTTCTCGACGCATTCGTCGTAGCCGGCACCACGCGCCACCGTCGCCTCGAACGGATACAGGTTCACCGCCACCAGATCGATCGGTTCGATGCCGTGCCGCGCCATCTGCGCGACGTGCTCCGGCAGGTCGCGCCGCCCGAGGATGCCGCCATGGATCTGTGGCACCAGCGTCTTCACCCGCCCGTCGAGGATTTCCGGAAAACCGCTGTGGTCCGAAACTTCTGTCACCGGCACGCCCGCGTCGCGTAGCGTGCGCGCGGAGCCGCCGGTGGAAATGATCCGAGCCCCCCGGGCCACCAGGGACTGTGCAAACGGGACCAGGCCCGACTTGTCAGAGACCGAGATCAGCGCGGTGCGAATAGGGACTGTGTCTGGCATGGCTGGCTCCGTCCGGTTGGAGGCGGGATAGACCGGAGGGAAGGATGGCTCAAGGAGGGACTCGCGGTGGAAGCATTCAGTCTGTCGGGCGCAGAACGAGGATGGTGGCGTCCGATCCCAGCCCAAAGAAGCCCGGGCGAGCGGCCACAAACAGCCTGTCGAGATCAGGTACGAACAGTGAGGTACGTGCGCCCGGGGCTGTTCTGACAAGGCCGATTTGGCGATAGGAGGGGCCGTCCTGCTGCCAAACGTCCACATCGCCTTCGCCGCAGCTCACGTAGACACGGCGGCGCCGTGCATCGAAGAAGACATCATCGGCATCCCCACAGGTTGCGAAACTACCGATTGGTTTTCCCGAATCCACGTCAAACACAACCAGACGAGGGGGCTTCCGAAATGCTACGGCAGCTCTGGCGCGGTCCGTGTCCAGAGCCATGGGAAAGTTGGCGCGCAAACCATCAGGTACATGCCAGCTCGTCGTCTGCCTGCCGGCATGTAGATCGACGACAGCAATCTGACCTGCATCGGGGACGTTGACATAGGCACGCTGCCGTTCGGCGTCAATTTGAAAGCCCTCAGGATGAGCTCGCAGCAGGATACGTTCCCGCAGGGAGGCCCTGCCGGGATTGATTATGGCCAGAGCGCCATCACCATAACCCACAATCAAATTGCCGGTGAGGGCATCGAGCCGGATGTTGTCTGCATCGTCGCCTAGATTGACCGTGCCGGAGGGCGACAGTTCGCTTCCGTGGAATAGACGAACCGACCCGTCGCCGGCGCTCGCCACCGCGAGCACATCCGCTGCGGGCGCGTACACGAGCCCTTGCGGCTCCTTGAAACCTTCCATGCGCCGCACCGCAACTCCTGCGGCAATGTCGACAACATCTATCGTGCCGTTGCCAAGCTCGGCGACGAAAAGACGTTTGCGCCCAAGATCGATTGCCAGGTGATCGATGCGCCCTGAGACCCCTTTAAGGGGGATCGTGCGCTCAAGCACGAGCGGACCGGTCGGCTCCGCGGCAAGCCTGCCGCAAATTGCGAGCCAGATAAGTATCGCCAGCCGCAGCAAGAGCGTTGATGCGAGCACCCCGGCTATTCCGCGCGAAAAGCCGTGCCCAAACTTGCCGACTTCAAGAGCCGCTCTCTGGTGAACCGCGCAATCGCGTCGGGCGCTGGGTCGGGTATCGGCATAACCGAGCTGACGTTGATCTCGCACAGCACGAATGTGTCTTCACCAGTGGCTGTTCGCGGACCATAGAGAAAATCCGCATCCCAAATGATCGGCAACACGTCGCGTTCGAGTTCGAGCAACCGCATCATTTGCGGCACCCACTCGCTTTCCATCTTCGATCTCAACTCCTGGAAAGGCGACGCTGAGGCCGGATGCATGATGCGTGGACCGGGTGGATCCGATGAGAGAAGTGCCGTGATGAATTGGTGGCCGAAGCCAACAACCTCGTCAACGCCCATGTAGCAGCGGATCATGCCGTCCGGGAGCCTGGCCTGGAAGGGCTGGTCGATCATACGTCCATCATTGGCGAAATAGCGCTCACAGCTTGTCATGAACTCATCGAGGGTGACGTTGCGAGGCTCGCTGCCGCGGCGGCCTTCGAGAATCGATACCAGTCCACCAGTCGCAGCGGCCTCGACCTTCCAAACACCCTGACCGCCATTGCCGCGGTTCTGCTTGATCACGCGAGGGCCGCCTGACCGCAGCCGCTGCGGAAACTGATCTCGAAAATCCTGGAAGCTGCGGTAGAGATGGGTGTCCGTGCCCCAGCCAAGGTGACGAGTTTTGTACAATACGTCCTTCACACCCATTTCCCGCGTTACGTCGGGATGTGTGCTTACCCAAATTCCGCGCGCAGCTACTTCGCGCAGCATGTCATCGAGCGCAAATCTCCTCCGGCCGTCGGAGAGCGGATCGACCCACACGAGCACACCGTCCATTGTTAGAAGCTGGTCGCGCACCTCATCGGACGCTTCCTCACAATAGACTACGGGCTCGGCATTGATGTTGAGGGAGGCCAATGCCGCGAAGATGTCGCGCCAGCGATTGTTGTCGCGCGTAGCCTGACGCCTCGCCTCACGGTCGCCACGCCAGAGCAATGCCACTTTGCCGATAGCGGTCACAGTGCCATCCAAAAAAATCGGCCCAGTCCTCCTCATGTAACTCGTCCCAGACAATCTGCCCCGCTCCTACGAAACGGACTGCGCGGCGTCCTCCAGGTCATACGTCGAGAGCAGGTGATCGACCATGCCGCGCGCGGCATCCCACTCGAAGGTACGGTAACTATGACCCGAGGCGACGAACCGCGCCCCCGCATAGAACATCTCATACTGAGTGTGCCGTGACGCAAACTCGGAACCAATGGCGTCCCATGCAGCCTTCAACAGCTTGACCTTGTCCTCCGGACCGAAGTTGGGCGAACGCTGCGTCCTGCGCAGGATCGGCGCGAGTTCCGGATTGGCCCAACCGCGGAACGACGACGGCAACATGATCAATGATCCGCCGGCCAGATCGCGGATCATGGTGATCAGGCGTGGATACAGGTCCTGTGTAACCACCTGTGCCGTATATACCATGTGCCGATCAGGCAGGTAGAATTCACCGCGCATCCCTCCCGACGCTTCCATTCCGGACAGCATCGCCTCCACCATACCGGCATTGGCCGCCAGGACGCCAAGCTGTTCCCGCACCTGGGGCATGTCAGTCGTTCCAATCGCCTCGGTGATCTTGTGCGCAAGGCCGACCAGGAATCGGATCTTCACCGAAAGCCGGATCTGCGCCTGATAATTCTGGAAGATATGTCCGGGAGTATCGTGAAACTGCGCACGGCACATGTCAGTGTCGCGATGCACGAACACCCGGTCCCAAGGCACCTTTACGTCATCGAAGTAAAGCAGCGCATCGTTTTCATCGAACTGTGCCGACAGCGGGTTGTCATAGACGGATACAGCATGCGCCTCGTAGCTCTTGCGCGACAGAACGCGCAGCCTCGGCGCGTTCATCGGCAACGCGCACGAGAATGCAAGGGCCTCTTCGCCGGGCCTAAGCGGCTGCAGGTTCGCCACGAATACCTCGTTGGCCATGATCGCGCTGGTGCCCAGCATCTTTGCGCCCCGAATCGTCAGGCCACCTGGGTCCTCGTCAACGATCTGCGCCACGAGCTCTTCCGCCTGTTCACCCCAGTTCTTCGATCGATCTGCCTGCGGATTTATGATTACATATGTCAGGAACAGGTCATTCCTGGTCGCGTAGTCGACGTAATCCGCCAGCGCCTTGGCGCGCGCTGGCCCATGTCTCTCGAACACATCCAGACCCATGCGCTGACCAATAAGCGTGGATGCGACATGGTCTGGCGAGCGCCCCATAAAGCCGTAACTCACCTGAGCCCAGGCCTGGAGCGCTTTGCGTCGCTGAACCAGTTCGTCGTAGCTGCGCGGCGTCTGCCAGGCGCAATTCACCCGCCGTTCGCCACCTTCCGGAACAAACGTCATCAGCTCCAGGTTCTCCGGGCGCGCTTGGTAGTCATAGAGCCGCGCGGCTGATGCCACTGCGTTGCAGAACGCTGGATGAACCGTCACATCATGGACAAGGCTTCCATCGATGTAGACCGTGCGTCCATCCTTCAGAGATTCAATGTGCTGCGCCCCGGTCTTGCACTGCATCGATACCCCCTCCGCGCCTCTCAGCCTGCCGAGCGAAGGCGATACATCGCACACCAGCCATCGTCCCCAAAGTGATGGCCAATCCTCGCGTACGCCAAGTTGCGTATTCGCGAAACTCCGGCTCGCTCCTATCGTCCGGCACAGCGACAATCCGAGCCTCATCGCAAAGGAGCAAGTGCCATGAACGAAACGGCAGAACTCAAGAGCTTCGGTACACCCCGATGAAGTACGCGAATTTCCCAAAGGCCGCCTAGAACTCATCAAGGTCGGCGGAGCCACCATCGGCCGCGCCGTGTTCGAGCCCGGCTGGCGTTGGGCGACATCCGTTCAGCCGATCGCCAAGACCTCAAGCTGCGAGGCACCACACTTCCAGTATCACGTTGCAGGCGTGCTCCGGATCAAGATGGACGATGGCGCCGAATTCGATTGCCGGCCCGGCGACGTCTCGCTTCTGCCGAGCGGCCACGACGCCTGGGTAATTGGCGACGAAGCCGCAATCGTCGTGGATTTTCAGGGAATGCTCGACTACGCGACGTCCCACACCCACGCCCCGTGATCCATGCTCACGCCGACGTGATCCGCCGCGACAACTGATCGAACCAATTCCTTGCCCGTAGAGCAAGAAGTTCTCTATTTTCCTCGCACTCACGGACTTTCTGACCCTTTGGTTGGATCATCTTATGGGTGCTGTGCTCGCAAAGCTGCCGGAGCGCGACCTGCGTGCTGCCCTGAGCGCGCTCCGCATCCTTGCTGAGCAAAGCGATGCCAGCGCATCGTTCATCGACGCCGCACTTGAGCAACTGACCGGCCTCGTCGCTTCCGATCTCACGACGCTGAGCATATGTGATCTGCAGCAGGGCAGCCGCCGCGTCGTCGGCCGCAAGGCCGAGTCCTTGTCCGCAGCAGACCGCGCCGCCTTCGATCGGCATTTTCGTGAACACCCGCTGGTGCGCTTTCATAGCTCGCATCCGGGCGGCCCGACACAGCGTATCTCCGATTGTATGAACGTGCATGCATTCCGCAATTCGGCGCTTCATGCGGACTACTACCGCCGTATCGGCATCAATTACGTCATGGCGCTGCCGCTGCGCATCGACGATGCCAATGTCATCAGCGTTGTGTTCAATCGCAGCCAGTTCCGACTTCGAGGATCATGAACGTGGCGTGCTGGATGCCATCCGCGCATCCGCTCGCCGCGCTCTATCGCAATCTGGTCGTTTGCGAGGAAGCCGGCATCGGACTGAGATGTATCAGCCAGCTCGCCGCCGACGGCGGCTGGCAGATGATGCGGGTGACATTGAGCGGCCGCATCCTGGACGCCTCGCCGTTGGCACTTCGGCTTCTGAGCCGGTTCTTCCCCGAATATGCGTCCGGCCGCGGCAGACAAGGCTTGCCGTCAGCGCTGTTCGCGTGGTTCGCACGCAGTCGAAATTGGGGCCTGGAGCGGCCGGCGATCGAGCCACGGCCAGCACTTTACCCTGTCGCGTCTGAGCAGCCGGCTGACCGTGCATTTCGTTCCCGATCCGGACGAGGCTCGCCAGCTTCTTCCTGCTGATGAAAGACGAGCGTCTCGATCTGCATGCGACGCATCTCGTGCGAATTGCCTCTGACCGAGCGCGAGCGTGAGGTTCTGGCCCTGGTCGCGGCCGGCAAGACCAATGGCGAGATCGCCACGTTTCTGGCGATCAGCGCCCGCACCGTTCAGAAACATCTCGAGCATATCTTTCAGAAGCTTGGCGTCGAGACCCGCACCGCTGCCGCGGTCCGCGCCTTGCCGCGGCCGACGATCACGTTGCTGGCTGATCAACATACGCCAACTTGCGTATTCGAGGTAGGTAACACGCCACGTAGCGTAAGCCACGCCACCGTGGGGAAGAGCCATGACGACACTCAACCAACCGGTTTCCATTGCCGAGCTCAAGCGCGCCATCGAAGGTCGCGACGCAAAAGGCCTGACAGCACTCTATGCCGACGACGCGGTGGTACGCATCATCGACCACGAAAACCCGCCGAGTAATACCACTACTCAATGACCGCGACCCATTCGCTTCAACCGTCATTGCCGGCCGCCGAGCCGGCCATCAGTCCCAGCGGCACAAGGGTGCCGATGTACGTTGATGGCCGGGTCCGATCCCCGGGACAAGCCCGGGGACTTCGGCCCGGCCATGACGACGGGGCGCCGGCCATGACGACAGGGCCACAGATAAGTCAGGATCAGTGAGCTTTGGTATAAGCCACGTGAACTGAAAGGCAAGCAGGCAATCGCCGCGTATTACGACGACGTATGCGGCCGGGCGATGACTCGCCAAGTCAACTCAGCCGTCACAAACGGTGAAGCGCTCTCTTTCACCCAGATCTGCACATATCCGGACGGAGCCAAGGTGTTCTGCGCGGCGATACTGGATATCAACGGCGGCAAAGTCACCCGCCAGACTTCGGTGCAAGCTTGGGACTCATAGAGCGTTTTCGACGTGACTGGAAACCCTGATGGGTTTCGCTTGTCGCTCAACCCATCCTACGAATGACGTGGCACCGTTGGATGCGGTTGAGCGCAGCGAAACCCATCGATCCTGGTCTGCCTGAAAGTGCACTAGCCGTCACTGGATCGCTGCCGCCGCCGCAACTATCTCGTCAATGGACAATACCAAAGCTCACTGACCGCGACCCATTCGCTCTAACCAACCGTCATGGCCGGGTCCGATCCCCGGGACAAGCCCGGGGACTTCGGCCCGGCCATGACGACAGGGCGACCGATAAGTCAGGGTCAGTGAGCATTGGCATAAGTTTGCCACCGGAATGCCGACCCGCCAGCGCCGATACAATTGTATCTCCATCGACCAGACAGCCCTAAACTCCGAGCAACTCCATGGTCCGGGCCAGCACCTTCGCCTCGTCATAACGCTCCATCGCGCGCGTGCGTCCAGCCGCCCCCATCCGCGTTCGCAGCGCCACATTATCAACCAATCGCCGCAACGCTGCCGCTAGCACGCTTGCATCGCCGGTTGGCACCAGCAGCCCGGTGACGCCCTCGACCACCTGCTCTGCCGGCCCACGCACATCGCAGGCCACCACGGGCAGCGCCGTCAGCATCGCTTCGATCACCGACATCGGCAGCCCCTCAAATCGGCTCGGCAGCACGAAGATATCGGCCGCCGCCATCACCGCTGGCACGTCCTCGCGGTAGCCCAACAGGCGCAGCCGCTCTCCCAACCCTGCGGTCCGCAGCAGCGCCTCCATGTCGGGACCGCGATCCGAGGCCAGCCGCTCGCCCACGACCCATAGCGCGGCGTCTGGCACCTCGCGCATCGCCGCAGCCAATTCGGGATAGCCCTTGTGCCAGACCAGCCGGGACACCGCGAGCGCCACGACCTGCCCGTCCGACACCCCAAGCTCCCCGCGCACCCGCCGCCGCATCTCCTGATCCGGCCGGAAGCGAGCAGGATCTCGCCCATTGCGCACCGCGATGGCCCCGGCATGGATATGCAGCCGCCTCGCGTCCCGCGCCTCGGCCTCGCTCACCGTCAGAAAAGTGTCGGTCACCCGTGCTGCCACCCATTCCATCGCGTACCCTGCGGCCGCGCGCGGCCACGACCCGGGAAAATTGAACCAGAACCCATGGCCCGTGTACGCGATGCGCGGCACGCCCACCCGCCACGCCGCCATCCGTGCCAGGAACCCGCTTATCGGCATATGCGCGTGCACGAGGTCAGGCCGTTCGGCTCGGAACAGCCGCACCATGTCGCGGAATGCGCGCCAATGGGCCAGCGGCGATAGTCTCCGCTCCAGCCGGGGTGCCACTACGCGAAATCCCTCCGCCCGCACCGAGGCAAGCAATGGACCTTCGGCACAGACGCCAATCACCTCATGCCCACGCGTCCCGCATCCCCCGCATCAGCGGCAACAGGAAATGACGCAGCGAGAAATCGACGTTGGTGACTTCGATGATCTTGAGCCGACTTCCCCTCTCCGCCCGCGCCGGGGGCGCAGAGGCCGGGTGAGGTGGGGGGAGCCGCGTCTACCCGACCTTGGTGATCGCCCATTTCACCTGCTGCGGCCCATCAGCGTACCGGTAAGAACCACCTGCTCGCTTCGCCGAGGCTCATGCCCGCCCAGGTAGATACTCTCCTCCAAACTCATCCGCGCCCCATCCGCGCGTAGCCGCCAGCCACCACCCGAGCGCAGCCGCAGCAGCACCGCCTCACCGTCCTGCTGCAAGCTGGCATTCACGTCCGGATGCAAATGAAACCGCAAGGTGAACGGCTGCGGGTTTGGCGCCTCCACCGCGTCCTCGCCCCGCACGTCCTCCCCGCTCTCCGCGACATACAGCCGCCGCCGGTGAACCGCCCCGAACAGCTTCTTCCATCCGTCGTGGCTCGCCTCGAGCCAGTGCGCGCCGTTCGCCTCTTTTTTTTCTTCCCTTCGCGGTCAATTCAATTCGCCCGCTTCGCGCGACGCGCAGAAATCCGCCCTGCGTCATGCGCTTCAGCGCGGCGGTCACGGCGGGCGGAGTCACGCCCAAATCTTCGGCGAGCCGTGCACTGATAGGAACTTGTTCCTCCAGAACAATCTCCCAGATGGCCTTTAAATAATCCTCCTGCGAGACGCTGGTTTTTTCTCGTCTCACTTTTTTTCCTTTTTGCGTAACTCTTCCGCCAGCTTGCTCACACGCTTCTCGATCTGCCCGTAAATTCGCCGGTAGGTTTGCGGTTCGCTCCCAAACGGGTCGTCAACCTCCCATTCCATCACGGTTGCATCAGGGAACATCCCATTCATCGTGCGTCCCGACATATTCACGACAATCTCCGGTTCGAAAAATTCTTTGACATCGTCGATGCCCTTCGAATAATGCCCTTCCGCGCGAATCCCATTTTCCTGCAAGACCGCGAGCGTCGGCGCCGCTACGGATCCAAATGGCGACGTTCCCGCGCTTTCGGCTTCCATCACATCAGAGGCGTGATCACGCGCGATCGCTTCCGCCAATTGACTGCGGCAGGAATTGCCGACGCAGACGAACAGCACCTTCGTTCGCTGCGACTCTTGCGGGGGCCCGTCCATGGCTCAGATAAATGCGACCGGTTTAGGATTTCTGCGCGACAGCCAGGCGCCGCGAAGGTAGAGCAGCAACAACATGATCGGCCCCAGCACGAATCCGCAAATCGCCGCCACCAGTTGCCACAGCCATCCGTAGCCCAGCTCCCGCGTCCACTTCGCGGAAATCACGAAGCAAACAAACGGCAGTATGAAATCCCCATGCACAAGGTAAGGAGTGAATGACATGTCTCGTCTCCCTTCGCGATTTCAGGTCCTCGCTCCGCTAGTCAACTTCGGCATCAAGGAGTGGCGGCGCGGAAAACGGTAAAGCAAGAAACAGAGCGTTAAACCTTTTACCACTGAGACGCGGAGCGCGCAGAGAAAACGAGGTGGAGTATTCTCTGTTTGTTCTTCGTCTTTCGCTTTTTGTTGGTCACTTACCACGGTTTCTTCACTCGTCACTGCTTCTTCACTTTCTCTGCGTCCTCTGCGCCTCTGCGGTAAAGCCCCTGATCCTGTTTTTGACTCCGCCTTCGATCCTCACTTTCGGCTCTCAACTCTCGACTGTGAACTCACTTCACTCGCTTGCCCTGACGAAGGAAGGGTCACACCGTCGCTCGCCAGCTTCACAAATCGCTCATGGATCTTCGTATCGTCCGTCAGTTCGGGATGAAATGTCGCCGCAATCATGCGCCCCTGTTGAACGAGCACCGGCTTGCCATTTCGCTCCGCAAGTACTTCGACGTCTTTGCCGACAGCCTCGATAATTGGCGCGCGGATGAACACCATCTCGAGCGGCTGCTCGCTCAATTTCGTCGGCAGCAAAAACACATCGCTTGCGAGTTGCCTTCCGTACGCGTTCCGCACCACTGTGATATCCATCAATCCCAGAGACGCCTGCGCCGGCCCCTTCACTTCGCGCGCCAGTAAAATCGTCCCCGCGCAAGTCCCGAAAAACGCGCCGCCGTTCGCCGCCATTCGCCGAATCGCCTCGTCGAGGCCCGTTTCCGCCAGCATCTTCATGTGCGTCGTGCTCTCGCCGCCAGGCAAAATCAGCCCGTCGACTTCATGTAAATCCTCGGGCGTGCGCACAAACACATACTCGACGCCCATGCGTTCGAGCATTTTTGCGTGCGCCTCAAAATCCCCCTGTATCGCCAGTACGCCAATCTTCATTTCGCACTTTTCGCCTTCATGTTTTACGGGTGCCCCATCCTGAGCGAAGTTTGCGAAGGGTGGGGCTTTTCGCTTTTCGCTTTTCGCTTTTCGCGTTTCGATCTAACGCTGCGCTGCTTCCGCGGTCGCCCGCTTCTTCTCAGCTTCGCGCTTCACCGGCTCGCGCATTGGTGACTTCTCCGGACCGGCTCGCAAATATTGCGGCGGCCAACTCGCAGGCTGTCCCAGTTCTCGCGCCGCTCGCAACGGCCAATACGGATTACGTAGCATCTCCCGCGCAAGCAGCACAATATCCGCTTGCCCGCTTCGAAGAATATGGTCGGCCTGCACCGGCTCGGTAATCATCCCCACGCTTCCCGTCAAAATCCCGACCTCGCGACGTATCCGTTCCGCAAACTGCGTCTGGTATCCGGCGCCCACGGGAATTTTCACGCCCGGCACAATGCCGCCCGACGAGCAATCCATCAAATCGACGCCGATCGTTTTCACCGCGCGCGCCAATTCCACCGACTGCTCAATGTCCCAACCGCCGTCTTTCCAATCCGTCGCCGAAATACGCATGAAGAGTGGCTGGTTTCCCGGCCACTCCTCGCGCACCGCTTGCGTCACTTCACGTGCGAATCGCGTGCGATTCTCAAACGCGCCGCCGTATTCGTCCCGGCGGAAATTGCTGAGCGGCGAAAGAAATTCATCAATCAAGTATCCGTGCGCCGCGTGAATTTCCACCACGTCGAATCCCGCGTCGAGCGCGCGCCGTGTTGCCGCCGCAAACGCTTTCGTCACGCCGCTGATTTCTTCGCGACTCATTTCGCGCGGCTGCGGATAATCGTCCTGAAATTTGATCGCGCTCGGCGCGACCACGTCAGTCCATCCGCCTTCAGTCGCCGGCACTTCTCCGTGCCGCGTCGCCCACGTTTTGTACGTACTTGCCTTGCGCCCCGCATGCGCAAGCTGAATTCCCGCGAGACTTCCCTGCTCGTGAATGAAGCGCACAATTCGCGCAAGGGCCTTCGCGTGGAGGTCGCTCCAGATACCCAAATCTTCCGGGCTGATGCGCGCCTCGGGCGTCACTGCGGTCGCTTCGCAAAACACAATCGCCGCCCCGCCAACTGCTCGGCTTCCGAGATGAACGAAGTGCCAGTCATTCGCCAGTCCGTCTGTGCACGAATACTGGCACATCGGCGAAACCGCAATGCGGTTCCGCAGCGTCACTCCTCGAATCGTCAACGGCTCAAACAAATGCGCCATGGATTCACGCTCGACTGTCAGTCACAAGTCACTCGCCACTAGTTACTGCTTTCCCTCACCATCCGCGCGTCTGCATCAAATCTTTCTCGTCCATCTGCCGCACGTCGAGCCCCTTCATCGCTTCGCCCAATTCGTCCGACGCTTCCAGCACTTTCTTCGGATCCTGATAATTCGTGGTCGCGTACACAATCGCCTTCGCGCGTTTCGCCGGATCGCTCGATTTGAAAATCCCCGAGCCGACAAACACCGCTTCCGCGCCCAATTGCATCATCAGCGCCGCGTCCGCCGGAGTCGCGATTCCGCCAGCCGAAAAATTCGGCGTCGGCAGTTTCCCCGTTTTCGCGACTTGCTGCACCAAATCGAGCGGCGCGCCCAACTCTTTCGCCTGATGCATCAGCTCTTCTTCGCCGAGCGTCGTCAGCTTTTTCATCTGGCCGACAATCGTACGCATGTGCCGCACTGCCTCAACGATGTTGCCTGAGCCCGCCTCGCCCTTCGTGCGAATCATCGCCGCGCCTTCGCCGATGCGCCGCAGCGCCTCGCCCAAATTCCGCGCGCCGCAAACGAACGGCACCTTGAACGCGTGTTTCCACACATGATTCTCTTCATCCGCCGGCGTCAGCACTTCGCTCTCGTCGATGTAGTCCACTTCGAGCGCTTCGAGCACTTGCGCCTCGGCGAAATGCCCGATGCGTACTTTCGCCATTACGGGAATTGTCACCGTGGCCATAATTTCGCGAATGATTCGCGGCGATGCCATGCGCGCTACGCCTCCGTCCTTCCGAATGTCCGACGGCACGCGTTCGAGCGCCATCACCGCGCATGCTCCCGCATCTTCGGCGATTTTCGCCTGCTCCGCGGTCGTCACATCCATAATGACGCCGCCTTTCAGCATCTCCGCCAGGCCGACCTTCACTCTCCACAAATTCTGCTGCCCTTTTTTCTCGTTTCCGTTTTCCATCACCGTTCCCCTTCCTTCTTGTTAGATGAACTCTGTCTCTCTTGGGTATCGTTTTCCTGAATCTCGGCTAAAACCGCGCGCCGCAACTACGTAATCCCCGGCATCCGGAACAGCGGCGCCATTTTCTCCGCGCACTGTTCGACGAATCGCACGTCCTTCTCGCTGAACGCGTTTTCCCTCTCGCTGTCGATGTTGATCGTCCCGACGGCCATTCCTCCCGCTCCCAGCGCCGGCACAATCATCTCGGACCGCATCTTCGTGTACGCCACCAGATAACGCGGATCCTTGCTGACGTTTCCAATCACCAGCGGCGCGCGTTGCTTCACCACCACGCCAGTCAGCCCCTTCGTCACCGCAAACCTCATGTGCGCCGGCTCCTCGGTCCCTGTCCAACCCAGCGCCACAATTTCCGTCTCCGTAACTGCATAAATGCTCACCGAGCCATAAGCGCGCGACTGGCGAATGATCTGCGCGATTCGTTTCGCAATTGCCGACGCTTGTCCGCCGCCCACAACAACAGACCCGATCTCGTCGAATGTACTTTGGTCCTCAATCACTCTCGAACCCTCCCGGCAATTACTTCCTTTTCCGCGCTCTTGCCGACCACTACAAACCTGCCCTTCCCGCGCGCGAGCACTTTCCCTGCGGCACTCCGAATCTCCCCGCGATGCATCAGATTCCTCCCCTCGCGCGACACTTCCTCCGCTTCCACCGTAATCTCCTCATCGACGGGCACCGGCCGCAGATATTCCACCGACAGCTCCGCCGTCACCGCGCGCACATCATGGAATCTGTTCAACTTCCCCATCGCTTCATCGAGCAGCAGCGCAATGATGCCGCCGTGCATCATCCCTCCGCCGCCTTGATATTGCCCACCAAGGCGGAAGCGTCCCACGATTTTCCGCCGCTCATGATCCTGCTCAAACGCCAGCTTCATCCCGCTTGCATTCGCCGCCCCGCAACCAAAACAGAAATTATCAGCCTTCGGCTCCAGCCTCTCGATCGTCATTCCCTCTCCGCTCCGTTCTCGTGTTCACGTCTGCAATTTGTCTGCGTTCTCTCCGCCATTGGGTGGTCTGCGTTCCTCTGCGATCTCTGCGCCTCCGCGGTACATCGCTTTTCGCTTTCGCTTTTCGCTTTTCGAATTTCGAGTCTCGACTTTCAACTATCAACTATCGACTATCAACTACTCATATCTCAACGCCACGATCGGATCGACCCTCATCGCTCTTCGCGCCGGAATCCAGCAGGCCGCCAGCGCGACGAGCATCAGCAGCGCCGCAGTCGACAAGAAGCTCGCGGGATCAAACGAGCCAATGCCGAAGAGCAAAGTATTCAGGCTTCTCGCGAAGAGCACCGAGATACCCAATCCAATCACCACTCCGGCCGCAACCATCGCCATCCCGCCGGACAATATCAGCCGCAACACGTTGCCCGGCTGCGCGCCCAGCGCCATGCGAATGCCAATTTCCTGCGTCCGCTGGTTCACTGAATATGACATCACTCCATACGTTCCAATCGCCGCGAGAATCAGCGCCAGAAAACCGAAGGTCCCCAGCAGCTCCGCGGCGATTTTCGGCGCCGTCAGGGAAAGCTCGAGCACCGTCTGCATTGTCTGCATCCTCAACAGCGGCAGAAACGGCGCGAGCTCCTTCATCGTGCTGCGCACCGTAGCCGTCGCCGCCGCGGGGTCGCCTTTGGTCCGCACGAACACATTGAAGGCCGGCGAATAATGTTGCTTCAGGGGCAGATACACGATGGGTTGCGGCGGCTCGCCCAGCGTAGCGTATTTCACCGTGTTCACCTCGCCGACGATCGCCACGTCCCACGTTTCGCCGAGAAAATGGATGTGCTTGCCGAGCACTTCCTGCCCCGGGAACATCACGTCTGCAAAGGCGCGATTTACAACCGCAACCATGGCGCTCTGTGTATCATCAGCGTCGGTGAAGTCGCGACCGCGCTGCAAAGTGATTCCCGCGGTCGAAAAATACGCCGGCGCCACCGCAACGATGGGCGTCAACTTCCCGTTCCGCGGATCCGTGCTGTCCACGCCGTCCACAAAGGTCGTCCGCTGCAGCCCGCCGCTCATGGGAGGTGTGTCCGACAAACTGGCATCCGCCACCATGGGCAATCCGCGGAGGCGTTCGACAACGTTCCGATAGAATTGTTCCCCCTGTGGCTGCGCGTAATGCTCGGCCGTCAGGTCCACAAACATCACCATCTCGTGCTTCACTTCGAACCCTGGATTAATCTGTTGGGCGTTGCGCAGGCTGTGGATGAACAACCCCGCGCCCACCAAAGCGATCAGCGACAGCGCCACCTGCACCATCACCAGGATGCCGCGCAGGCCATACCACCGCGCGCTTCCGGTTGGCGCGCCGGTGCGGTCCTTAAGCGAAGACACGCTGTCGGACCGCGAGGCTTGCAGCGCAGGGACTAGGCCAAACAGAATCGTGGCTGCAAGCGCAAGTCCCAGCGTGTAGACGAGCACGCGCCCGTCCAGTGAGAAATCGAGCGTCGGCAATCCCGCCGGAAGCAACGAGAGCAGCAGCGAGCGCGCCCAGTAAGCGCACAAAATTCCCAAAGCGCTTGCCATCAGCGCCAGCAGCAGGCTCTCAGTGAGCAACTGGCGTATCAGCCTCATACGCGATGCGCCCAGCGCCAGCCGCACGGCGATCTCGCGTTGACGCTGCGTGGCGCGCGCGAGCAGCAGGTTGGCTACGTTCGCGCACGCAATCAGCAGCACCAGCCCCACAATCACCATCATCAACGCGCCCGCGAGCACAAACACGCTATGCAGTTGCGGCGGGATCATCGTTTGCGCGATGGGCACAACCTCCTCGTTTCGCCCGCCGTTGTCCTTCGGATATTCTTTCTCGAGTTCGATTCCCAGTGCGTGCACTTCCTGCTGTGCTGCCGCAAGCCTGACTCCGGGCTTGAGCCGCGCGATCATCCCTGCCAGGCGAAACGCGCGTTGGTTGAACCACGTTTTCGTCAGCCCTGTCACTGCAACGTCGTGCATGGTCATCGGAAGATAAACATCTGGGCTTCCTATGGACGACCCCAAGTCATGAAAATCGCTTGGCGCGACTCCGATAACCGTGTACGCCTGCTCGTCAATCTGAATGGCGCGCCCCAGAATCTTCAGGATCGGCGCCGAACTGCCTGCTCCACAACGCATAGCTGAGCACCGCAACCGGCCGCGGCGCCGTGTCCTCTTCCTGCGAGAACCCGCGGCCCAAAAACGGATGTACGTCCACGACGTCGAAGAAATTCGCGTTGACCAGCAGTTCGAACACCTGCACTTTCTTCCCGGACACGTCCAGGTTTCCGCCCGACCCGACCAGGATGCACGCACCAGTGAACACGTTCGTTTTCGCGCGATAGTCCACGGCGTTCGGATACGGCGTCGGCAGATATTCTTGCAGCGGCCCGTTGTGGCTCTGCGCGGTCGAATACAAAACCATCAGCGTCGGCGGATCCTTCACGGGAATGGCTTGCAGGAAAATCGCCTTCGCCAGCGTGAAGATCGTCGTGTTCGCGCCAATCCCCAACGTCAGCGACAACACAGCCACCGCCGTAAACCCCGGCGCCTTCGCCAGCATCCTCACCGCAAACTTAATGTCCTGCCACATAATCAACCTCCGGCGATCAGAAAGTCAGTGGCCAGCAGCAGCAACCACCAGTCTCACGTTCTTTGACCATCCAAGCGTCCCCGCAAGCTCATCAACATCCACATAGCTCACCTTCCCGGCGTCACTCTCGGCGTGCTCTGCGTCTCTGCGGTGAATTACTTTCGGCCATCTATTCCCCGCCCGCTCCGTCTTCACTGACCACTGGCCACTAACCACTGCCTTTAAATCAAGGCAACGCGCGATCTCGTCTCCTGCGGATGCTCAACCGTCGCTCGCCTGCCGCCTTTTTGCTTCTTTCGCATCTCCGTGTCAATCACGCTTCCGAGTTTCGCAAGTCCCTGCACGATATCCCTTTCCTCCAGGCCCGCGAATCCCACCCGCAGTGTATTCGTCTGTGGATGCTCAAAATAGAAATATCTTCCCGGGACGAACAGCACGCCGCGCTCGCGCGCATGAATCAGCAACTCACCCGCATCCAACCCCGGCGGCAGCGTGAGCCACACCGACATGCCTCCGTCCGGCCGCGTCCATTCCACGCCGCGCGGCAAATATTTCGCCACTGCTTTCTCAAACACCTCCAGCCGTCTCGCATACACGCGAATCATCCGCTTCATGTGCTTTTCGAGCATCCCGCGCTTCACGAATTCCGCCAGCGTCGCTTGCGCAAGTTGGTCCGTGTGCAAATCACTCGATTGCTTGAGCAGCCGCAGTCGCTCGATCACGCGCTCCGGCCCGACGCACCACCCGACGCGCAATCCCGGAAACGCCACTTTCGAAAAACTGTCGATCTGAATCACGATTCCGTTGCGGTCCATCGCCTTCAGCGACGACACCGGATTTCCCCGCAGCCGCAATCGCGCATAAATATGATCCTCGACAATTGGAACTTTGTGCCGCGTGGCAAGCTCCAGCAGCTTTTGCCGTTCGCTGACGGGCAAAGTCGTTCCCGTCGGATTCTGAAAATCCGGCGTGACCAAAATCATTTTCACGCGGTTCTGTTCCAGCACCGCTTCCACCGCCTTCATGTCCAGCCCGGCGTAACTCTGCCTCAAGCGGTTAGTCTCCACCGCCGCGGGCAAACACCGCACACGCGCCGCTGATAAAATCGACAGCGCGCCCGGATACGCCGGATTTTCGACGAGCACCGCGTCGCCCGGTCGCAGAAACGCCTTTGCAAGCAAGTCGAGCGATTGCTGGCAGCCGTCGGTGATGAGCAGTTGGCGCTCTTGCGCGGCGATCCCTTCGGCGCGCAACATTTCCAGCAGCACTTGCTTCAACGGGCCGTAGCCGTCCGACGCGCCAAGCTGCAAAATCTCGCGCCCTTCGCGCTTCAATACGGCGTTCGCGCACGTCCGCACATCGTCGACGGGAAAAAATTCCTCCGACGGCCGCGCGCTGATAAACGCAATCGTGCCTTCCGGCACCTCTGGCATTAAACGGCTCAAACCGTCGCCCGCACGCTCATCCGCGAACAGTGCTTCCCATCGCAACACGCCACCCTGCTCGCGCGGCGGCGGCGTGAATTCTCGCGGCCCGGTGGACTCGCTGATATACGTTCCGCGTCCGACGAAACCTTGTATCAGTCCCTCGGATTCCAGTTCCGCGTACGCGGTCGCCACAGTTGTGCGGTGAATCTGCAGTTGATTCGCGAGTTCGCGGCTCGCCGGGATGCGGTCACCCGGCAATAATTCTCCCGAGTGCACCAGCGCGCGCATTTGATCTCGTAATTGGGCGTACAAGGGAATGTTGCTTTCAGGCTGCAAATGAAGAGGAACGAATGGCCTGCTCATACAGGCCAATATAAACCCAAAAACACTCATCAAAAGAGCCAATTTGGCTCTTTGGAGAATTTTCAGCGTTTCAGCTATATGGCTGTTAACTCAATGACTTGTGGACCGCAAGCGGAACCTCTGAATTTTCCCGGTTGCCGTCTTCGGCAGTTTTTCCACGAATTGGACTGTGTGCGGGCATTTATACGAAACCAATTTTTGCCGCAGCCATTCGCGAATCTCCCGGTCCAGGCCTTCTTGTATTTGCATTTCATTCTTCAACACCACGTAAGCAGCAGGATGAATCAGCCCATTCTCATTCGCTTGCGCAACCACCGCAACTTCCGCCACCATCGGATGCCCCAGCAGCGCGTTTTCCACTTCCCCGGGGGACACCCACATGCCCGCGACTTTCATCATGTCGTCCGCGCGTCCGCAATAATGGTGGTAGCCATCCGCGTCGCGCGTAAATTTATCTCCGGTAACCACCCACTCGCCGCGTTTCGTTCGCGCCGTCAACTCCGGCTTATTCCAGTAGCCCGCGAACGCGCCGCCGCCGCGCACCCACAAATTCCCGATCGCGTCATCCGCCACCGCGCGCCCTTCGTCGTCAACGATTTTCGCTTCGCATCCCGGCACTTCCATCCCGCAACTTCCCGCTCGCGCGCGGCCCGGTCGCGGCGACAAAAACATGTGCAGCATCTCCGTTGAGCCGATGCCGTCCAGAATCTCCACGCCGAATCTTTCTTTGAATCGTTCGAAGATTTCCGCCGGCAGCGCTTCTCCCGCCGAGACGGCCATCCGCAGTGACGAACAGTCAATCGCAAGCCCTCGCTCTGCTTCGCGCAACATCGCCGCAAAAAAAGTCGGCACGGAAAACAAAACTGTCGGCCTGTATTTCGCCAGCAATTCCGCGGCGCGTTCCGGTTTCGGTTTACCCGGATCGAGCACCGTGATTGCGCCAACGGAAAACGGAAAGTACATTCCGTTTCCCAGTCCGTACGCAAAAAACAATTTCGAAACCGAATAGGTGATATCGTCCGCGCGCAATCCCAGCACTTCGCGCGCATATCCCCGGCTCGTGCGCATCATGTCTGCGTGACGATGAATCGCCGCCTTCGGCGTCCCTCCGCTTCCCGACGTGTAGAGCAAAAACGCTGGATCCGTCGCCGCGGTCGGATGCGTCTCGCACAGCGAGCTCGCTTGATTCCATGCGTCATCCCAGACAATCTTCCGCACTCCCGCGAAAACGGGTCCCGCGATCTTCACCGCATCCTCGGCGCCTTCACCAGAACTCGCGAGCAGACGAAGTTCTGGCGCTGCTTCGATTCGCGAAAACTCCGTGATCGCGGACACATGCACAATCGCGATTCGTGCGCCTGTGTCCTTAACGTAGTACGAATAATCCGCCGCGCGCGCCATCGAATTCACCGGCACGGCAATCGCGCCAATCTTCGCAGCGCCAAAAAACGCACCGATAAATTCGATCGAATCCGGAAGGATAATCAGGACGCGCTCGCCTGCCTCGCAGCCGCTCTCGCGCAACACGTTTGCCGCGCGGTTCACCGCTTCTTCGACTTGAGAGTAGGAAAAACGGGAAGGCTCGCCGAGAATCGCCGTGCGTTCAGGATGCTCTCGCGCGGGCCGCGAGACAAACTCCTCGGCAATGTTCAGTCGCTGCGGAATCTCCGGCGGCATCGCAAGATTCTACTCCGTTGCGGCTTCCGTGCCCAAGCTCGCCGGCGGATTCGCCAGTCGCTTCCTCCGACTGAAGCGAATTCGCCACGCGGATGCACCAACGATAATCACGCAGCAAATCTCGACGAACACTTTCCCGCCATCCAAATAATCAACCCCCAAACCATTCAGATTCGGATCGGTCAAAATGCCGTGAATAAACAGGCACGCCGCCGCGGGATACGTGAGGTAGTGCAGAAGTTTCCAGAAATGCCGCCCGAGCTCGATGCGATAGAGCGAAGTGACGACGATAATCACCAGCAGGTAAAGCGCTCCCGCACCGATCGTATTCTGCAGCGGCTGCTGCGGCGACCACAGCGGCAATAAAATATCGATGACGCGAAAATGAGGTTTCGCGTTCAGCAGCAGCGGCAACGGGTGCAGCAGAGTAAAACCCAAAGTGCCGTAGCCAGTCCAGCGGTGAATGCGGAAAATATCGAATCTGCGATGCGGCCAATAGCGAACCGGGCTGTAGCGCCCAAAAATCATCAGCCCGATCAGGATATTCGCGGTGGCAAAGCCCACTGCGACAAGACCGAGGTACGCCGATAAATCCAGCACAGTCACGCGATGAAAAACTCCCTTGCAGCCGTTCGCCACTTTGGCTTGCGCGGCTGTGCCAAATGCATACTAATGTTCGGACGCGTTTTCACGTGCAAAGGTTTCATTTAGCCAAAATTACTGATGCCTTTAGGTCTTGCGCACGTGCTACGTACAACCGTGACACCAATCTCATATGATAACGCGATGCTGCTCATGGCGCACGGATGGCAAGAACGATCGCTTTGCTCGCAGCAAGTGTTCACTCGCGTGCGCCGCCAGCGCATATGCCAGCCTCCCCTTAGCCACCAGCATTCCGCGGATTTTCAACCAGTGTTCACCCCCTCTCGGGACCTATCTCGGCTTCGATCGCAACGATTATCCCGGCGACGCTGTCCTCGACGGCCTTGCGCATGATTTCGTCTTCTGCGGCTACTGGCTGAATGCTCCCCCGGGCGAAAATTCGGACACGTGGCTGGGTAAACGTACAATTTTGCGCTCGCATGGCTTCGGCTTTCTGGTGCTGTTCAATGGCCGCCTCGACAAAGAATTGAAATCGACGCGCGATCCAAGAACTCTCGGCTCAAGCGACGCAACCGCTGCGGTGGACGCCGCAAAGAAGGAAGGCTTTCCCTCGGAACCATCATCTTTCTCGACCAGGAAGAAGGCGGGCGAATGCTGCCCGAGCAACAGGCCTACTTGTACGCCTGGATCGACGCCGTGAATTCCTCCGGTTATAAAGCGGGCGTCTATTGCTCCGGAATCCCCGTGCCAGAATCCGTCGGTGTCGAAATCACGACGGCAAACGATATCCAGAACAACGCGCGCGGCCGCAATATCAGTTTCTTCATCTACAATGATGTCTGCCCGCCCGCGCCCGGCTGCAATTTAGACAGCCAACCTCTGTCGCCTGACCAGAGCGGCGTGCCTTCCGCGACCGCCTGGCAATTCGCGCAGTCGCCGCGACGGCCCGAACTCACGGCGCTTTGCCCCTATCAATATAATTCTGACGGCAATTGCTACGCGTCACTCCCCGGCAACGAAAAAATTCACGTGGATTTAGATTCCGCGGCGTCGCACGATCCTTCGCACGGCCGCTGAATCCCGATAAACTTTCCTTGGAGGCTTACTGCGTGGCTGTTTTTTCGCCGAGCTTGCGCATGCGTTCGCGCAATTTCTGGCGCAATCCAGTTGGCGCATTGGGATTGAACGCCACCAGATACCACAGCGGCTGCGTGCGATCCTTGCTGAGAGTTGTGAGCGTAGCCGCGTCGGCATTCGGGTGGCGGGCGATGTTTTCGCGAATCGCCGCGTATTCGTGCTTCGCCAGCCGCCGCAGCGTTTTCGCGGAAACCTTCGGATGCTCGCTGATCAGTCGCAGCAGATAAAAATCTTCCTTGGGTGCTTCGCGTGAAAGTTTTTCCAGGGCTTCGGGCTTCACCTCCGCGCTCAAAACAAAGCCCACCTTTTCATCCCACGAAGTATTGATGCGGTTGAGTTCCTGCGTCCGCGCGTGGATCAGCTGCTCGATCACGCGCCGCTCCTGCTCCAGACGCCCATGCGGCAGCGCGCTGTGCTCTACCGAATCGAGCACGCGCAGCAGATGCTGCCGTTCACCGAAAACCACTTGAGAGGTTCGCGGCGCCTTCCCTTTCGCTGCGTTGTGCACCAAATCTGAGCGTCTCATGATCTCCTCACAACTTCCCGCAGGCGGGCAATGCCGCAAAATATTTTCTGCTTCTGGCGAGAATCCCCAAGCTGCGGCCCCTATTATGCCTCGCGCGGTGCGCGTTTTTTCTTTCGCCACGATTATGTGTCGCGTGGCCGGGAGTGTAAAGCCGCCGCGCGCGCGAAGTTCCTCGATTGCAATACCCTCCCTGGCACTACACGCGAACCGCCGCGCGCCGAGTGCACCACACGACCAGTGGAAATCCGCGAAGCGTCACATCCGCCATGTTGATAGCCGGTCGCGATTCGCGTACCGTTAAACCGCACGCGACACCCGAGGGAGCAATTGCCCATGACTGTTTTCGAAGAGCACCGCGACGAACTCGAGCATTACGAAACGATGATGGGCCCCCAGCGCGGCCGCCTTGCCGTTTCCCTCGACATGCTGACCAACGCCATGGTTCTCGTCGGCCAGCACGGCGTTTATTGCCACGGCGCGGGAAACCCTGCCACACCCTCGATGGACATTCGCATCATTAGCTCCGAATTGCAGAAGGCCAAGCAACTAATTCAGAGCGTAATGGAGTCTCTCCGCGCCGAGCGCGACGCCCGCCACAACGCAAAATAGCCCCCTCATCTCCGATCCTCAAACGAACTATCTAGGCTGAAGAAACGGATTCGACTCGCGCTCGTCGGCAAGCGTTGTCGTAGGCCCGTGTCCGGGAAAAACAATTGTCTCGGCCGGCAGCGCAAGCAGTTTCGTGCGGATCGATCGGATAATCTCCGGATACGACCCTCCCCAAAGATCCGTGCGCCCAATCGAGCCCGCGAAAAGCGTATCCCCGGCGAAAAGCCACGGCGCGGAATCATCGGTTTCGCCTCGCGGTTTTTCCCCGGATTGCGCGATCACCTCGCGATTCCCTTCTTCTTTTCGCGCCGCAAATGGCAAATACAAGCTGACGCTGCCCGGTGTGTGACCCGGCGTGTGCAAGACGCGCGCTTCGTATCCGCCCCAACGCACCACGTCGCCTTCCGCGAGCAAATTATCAATCTTCGCCAGCGGCGGCGGCGCGACACCGAGAAATTGCGATTGAATATCCATCGCGCGATAAAGTTCCAGATCGCCTTCATTCATCAGCACCGGCGCGTGCGTCACGTCGTGCAGCTCTTTCAGTCCGCCAACGTGATCGATGTGCGCATGCGTGCTGACAATCGCGGTAACTTGCAATTTGTGCTTCGTGATCAGCGCCAGGATTCGTTCCACCTCGTCGCCCGGATCGATCACGAGCGCCTCGTGCGTCTCCGGATCCCCCACGATGGAGCAGTTGCACTGCAGCATTCCCACAGGAATAATTTCGTGAATCAAACGGCTGGCCATTCCCGTCAGTATAGCAATAATTTCGCGCTCGCCACGCGCGAGCACGCTCCTTACTCTGCCACCCTAATGACGTTCTCCACTCTCTGTCATTCCGAGGAGCCATGCGACGAGGAATCTGCTTGTGCTTTCGGTCTGTGAGGCAAGCAGGAATCCTGCTATGCAAACTGACGACGGCGCTGCTATGAGCCATCTGCTAAGATTGAACCAGCGGCGCGCATGCCGCGTTCACCATGCCCATCGACACGCCTCTCAAATCGGAGCACGAAAAACTCGGCGCCCAATTCGTGACAAAGCCCGGCGAATATTTCGGCGTCGCGTTGCCCCGCGATTATGGCGACGTTGCGCGCGAATACAAATTCGCCCGTGAATCCGTTGGCCTGATCGACAAGAACTATCGCGCCGTCATTTCATTCACCGGAAAAGATCGCGCGCGCTACTTGAACGCGATGCTCACCAACAACATTCGCGACCTCGCGCCAGGTCAAGGCAACATTTCACTTTTGCTCAGCCCACAAGGACGCATCATGGCGGAAGTCGAAACGCTCGCCCTCGACGATCGCCTGCTCGTTGTTTCCTACGCGATGATTCGCCAGCGCCTCATCGAAACATTCGATAAATTCATCATCATGGACGACGTCACTCTCGAAGACCTCACCGATCGCACCGCGACGCTTGCGCTCGAAGGCCCAAAAACTCCCGTCATCGTCCGCGAACTCTGCGGCATCGATCTCAACTCCTTTGCCGAACTCGATCACGCCGAGGTCATCGCAAAAAAGGACGGCGTGAACATTCCCTGCCGCGTCGTCAAATATTCGCGCGGAGAAATTCCCGCAGCCGACTTCATGGTTGATCGCGAACATTTGCATGCTCTCTGGAATTTGTTTCTCGAAACCGCGCGGCGTCACGGCGGCGGACCGGTCGGATACGCCGCGTTGAATATTTTGCGCCTCGAAGCGGGAATCCCCTGGTACGGCGTGGATTTCGACGAGAATCAAATTCCGCATCAGGCCGCGCTCGAAAAAACGCACATCAATTTCTCGAAAGGCTGCTACACGGGACAGGAAATCGTCGAACGAGTGCGTTCCCGCGGCCACATTCAACGCCAGCGCGTACTGTTGCGCTTCGCCGGCGATGCGGTTCCGAAAGCAGGCGAGCCTCTTTTCGCTTCGAACACGGAGGGTGGCGCGGAAGGTAAAGCCGAAGTCGGCTTCGTCACCAGCGCCGCAAAATCCCCCGCAACCGGCGCCGTCATTGGCATGGGCTACGTCCGCCACGAACACTCCGCGCCCGACGCCAAACTCACCTGGAAAAACGGCGAAGCAGAAGTCTTCGAATTACCAGCGGCTCAAAAGAAAGCGGATTCCTGCGGATAACTGCGGTCTCTGCACTCTCGCTGCATCTACTTCAATTTAAATTGCTGATGTTAATCGCTAATCCCCGGCGCGTCGCCAGGATTTCTGTTCTTACCGATGTTGATCGCTTCGAGGAAGCTGCCGCTCTCTTTGTCGATTTTGCGCTGCAGTTGCATCAGCGCGTACAGCAGCATCTCCGGGCGCGGCGGGCAGCCGGGCACGTAAACGTCCACGGGAATCACCTGATTCACTCCCTGCACAATCGCGTAATTATTGAACACGCCGCCGGAAGTCGCGCAAACGCCCATCGAAATCACCCACTTCGGCTCGGGCATTTGATCGTAGAGTTGTTTGATCACCGGCGCCATTTTCTGGGAAACGCGCCCCGCGATGATCATCAAATCCGATTGCCTCGGCGAGCCGCGAAAAACTTCCGCGCCGAATCGCGCCACGTCGAATCGCGACGCCGCGAAAGCCATCATCTCAATCGCGCAACACGCCAGCCCGAACGACATTGGCCAAATCGAACTGCGCCGCGCCCAGTTCACCAGCTTGTCCAGCTGCGCGAACAAAATCCCTTCTTTCTTCAGGAAATTTGTCGCCTCTTCGGGCGTCTCCAGC
Organism: uncultured Alphaproteobacteria bacterium; assembly: GCA_963733475.1. Taxonomy (GTDB): domain Bacteria; phylum Pseudomonadota; class Alphaproteobacteria; order Acetobacterales; family Acetobacteraceae; genus JAMXLO01. Next base: position 37 of record CAVTEC010000008.1, on the reverse strand, counting down.
GTTACGCCCTTCGCCAGTTCCACCGCCATTCGCGCCT
>CAVTEC010000007.1:0-188472 GCA_963733475.1 uncultured Alphaproteobacteria bacterium | reverse complement strand
ATAACGCCCTAGCGCCTCAACGATACCACTAGCAACACGCCGGAAATCAGCAGCAGTGCAAGCACAAGTCGCTGGAACTTCGCCGTGCTGATCCTTCGGTACAGCCGCACGCCAGCGAGCGTCGGCAAGATCGAAACCGGCACCATCACAGCAAAAATTCCCAACATGCCGCGGGTTACCGTCCCGCTCACGACATAGGTCGCCAGCGTCAAGATCTGCATGGTCAGGTTGAATGACTGGAATATTGCGCGCTGCGTGTCGCGGTCCCAGCCACGCAGCGTGCACCACAACGTCGGTGCCGGACCGGTCAGTCCCCCGAGACCACCCATCACGCCGCCGATCCACCCGACCAGTCCATCGATCACGCGGCCGCCGCGCGAAACAACCGGCAGATGGCGCGCCATCAGCATCACCGAGCAATAGCCGATGAGGAACACGCCTACGCCACCCCGGAACAGCCGAGGATCCACATAACGCAGCAGCCAAGCGCCAAGCGGCACGCCCAGCACACCGCCTGCGATGAATGGCAAGGCGCGGCGCCTATCGAAGCTGCGCCGTATCGTGCCTAACGCCAGCAGCTGCCCCACAACTGAGCCGAACACCACCATCGGTGCCGCAAGCTGGGGTTCGATCGACCATGCCCACACGCTCATTGCCACCAGGCCGAACGCAAACCCCGAAAGGCCCTGTACAAAACCGGCAAGGCACGTGCCGAGCACGATCGATGTTAGTACCTCAGCGGTCATTCACAGGATCAGTCGGCGGTCCAACCACCATCGATCAGCAGACTCTGACCGGTCATGTAGGCCGATGCATCGGAAGCAAGAAACACGGCCGCGCCAACCATGTCGCCCGCCGTTGCGAACCTGCCCATAGGCGTGTGGTCCAGCAGCCGTTTCCCATGTACATCGTGTTCGAGCAGACCATGCGTCAGGTCAGTATCCACCCATCCTGGCGCCAACGTGTTGACGCGAACGCTACGCTTCGCCCAGTCCAGCGCCAGTGCGCGAGTGAGCATCTCAACGCCGCCCTTCGAGGCGCAATACGGCACCGAACGCAGCAAACCCACATGCCCGGCAACAGAGCTCACGTTGATAATGGAACCGCGGGCCTGCTCGACCATCACGGCGCCGATGTGCTTACAGCACAGGAAGGTGCCGGTGAGGTTGATATCCATGATGCTTTGCCAGTCCGCCAGACTGACGCGCTCGATGCCGCGGAATATCGGATTGATGCCGGCGTTATTGATCAGCACATCGACGCGCCCATGCCGAGCCAGCACGGCATCACGTAGGGCCAGCACATCAGCTTCACGCGCGACGTCGGCGACCTGAACGCTTGCCTGTCCGCCGATCGCAGTCGCCGCTTCATTCAGAGTCGCGTCGGTGCGGCCTGAGAGCACCACTGTTGCGCCGTGCTGCGCCAGTCCTGCGGCGATTGCGCGCCCGATGCCGCGGCCACCGCCAGTGATAATACAGACGCGGCCAGTGAGGTCGAACGCACTCACGCCGGGGTCCCCCTGGAAAGAGCGTGCCTGTGGATGCGAAGATTTAACATTGAGATCACGGAGTTCACACAGAGTTCACACGGAGGATTTTTGATAGGCTGCACGCGCGGCGCGCCATTCACCTTTGGAAACGTGTGTGCACTCGGCGATTTGTGTTGAATTGGTAGGAAGAACCCCACATCACCAATTCGGTCCCTGCCGTGCGATGCGCTGCGCCAGCGACCAACGATGCGCCTCCGACGGCCCGTCGTAGATACGGAACGCGCGCACCTCGCGAAAGATGCGCTCGACCAGCGTCTCGCCCGTGACCCCTTGTCCGCCCAGTACCTGCACACAGCGGTCAACCACACGCCAGATCGCCTCGGAACAGAAGACCTTTGCCATCGATGATTCTGTCGTGCCGCGAGCTCCCTGATCGAGCAGCCAGGCGGTGTGCCATATCGCCAGCCGGCTCATACGGATGTCGATCTCGTTGTCCGCCAGCATGAAGCCGACGCCTTCGTGGTTGACCAGCTTCGCGCCGAACACTTCGCGCTGCTGGGCATAGCCGGCAGCGATGTCATGTGCACGTTTCGCGGCACCAAGCCAACGCATGCAGTGCGTCAGCCGCGCCGGCGCCAGCCGCACCTGGGCGTAGCGAAAGCCTTTGCCAGGTTCGCCGAGGATATCGCTGGCAGGCACTCGCAGGTCATTGAATCGAACGACAGCGTGCCCGCCGGCAAACGCCTGATCCATGCTATGCATCGTGCGCACGATCTCGATGCCGGGTTGGTCCATATCGGCGAGGAACATGGTGGCCGCGCCGTCCTCGCCCTTCGCCATGATGATGGCAAAGGCTGCGCCGTCTGCTCCGGTGATGAACCATTTGGTGCCGTTGATCACCCAATGGTTGCCATCCTTGACCGCGGTTGTGTTCAGTGCAGACGGATCCGAGCCGGCACCTGGCGCCGGCTCGGTCATGCAGAAGCAGGAACGGCTGTCGCCGCGCGCCAGCGGCCGCAGCCAGCGTTCCTTCTGCTCGCGCGTCGCCACAACTTCCATCAAATGGATATTGCCCTCGTCGGGCGCGAAGATGTGCATCGCGACAGGGCCGAGCAGCGAATAGCCCGCTTCCTCGAACACCACGGCTTTGCCGACGTTGTTCAGTCCAAGGCCGCCGTAATCTGGCGATGCATGCGGCGCCAGCAGACCGGCTTCGCGGCCCAGGGCAACAAGTTCGTGCCGAAACTCCTCTGTAGGGCCGTGCGCGGTCTGCCGATGATCGGCTTCCAACGGCAGGATCTTGTCGCGGATAAAGGAGCGAGTCCGCTGCTGCAGCTCTTGCAATTCGGGTGTGAGAGAGAAATCCATCGCGCAAGACCTCTATGTCGACACAAGATGGGTTTCGCTGCGCTCAACCCATCCTACAACTACAATGCCGGTCCGCATCGCCGCATCATAGGATGAGTTGAGCGAAGCGAAACCCATCGGCATTGAGCGGCGGCAAACCATCAGAACGCGCGCCCCTGAGCGATGTCATGGGCAAATTCGGTGATCCCGGTGCCAATCGCCGTCAAGCCGGCATAGCGTGGTTCGGTCGTCGCTCCGTTGCGCCAGCGATAGCCCAATTGCAGGAAGATCACCCCCAGCTTGTACATCGCAAGCACGCGGTGAAACAGAAACTCCGACATGTCGCGCCCGCTCAACGCCGCATACGTCGCCACCGCCTGCTCGCGCGGCCAGAATATTCCCTCGTCGGCGGGCATCTGCGCCATGTCGTGCAGTGCCGGCGGATCGTCTTCGTGCACCCAGTAGCTGAGCAGCGTGGCAAAATCGAACAGAGGATCGCCGCGAGTGCCCTGGTCCCAGTCCACCACAGCCACCGGCGACAGATCCCGTGGATCAAGGATCATGTTGTTCAGCTTGAAATCATTGTGCAGCAGTGCCGGCGCACCGTCCGGCACTAGATGTTGCTCCAGCCATCTGCCCAGCTCGACATGGAGCGCCTCTGTACCGTCTTCCAGCGCCGCCATCCCGCGTTTTCGCCAACCTGCTACCGCGCGCGCCAGAAAGCCTTGCGGCCGCCCGAGATCGTCCAGACCAACGGATGCGGTATCCACTCCGTGAATGGCGACCATGGTCTCCAGCAGTACCTGTGATAGCCGCACACCGACTTCCGGCCGTCCCGCCAGTTCTGGTGGAATATGCTCGCGGATCACCAAGCCAGGCCGGTACTCGATGATCTGAAACTGCGAACCAATGACCGATGGGTCAGTCCCGAGGAAAAGCCCACGCGGCACGAACGGCAAAGCATCTGGAAGCCGGCTCAAAATGCGGAATTCGCGGGCCATGTCGTAGGCGCCTGCCGGCAACTCGCCCAGCGGGGGCCGCCGCAGCACAGCCGGCTTGCCATCCAGGTGGATCAGATAGTTCAGATTTGCCAGACCACCGGCAAACTGCGTCGGCGGTGGGTCGTTTGCCAGGTTCTTGCCGTGCGCCGCCATGTGAGCCCGCAGCGCGTCCCAGTCCTGCGGCACGCTCTGCTCGGGCGAACGCAGTTCCACGGTGCCCGTCACCCTACCGGGTGAACGGATTCTTCGATTCGGTGCGACCAAACATGCGGCTCCAGGCAGCTTCGCGCAGCAGCCGGTTCGGATTACTGCTACTGCTCGTCACGCGCTCGAGTGCCGGACTGCGCTCTGCCGTCGGTTTCGCTGGCGCCTTGCGTGGCGTCGGTGTCTTCTTCAGTGCCATGACGTGCTCCCTTCCGATCCGTGTTCGGTTGCGAGCAACGTATATCGCCAACCCCCAATTGTGGAAGCGATCCCGACAAGCTCGCGGATCCAGACGATCAGTCGAGGAACGGCAGGTGTGCTTCGGCCCCGTTTGGCTGGCGCTGTGGCGGTCGTCACACGAGCGGGACCTGTCATTGCGTCAATTGTCTGGCGTACGCGTCCTCTCGCGCGGTGCAGCAGGACACGCTGGTTTTCGGCGCTGATTTCCAGCAAGGCACACACTTCCTCGGCCTCGCAGCCTTCGATATCGCGTAGCGTGATCACGGTGCGCTGACCGGCCGGCAGCCGCTCGATGGCCTCGATCACGTGGTCCCAAAGCTGGCGGCCGCCGATGATCCGTTCGGGGTTGAGCTCGTCCCACAGACGCGGCGCCTCAATCCAATGGCCGTCGGGCTTGAATGCGGAGAGATCGACGGCTCGGCCGTCCCTAGGCGTTCCCTCCATCAGACCGGGCAGCCCTACCAGCCGGCCTTCCCGACTCGCACGGGTCCGTGCGCGGTTCAACACGATGCTGAACAGCCAGGTCCCAAGACTGGAACGACCCTCAAAGCGGCCAATACCCGAGAAGACTGCCAGCCATGCATCCTGCACGACCTCCTCCGCTTGGGCACGGCTTCCGATGATCGAAGCGGCAATACCGATGAGTGACCCATGGAAGCGACGGATCAGTCGCCGATAGGCCTGTTCGTCGCCGTTGCGCAGCTTCGCCAGGAATTCCGGTTGGTCAAACTCGGTCGCACGCATGCGGAGGCTCGCCTGACTCTGGTGTTCATCTGTCTGTTACGTGCAGAGTAAGTAACGCATTGTGGGCTTCGGAGTCTCACGGATTTGCAACCACCTTGAAAGGACAGGGGTGTGCCGACGTGCCGCGATATGAGTGAGTTGGTGACGGATTACATGGAGCGCGCGGTCCCGATCCGGGTTCGCCTGGAGATGTGGCTGCATCTGTTGCTGTGCTCGGCATGTCGCCATTATTTCGATCAGGTCCGCCGCACGGTAATGGTGCTTGCGAGCGGACAGGCGAGCTTTGCCGACCAAACCACCGCGGATTCGGTGCTGGCAGCCGCCAAGCGGCCAGGGACACATGAAGGCTAAGGCCAAAGCATTAACTGCCCAGGGCTGAGGCAGCACACGCCGAACGGGCCAGCACACAGCACAATATTCGCGCGCTAATAGGTGACTGGCTGATTTGACTTGGCGCGAACTCGGTACCACCGCAACAGGATGGGCTGGATTAACGTGCCGTTAGAAATACCTGTGTAGGTTGGGCGAAAATCGGCACCATCTTCTTCTTCGGTGGCGATGTTGGATGGAGGTCGCACGCGTGGCGCCAAGTGCCGGCAATCTTTGCCCGCTTGTTTGTGAAACCAGCCCGCGAGGGGATGGAAAGCAGCAACATTGCGGCCGTGAGCTGCTTATCCCGGAGTTAACGCGAATTCTCAGGAATTTGTCTCACGGAATTGGAATCGCTGGATTATATGATGTCGAGGTGGGCTCGATATGGCGGCGCCGCGATAATGCCGTCCGCCAATGCCTTGCGGCTGAGCGCGGCCGCCACAATGGAATTTGGCCCGCGCCGTTCCGCCAAGTCGTTGTGAACTGCCACAAAGTTACCACGCTTCATCCCCTTGTCGGTAATGGGCTGAGCCGACTCGGTCAGGAGGTCGAGCATGGTCATACGGGTTTCAGACACACCATGCGTGCATTTTGCATCGCATAGCGAAAAAACATTCACGCGACAGCCACACGATACGCTACGCTCGCACCCATCTTGCATTGGTGCGAGAGGTGTTCCCCAACATTGACGGAGCAACCCATGCATCCGCTGGATGATCTTTTCGCAGCCTACGCGCGGGGCTTTGAGGCAAACCGCGAATCGGAAATGACGCTTCCAGAGTATTTGGAAGCATGTCGCGATAATGCCGATGATGTACGCGACGGCGACCGAGCGTCTGCTCTCGGCGATCGGCGAGCCGGAGATGGTCGATACGGCGAAAGATGCGCGCCTCGGCCGCATCTTCATGAACCGGACGATCCGCATCTATCCGGCGTTCTCCGAGTTCTACGGCATGGAAGAGACGATCGAACGTATCGTCGGCTTCCTGCGCCATGCCGCGCAAGGCTTGGAAGAGCGCAAGCAGATCATGTATCTGCTTGGACCCGTCGGCGGCGGCAAGTCATCGCTGGCCGAGCGGTCTGAAGGCACTGATGGAAGTGCATCCCATCTATGTGCTGAAGGCGGGCGACGAGCTGAGCCCAGTGTTTGAAAGCCCGCTCGGATTGTTCAATCCAGAGCGTATGGGTGCCATGCTAGAGGATCGTTACGGCATTCCTCAGCGGCGTCTGACGGGCCTGATGAGCCCGTGGTGCATCAAGCGACTGGATGAATTCGAAGGCGATATCTCGCGCTTCCGTGTCGCAAAGATGCAGCCGTCACGGTTGCGGCAACATGCGATCGCCAAGACCGAGCCGGGTGACGAGAACAATCAGGACATCTCTTCGTTGGTGGGCAAGGTCGACATCCGCAAGCTTGAGTTGCATGCGCAGAACGACCCTGACGCATACAGCTACTCGGGTGGCCTCAATCGCGCCAACCAGGGGTTGCTCGAATTTGTCGAGATGTTCAAGGCGCCGATAAAGATGCTGCACCCGTTGCTGACCGCGACGCAGGAAGGCAACTACATCGGCACCGAGAATATCGGCGCCATTCCGTTCCAGGGCATCATCCTGGCGCACTCCAACGAGGCGGAGTGGCAGACCTTCAAGAACAACCGCAACAACGAAGCGTTCATCGACCGCATCTATGTGATCAAGGTGCCGTACTGCCTGCGGGTTACGGAAGAGCAGAAGGATCTACGACAAGCTGGTGCGCACGTTCGGAGCTTGCCGCGTCGCCTTGCGCGCCGGCGACCCTGGAAATGCTGGCGCGCTTCTCGGTGCTGACCCGGCTGCGTCGGCACGAGAACTCGACGCTGTTCGCCAAGATGCGCGTCTATGACGGCGAGAGCCTGAAAGAGACCGATCCGCGCGCGCGTTCAGCTTGCAGGAATACAAGGACGCTGCGGGTGTCGAAGAGGGCATGGACGGCGCATCGACCCGCTTTGCCTTCAAGGTGCTGGCGGCGACCTTCAACCATGACACGACCGAAGTCGCCGCCGATCCGGTGCATCTGATGTACGTGCTGGAGCAGTCGATCAGGCGGGAACAGCTTCCGACCGAGACCGAGAAGCGCTACCTGGAGTTCATCAAAGGCGAGTTGGCTCCGCGTTACGCCGAATTCATTGGTAACGAGATCCAAAAGGCCTACCTCGAGTTGTACCATGACTACGGTCAGAACCTGTTCGATCGCTACGTGTCATATGCCGATGCGTGGATCGAGGATATCGACTTCAAGGATCCCGATACCGGTCAGCTCATGAACCGGGAGCTGTTGAACCAGGAATTGACCAAGGTCGAAAAGCCGGCTGGCATCGCCAATCCGAAGGATTTCCGGAACGAGGTGGTGAAGTTCAGCTTGCGGGCTCGTGCCAACAACAACGGCAAGAATCCATCCTGGACCAGCTACGAGAAAATCCGCGAAGTCATTGAGCGTCGCATGTTCAGCCAGGTGGAAGAGCTTCTGCCGGTGATCAGCTTCGGATCGAAGAAGGACAGCGACAGCGAGAAGAAGCACGCCGAGTTTGTCGATCGGATGGCTGCGCGTGGCTACACCGAGCGGCAGGTGCGCCGGCTCGTTGAGTGGTACATGCGCGTTAAGCAGGCGGGGTAGGCAAGGGCCCCGCCGGAACAGGGATCTTTCATGCACATTGTTGACCGCCGCCTAAACCCTAGCGGGAAGAACCTCGCCAACCGGCAGCGGTTTATGCGCCGCGCCAAGTCGTTGATCCGGAAGGCCGTGCATGAAAGCTCGGCCAACCGCTCGATCAAGGATGCGGATCAGGCGGGCGAGGTGGCTCTGCCGGCGCAAGGTGTCCACGAGCCATCGTTCCACCGCAGCGCAAGCGGCGGCGTCCGTGACCATCTGCTGCCAGGCAACAAACAATACATAGAGGGCGATACGATCCCCCGGCCGCAGGGCGGCCAGGGTGGCAATGGCTCGGAAGGCAGTCCGGATGGCGAGGGTCAGGACGACTTCCGCTTTGCTCTGTCGCGCGACGAGTTTGTCGACCTGTTCCTGGAGGACCTGGAACTGCCTGACTTGGCGAAGCGCCGGGTTGTCGATACCGAGAGCCTGAGCTGGCATCGCGCGGGCTATTCGGTGACCGGTTCGCCAGCGAACCTGGCGCTGCTGCGCACGGTGCGGAACAGCCTGTCGCGGCGCATTGCGCTGAAGCGTCCGAAGCCACACGAACTGCAGGCGTTGCGCGACGAGATCGCCGCGCTCAGCCCCGACGGTGAGGACGAAGCCAAGCGGACCAAGTTGGAAGAGGAACTGGCGCGCAAGCTGCGGCGCACCGGTCTGATCCCCTACATTGATCCGCTCGATGTGCGTTATCGCAAATTCGAGGCGCAGCCGAAGCCGGTCGCGCAGGCTGTGATGTTCTGCCTGATGGACGTGTCCGGGTCTATGACCGAGCACATGAAGGACCTCGCCAAGAGGTTCTACGTGCTGCTGTACATTTTCCTGAAGCGCCGGTACAAGCACGTAGATGTGGTGTTCATCCGGCACACGCATCAGGCGCAGGAAGTGGATGAGGATACCTTCTTCCACTCGCCGGAAACTGGGGGCACTGTCGTCTCCACGGCACTGGAAGAAATGCAGCGTGTGGTGGACGAGCGCTACAGTCCGGACTTGTGGAACATCTATGCCGCGCAGGCATCGGATGGTGACAACACGGCGTCCGACAACGAAAAGACGGCCGCGCTGCTGACCGATAGCATCCTGCCGCTCTGCCAGTACTACGCCTACCTGGAAGTTGGACGCGATTCCGAGCATTTCCCGCCCGGCTTCATCCGCCGCGATTCCGATCTGTGGCAGACCTACACGACAATCATCAAATCGGGCGCGCCGATGGCGATGCGCAAGGTTGGCCATCGCCGCGACATCTATCCGGTATTTCGCGAACTGTTTGCCAAGAAGCAACAGGCCACGGCAGGAGCCGAGGAATGAACGATTTTGGCGGCATCATTCGCGCCGAACGTCCGTTGTTCGAAGGTGCTGACTGGGAATTCGGCACCATCCAGCGCGTGCATGACGCGATCGAGAAGGTCGCGCTGAATGACCTTGGGCTGGACGTCTATCCCAATCAGATCGAGATCATCAGCACCGAGCAGATGCTGGATGCCTATTCCTCGATCGGCATGCCGCTGTTCTATAAGCACTGGTCGTTCGGCAAGCACTTCGCCCGCAATGAGGCGCTGTATCGCGCCGGCATGCAGGGCCTCGCCTATGAGATCGTGATCAACTCCAATCCATGCATCAGCTACATCATGGAGGAGAACACGGCCACGATGCAGACGTTGGTGATCGCCCACGCGGCATTCGGCCATAACCACTTCTTCAAGAACAACTACGTCTTCAAGCAGTGGACTGATGCCGACGGCATTCTCGACTATCTGGAGTTTGCCCGCGGCTACATCGCGCATTGCGAGGAGCGCTACGGCGAGGCGGCGGTTGAGCGCCTGCTGGATGCCGCGCATGCGCTGATGACGCATGGCGTGCATCGCTATCCGCGCCGTCGGGCCGCCGATCTGCGGTCGGAAGAACTGCGTGAGAAGGAGCGGCGCGAACACGACGAGCGCGTGTTCAACGATCTGTGGCGGACCGTGCCGGTGAAGGAAGGCGGCAAGGAAGACAATGGCATCGAAGAGCGCCGTCGCGCCCTGCTTCAGCTTCCGCAGGAAAATATCCTGTATTTCCTGGAAAAGACCGCGCCGCGCCTGCTGCCCTGGCAGCGCGAGGTGCTGCGCATCGTGCGCATGATCGCCCAGTACTTCTATCCCCAGCAGCAGACCAAGCTGATGAACGAAGGCTGCGCCACCTACGCGCACTACCGTATCATGAATATCCTGCACGAGCGGGGACAGTTGACCGACGGTGCGATGGTCGAGTTCCTGCGTTCACACACCAACGTTGTGTTCCAGCCCGAGTTTGACGATCCGCGGTATTCCGGCATCAATCCCTACGCGCTTGGCTTTGCCATGATGCGAGATATTGAGCGCATCTGCGTGGAGCCGACCGCAGAGGATCAGCAATGGTTCCCCGATATAGCGGGTTCGGATCCGCTGGACGTGTTGAAGGACGTCTGGGCCAATTATCGCGACGAGAGCTTCATCCTCCAGTTCCTGAGCCCGCGCCTGATCCGCGAGTTCGGGTTGTTCCATGTCCTTGATGACGCGAACGAACCCAATCTGCGCGTCGAGGCGATCCACGATGAGCGCGGCTACCGCAGGATTCAGCGTTCGCTCGCGAAGCAATATGACATCGCCTGGACGCTGCCCGACATCCAGGTCGTGGACGTCAATCTGGCTGGCGATCGACGGCTGATCCTGCATCACCGCGCGCTGAACCGAATTTTGCTCGAGGAGCGCGACGCGCGCTTCGTGCTGCAGCACCTGGCCGATCTCTGGGGCTACGACGTGCTGATGAAGGAAATCGATCCCGCCAGCGATTCAGTGCTGAAGGAACACGCCGCCACTCCGCGCGGCGGCATCGTCTAGCGTTCACCGTCATGGCGGGGCTCGACCCCGGCCATCAGGTTGTCGTGGCACCCTGTGTGCCGTTGAGACTGATGGCTGGGTCAAGGGCAGCCATGACGATGACCGTAGGCCTTACTCCGCAGCCTTTGCCCGCACCGGCCAATTCGCCACGTCGATTCGCGGCATATCGAACCGATCGGTTGTCCGCGCGTACCAGCCGCGTCCATGCATGCGGCCAATCAACTCCAGCTTCGGCGTATCGATGTAGCAGCGGTCCTTATCCAGCACGAACTCGTCGGCGACATGGATCGCGACCACCTTGCCCAGGATCACCGCGCGATCGACCCCGACTTCCACGATGACCAGCCGCTCGCACTCGAAAGACACCGGGCTTTCCGCAATCCGCGGCGGCTTCACGTGCGAGGAAGGTGCGGTGGTCAGGCCCGCCTCAGCCAGCTCGTTCACCTCTTTGTCGAAATCGATCGCGGTGATGTTCATCTTCTCGGCCAAGGCTGTTGCTGACCAGGTTCACCACGAACTGACCCGTCCGGCGGATATTGCCGCCAGTGTCCTTCACGTCGCCCGGTCCACGTCCGCCGATGCCGATAGCCACCACAGGGGGATTGCCCGACACCGCGTTGAAGAACGAGAACGGCGCGGCATTCACCGTGCCGTCGATATCCTGCGTGGTCACCCAGGCGATCGGCCGCGGCACCACGGTGGACACCAGCAGCTTGTAGATATTCTCGCTCGTCGTGTTGTCGCATTCGAACAGCATGGCGATCCCTTGTGCAGAGTGTTCGCCCGAGCGTTACGCGGGCCTCCGCCTCTGTCCAGATACGCGCGCGCTGCGGCAGGATGCCGTCTGTGCTGAGCGCTTGGTGTTACGTCATCGCCTGGGCGGCAACGCTGGCCGATCAGCTTCTGCAGGTGCCGCATGCTGGCGACCTCAGCGGGATCGCCATCCTGCTCTTCCTGCTGCTCGAATTCCCCAACCAGCGCCGCTATGCGCAGATCCTGTTCCTGGCGTTGTTCGCTATCGGCATGATCGGCGTTGTGCTGGCGCTGCACCCGCTGGATTTGTTCCTTGCGGCATGGCAACGCGGCGCCAGCTATGCAGCGTTCTTCCTCGCGCTGACCACGTTGCGCGATGCAGCCGAGACCAGTCCGTTGGTGCGCCGCTGCGGCCAGCATCTTGTGGCACAGCCGCCAGGCTTGCGTTACGCCGCGCTGACCGCCGGCGGGCACGTGTTCGGCATCACGCTGTCCTATGGCGCGATCGACCTGCTGGCAGCGATGGTGATGCGGGCCAACACGCTGGAAGCCGCCGGAGGCTCAGCCGACATCCGCGCCATCCGCACACGGCGCATGTTGCTGGCGATCTATCGCGGCTTCTGCGTGATGAACTGCTGGAGCCCGATCAACATCATGACTGCCGTTGTCTCCACGGCAGTGCCAGCAGCACCGATGCGGCTACTGCTGCCGCTCGCATTTCTGGTTGCTGTTGGCATGGTGGTGCTCGGTTGGATCGAAGACCGGTGGTCCGGTGCGAGGCTGCAAACGCGTGGCGGCTCGCGGCCGATCACCACAGAATCCTGGGCGATCCACTGGCGGATTATCGCTCTGGTCGTGCTGGTGATGCTGCTTGCGGAAGGCACCGCGGCATCTGTTTGGAATATCGCTGGTAGCCGGTGTGACTCTGTCGGTGCCACTCGTTGCAGTGGGATGGCTGCTGATCCAGTCGTGGCGCTTCGCGGGCCCGGCGATGCAGCGCCTGCCCGGATTGCTGCGACGTCGTGCCCAGCGCTTCCTGCTGCGCGTATCCACCATCCGAGGTGAGGCAACCGTGCTCGGCGGCTCCGGCTTCATGGGCGTTGCCATCGGCAACCTACTGCCCGGCACTGGGCTAACACCTCTGATCGCGATGCTGCCGCCAATCACAGTGCCGCTGCTGGTCCCACTGGTGCTGATCGCGACAGGTCTGATCGGCCTCAATCCAGTCGCCATGGTCGCACTTGTCGGCGCCGTCGTGCCGGATCCGATGGCGCTTGGTGTACCCCCCGCGGTATTGGCATTCGCCTGCATGCTGGGCTGGGGCCTCGGCGTCACCATGACGCCGATGTCGAGCTCCGCGATCATTACCGCGCGCTGGGCCGATGTGTCGCCGTGGACCGTTACCTCACGATGGAACGCCGCCTTCACCTCGTCCGCATTGCTGCTTGCATGGCTGGCGATCGCCGCTGCCTTCATCCTCTGGCCGCGTTAACGCGTACAGCTCCGCGATGAAGCGCGCGAGGTTGGCCAATTCGCTCGTTCGCTGCGGACGACTGAACGGCCCGAACATACGCAGGGCCAACTCCGGTGTGTCCTTGATGGCTGGTCGTAGCGCGATGCGTAGATCCAGTATCTGGGTGGGTAGGTTTATATCGCCGGTCGCATCCGCTTCACCGATGCTACTTTGCAGGTGAGCCTTGTCGATCGCCAGATCGCCATGTGCGAGTTCGCCCACGAAATCCAGATGGTCGAACTGCGTCGTTCCAGAGTTCAGTGCCTGATCAGCCGCTTTCTGCGCGGCTACAGGATCACGCTGTTGCGCTGCATTCCCAAGCCCCGACAGATCGAAGCCGGAAACCGCACCATCGCTTACCGTCAGTACCAAGTGTCCAGCCAGCGTCGCGACGATCGTTGTCGGACTGTAGCCGGTGCCAGTCAAATCAAGGCTGCCGCCAACTGAACCATCCGTCAGATCGATCGGCATGCTGGCCAAAGCCTCGCTGATCGTCGCCTGATCCAATTGCATCTTCAATGCGAGCGAAGGGGGGTTAGCGGCGCCATCGAAAAGGCCAGAAACCTCCAGCTTGCCACCGCCGAGTTTGGCGATCAGCCGTTCAATCCGCAGAGCTCCATCCGAAACGCGGACGATCGCGGATGCCTGACGTAGGTTCACTTCGGATCCCACTATCAGGTCGTCGGCATTCAACGCGATATCGCCTTGCCATCCATGCAGGATGTCGATTGGCAGCGGCACCGTTGACGCAGCGCTCGGCAGCGGAATTTGTACTGCGGCCGTGTGAAGTTGCGCGGCAAGTCGCGGTTCGTTTCCAGCGTAATCCAGCAAGAACCTGCCATCCAGACGTACGCTCCCAGCGGTCAGATCGAAGTTGTCTGCACTGACCTGGCTCGCCGCACCATGACCATGCGCCACGAGCGAAAAAGAACCATCGCCTAGCCAATCTGGCAAGTCCGGCAGGCCCAGTATTGCCGGCAGCCCAATCGCTGCCAGCATTCTGCGGGCGCCCGGATGCCTCACCGTCAACTCGCCATTCCACGAACCCGAGTGTAGGTCGATAGTAGGCGTGGCGTTCAGCCTGGCATCATCCAACGACAGCTTCGCCGAGACCCCAAGAGCGTTGGGCGGGCCATCTGCCTGTAATGACAGATGCATAGGTCCATGCCATAGCGCCGGTGTGGCGCGCCAGTTTACTGGCAGCATGGCTGCCAGTGCTGCTGCATCGGGCGCGTCAATGTCCAGCTTGCCATTGCTGAACTGCTGAGCGTTGCTGAGCTGTCCCGACGCTGAAATCTGCGCGCCATCGATATTGGCATCGAACCGGCGCAGTGCGAACCCGCCGTTTGCAACGTCGGCACCGATGGTCAGATTATGCGCATCCAGTTTCTGCGGCACCGAAGCCAGTGCAGGCAACCAGTCGTTCAATGTTGCATGATCCGCCGTCAACTCTGCCGAAAGCGACAGCGAGTTACCGCGCTGGAGCCGGAAGTTGCCCGCTACAGTTGACGTATCGATACGCCCCGTGACGTGCTGTAGTGCGAGTTCGCCGCGCGCCGCGATCACATGCGCGGTTAGATCAGCTTGCTGGAGTACGCCCGCCGGCAAAATTGACAGAGCACCTTTCGGCAACCACTCGGGCGCGGAGTTGCTCAACCACTGCAGCGTCGTGCGCAGCAAGGGTGCATCGACCTTGGCATCACCCTCGAACCGCAGTTGCGCCGCATCGGCGCGGCCAACGCTGCCAGTCAGCCACAACTTGCCATTGCCGGGCAGCAGCGCGCTGCCATCGCGCAAAACCAGGGCCTGATCGGAGACCTCAAACGCAGCCCGCATATTCTCCAGGGTATCGCTGCCGAGAGACGCGGCACTCGCCGAAAGATCAATACCGATTGGCAGATCGAATCCGGCCACTGAATTGCTCGCATTCAGCAGGACTGGCAGCCAGGCATCAAGATCCAGCCGGCTCATCGAAAGCGCGATGTCGAGGCGTTGCCGAGGTGCCAAACGCAAAGCGACCGCACCGCTCGCTGGCGATCCGCCAATCTGCAACAGAAGGTTGTCAGCGACCGCCAATCCGCCACCAATAGTCAATCTGCCATCGGCCCGGAAAGGGACGGGCGGCGCCGGGAGCAGCGTTGCGAGGTTGGGACCTCGGCTGCTGATGTTGCCGTTGAAACTGCCGTCAGCAGCGAACTGCCCGCTCAGGGTCGCGCCGAAACCCGCCGCCGTGCCTTCCCCTTCCAACGTCGCATCGAACCCGGCGGCACCATCAGGATCACTGGAGGTCAGCCGTGCAGTGAAATGCCAATTCTCGTTCTTGAAGCGGGCCGAACCGCTCGCGGAAACCGCCTCGGTATCGTCGGAGTGCAGCATCGCATTGATGCCGGTTAACGTGAGTTTGCCCACAGTCAGGCTGCCATCTTCAATGCGCGCTGAAAACGCTGAGAGCAATTCGGGTGGCCGTGCTCCCAACACGCTTGATTCGAGAGGCGACGCAATCCGCATATCGGCGCCACGCAGTACGAGATCGCGTGCTTCGACGCGTCCGCGCAACAGCGGCCACAATGCCACGCGTAGCCGCAACGCCTTGACGTGGACCGACACGTCCGTCGCGCCGCGGCCGATGTCGACGGTGGTTGCAGTCAGTACCGGGTCTGGCAGCAGCGTTAGCTCGATTGGGCCCTCGATTGTCACGTGCCGGCCGAGTGTCGCTGATGCCACCCCTTCAATCGTGCTGCTATAGCGGCCCCAATCGAGCCACTGTGGTATCTGCCAGACTGCGAGCACGGCCAGGATCAGCAGACCTGCAAGTCCGAACATCCAGGCTCGTGCGCGGCGCACGTCAGGTAGCAAGCCCGTAGCCGCCGCCACCTGGCGTTTCAATCACGAACACATCGCCTGGGTTCATCTCAGCGCTGTCCGTGCCGGTCAGCGTTTCGCGTGTGCCATCGGCACGCTCCACCCACTGGCGACCGACAATGCCGTCCTCGCCACCTTCCAGTCCAAACGGCGCGACGTTGCGGCGCGACGAGACGATCACCGCTTGCATCGGCTCCAGGAAATGGATGCGGCGGATCGCACCATCGCCACCACGCCACTTCCCTTTGCCACCCGAGCCGCGGCGAATGGCGAAGCGCTCTAGCCGAACCGGATAGCGCAGCTCCAGCACTTCCGGATCCGTCATGCGCGTATTGGTCATGTGCGAGTGGATCGCCGAAGTGCCGTCAAAGCCCGGCCCCGCGCCAGTGCCGCCACATATCGTCTCGTAGTACTGGCGCGTCGCATCACCGAACAGGAAGTTGTTCATCGTAGCCTGTGAGCAGGCGATCGGCTTCAGTGCACCGAACAGCGCGTTGCAGGTGGCCTGCGACACTTCGGTGTTGCCAGCTACCACCGCGGCACCCGGCTTCGGCGACAGGAAGGTCCCCGGCAGAATGATCAACTTCAGCGGCTTCAGGCAACCGTCGTTCAGCGGGATGTCGTCGGCCACGAGGGTACGGAACACATACAGCACCGCCGCTCGCGTCACTGCTGGAGGCGAGTTGAAATTGCCTTCGCTCTGGTGATCGGTCCCGGTGAAGTCCACGACAGCACTTCGGCTTGCACGATCCACGCTCACGGAGACGCGCAGCTTGAGTTCGCTGTCCATGGTGTATTCGAATGAGCCACTGCCAATGCGGTCGATCACCTTGCGCACGGACTTCTTCGGCATTGTCCATGACGTGCCGCATATACGCGCTGACTGTCGGCCAGCCGTACAATCCGACAACGCGCTGCAGCTCCTGCACGCCCTTCTCATTCGCCGCGACCTGCGCCTTGACGTCGGCGACATTCACGTCCGGACTGCGCGCCGGATACTTCGCGCCCGTCAGAAGCGCGCGCAGCTCCGTCTCGCGGAATTGGCCACCATCGACCAGCAGGAAGTCGTCGATCACCACGCCTTCCTCTTCCAGCGTACGCGATATCGGTGGCGTTGATCCGGGTGTGATTCCGCCGATGTCCGCGTGGTGACCACGGCTGCCGACGAAGAACAGGATATCGCTGCCGTTGCTGTCGAACACGGGCGTGATGACGGTGACATCAGGCAGATGGGTGCCGCCGTTGAACGGATTGTTCAGCACCACCACGTCGCCGGGCTTGAGCGTATTGCGACGGTTGTTCAGCACCGTGCGCACGCTCTCGCCCATGGCGCCAAGATGCACCGGCACATGCGGCGCATTCGCCACCAGAAACCCCTGTGCGTCGAAGATCGCGCAGGAAAAATCCAGCCGCTCCTTGATGTTGACGCTCATCGAGGTGTTCTGCAGTACCGCGCCAGTCTGCTCGGCCACGTTCATGAACAGGTTGTTGAACAGCTCAAGCAGTACCGGATCAGGCCGCCCGCTGTCCGCAGCAACACGAGTGGCAAGCCGTTCGGTACGGCGCAGCGTCATGTGATCCAGTGTGGTGATTTCGGCGGTCCATCCCGGCTCCACGACTGTCGTGGCATTGGCTTCACGGATCAGCGCCGGCCCGGCAATGCGATCGCCGGCCAGCAGATCAGTCCGGTCGAACACCGAAGCTGTGTGTTCCTTGCCGCCGGTGAACATCTTTATCGTGTCGATCTTCTGCGGCGATCCGCTGGTGCGCGTAGACAGCGTCGCCTCTCGCACCACATCACCCGGTGCGATAGCCTCGACCGCTACAGCCTCCACCATCAGCGGCCGATCCGGAGTGGCAAAACCGAAGCGGGCACGATGCGCGGCGGTGAACTCCTCGACGATCTGCTGCTCGTTCCCCAGCTTGACGATCAACGCCGCTTCGGTCCCGGCATAGCGTAGATGCAGATTGCGTTGCGCCGTCACCTGTGCCGCTTCGGCACCCTGCGCAACCAGACCATCGGTTGCCGCCTTGGCAAGCCGATCGGCCAGTTCGGTCAGCATCGACAACGCCTTGGCCTCAAGCGGTATCTCGACAGCCTGTTCACGCATGACCGTCTGGTCAGCAAGGCCCATGCCATAGGCAGACAGCACACCGGCAAACGGATGGATGAACACAGTCTCCATGCCGAGCGCATCAGCCACGAGGCACGCATGCTGACCACCCGCACCGCCGAAGCATTGCAGGGCGAAGTGCGTTGCGTCGTGTCCCTTCTGTACGGAGACTTGTTTGATCGCATTCGCCATGTTGGCAATCGCGATCTGCAAGTAGCCTTCCGCCACCTCTTGCGGCGTGCGGCGCTGACCTGTCGCCAGGGTAATCTCCTCGGCCAGCACTGCAAACCTCTTGCTGACAACATCGACATCAAGCGGCTGATCGCCGTTCGGTCCAAAGATCGCCGGAAAATGCCGCGGCTGGATCTTGCCGACACAAACATTGGCATCGGTCACGGTCAGCGGCCCGCCGTTGCGATAACATGCGGGCCCCGGGTCGGCGCCAGCGCTGTCAGGCCCAACCCGGAAGCGTGCTCCATCGAAATGCAGGATGGAGCCGCCGCCCGCGGCAACCGTATTGATCGCCATCATCGGCGCGCGCATGCGCACACCGGCAACCGCGGTTTCGAAGGCGCGCTCGAATGCGCCGGCGTAAAGTGCGACATCGGTTGAGGTGCCGCCCATGTCGAAGCCGATGATGTGGTCCAACCCCGCCATCGCCGCCGTTCGCGCCGCGCCGACAATGCCGCCCGCGGGACCAGAGAGGATCGCGTCCTTGCCCTGAAAACGGGCGGCATCCGCCAAGCCGCCATTCGACTGCATAAAATACAGCCTGACGCCGCCAAGTTCCGACGCGACCCGATCCACATAGCGCCGCAGAATCGGCGACAGATACGCATCCACCACGGTCGTATCGCCGCGCGGCACCAGGCGCAGCAGCGGACTTACCTCATGGCTTGCTGACACCTGCGCAAACCCTGCTTCACGTGCGAGCTTGGCCAGGCGACGTTCATGATCGGGATACTTCCATGCGTGCATGAGCACGATGGCGCAGGCGACAATTCCCTTGGCGCGTGCATCAGCGAACACCTGCCGTGCGGCGCTCTCGTCCAGCGGTTCCACTTCGCTGCCGTCAATGCCGACGCGGCCGGCGACTTCCGCCACCTCCTCATACAGCATCGAAGGCAATGTGATCGCCAGATCGAATAGCCGCGGTCGGGCCTGATTGCCAATACGCAGCGCGTCAGCGAAGCCGCGATTGACCACCAGCAACGTGCGCTCGCCCTTGCGCTCCAGCAGGGCATTGGTGGCGACGGTGGTGCCCATTTTCACCGCCTCCACCACTCCAGCCGGGATCGGCGCATCGAGCGGAACGCCCAGCACAGTCTTGATCCCCGCAATGGCAGCGTCGCGATAACGGCCGGGATTTTCACTCAGCAGCTTATGCGTTGAAAGCTGCCCGTCCGGATGGCGCGCGACAATATCGGTGAACGTGCCGCCGCGATCGATCCAGAACTGCCATTTGTTCACGCCAGTTGCTCCGCCTGCCACGGCAGTTCCCACAATTCCTTGTTGCACAGCTTGTCTGCCAGCTTGGCGGCAATCGCCTCAAACAAGCGTTCGCCCTTTTCTGCTGTTGCGGCTTCAGGATTTCCAATCACGCCCGATGAAGATCGTGATCCAATTGTCCGCCAAAGATATACGCCGCCGCCGACCACATCGCTGACATCCGGCGTGCTGTTCGCTTTCGCCATCCCGACGCGATCCATCGCCACCAGCTCGGGCCGCACCGCCATCATCATTGAGGTCTCCGCCTCGCAGGCATGCATCAACGCTCCCTGGGTCTCCAGAATGTCAGCGATTGCCGCGGCTGCCGCGTACCAATAGGTGAACTGCAGGATCGGTACGCCGAGCTTTGGTGTCAGCTCGTCGGTGATGGTACGCAGCGCGTTCTCGTTGCCGCCATGTGCGTTCAGCAACACGATCCGCTTGAACCCATCCCGCAGCACCGAGCGGCACACGCCCTCGACGACCGCGGCAAAGGTCGGATAATCCAGAGTTACCGTGCCACCAAAGCTCATATGGTGTTCAGACAGTCCGGTCCACAACACGGGCAGCACGATGGCACTCTTTCCTCGCTCGACAATCTTTCGCGCGGCACGCACGGCCACCGTTTCGCCAAGCATGGAATCCACTTCAACCGGCAGGTGTGGGCCGTGCTGCTCCAGCGACGCTACCGGTAATATCACTATCGCATCGGCACGTGCCCTATCGCGCAATTCATCAGAGCGCAGCTTGCGCCATTCCACCTCTGGCCAATCCGTCATTCGCCAATCTCCCCGACCTGGCGTAGCAATGGGCCACGAAACCGCCTGCGAGAAAAGGGAGGAGCGGATGAATTTGCATCGGCTGCTGGGAAAGCGCCTGGAGGCGGGGCGGCCGGTGCGCGTCGGACTGATCGGGGCCGGTAAGTTTGGCTCGATGTTCCTGGCGCAGGTGCCCTCGACACCCGGGATCGAAGTGGCCGCCATTGCCGATCTCGCGCCAGATCGGGCACGCGAGGCGTGCCGGCGCGCCGGCTGGTCCGAGGATCGCATTGCCGCGACGCGCTTCACCGATGACGCGGCCACCATGATGAAGGCACCCGACATCGAGGTGGTGGTGGAAGCGACCGGCCATGCTCCCGCTGGCATCAAGCATGCGCGGATCGCGATCGCCGAGGGCAAGCACATCGTCATGGTCAACGTCGAGGCCGATGTGCTGGCCGGAGTCGCGCTGGCCCAGGAAGCCGTGCGCGCCGGTGTGGTCTATTCGATGGCCTATGGCGATCAGCCGGCGCTGATCTGCGAGCTGGTCGATTGGGCGCGTGCGTGTGGCTTCCGCGTGCTCGCGGCGGGGAAGGGGACGAAGTACCTGCCGGAATATCACGCGTCCACGCCGGCCACTGTGTGGGGCTATTACGGGCTGACCGAGGAGCAGGCCCGCATCGGCGGCATGAATCCGCAGATGTTCAACTCGTTCCTTGACGGCACCAAGTCGGCAATCGAAATGGCAGCGGTCGCCAATGCGACCGGCCTCCAGGTTCCAGCAGATGGCTTGAATTTTCCGCCCCTCGGTTCGCACGAGCTCGCCGACGGATTGGGGCATCTGCCAGGCCAGGTCGAGGTCGTATCCAGCCTGCATCGCGACGGCACCAACGTGGCGAATGATTTGCGCTGGGGCGTCTATGTCGTGTTCGAAGCATCCAATGAATACACGGCACGTTGCTTCAAGGAATACGGTGTCGTTACCGATGCATCAGGCCGTGTGTCCGCGCTTTATCGGCCATTCCATTTGATTGGCCTGGAACTCAACATCTCGATTCTGTCCGCAGCGTTGCGCGGCGAACCAACCGGCGCACCGGCCGGCTTCCGCGGCGATGTGGTGGCTACGGCAAAGCGCGATTTGCACGAAGGCGATGTGCTGGATGGCGAAGGCGGCAGTTGCGTCTGGGGCAAGCTGATGCCGGCGCAGTCAAGCCTGGAAATCGGCGGCCTGCCGATCGGCTTGGCCAATCACGTGACGCTGCGACGAGATGTTCCGCTGGGCCAATGCGTCGCGTGGTCCGATGTGCGCGTGGATGAGACCGATGACGCGTACCGGTATCGCCGGGCGATGGAGCAACTCGCCGCATAACCAATGTCATTGCGAGGAGCGCAAGCGACGAAGCAATCTCGGTCGAGTTGCTCGACCATGCTCCACTAGATTGCTTCGTCGCTTACGCTCCTCGCAATGACACGGGGCACCGGGCACGGGGTGTGCAGGTCGCAGGGTTACCCCATGAATCCGTTCAACTCCGGTGTCGCCATGGTCGTATCGACGTAGCCCAGCGTCCCCTTCTCCTTCACCTCGCGTGCCGCGTTCAACAGCCCAGTCATCGCGGCGCGATACAGTGACGTGGCAAGACTGATGCGCTTCACGCCGGCCTCGGCGAGCTCCGGAACGCTGAACGACTTGCCCCTGATCCCTGCCATGAAATTGAATGGCTTCGACAGCGAAGAACAAACGGTACGCACCGAAGCAAGGTCCGGCAGCCCAGGCGCCATCAGCACGTCCGCGCCAGCAGCCTCGAACGCCTGCAATCGCTTGATCGTATCATCCAGATCGGGATTGCCGCGGATGAAGTTCTCGGCGCGCGCCGTCAGCACGAATGGAAACTGCATCGCTCGTGCAACTTCCACCGCCGCGACGATCCGCTCGTGCGCGAGAGTTGCGTCGAACAGCGGCTTCTGCGGATTGCCGGTCGCATCCTCGATCGAGCCGCCGACAAGCCCGATCTCACCCGCCATGCGAATGGTCAGCGCTGCATCGGCCGGCGTATCGCCAAAGCCCTTCTCCAGATCGGCGGAGACCGGCAGATCGACCGCCTCGACCACAGCACGCGCGTGCCTCAGCAATTCATCGCGCGTGATCATGCCATCCCGCCGCCCGAGCATGCCCGCCGCAGCGCCACTTGACGTCGCCAGCGCGGCAAACCCAATCCCGGCCAGGATGCGCGCCGAACCGGCATCCCACGCGTTGGCAATGACAAAGCACAATTCGTGCAGTGCGCGGAAACGATTGGCCTTGTCGATCTGGCTGGCTGGCATCGCATGACCTCCCCAAATGCCGCCAACATGGCAACCGCGCCCAACATGAGCAACTCCACCGGCTGGACCAAACCGCGCGTCGGTTGACGGACCAAATGCGCTGCTTCAGCTTCCTCGCAACGAACAGGGGTGCGGCATGCGCGGCCTGCTTGGATTGGCCGTGTTGCTGGCCATCGCCTGGGTAATCAGCGAGGATCGTGCGCGCATTGCGTGGCGCACGGTTGTGGCGGGCATTGCCTTGCAATGGCTGCTGGCTCTGTTGCTTCTGTTCTTTCCACCAGCCAATGCCATGATCTTCCTGCTCAACGACGGAGCGACCGCATTACAGAACGCCACCCAAATCGGCACCAGCTTCGTGTTCGGCTATCTCGGTGGAGGCGCCACTGCCATTTGCCGAATCCCATCCGGGCGCCAGCTTCATCCTCGCATTGCAAGCGCTGCCACTGGTGCTGACCATCAGCGCGCTGGCATCGCTATTGTTCTATTGGGGCGTGCTGCAGCGGATAACCGACGCGTTTGCCTGGGTGCTTCGTCGTGTGATGGGCATAGGTGGCGCGTTGGCGCTTGGGGCTGCTGTCCATATCTTTGTAGGGATGATCGAGGCGCCTTTGCTCGTGCGTCCCTATCTGGCGCGCATGCAACGCGGCGAGCTGTTCGCGCTGATGAGCTGCGGCATGGCCGGCGTCGCCGGCACGGTGATGGTGATCTACGCATCCTTTCTCGCGCCGCTGCTACCGAACGCGTTGGGCAATATCCTGATTGCCTCGGTGATCAGCACACCCGCCGCACTCGCGGTTGCCGCGCTGATGGTGCCGTTCGACCAAGGCGATGTATCCGAGGAACGATTGTCCGTCGAACACCCGCCGATCAGTACACTGGATGCGCTGGTGAAAGGCACGATGGATGGTGTCCCTGTGTTCATCA
Source organism: uncultured Alphaproteobacteria bacterium (assembly GCA_963733475.1). Lineage (GTDB taxonomy): Bacteria > Pseudomonadota > Alphaproteobacteria > Acetobacterales > Acetobacteraceae > JAMXLO01. Next base: position 164,797 of record CAVTEC010000007.1, on the reverse strand, counting down.
GCATCATCGCGACGCTTATCGTGGCGGTCGCATTCGTCGCGCTGGTCAACGGCGCACTTGGTCTGCTGCCGCATTGGGGCGATACCGCAGTGACACTGCAGCGTATCTTTTCGTGGCCGTTCCGGCCTGTGATGTGGCTGATTGGCATGGATTGGGACGAGGCAGGCAGGGCGGCGGTGTTGATGGGCACCAAGACGGTGCTGAACGAGTTCGTCGCCTATCTGAACTTTTCCACGCTGCCGCCTAACACGTTCTCGCCGCATGCGCGCCTGATCCTCACCTATGCATTGTGCGGATTTGCGAATTTCGGCAGCCTTGGCATAATGATTGGCGGGTTAGGCGTGATGATCCCTGAACGACGGCCTGAAGTGGTCGCGCTTGGAATGCGCTCAATTCTTTCCGGCACGCTCGCCACCTGCATGAGCGGCGCTGTTGTTGGCATATTAGCAGGATAACAAGGAGGAACGACATGCACTGGACCGATCGGCGTCAACGTTTTCGCGCGGTGCTCGCAGGCGATCACTGCATCCATCCTGGTTCGGTGTTCGACCCGATCTCTGCGCGTATTGCCGAGGAGCTCGGCTTCGAAGTCGGCATGTTTGCCGGTTCGATTGCATCATTCACCGTGCTCGGGGCACCCGATCTGATCGTGCTGACGCTGAGTGAGTTTGCCGGGCAGGCATATCGCATCAATCGCGCGGGCAAGCTGCCTCTGCTGGTCGATGCGGATCATGGCTACGGCAACGCACTGAATGTGATGCGTACGGTGCAGGAACTGGAAACCGCCGGTGTTGCGGCAATGTGCATCGAGGACACGCTGTTGCCGCGTGCCTATGGTGAAAAACAGCCGAGCCTGATCTCGCTGGAGGAAGGAGTGGGCAAAATGCGAGCGGCGCTCACAGCACGGGAAGATCCGTCGTTCGTCATCGTCGGCCGCACCAGCGCCGCAGCGATTACCGGCACCGACGACGTAGTGCGGCGCGCCAAGGCCTACGCCGAGGTCGGCGTAGACGCGCTGTTCTTCGCCGGCGGTATGACGCGCGAACAGCTCGATGCGATTTCATCCGCGGTGAATGTGCCGCTGATGCTCGGCGGTTCTGGCCGTGAGCTTCAGGACAGGGATTATCTCTCCAGCAAGCGCGTGAGGATTGCGCTGCAAGGGCACCAGCCGTTCTCGGCTGCGGTGCAGGCGGTCTACAACACGCTGAAAGCGCTACGCGAAGGTACGAAGCCAAGCGACCTGCAAGGCGTCGCGTCCGCCGAGACAATGAAGCGCGTCACGCGCGAGGGCGATTACAAGAGCTGGACGGAGAAGTTCCTGGGTGGGTGATCGACCCGGGGCATACTTCCCCTCCCCCGCAAGGCGGGGGAGGGTTAGGGTGTTGCTGTGACGCTTACCCCTCGTTCGACTTATCCAGCGTCGGCTGGAACGCCTCCGTCGCCTTCTTCAACTCCGTCGCCACATCCGCACCACCAACAATATTGGTCAACCCGCTGCCGATCGTATCGCGGAACTCGGTGACAGGCACGATCACCGGCAACCCCGACCGCGCGATCTTCAAGCTGGTCTGTGTCGTATCAAACCACTCCTGCGGGAATGCACTGCTCTTCACGATCTCTGGCCGTGCATAGCAGGACAGCCGCGCCGGCGTGCCTGACCCGGAGCGAAGCTGCTCGTTCAGCATCTGCTTGCCGGCAATCCATTGCAGGAAGAGCCACGCCCCTTTCTTATTCTTTGCGCTCGCCGGAATGCCAAGCCCATCGATGAACGTCGCGGCATTGTGTGCCTTCGGACCCGCCGGCACTGGCGCAAACCCTACCTTTTCCACCACCCGCGACTTGGTCTTGTCCAGCAGTGGCGCGGAAAACCCGATGCCATCCCACCACATCGCGCCGCGGCCCTGCATGAACGTCGTCTGACATTCGTTCCAATTGAAACCAATGTTACCAGGCGGGCCGCACTCCTTCATGATCTTCTGGTACCACTTGCCCCGCCTCGATCGCCGCCGGCGTGTCGGTCAGCAGCTTCTTGCCATCGGGTGTGACCGTCTCCTGATCCCAGCCGAGCAGAATGTTGTCGTACAGCACGACATTGGCATTCTTCAGGCCTCGACCGACAAAGCCATAGACCTGCTTCGACGGATCGGTGAGCGCATGCGCCATGCTCATCATCTCGTCGTAGGTCTTGGGCGGGCCGCTGAACCCTTTCGCCGCCAGCAGCTCCTTGTTGTAGAACACGATGAACAGGTCCTGGTTCAGCGGCAGCACGTTGATCTTGCCGTCGTCGCCAGTCGCCACCTGCATCGACGGCTTGCTGAAATCCGCAAGATCGAAGTCAGGATTGGTCAGGCTCTTGTCGGCGATATACGGCCGCAGGTCCTCCATCCATTTGGCCTTCTCGATCAGCCGCTTCTGCACGTGCATGCCAACGTTCACCGCGTCGAAGCTCGGATGTCCGGTAGCCATTTCCATAGCCACCTTCGGGCGCTGCTGCTGCTCGGGAATCTGCTCGAAGCCGACGCTGATTCCGGTCAGCTCCTCGAACTCCTTCATATGCGCGCGCGCCAGGTCGCCGCGGGGTGAAAGCTGATAATTCACCTCGATCGACTGGCCCTTGAACTGCTTCCAGTCGAATGCCGACTGTGCATTGGCACGCTCAATGATGGCGGGGGCGGCTAAGGCAGACGCGCTTGCTGCCAGCAGATGGCGACGGCGGATCATTCGTTTCCTCCAAGTCAATCGAGTTTGGCTTATAGGGCTCAGCCGCCTTTGACACCACCCGCGGTCAAACCGGCGACAATTTCCTTCTGCATCAGCAGCGTCAGCAGCAGCACCGGCGCGGTCACGATCAATGCCGCCGCGGCGAGCGGCCCCCAACTGATCTGCTCGAACGTCAGCACGTTGTAGACTGCGACTGGCAAAGTACGTGTCGTGCGCCCTGCCAGCACCACGCCAAAGATGAAGTTGTTCCACGAGAAGATGAACGACAGGATCATCGCCACCATGATGCCTGGCCGTGCCAGCGGGACCGCCACGTGCACGAACGCCTGCCATATTGTAGCGCCATCGACCAGCGCCGCTTCTTCCAGTTCGCCCGGCAATCCTTCGAAGAATCCGATCATCACCCACACGACGATCGGCACGGTGATGACAAGGTGTGTGATCACCAATGGCGTGAGGGTGCCGATCATGCCAAGCCATTGGAACAGCAGAAACAGCGGGATCAAATACGACAGTCCGGGTGTGACGCGGGCGATCAGGATCAGCGCCGCCGCCTTGGTCGCCTTCGCTTTTGCGATGCCATAGCCCGCCGGCACGCCGAACAGCAGCGCAAGCCCGGTCGCCGAGAACGATACGATGACCGAGTTGATGGTGTACCTTAGGAAGTCGTTCTTCTGGAACACGTCCACGAAGTTTGCCAGCGTCGGCGGATTGGGGATGAATACCGGCGGATATGCCGTGTTGTCGAGTTCGTTCTTGAGCGACAGCGACAGCATCCAAAGGAAGAAGAACACCGCCGGAGACACCAGCAGGATGACCGAGCAATACAGCCCGAAGCGGCCCATCAAGCGGCGAAAGCGATGACGCTTCATCGCCAGGCCTCACGCTGTCTGACCCGCAGCAACAACAGGCTGATTGCCAGGATCAGGAGGAAAAAAACCACCACGATCGCCGAACCGTACCCGAGGTCGTAATAGGCGAATGCAGTCTGGTAGAGCATGATGTTGATGGTCTCGCTCGACGTACCGGGACCGCCAAGCGTGATCACATAGATCGTGTCGAACGTCTTCAACGCGTCGATCATCCGGATCACGGCAGCGACCATGATGAACGGCCAGACCAATGGAAGCGTGATATGGCGGAACATCTGCCAGGCGCTCGCACCGTCCAGGATGGCCGCCTCGTATGGTTCCTGCGGCAGGCTGGCGATGCCCCCGAGAACGATCAGCATGACCAGCGGTGTCCACTGCCAGGTCTCTACCATGACCAATGTCGGGATAACGGTGGTGCTGTCGTACACCCAGGTTGACGGCGGCAATCCGATCGACGTCAGCAGATAATTCAGCACGCCGAGCTGTGGGTGGAACATCATCGTCCAGACGAGCGCGATTGCGACAGGCGTCGCCATCATCGGCAGCACGAACACCGTGCGTGCCAGCCCGCGCAGCTTGAACTGCGAGGCAAAGCACACCGCGGCCCAGATTCCCAGCAGCATCGGCGCGATCACAGTCGCGGCGGTGAAATACAGTGTGCGCAGGATCGCCCACAGGAACCTGTCGTCCTGTAGCATCTTCGTATAGTTCGCGAGGCCGACGAACGGCGTCGCTCCGGTGACCCTCCAATCGTGCAGCGACATGAAGATCGTGAAGGCCCACGGAAAAAGGATCACCAGCAACACGACCGTCGCTGCTGGGACCGCAAAGGCCCAGTAGTGCCGCGCGTAGGCGCGCCCACGCGACTGCATCATTGCTGTTGTCGCGCTCATGTCAGGCCGGCATGGAGATCCGCCGTCCGACACCTTGCGGCAGCGGCTGATCTCCGCGCGCTTTCACCGCCGCTTGCAACCGTGCCGACAGGTCGGCCGGAAATGGCGCGACACGCCTGATCCGCAGGTCGATGTGCAGCGCAATCAGCTCCTGTGCCGCGACGCGATGGCCCTCTTCTGCGTGGAACATCTCGTGGAAGTAGTGCAGCCGCTTGGCATCGACGCCGAGCAGATGAGGCACAACCCGAACGCGTTCGCCAAGGCGCACTTCGCGTTCATACAGCGTGTGCGTCTCGGCAGTGAACGTCGAATTGCCGGTCGCATCGCGATAGGCCTGGCCAACGCCAAGCACATCGTACATCGCGTCCGTCGCCAGATCGAACAGCACGACGTAGTAAGCCAGGTTCATATGACCATTGGCATCGATCCATTGTGGCAGGACCACGCCTTCGCAGTGTGGAAACGTCATAATCTGTCAGCTTGTTGACGGATCGGCACCGGGTCAAGCACACGGATCGTTATGCGACAGATACACGTCAGCGAGATGGAGATCGCCGATGGACTGCCTGTGCCAGCACGGAGGCGCGCCATGCTTGCGGTCTCCATCGCCGTCGCTATGTCGGTGCTGGTCACGTCGCTGGCCAACATCGCATTGCCGACGATCGCGCATGACATGCATACGACGCCGTCCGCTTCGATCTGGGTGGTGAACGCATATCAGCTTGCTGTGACGGTGACACTGCTGCCGCTTTCCTCCATCGGCGATATTTACGGCCATCGCCGCGTCTATATCTGGGGTTTGGCGATGTACAGCGTTGCATCGCTGATATGCGCGACCGCGCCATCCTTGCCGGTGCTGGTGCTCGGCCGTGTGCTGCAAGGGTTTGGCGGCGCCGGCATCATGAGTGTGAATGGCGCCCTCGTGCGCTTCATCTATCCGCGCGATTCGCTCGGTCGCGGTATTGGGCTGAACGCGCTGGTCGTTGCCACTTCGTCAGCGGCCGGGCCATCGGTCGCGGCGGCCATCATGTCTGTCGCCTCTTGGCCCTGGCTGTTCGCGCTCCAGGTTCCCGGCGGCTTCGTGGCACTGCTGTTGGCGCAACGGTTTCTACCGCGCACACCGCGCACTCCTCATGCGTTTGATCCGCTGAGCGCCGTGCTGAATGCTGTCACGCTCGGCTTGTTTATTCTGGCGCTCGATGGAATCGGCCGCGGCCAAGGTGCCGTCAGCGTGCTGGCCCAACTGATCGTCAGTATGATCGTCGGCTGGTTCTTTGTGCATCGCCAGTATTCGCTGCCTGCGCCCATGCTGCCGGTCGATCTGTTTCGTCGCCCGGTATTTGCGCTGTCCGTGGCCACCGCGATCTGCGCTCACGCAGCGCAGCTCATCGCTTTCGTGGCGCTGCCATTCTATTTCCAATATGTCAGTGGTCTCTCGCCCATTCAGATTGGCCTGCTGATCACACCATGGCCAGCAGCACTTGTGGTGATGGCACCGATTGCCGGTCGTTTGGCTGATCGGCATTCGGCCGGACTGTTGGGCGGCCTCGGCCTAGCGATGATGACGTTCGGGCTGCTGTTGGTGTTGCTGATGCCGTCACACACCAAGTCACTCGATGTCGCGTGGCGCCTCGCCGTGTGCGGCGTTGGATTTCGGCTTCTTCCAGTCACCGAACAATCGACTGATGATCGCCAGCGCGCCACGCGATCGTGCCGGTGCTGGCAGCGGAATGCTCTCGACGTCACGACTTGTCGGTCAGACCACCGGTAGCGCATTGGTCGCATTGGTGTTCGGCATCACGCACGATGGCAGCGCCGACGCCATTGAGCTAGGCACTCGGCTGGCCATCGGCATGGCGGCTGTTTTCGCCGGCATAGCGATGGTGATGAGCACGTTGCGGGTGAAGCAGCCGCCGATGGTTTGACCTAAGCGGCCTTGCTGTCGCCGCCTTTCCATCGGCGCGCGATATCGTCCAGGCACGCCGCCATCGCTGGCCCCAAGCGCGAGGTGACCCGCTCCAGCCGATCCACCATTACTTCTGCGCGCGATCGGTCGTTGCGTGTTACCGCGTCAGCGATCTCTTCCAGGACTTCGCCCAAGCCGATCGCACCGCAGGTTTCCGCCAACCCGCTGATCTCTTCGCAATTGCGCACGATCGCATTTGCTTCCCAGCCGGGCAGCAGTTCGCCCAACCGCATGCAACGTGCTGAGGCATCAGCGACGAAATCCGCGACACAGGCGCGAGCGCGTTCCATGCCAACGACAGCGACCATCTCCTCCAGGAACACCTGAGAGACATCGGCCGCATAGTCTTCCACGCGCGAGCCTTCCTGCTCGCTTGCAGGGACCACGTCGCGTGCCGCGGTGCCACCCGGCAGCCAGCGACGCAGTGTCGATCCAAGCCGATCGAGATTGATCGGCTTTTCCAGCACTGTGGAAAATCCTGCATCGGCGCAACGCTTGCGCATCACTGGCCCCTTGAGGCCGGTCAGCGCGATGATCGGGATCGTCGCCACGCGGCCGCTCATAGTGCGGATTTTGCGCGTCGCCTCGAACCCATCGCGATGCGGCATCTGAATGTCCATCAGGATGGCGTCGAAGCTGTCGTGGCTGGCAAGGCGCACCGCCTCGTCGCCATCGTTGGCAACGAACGCCGAGAAGCCGCGGCGGGACAATGCAGCAACCAGCAGCGACTGGTTCACCTTGTCGTCTTCCACCACCAGGATGCGACCGCCGCGAACCGCGGGCGCCATCGGCTCCAGCACTTCGAATGGTGAGCGCTGGGCAAGGAGCTGTTGCGCCAGGGAGGCAGCCTGATACGGATCGCCTGGCGCCGCAACGACCGCATCCACCTTGGCGGTCTCTCCGCCTTCGCCCAGCCAGATGATCACTGCGCGTCGCCCGAAACCAGTGTCGCGCAAGCGCAGCACGAACACGTCCGCCCGCATACCGATGAGGTTCCCCTGCACGATGACCAGATCGAGCGCTCCTCTTTGCGCCTCAATGCGCTCGGCCAGTGCCAGCCCGAGATAGCCGTCGGGAGCCGTCTCCACCATTATGCCGGTATCGCCGAGCTGACTGGCAATCGTGCGAGCCCTGGCGTCCTCATCGCCGACCAACAGCGCGGTGCGTCCAGCGAATCGCTGGTTCCTGACCGGACCGGCGAGGCGTTCCGCGGGAAACTCGAAGGTAAACTCGCTGCCTACCCCGAGCGCACTCTCGACAGTCAGCGCACCGCCCATCAACACCGCATTCTCGCGGCACAGCGCGAGCCCGAGCCCCAGTCCGGCATGACCGGAAATCTCATGTTCGCGGCCACGCTTGAACCGCTCGAAGATGCGCGACCGATCCTCTGGCGCGATGCCAGGACCGGTGTCGGAGACTGCGATCTTGATTGATGTCGTGCCAGCCTCGTTGGTGACCGTGGAGGCGCGCACTTCGACATGGCCGTTGGCGGTGAACTTGATCGAATTGCCGACGAGGTTGAACAGCACCTGGCGCAGCCGTGTCGGATCCGCGATCCACTGACCGCGCAGCAGATCGTCGTAGCGAGTCTTCAGCTCCAGGCCCTTGTCACGTGCCTGAGGCTGCAAGGTGTCGGCGACTTCCTGCACCAGCCCGATCATATCGACTTCGTCGAGTTGCAGGCCCGCCCCGCCAACTTCGCCACTGGCGATCTCAAGCAATCCGTTCAGCATGGCAAGCAGCGCCTCGCAGCTCGCTCTGATCCGCTCCAGCCAGATGCGTTGCTCCTGCTCCAGTTCGCTGTCCAGCAGCAGTGAGCAGATGCCCATGATGGAATTCATCGGCGTTCGCACGTCGTGGCCCAGCGCTGCCAGCACCCGATCGCGGTCATGCGCCACGGTTGCCGCCTCGGCCCGGGCGGCCGCACTCGCCGTTGTCGCGGCGTCGAGCTTCGTTGTCAGCCGGACCTCAGCCGTCACGTCGCGGCCAAAACAGACAAATCCCCCGTCAGACCGTGGTTCGATGCTCAGGCGATGGACACGTTCTTGTCCGTCCTCGGTGGCGATCGCCACCTGGATACCGTCCTGCCGGCATCGTGCATCCAGCGACTCGGCGATTTCCCGGCCGGGCCCCTCGCCTGACGCGAGGCCAAGTGCTGTCAGCAAAGGCTGGCCGAGCGCCTCTCGCAGCCGGTCCGGCGCGTAGCCGTGTGTGGCAGCGAGGCAGCCACGTTTGTCCAGATCCGCCTGCCAATCAGCACCGAAGCCAACAGGTGAAGGCGCGGTTGGCTGGGTGCTGGCGGCCTTCGACGAGACGGCAAGCGCGATGCAGGTGATCCAGACCGCAAGCAGGTAAATGCCGAGAATGCCCAGCGCTCGCGTGCCCAGCCAGTGGTCCTTCAGGGCTCGGTCGGTGTTCATATGCGCCGTAATGGCGACATCCACCATTCGAAGCGGTTGGGATACTGATAGCTGAGGCGGTATGCCGAGAAGGTGGTTCGCGGCCGCCATGAGTTCGCGGCTCCATTCCCAGCTATTCTGCTCTGCTGGAACCGCGGGGAGGGGAGCGCTGGTGGCGATCGGTAGAATTGATGTGCCGTCCAAGCCACGAAATTCGACTGAGACGCCCGGTCCGAGCCAGGTTTGCCCAATCAGCCTGGCGAGATCCTCCAGCCGGAATGCGGCGCCAATGACGCCGGCTGCGTGGCCGGCCGGATCACGGATGACGCGGGTGAGCACAAGGGCAGGCCCGGGGCGCAACCACAAATCCACCCGCTGCAAGGAAAGCGGCATGGCGTTGTCGGCGATGGCGCGCTGGAACCAGGCTGTGTCGCCGACCGAGCTGTCCGATTCTGTGTAAGGCGATGAGGCAGCCAGCAACTGGCCTGTCGCACTCAGCGCGAAAGTCGCGCCGACCGGGGGCAGCGCACTTTGCAGCCGGAGCAGCCGAGAAGTCAGCGCGACCCGATCCGGCGTTTGCAGATCTGCCGCGCGAAAGACGTCGGTCATGTCGGAGAAATGCTCAAGCGGCACATCAACCGAGGCGGCTACCGCGCTGGCCGATACCGTGAGCCCGCCAACCGCGTCGCGCGCCACCTGAGCCGTTTGCAGGAATGCGGTGAGCCCCCAGCCGCCGATCAGCAGCAGCGCGGCGGCGAGCAACGCCACTGAACGCGAGATCAGGCGCAACGGCGATACCAGGAAATTTACGACGCGATACACCGCGAACTCCGGCCCGGTTGGCAGAGAAGATAGTGGCGGATACCTAACGCCTTCGTTTCAAGCAGCGAATGCGGAAGGCCTTTGACTACGGTCTATCACATCATCTTGTCGCGGGCGCAATCGAACCAGTTCTGTCCACCGACATCTGACGGACGAATGGCCAGCGTGACCACTGCGTTGGGCGGGAGCCCGACGTTGAGCGTTCCGCCGCTCAGCAGCACCAGCACATGACTGAGCGCACTGTTGTCCGTGCCTAGTGTCACTGCGAGCGTAGTCTTGCCCGCTTCGCGGGCGGTAACTTGCCAATTTCCAGCCGGTCCTGCGAAACGCAGCGGAACTACCGGATCGTGGGCGAATTGCCGCGCAAGACTGACATCCAGACGGATCGGCGAAGAACGTCGGACGGTGACGCGCATCGCCGTAGCTCCGGCGGCCGCGACCGCAACACACTCGCCGCTTTTGGCACTGAAGCTCCATTCCGCGCGCAATATCGGCACTGGCGCGGGTTTCGCGGGCGGCGGAGGGGGGGCCTCCACTTCCGGCGTCGGCTCCGGCGGAGGTTTGCTACAACTCAGCAGCAGCATACAGACGGCGAGCACCACGCAAAGGTGCTCGCCGACCCTGAGGGCGGATAGGGTAATGGTGAGGACCTTAGCGGATAATGATCTCCACCCGCCGGTTCTGTGGCTCGCGAACGCCAGGGCCGGTAGGGACCAGCAGATGTGTTTCGCCGAAGCCCTGGATGGTGATCGCATTAACTGGGACGCCGTCCTTTATCAGCTCAGCCTGTACCGCTTTCGCGCGGCGCACGGACAGACCTTGGTTGTACTGGGGCGTGCCCGACGTGTCAGTATACCCGTTTACTTCGATGCGCGTGTACTGCACATGGGTTGAGTTGTCCGCTGCCTCTTTGACAATTTGGCGGGCACGATCGGTTAGCGTCGCTTTGTCCCAATCGAAGAATACCAGATAAGAGCGAGCAGGCGTTACCACAGGAGCCGGTGTCGGCGCGGCCACGGGCTGCGGTCTGGCAACGTTGAAGGCATAGCGCACGCCGAACAGGAAGTTGCTGCTGTACTGCTGATTCGAGCTTCATCGGGAATGGCGCGCCGGGCGGACTGACGGTGCCGGAGAACGACTCCTGCGCCGTCGTCCCGAAGAACCGGTATTCAGCCGTGAGGGACAGTCCGGGCACGTTTGGTATCGGGAATGCCAGACCGGCGATCCCCTGGAAGGCAAAGGAGCCTTGGGTCCCGCTCGCACTCACCACCCCGAGCGGCAGGGCGGTTGGTGCCAAGGCGAAGCTGTCGAGGTGTGACCAGGCATAACCAACGCCCGCGCCAAGATATGGGTAAACCCATGGCACCCCGATATCCATGTCAAACAGCGCATTTGCCATCACGCCATAGGTGTGAAGGCTGCCACTGAAGCTCGGTGTGCCTGGGCCTTGCCCATGATTGGTGTCAGCTTGGCGGTAATTGCCCTCGACCTCGAAGCGGATGCCGTTGCCCAGGGCGTACCCGATGCTCCCGACCACACCAAATCCGAGCGACGGATCGATCCGAATACGCGGCACGGTGGGGGCGGCCGTCGTCACGTTGATATCATTGGGCCAATAGAGCCCGGCTCCCGCGCCCACGTAGAGGCCCTGGAACGGTTGCGCCATGGCCACCATCGGCATTGCAAGCAGTCCCAATACCAGCACCCAACCGCGGAACCGCATGCTTCCTCCTGGTGTCTCAGACTAAGACGAAAAGGGGCGCCTCGCGGCGCCCCCATCCATTATCGCGGTGGTTCAGCCGCCAATCGTCAGCGGATGATAATCTCGACGCGCCGGTTTTGCGGCTCACGCACACCGGGACCCGTCGGCACGAGCAGGTGCGTCTCGCCAAAGCCCTGAGTGGTGATCGCGTTGGCCGGAACGCCGTCCTTGATCAGCTCTGCCTTGACCGCGTTCGCACGGCGGACCGACAGGCCCATGTTGTACTGCGGCGTGCCCGAGGTATCGGTGTAGCCGTTAACCTCGATCCGCGTGTACTGAACGTGCGTCGAGTTGTCGGCGGCTTCCCTGATGATCTGGCGAGCGCGATCGGTGAGCGTCGCCTTATCCCAGTCGAAGAACACCAGGTAGGAACGAGCCGGCTGCGCAACCGGGGCTGGTGCCGGAGGCGGCGGCGGCGGCGGTGCTACACCGAAGTTGTACCGCAGGCCAACCAGGATGGAGTTGTTGTAGGTCGGACCGAACTGAACCCTTGCCGGCACAGAGGCAAGAACCGCTCCGGCTGAGTTAAACGCCGTAGCTGTCCCGCTGTAGGAATGATTTCCCGTCGTCCCCATGAAGCGGTACTCAAGGGTCGCCGCAAGGCCAGGAGCGATCTGTGGCAGCGGGAACGCCGCGCCCACGATCGCCTGGTACGCAAACGAGCCCTGCGTACTGCCGGTGTTCGCAACCTGGAGCGCGCCCGGTCCTAAAGCAGTGCCAGCGATAGCGGCCGTGTTCCCGGCGTGGAACTTCTCGTCGATGCCCTGATAGCCAACGCCTGCACCCAAATATGGCACAAACCACGGAACGAGGCCGTTGAAGTCATACAGCACGTTGAACATGCCGCCGAACTTCTGCTCGTTGGTACCGCCAGTAATTGCGCTGGTCCCTACCCTCGTGAAACCCGACAGGTTGTCCATGTGGTTATCGCGGAAGTCGCCTTCGATTTCCGCCCGCAGGCCATTCCCAAAGCCCCAGCCCAACGACACAACGCCGGCGAAGCCTGTGCTACCCCCTACATTGCCCGACGTCGAAAGGCCGCTACCGAGCGGTGCCAGTGTCGGGAATGACAGGTTCTTGACGCTCTCTTGCGTCTCGATATTCACGCCAAGCCCTGCACCGACATACAAGCCAGTGACCGGCTGCGCACTCGCCGCAATTGGCATTGCCACCATAGTGGCCGCCAGGAGTGCACTCCGAAGCTGCATTTGCTTTCTCCCTCGTTCCTACTGGCGCCATCGGCGCGAACACCACTCGTCGGGCGCACAATTCGCCCTTTCGATGACCGAACCATACCGAAGCGAGACCGCTAACGCGAGGGGGGGTAAAGGTTTTCGGGCACAGTGTTGCTGGTGAGCAACAGCATCCTGCATGCCCGCCACACCGGCGGAAGAGAGCAGGAGTTGAACCTACCCGGAGCCGCCGAGCAGCCCCAACCGGCTTTGAAGGCCGGCCGGCCCACCGGAGCCGCTTCTCTTCCATCAGCCAGTATCGGCCGAGCGCGGCAACTGGGCAACGAACGCCACCTCGTCCGCAGGTTCGATACAGCGGCAGTCAAGCCATATCCGGCCATCCGAAATGCGGCCAATCACGGGGCGAGGCAATCCTCGGAGCTGAGCCGCAAGGAAATCCGATGCGCCACCGCCCATCGTTACAGCCCAGGATTGTAAAAGATCGACTGGCAACGCGCCTGAGCCGATCTGACTCCGGCATGGCTCAACCAAAACGCGGCGGTCGGGCCATGCCGCTTCAATCGGCGTTACGAGGCGTTCTGCCGTCCGTTGGATCTCGTCGGCCGGGCGTGTGAGCAGACGCAGCGTGGGAAGAGCCTCCGCAAGCCGATCGGGGTTCAAATAGAGCAGCAACACCTGCTCCAAGGCGGCAAGCCGTCCCTTGTCCAGGCGCAATGCTCGCTTCAGCGGGTTGGCATTCATACGCCTTATCAATTCCGCGCGACCAACCACGAGTCCGGTCTGTGGACCACCAAGGAGCTTGTCGCCGGAGAAGCTCACCAGGTCCGCGCCCGCCGCCAGCAACTCCTGTGGGGTCGGCTCGTGCGGCAGTCCCCAGACGGCGAGGTCGACCAGACTGCCGCTGCCCAGATCCTCCACCATCGGCAGATCCGAGGCATGCGCGATCGTCGCCAGTTCGGCTGGTGCCACGGCCGCGGTAAAGCCGGAAATGGCGTAGTTGGCCTGGTGCACCCGCATCAGCAGCGCGGTTTCCGGGCCAATCGCCGCCTGGAAATCGCGTGGATGGGTCCGATTGGTCGTCCCAACCTCGCGCAGGATCGCGCCGGCCCGTGCCATGATCTCGGGAATGCGGAACGCGCCGCCGATCTCGATCAGTTCGCCACGCGAGACCGGGACTTCGCGCCCCAGCGCCAGCGTGTTCAGGATCAGCAGGACGGCAGCGGCGTTGTTGTTGACCACGGTAGCCGCTTCAGCGCCGGTGATCTCGCGCAGCAGCCGCGCCACATGCTCGTCGCGTTCGCCGCGGCGCCCGGTAGCCAAGTCGAATTCCAGCGTCGTCGCCGAGGAGAATGCTTCGGCTGCGGCGGTGGCGGCAGCCTGCGGCAACAGCGCCCGGCCGAGGTTGGTGTGGAGCACCGTGCCTGTCATGTTGAATACCGGGCGCTGCGACATCGCGAACCGTTTGGCCAAAGCGTCGGCCGCTGCGTCCAGGATTTCGGAGTCCACCGCGGGAAACGCCCGAGCCTCCCGCCGGGCGGCGAGTTCCGATCGCAGTGCGGTTGTCGTGGCCGGCCGACCGAACCGGGCCAGCAATAACTCGGCCGACGTCGAGCGCAGGAGCGCATCGAGCGATGGCAGTGGACTGGCGGAAGTCGGCATGGTCGGGCCATGCTACGGCCGATGGTGACCACATTCGAGATACCGGCGCTGCGCACCTCCCGGCTGCTGCTGCGCGCCTTTCGGCCGGGCGACATCGACGCCTGGGCGAGCATGGAGGCTGATCCCGAAGTCCGGCGCTACCGCGGCAACAATCCGCTCACACGCAATGAAGTGCGGGGAATGATGGAGACCGCGCTTGGCCAATGGGCGCTGCGTGGCTACGGGCTATTCGCAATTGAGCTGGCCGAGGGCGGCCAGTTCGCCGGCTTCACAGGCATACTGCACCCAGCAGACTGGCCGGAGCCGGAGCTGGGCTATTCGCTCGCACAACAGTTCTGGGGGTGTGGTCTGGCGACAGAAGCAGCCACGGCCGCACGTGAATGGGCGTTTGCGGAACGGGGCTTCCCGAGGCTCGCAAGTTTCATCTGGCCGGAAAACGCGCGCTCGATCCGCGTGGCTGAGAAGCTGGGCGCCGTACGAGAAACGACGGTCACGCTGCGCGGCTTTGAGGCGCAGTGGTGGGTCCATTTCCCGCCAGGCCACGGACCAATCGTGTAGGAGATGTCATGCTGGAAAATGACGAACCTTCGGCGGTGCGTGTGTTGCGCGAGAGCGGCGCCTCAGACCTGTTCTTCACCGCTGACCACGGTGGCCGTGCCATTCCCCGTGGCCTCAAAAATCTGGGCCTACCGGAAAGCGAGCTGTCGCGGCATATCGGCTGGGACATCGGCATTGCGGGCGTGACGGAACGCCTGTCGGCAGCGCTCGATGCGACGGCGGTGCTGCAGACCTATTCTCGGTTGGTGATCGACTGCAATCGGGATCCATCGGTCCCGAGCTCAATTCCCGAGATCAGCGAACTCACCGAGATTCCGGGCAATCGCGGTCTCTCCGCGGAACAGCGGATGGCACGGCGCCAAGCGATCTTCGATCCGTATCATGCGCGCATCCGTTCTCTGCTGGACGCTCGCCAGGCCGTCGGGCGGCGCGCCGTGTATGTTGCAATGCACAGTTTCACGCCGGTCTTCAAAGACGAGAAGCGCGCCATGCAAGTGGGCGTGCTGTACAATCGCGACGCCCGTCTCGCGCGCATCATGCTGGAGTTGCTGCGCGCCGGAGGTGATCTGGTGGTTGGCGATAATGCTCCCTACGCCGTCAGCGACATCACCGACTACGGTGTCCCGACCCACGCCGAGAAGCGTGGCCTGCCGCATGTCGAAATCGAAATTCGGCAGGATTTGATTGCCGACGAAGCGGGGCAGGCCGCCTGGGCGGAACGCTTCCGCCGGCTCCTTGTTCTGGCCGATGCAAAACTGAATTGACACGAATCGGAGTGATGCGGAGAATTCACAATCACGTGACGATGCGTTCGATCAACCCCCTGGATGGGCCGCGGTGTCATGCGGGAACGTCTCTGGCTTGTCGTGGTCGGCTTGCTACTGCTCATAGTTGTCGGCTTTGCGTCCACGGGAGGACGCGGCGATATCGTAAACCGGAGCGTCCCCAACGTCTTCGGAGCGGCGAAAGAGCTTCCTGGCAAGTTGTTCGGCGATCTGCGCGACTTGACCGTGTCGCTTGCCGAAGCACTGAACGGGACGCCGAAAAAATAGCGTTCGGCGCATGACGACGTTGAGTCGCGATGTGCCGATCGATCCGGTGCAAGCCGCGCTGCTGTTCGTGGATGTGCAGAATTACAACGCGCGCCCGGACGGTGGCGAATACGCTACAATGACCGAGACAGAGCGCGACGCCCGCTATGGCGAGTTCTTTCGCGTGATGCGTGAGACGGCGATGCCGAACATGCAGAGGCTTCAGGCTGCGTGCCGGAAAGCGGGCATCGAGGTCATGTACACGGTCATCGAGGCGCTCACGCGAGACGGCCGCGATCTGAGCCTGGACTATAAGATCAGCAGACTGTTCGTGCCGCGTGGCTCCTGGGATGCGAAGGTACTGGACGAGATTGCCCCCGCCGGGGACGAGATTGTTTTGCCGAAGACCTCATCATCGGTATTTATTTCCACCAACATCGATTACGTGCTGCGCAACCTGGGTGTGCGGTCGCTGATTATCGCCGGCGTGCTGACGGATCAGTGCATCAACTCGGCAGTGCGTGATGCATGCGATCTTGGATATCTGGTCACCGTCCCGACGGACGCCTGCGCGACGCTGACGCCCGAACGCCACGAATGGGCACTACGCAACAACCGCGGTTACTGCCGGCAGATCAGCACGGACGAACTGGTACGCGAGATAGCTTCCCTCTCCGCCCCTCGGGGCGGAGAGGGTTAGGGTGAGGTGAGGCACCTACGCCGCCCCAAAATTCCGCTTCGCCAGTTCCACCAACGCCCGTATATACGCCATGCCATTCGCTGGCCGCCAATCGACGCCAATCCGAGATCGATAATCGTTCGCCATATCCATGAAGTCGGCGATCTCGCCCGACTCCCCCAACCAGTTGCAGATCGCTGCGTATTCGCGAAACACCGCCGTCCCGCCCAACCCCCGCACATCCTTGGCCAGCTTCTCCAGCAGTGCTGCCGCGGCGCGGCTCTGCTCATCGCTGGGATCGGCATCCACCTTCCGCATCCGCCATTCGGCGGTGCGTTCCAGTTCCTCCGCTTCCTCCATCACGCATCCCGTCGAGAGAATGCCGTCTCCTCGTTCGTGATGAACTCCAGCAGACAGGCCTGGCCGTTCTCGGTTTGCCGCCGTGCCCGGACGATCGCGTCTGCAATCTGCCCCGGATCTTCCACCCGCTCGCTCCAGCCACCCAAATCACCTGCCAGGTTTGCATAACTGCCGCCCAGGTCGCGCGCACTGTGCCGTTCATGCGACAGCTTCATATGCGGGATCTCAATCGCCATCGTGGAGTTGTTCAGTACGATCGTGCATATCGGCACACCACATCGCACCGCGGTTTCGAAATCCAATCCAGTCATGCCGAACGCCGCGTCGCCCATGAAATTGACGCAGAACTTGTCAGGCGTGGCGACCTTCGCCCCGATCGTCAAACCAAGCCCAGTGCCAAGCTGATGCGACTTGCCCCACCCAAGATAGGAACGCGGCCGCGTCGCACGATAGAACGGCAGCAACTGCTCGCGCGGACTGCCCGAGTTCATGCGTGACGATCGCCTCCGCTGGATCGACCACTCGCATGAACTCGTTGATGACGCGATAAGGCGTAATCGGCCGTTCCGCTGAAGTCAGCTTCGCCCTCCAAGTCGCAAGCCAAGCCTCGCGCCTGGTTGCGATCTCCTCGGCCGGTGAACGGTTCAGCAAGCGTCCGCCGAGCCCTTCCTTCACAGCCTCGACCAGCGCGGCCAACGTCAATCGCGCATCGCCAAGCAGCGCTACTTCGGTCGCGTAGCTCTTGTGCAGGTCGCGCGTGTCATTGGTCGCATGAATGATGCGTACCCCGTTCGGCAGCGGCGGCGTGGTCAGCGGATGCCGAATTCAACCCCGTGCCAATCGCCAGGATCAGATCCGCGCGTGTGTACAGAAAGTGTGCACCGTGTCCGGTGAAGCCGTTGCCACCGGAACCCAGCGCCAAGGCATGATCCTCGGGAAACGCGCTCTTGCCATCCACCGTGGTCATGACAGGGCTTTGCAGCAGTTCGGCCAATTGCACTAATTCGTCGCTGGCTTCGGCATACAGCACGCCTTGGCCCGCAAGGATCAGCGGGCACGTCGCGTCAACCAGCAGACTGGCCGCGTCCTCGACATCATCTGCATTCGGCGCAGATCGGGTCGCGCGCAGTGGCACATGATCCAGCACGTCACTGCCGATATCCAGCGCCAGCAGATCGCGCGGCAGCTCCACCATCACCGGCCCGGGCCGCCCATTCTTCAATTGACTGAACGCACGCCGCATCGCCGCGGGCACCTGCTCCGGCACGATGACGTGTTCCACCTGCTTGGTGACCGACGCATAAGTGCGGCTCGCGTGGAACATCGGAAACACCTGCGCTTGCTCACGCGCATGACCGAGCGGCAGAAACAGCACAGGCACCGAATCAGAAAACGTTGTGGCAATGCCGGGAAATGCGTTCTCCGCGCCCGGACCATATTGCATGGCGAACACGCCTGGCGGCCGTCCATTGGTCACGCGCGCATAGCCGTCCGCCATGTCAACGCCGACGCGCTCCTGCCGGCAGATGATCGGCCGCAATCCGCCGGCAACCGCGGTCTCGATCAGAGAGGTCGTGGGAAAGCAAAACAGCGTGGTGACGCCTTCGCGCTTCAAAATCTCCACCACGGCATCATCTGCTCGCATCTGTCCCTCCCGTGCTTGCTTTCGCCGGAGCCTAGGCGCCGGCCGCCGGACGCGTCTACAGTCAGCCAAACGCATAGGGAGCCTGAAATGTCGTCCAAAGTGAAATCAACGATCGGCCGTCGCGGCGTGCTCGGTGGCGGGATTGCCGTCGGCGCAACGGCCACATTGCCGCGCCGCGCTCGTGCCGCTGACAAGCCGATCCGCATTGGCGTGCTCACGGACATGACCGGTCCATACGCCGCCAACACCGGTCCTGGTTCGGTGCTCGGTGCGCAGATGGCGATCGAGGATTTCACCCGCGAGCATCCCGGTATCAAGGTGGAACTCGTGCAAGCCGACTTTCAGCTCAAGCCTGACGTGGCGCTGTCCATTGCGACTGACTGGTACAACAACGGTGTGGACGTGGTGACCGACGTGCCGCTTTCCTCCGCCGCATTCGCCATCGGCGACCTGGCCAAACAGAAGGATAAGGTAGCGATCTTTACCGGCGCCGCGTCAGCCGACATCACCGGCACGCATTGCGGTCCCAATCACATCCATTGGGTGCACGACACCTGGTCGATGTCGCACGGGGTGGTGGACGCCAGCATCCAGGAAGGCGCCAATACCTGGTTCTTCATCACTGCTGACTACGCCTTCGGTCACTCTCTGCAAAAGGATGCGGCCGGCTTCGTCACTGCCGCAGGCGGCAAGGTGTTGGGGCAGGCCTTGATGCCGTTCCCCGGCACCACGGATTTTTCTGCGGCTCTGGTGCAGGCACAAGCAAGTGGCGCAAAGGCGATCGGCCTTGCGAACGGCGGCAGCGATACGGTCAACTGCATCAAGCAGGCCGCTGAGTTTGGCATCACGAAGAAACAGAAGGTCGCCGGGCTGTTGTTCCTGATCCACGATGTGCATGGCGTCGGGCTGCAACAGGCCCAGGGCGTGCTGCTGAACGAGGCATTCTACTGGAACCTGAATCCCGGCACGCGTGCATTCGCCAAGCGCTATGCCGCGCGGTTCAATGGCGTCATGCCCGGTGCCGGTCACGCGGGCCAGTACTCCTGCGTCTCGCACTACCTGAAGGCTGCCGTCGCGCTGGGACCGGACAAGGCGATGGCGAGCGGGCGTGCGGCCGTCGAGCAGATGAAGGCGACGCCCGTCGATGACCCACTCTTCAAAGGCAAGGTGCGGATCGATGGCCGCATGGTTCACGACATGTACCTGTTTGAGGTGAAGTCACCGACGGAATCGAAGGGGCCGTGGGACTATTACAACCTCCGGAGGACGATACCGGCGGATCAGGCTTTCCGGCCGCTGAACCAGGGAGGGTGTCCGCTGGTCCGGTCATGAAGCTGACGTTGCCGGAACAATTGGTTGTGAAGCATCGGCCGGCCACTTCACTGCGGCAGTGCGCTCGCTAGCATTGCCGTATGGTGGAGCTTCGGTCGCAGATGGCCGGTCAGCACGATTCTGATCGTAGGTCACCGGAGCGCTCGGCTGTCGGCGTGTTTGGCGAGCGCGACGAGCTGCTTTCGCTGGCAGAGGCATCTGCCGGGATTGGCGTTTGGGACCTCGATCTCGCGTCCGGCAAGCTGCGAGGAACCGCGCAGTTCTTCCGCATGATGGGCCTGGAGCCGACGACAGGGTCCGTTTCCATCGAGGTGACCCGTGCATTGCGGCACCCAGATGACCAGGCACACGTCCTGGAGGGCTACCAGCGTGCGGTCTCTAGCGGCGAAGACTATTTCGAATGCGAATACCGCATCGTCCGGCCTGATGGGGACCTGCGGTGGATCGCCGGACGTGCCCGGATCACGCGCGATGCCGCAGGTATGCCGATACGTTACAGCGGGGTTGATCTAGACATCACGGACCGCAAATTGGCAGAGGCGGCGCTGCGGGACAGCGAGGAACGCTTCCGCCTGGTGTTCGAGCAGAGCCCTCTCGGCAAAGCGATTGCGAGCCTCGATTTCCGATTTCGTTCTGTCAATCCCGCGCTTTGTCACATGCTGGGCTTCACCAACGACGAACTGGTTGGCCGTAGTTTCTTGGAATTTGTTCATCCCGATGACCGCGCCAATTGCACGGCGAAGGGGCGTGCGCTGGTCAATGGCGAAGTGCCGCAAATCCAGCTCGAGGAACGGTTCGGTACGGAAATCGGGCGAACCGCTGTGGGTCAGTGTCAATGTGGGCCCGATTCGCGACGCTAACGGTACCTATCTGTACACCCTGGGAAATCATCGAGAACATTGATGAGCGCAAGCGGATCGCTCAGGCCCTCGCGGAAAGCGAACAACGGCTACGACAGCTCAACGAAGAACTCGGCAGCCTCGCCGAGGAGCGCGAGAGACAACTCACGTCAAGCCGCGTCCGGCTTCAGACCTTTTTTGAGAACTCTCCCGAGTGGCTGACCTTGCAGCGCCAGGCGCCGGACGGCCGGTTCGTCTATGTCGATCTGAATCCGGCGTGCGAGGCCGCTTACGGATTGCCACGCGCTCAGGTGATCGGCAGATCGGTCGAGGACATTCTCGGCGAGGAACCGGCAAGGGTTCCACTCGCGCACATACAAGAATGCCTGCGCACCGGGCAGACCCAGCGCTACGTTGCCAAGCGCACCTTGGCTGGACGGACCAGAACGATCGACGTGATGTGCATCCTGGTGCCTGATCAGGCACCAGGCGGCGATCCTTTCGTTCTGACGACCGCGCGCGATATTACCGATCGAGAACGGCTTGAAGCGCAGTTGCGCCAGGCCCAGAAAATGGAGGCAGTCGGCCAACTCACCGGCGGTGTGGCGCACGATTTCAATAACCTTCTGGCCGTCATCGGTGGCAGCGCCGAACTGGTCAGACGGCATGTTTCCGCAAGTGGCAGCAGGCACGTCGACAACATCCTGCTCGCCTCGGAGCGCGGGGTCTCGCTGACCCGGCAATTATTGTCATTTTCCCGCCGCCACACCACGACGCCGCAGCTCATCGATCTCGCGCACGAAATGCCGCGCATCCAGGGCATGCTGCGCACGTCGCTACGGGGACATATCGAGCTGCGCATCCATTCGCCTGACGATATCTGGCCGGTAGAAGCCGATCTGGCGGAGCTGGAGGTCGCATTGCTCAACATCGCGGTGAATGCGCGTGATGCCATGCCGAATGGCGGTGTCTTCGAGATCCGTCTCTGGAACGACGATGCGACAGATCAGGTGGTGATCGAGTTGCGCGACAACGGCATCGGCATGCCACAAGAGGACATCGGCAAGGCGTTCGACCCGTTCTTCACCACCAAGCAGCCAGGGGAGGGCACCGGACTCGGTCTCAGCCAAGTCTACGGGTTCGTTCAACAGGCGGGCGGCGTAGTCGCGATAGAGAGTGAGCCTGGCGTTGGCACAGCGGTCGTTATCCGACTTCCGCGCTCCAACAAGGCATTGCCAGCACCCAGGCAATCCGAGGACGCGGCGGAACCACCACAGATGAATGGGCGCGTTCTGCTTGTCGAAGACAATCCCCAGGTCGCCGATGTCATCGCACAAATGCTGGACGCGATGGGTCTCCAGGTGGAAACCGTCGATCGTGCCCGGAAAGCGGTCGATCGGCTTGCTGTCGAGACACCGGGCATCGATCTCCTGGTCACTGATGTGGTGATGCCGGACGGCATGAACGGTTTGGAACTTGCCTTGCTCTGCCGCAATCAGCATCCATCACTGCCGATACTGGTAATTTCCGGCTATAACGATGTCGAACTGCCGGCGTCCGCGAACTTCCCGGTGCTGCGCAAGCCTGTCCCGTTCGAGGACCTGCACCGTGCGATCGCCGGTTGTCTGGCCGCCGGCGTGATGGTGCCGACTTGATCCCTTGCCCATTGAGGGGTCAGATCAGCCAAGCAAGATTATCCCAGGGGGCAGACTTCCATGCTTGGTCTGATGCAGCAGAGGCCGCTGCTGATCTCCTCTCTGCTCGATTACGCAGAGCGCTACCATGCGGGAACCGAGATCGTGTCGCGCTCGGTGGATGGGCCAATTCAACGCAGCAATTGGGGCACCGTCGCGTCGCGCGCCAAGCGGCTGGCCAATGCGTTGCGCAGGCTTGGCGTCGCCCAAAGCGAGCGCGTCGCTACCCTGGCGTGGAACCACAATCGCCACCTGGAAATCTATTTCGGCGTCACGTGCAGCGGAGCAGTGCTGCACACGGTGAACCCACGGCTGTTCCCGGAACAGGTGCGCTACATCCTGGACGATGCCGAAGCGAGCTACGTGTTCTTTGACCTGACCTTCGCGCCTTTGGTGGAGCAACTTGCGCCGCGGCTCCCGAGCGTACGTGGCTATGTAGCGTTGTGCAGCCGCGATGACCTGCCGAACCTCTCGGTAGCCGACGTGCTTTGCTACGAAGACCTGATCGACGCCGAGAGCGACGACTTCGTATGGCCCGTGCTCGACGAGAATCTCGCTTCGGCGCTCTGCTATACGTCGGGCACTACGGGCAATCCGAAGGGCGTGCTGCAAAGCCACCGCTCGGCCGTGCTGCACAGCTTCGGGCTCATGTCGGCCGACACGATGGCCATCTCGGTGCGAGACTCGCTGCTGCTCTGTGCGCCGCTGTTTCATGTGAATTGCTGGGGCATTCCGTTCGCCGCCGCCGGCACGGGGGCCAAGATGGTGCTGCCTGGCATGAAGCTGGACGGCGCCAGCCTGTTCGAGCTGATCCGCGACGAAGGCGCCACCTTCTGTGGCGCTGTGCCTACGGTGTGGCTGAACCTGTTCGCCTGGATGGAACAGAACCTCAACACGACCGATCAGCGGGGACTGAAGTTGAAGCGCGTGCTCTCTGGCGGAACCGCGGTGCCGCGTGTGGTGATCGAAAAGGCACACGCCTATTTCGGCGCGACGATGCTGCACGCGTGGGGCATGACGGAACTGAGCCCGCTCGGCACCTGCGGCAGTCTGTTGGCGCGCCACACCGAGCTCGATCTGGAACAGCGGATGCCGGTGCATCTGACGCAAGGACGCACCATCTACGGCGTCGAGGTCCGCATCGTCGATGACGACGGCCAAGAACTGCCACGCGACGGCAAGTCTGTGGGCGAGGTTCAGGCGCGTGGTCCTTGGGTGCTGTCGAGCTACTTCAAAGGAGCCGGCGGCCAGGTGGTGGACGAAGATGGCTGGTTCCGCACCGGCGACGTCGCGCACATGGATGGCGATGGCTTTCTGACGATCACTGATCGCGCCAAGGATGTTATCAAGTCCGGCGGGGAGTGGATCAGTTCGATCGAAATCGAGAACCTCGCAGTCGGCCATCCAGCCGTGCTCGAAGCCGCGGTAATCGCCGCCCGCCATCCGCGGTGGCAGGAGCGTCCGTTGCTTCTGGTCCATCGCAAGCAGAATGCGCAGGTGACGAAACAGGAATTGCTGGAGTACCTGGCAGACAAGATCGCCAGATGGTGGATGCCCGACGACGTGATATTCGTCGAGGAACTGCCGCACACTGCCACCGGTAAGGTGCTGAAGACGCGGCTGCGCGACGAATATGCCGGCTGGTTGGAGCGCGTAGATTAGCGCAGTGTAGTACACCTCGCCCGCTTGCGGGAGAGGTCGCCGCGAAGCGGCGGGTGAGGGTGCCGCAGCGGCAATTGCGCACTAAGGCTTCGTTGATAATTTATCGCTCCATTAGGGTGGTCTGGGCGAGATGGAATAGTTCCACTCACCATGAAATTCATGCGGCACGAGATTGATGGCCGCCATCTCGGCGTCGGAGACCTTAATGCCGGCCGGGTAGAGATTTGGATCGATGTCGCATTTCACATTGAGACCGGTGCGCGTGGTCGTGCTGGCGATCAGTTGCACGATGGTCTGGTAGCTGACCAGAGGCTTGCCCCGCCAGTTCTGCGTGATGAATGAGAACAGTCGGTGTTCGATCTTGTTCCATTTGCTGGTGCCTGGCGGCAGGTGGCAAACCATGACGGTCAGGCCGAGTTCATCGGCGAGATTTTGTAGTTCGCGCTTCCATAACCTCACCCGGACACCGTTGCTGCCTCCGCAATCGGCGGTGATCAGCAGGGCTTTCGCGTCCGGATAACGAGCCCGTCCCATCTCCAGCCACCACCGCCGGATCGCGTTGACCGCGAAACTGGCCGTGTCGTGGTCGATACCGACACTCACCCAACCCGTATTGCCCGCGATGTCGTAGACGCCGTACGGTGCCGCGCGGCCGAGTTCGGGGATCTTGAAATCGTGCACCCGGACCGGTTCGGGTTGGCCCTTTGGACGCAATTCGCGGCCAGCATTCTTGAAGTCGCCAACAAGTTCTTTCTTCTTGGTGTCGACGGAGATCGCGGGCTGGTCCGATGCCAGGGCGGCTTTCATCTGAGTGTTGATGTAGCCGAACTGCGCGTCCCGATCAGGGTTATGCGTGCCTTCCTTGGTCTTGCGATTCGATTGGAGACTGTAATTCAATTGCCGCAACAGATCGCCGACGACATTGTGTCCGATCTCGTGACCCATTGTCCGCAACGCGTCGGCCAGATTGCGCAAGCTCCGGCTGGTCCATAACAGGGGCGCCTCCGGATCGCCGCGTGTCGTCGGTTCAACGAGATCCTTCAGATCGCTCAACAGCGTCGGATCGACCTCGGTCGCCTTCTTCCGCCCGCCGCCCGGCCGCCGCACCCGCCCAGAGACCGCATCGCCAGCCAGCCGCTCAAGTTCGTCCAGGCCACGCCGAATGGTGCTTCTCGCCAGACCGGTGATGCGGGATACCGCCGAGACACCGCCACGTCCCGCCATGCGCGCCTCGGCCGCGGCAAACCGCCGCCGACCCCGCTCATCCAGAACAGGGACGAGCGCCGAATGGCGAAACGCAATGGCCGCTTCATCGATCACGCCGCGAGTTTATGATACCTTCGGGCCGCGCCGGAATCGTCAAACTGCCAAAATCGCGATTTGCTTATTTATCAACAGGCCCTAACTCACGCCGTCACCATCCGCCGAGCACTACGCGCGCAACTCAACAAAGCAATCGCGATGCACGCATTCAGCACATTCCACAACGCGCCATTCGCGAACGCTGCGCGATACGATCCGGTAACATCGAAGATCACGCCAGAAATCCAACCGCCAAACGCCATCCCGAACAGCGTTGCCATAATCACGACCCCGAACCGCATCCCAGCCTCGCGCGCCGGCAGGTATTCGCGAATGATAATGGCGTAGCATGGAATAATGCCTCCCTGCACCAATCCAAACAGCGCCGAGATCGCATAGAGTGGCGCCAGCGCGGTAAAGCCGAGATAGAGCAACAGCGCCAGCATCTGCACCAACCGAACCGATCAGCAGCGTCGGCAAACCGCCGAGCCGATCAGCGATAAAACCGGACCCAACGCGGCTGAATATGCCCAGGCCCAGCATCAGCGACAGCATCTCCGTGCCGCGCGTAAATCCGTACCCCAGATCGCCACAATAAGCGACGATATGCACCTGCGGCATCGACATGGCGACGCAACAGCAGAAGCCCGCGACTGCCAGTGTGGCTTGCAGCGCGGCAGGCGACAGGCCAAGCGAGGCCGTCGATACGTGTGTCGAGACGGACGCGACATGGGCGGGCGGCCGTCGCCGCAGCATGAGCGCCAGCGGAATCATCGTCACCGCGCAAAGCACGCCGATGCCGGTCAGGGTCCCGCGCAACCCGATCGACTGAACGAAGTGCTGCACCAGCGGCGGCCAGACGGTCCCGGCGAGATAATTCCCCGATGCCGCAACGGCGACCGCGATGCCTCGCCGGCGGGTGAACCAATGCGAGACATCGGCAACCATCGGACCGAATGTCGCAGCCCCACCGAAGGCGATCAGCACGCCTTGGGCGGCTGTGAATTGCCACAGGCTGTTGGCTTCAGCGGCGCTGATATACCCGATGCTCAGAGCGACCGCACCGATCAGTGCCGGCACCATGATACCGAAGCGATCCGCCAGCCGGCCCATCAGCACGCCGCCGATGGCAAACCCGATCATGGTGAATGTGTAGGGCAGCGAGGCCGTCGCGCGATCGACGCCGAATTCCTGCTGTACTGCCGGCAGCACGACGACCACCGACCAAAGGCTGATACCGCCGAGCGTGCTCAGTACCGCGCAGATTGCCAGGCGCAACCAGGCATACGCGGACTCGGTGGCCGCTTCGGTCGGCACAGTTGGACCTTCCCTCCATCACGCGAAGGCAGCCTCACCCGCCGCCTTCGCTTCGCGCAGCAGCCACTCGTACCAGGACGGCATACCCTCCCCGGTGCGTGCAGAGAGGCGCAGAACCGACATATCAGGATTGACCTCACGCGCGCAGTCCAATGCACGCTCAAGATCGAAGTCCACATGAGGCAGCAGATCGATCTTGTTCAGCAGCATCAGCGAGGCTGCGCGGAACATGTGCGGATACTTGAGTGGCTTGTCGTCACCCTCGGTCACCGAGAGAATCACGACCTTGGCGCGCTCGCCCAGATCGAACATCGCTGGGCACACGAGATTGCCGACGTTCTCGATCATCACGATGGACCGCATCGTCGGCCGCAGCTCGGTCAACCCACGCGCGACCTGGTCGGCCTCCAGATGGCAGCCAGTCCCGGTATTCACCTGAACAACGGGCGCGCCGGCGGCGCGGATGCGGTCGCTATCCAGTGACGTCGCCTGATCGCCCTCGAGCACACCGATTTTGGTCTGGCCCTCCAGGTCACGAATGGTCCGTTCAAGCAACGTGGTCTTGCCTGCGCCCGGCCCACTGACCAGGTTGATCGCCAATATCTCCCGTCCTGCGAACCACGAGCGGTTACGCGCCGCGAGCGCATCGTTCTTCGCCAGGATCCGAGTGTGCAGCTCGACAATGGTCGTGGGATGTTCGTGGTCATGGTCGTGCGGGTGGGTATGCCGCGTGCCATCGGCGTGGACGTGCTCGTGTTCTTCTTTCCACTCCGGCTGGCCGCAACCGCAATGACCGCACATCAGACAGCCTCCTCGATTTCCAGGGTCGATGACGTGGATTCGTCGCCGTCGGTGCGACGGATCTAAAGCCGCGCGCCTTCCGCCAGCGTGCCCTGCGCGACCGCGTCGAAGCAGAACT
Source organism: uncultured Alphaproteobacteria bacterium (assembly GCA_963733475.1). Classification (GTDB taxonomy): domain Bacteria; phylum Pseudomonadota; class Alphaproteobacteria; order Acetobacterales; family Acetobacteraceae; genus JAMXLO01. The sequence goes on along the minus strand of CAVTEC010000007.1, from coordinate 137,172 downwards.
CCAGCGCGTCCGGCGAGACGCAGGCCAGCTGGCCGATGTCCAGCGTGATCGTATGGACGCGCTGACCCGCCGCCGCTTGCAGGCGATCGACACGATCTCGCGGGTAAGGCTGAGCTCGTGCATCAGCAGATCCGCGGCAACTGATCGCCGATCAGCATATCGACGATGCGCTGGCCGCCGAGCACGGTGTGCATGACCACCAGCCCGGGACGTCGATCGACGACCTGGCCGATGCGGCAGGCGCCGCTGCCAAGCGGATGGCTGCGCATCGCGGCAAGTGCACGCGGCGCTTCGTCGGAAGGCACGATGGCGACCACCCGGCCCTCGTTGGCCAGATAAAGCGGATCAAGCCCGAGGATTTCGCAGAAGCCCTTTGACTTCTTCGCGCAACGGCATCGCCGTTTCGTCGAGCTCGATGCCGATGTTGGCCGACTGCGCGATCTCGTTCAGCACGGTGGCCACCCCGCCGCGGGTCGCGTCCCGCATGAAGCGCGTGTTGGGCGCGGCAGCCAGTAGCGTCTCAACCAACCCATGCAGCGCGGCGCAATCGCTGTCGATCGGCGCATCCAGCGCGAGATCGCCGCGTGCCGCGAGAATGGCGGCGCCATGATCCCCCAGCACACCATTGACGAGAACGACGTCACCCGGCCGCACGTACTGTGTGCCCAGCGCAATCGCCAGCACGGATCATGCCGATGCCGGTCGTGGTGAGGAACAGCTTGTCGCAGGCACCGCGCTGCACGACCTTGGTGTCGCCTGTGACGATTTGCACGCCCGCATCACGCGCCGCAACCGCCATCGACTGCGCCATCCGGTGCAGCACGATCGATCGGCAGACCTTCCTCGATGATCGCGGCACAGGACAGGTACAGCGGCACCGCCCCCCCGACCGCGAGGTCGTTGATCGTGCCGCAGACGGCAAGCTTGCCGATATCGCCGCCGGGAAACTCCAGCGGATCGACCACGAACGAGTCTGTCGTGAATGCCAGCCGATCGCCGTATTGCGCCAGCAACGCCATCGGCACGCGCGCCTGATCGTCCAGCGGCGCCAGCAGCGGATTATCGAACGCCGCGACGAAGACCTCGGTCGATCAGGTCCTTCATCGCCTTGCCGCCGCCGCCGTGACTGAGCGTAACAGTCTTCATGCGGCCTTCGCGGCATAGCGATAGTACGCGGCACACGCGCCTTCCGAGGACACCATCAGCGCGCCCAGTGGCATCTCCGGTGTGCAGGACGTGCCAAACACCTTGCACTGATGCGGCTTCAGCACGCCTTTCAGCACCTCGCCGCATTGGCATGCCGCCGGATCGGCGATGCGCACGCCAGGCACGGCAAAGCGGTGTTCCGCATCGAACCGGGCGTAGGCATCGCGGAAGCGAACTCCGGAATAATCGATCGAACCCAGTCCTCGCCATTCAAAATGGTCGCGCGGTTCATACACTGCGTCGATGGCGCGCTGCGCCGCCGCATTGCCGCCAGAGGCGACCACACGCGCATACTGGTTCTCGATCTCCGCGCGGCCATCGGCGATCTGGCGCAGCACCATCCAGACCGACTGCAACAGGTCCAGCGGCTCGAAGCCCGACACCACCAGCGGCTTGCCATAGTGCTGCGCGATGAACTCATATGGCTCGGTGCCGATCACCATCGACACGTGGCCAGGACCGACGAAGCCATCGATCTGCAGATCGGGGCTGTCGAGGATCGCCTTCAGTGTCGGCACAATCGTGATATGATTGCAGAACACCGAGAAATTGCTGATGCCGTCGCGCTCCGCTTCCAATACGGTCAGCGCGGTTGATGGCATGGTGGTCTCGAAGCCCAGGCCAAAGAACACCACCTCGAGCTCTGGATTTTTCCGCGCGATGTCAAGCGCATCGGTCGGCGAATAGACCATGCGAATATCGGCACCATTGGCTTTTGCCTGCATCAGGCTGCCTCGCGACCCGGGACACGCATCGCGTCACCGAACGTTGCCAGGATCACACCCGGCTGCGTGGCGATCGCGATGCAATCATCGACCCGGCCCATCGGCAGAACGCAGACAGGGCAACCGGGGCCATGCACCAATTCGACCGTGTCGGGCAGCATTGCCTCGATGCCATAACGGAATATCGCATGAGTGTGGCCGCCGCAGACCTCCATGATCTGCAGCGGTCGTTGTGGGCGGATCTCCGCAGCCAATGCAGCGATCGCGCGCAATACGGTGGCTGCCTTGTCGCGATCGCGGAATTCATCGACGTATTTCATTGCGCCATCTCCCCCAGGTCGGTCAGCACGCGCAGCGTTGCCTCGGCCTCGGCTGCGTCGATGCGGCTCATGGCAAAGCCGACATGCAGGAGGACCCAATCGCCAACACAGGATTCCGGCGGGTGCTGGTCATCGACGATGCAGATGATGTTGACCTGGCGCCGCACACCACCGACCTCAGCAGTCGCTAACAAGCGCTCGGCGTCATCGATGCGTACAATCTGGGCTGGAATGCCGAGGCACATGAAACCCTCCTATTCGTCGTTACCGCGCAAGCGGGAACCGAGGGCAGGCAGCACATCGCCAGCGACCCTGGGTCCCCACTTTTGCGGGGATGACGTTGAAGCGATCAAACGAGCTGCCGCCACCACGGCCTGTCCTAACGACAAGCCACCATCATTCGCTGGGACTGCACCGTGTGACAGCACACAAAAGCCAGCGTTACGCAATTGCCGCTCGATCAGTTCGAACAGCACCGAATTCTGGAAACAGCCGCCAGACAGCACGACTGTATCGAAACCAGAATGGCGGCATGCCATCGTCACGACAGCATTGGCCACGCCTTTGTGGAACCGGGCAGCCATCACTCCGGGCGGTGTTCGAGCTTGCAGATCATATAGCACTTCTCGCCAAAGCGGCGTTGGATCAATCAAATTTAATACTTCCAGCTCATATCCTTGCTCACTCTCCAATGCTTCGTGGCTCACCAGGGCTTCCAGTCGAGCGGCGGCCTCGCCTTCATGGCCCTGCCGATCCCGACAGATATTGAGTGCCGCCGCCATGGCGTCGAACAACCGGCCGCACGAAGAAGCCAGAGGCGAATTGGTCCCGGTTCGGAGCATCGCATCCAGCATCGGGTGCGATGCTTGCGGCAGGCCAGCCGCAGCAAGGTGCGCGTACAGATTGCGCCACGGCTCGCGCGCAGCCGCTGTGCCTCCTAACATCGCGATAGGTTTGAACATCGCCAACCGCCGCGCCTGCCGATAATCGGCAAGCAGAAATTCGCCGCCCCAGATCGTGCCGTCCTCGCCCCAGCCGAGCCCGTCCAGCACGATCCCAAGCACAGGCGGCGCATCCAGCCGGCGACCGTTCTCGGCCAGGCACGCGGCCACATGGGCATGGTGGTGCTGCACCTCGATCAGCGGCAGACCGCAGCCGCGCGCAAACTTCGAGGAGAGGTATTCTGGATGCATATCGGCGGCAATCGCTGCCGGTGTGTGCTCAAACAGGGCAGCGTAATGGGCGATATTGCGCCGGTAATCATCGTAGGTCCGCGCGTCATCCAGGTCGCCGACGTGCTGCGACAGGATCGCCGCGCCGTTCCTCAACAGGCAGAATGTATTCTTCTGCTCAGCGCCGGCCGCGAGCAGGTCCGGTGCCGCCTCGAACCCGGCGGGCAGCGGAATTGCGCTTGGCGCATAACCACGCGCTCGGCGCAGAATGCGCGGCGCGCCCGCCATCACGCGGACGACCGAGTCATCGATCCGCGTCGCGATGTTGCGGTCGTGCGTCAGCACAAGGTCCGCAATCGGTCCGAGCAGTTCGCAAGCTTCGGCATCACGGATGATCTGCGGTTCATCGGACAGATTGCCGCTGGTCATCACGACTGGCCGGTCGATATCGCGCAACAGCAGTAGATGCAGCGGCGTGGTCGGTAGCATGAACCCGAGTGTGGCCAGTCCCGGTGCGACAGCATCCGGTAGTTGCACACCATTCGCGCGCAGCAGAACGATCGGGACTTCAGGGCTGGTCAACTGGTGCTGTTCCTCTGCACCAATCGCGCAATAGCGGCGGACCACGTCGAGATCGCGGGCCATCAATGCGAATGGCTTGGTCTCGCGGTGCTTGGCCGTGCGCAAACGGCTCACCGCGTCAGCATTCGTCGCGTCGCAGGCGAGCTGATACCCGCCAATGCCCTTTAACGCGAGAATTCCACCGCGCAACAGTACCGGTGAGGCCACCTCGATGTCAGCGCTGAGCCGCGGACCGCAATCGGTGCAGGCAATGGCCTCGGCATGGAAGCGCCGATCCGCTGGATTTTCGTATTCGTTCCGGCACGCCGCGCACAGAGCGAAGCGTGCCATTGTCGTCGTCGCGCGATCATACGGTATCCCGCGGACGATGCTGAAGCGCGGTCCGCAATGCGTGCAATTCGTGAATGCATAGCCGTGGCGCCGTTCGCCCGGATCAAGGACCTCGCGCGCACATTCGGCGCAAATAGCGGCGTCGGGCGTGACTTCGGTGCGCGGCTCGCCATCGGTGCTGGTAACGATGTGAAACCCATGACCACAAGCTGTGCCAACAGCGCGCTGCTCAATCCGTTCGATCCGGGCCAAAGGCGGCGGCTCTCGCCAAAGCCGTTCGAGGAACCGCGCGATGCATTCATCATCGCCTGAGACGCGAATCAGCACACCGGCGGCATCGTTGCGCACATCGCCGGACAGGCCGCATTCGCGCGCAAGCCGCCATACCGTGGGGCGGAAGCCCACGCCCTGCACGCGTCCCCGCACCAGGAATTCCGCGCCGTCCATTCCCTCCAATACTCCGGTTTCAGCGGGCTAGCTTGACGGCATCATTGGTAAACAGGATGTGAACGGAGCGATAGCGGCGTTTCAAGCCCTGAAGCTTTGCAACTCTTCAACATAAATGCGTCATGCTTCGGACACAGCCACGCGGCATGTTTGGTCCGTCGATGGAGGACCAAAGGAATGCTGATTGCGTGCAATTCCAATCGCCCCGCAGACTGTGCAGATGGACGGTTCGGCGGGTTGCGGCTCGCTCCTTCACCGGATGAATTGACCCGTCTGGTGATGAAGGCGGATCGGGTGACGGATTCAGACTTCGACGCACTCATGCGTCAGGTCAGCAAAGCGATCGACAACCGCTCTTCAAGCAAGCATCGCCTGTACCGGCGCGGCTTTTTTTGATTTGGTGTAAGCGTAGGCTCGGGTCGTCTCGGCCAGTCGGTAGTGCGTAATCGACCCAATCACCTCTAAACTTGCCAGGGATTTCGCGACAAGGCCGCTGATGGCAGAAACGACCTCGACACCTTCGATCTCGTCGCGCGCAATCACGCCAATGGCGTCTTCCAATGTGAAATTGCCGGGGAAGGTCGCGATACGCTGCAACGTCTCGCGTTCCTCTTCGGACAGCAGTTCGTAGCTCCAATCGAGCATCGCGGCCAAGGTTTGATGCCGCGCCACAGCGGTCCGATGCCCCCGCTTCAGGATCCACAGCCGATCGTCCAGATGCGTCGCCAGCCAGGCGAGACCGAATATATGCACCTCGGCCGCCGCCAGCTCGATCGCCAACGCGACACCATCCAGGCGGCGACATATTTCCCCCACGAGGTGCGCCGCTGGGTCTGTCAGTCGAAAGTCCTCTTGCGCGGCGACAGCTCGTTCCACGAATAGTTCCACCGCTGGGTAGCCCATGGCGTCGGCCGCGGTGATGCTGTCCGTGGCCGGCGGGCTCGCCAACGGTGGAAGTGACCGCACCCATTCTCCCCGAATCCGCAATGCTTCGCGGCTGGTGGCAAGAATGTGGATGTCCGGTGCGGAGGCCGATATCGTCTCGACGAGGACAGCCGCCGCCTGGACGACATGCTCGCAGTTGTCCATCACCAGCAGCATCTGCCGATTCCGCAGGTGCTGGATCACCTCGCGCAGCGGTTCGTCGCCGCTACTGGACACCCCGAGCGTCTTAGCCGCGGCCATGGCGACGTCTGCCGACTGCGTCGCCATGGTCAGGTCGATGAAGCAAACGCCGTCGCAATACGATCCAACGAGTGCCTCGGCGCAGGCAATGGCGACTCTGGTCTTACCAATCCCTCCAGGACCAACAATGGTGACCAGCCGGCATTGCGGCAGCCTTGCAACCACACCAGCGATGAAGTCATCGCGTCCAATAAGGCGCGTGACCCTGGAGGGTAGCTCACTGCAGGGGGGTGCAGATACAGGGGGGGCTGGCATAACCGGCCGGATCGGAGCAGTCAGCCGGTAGCCCCGCCCAGGATCGGTGTGGATCAGTCGGCCATGGTCGTCGCCAAGTGCCTTGCGCAGCGCGGCGACATGGACCCGTAAATTGACCGCATCGACGAATGTGTTGGGCCAGACCTGAGCCGTCAGCTCTTCCCTGGTCACCAGTTCGCCAGGTCGCGCCGCCAGCGCAATCAGCACATCGAAGGCTCGCGCGCCGATATGGACCGGTTCCCCGTCGTGCAGGAGCAGGCGTTGGCTGGGGACCAAGCTGAAGCTGCCGAATTCGAGCCGATCGCAGTGTGGATCAGCCGCCGGCGCACCGCCACGGTTGGTGTCGGTAGCCTGGCAAAGCGTCTTGGTGACAGAACTCTGCATGGGCGGTCGCCATTCTGTTGGCCGACAATTGACCCTGCGAGCATGATTGGGTTCGTTAAATGGCTCTATCGGACTTGGGTTCGGTCAGTCTCCCACCATCGTTGGCGCCACCTATACCAGAGTATGTCCGGACCACGCTGAGCGGCCGTTTTCCGCCAGGGCTGGGCCCAAGCTCACGAAAGTTTTACGCTCTATGCCTAGGGCCTGTCATCAATTGAGCCAAACGATGCTGGCGACGAGCTGGACGGCAGCCAGGAAGTTCCGCGCGGTCTTCTCGTAGCGGGTGGCGATCGCGCGAAACTGCTTGATCTTGGCGAAGAAGTTCTCGACCAGATGGCGCGCCACATAAAGCTCTCGGTCATAGTCGCGCGGCAAGGACCGGTTGGTTCGCGGCGGGATCACTGCGGTCTTGCCGGCAGCGGCCAGTGGATCGAGGACCCGTTCGTCGGCGTCGAACGCCTTGTCGGCGATCAGCGTATCGGCTGCCATCGTGGGCAGCAGGTGATCGGCCCCGACCAAGTCGTGTGCCTGGCCACCGGTCAGGAAGAGGCCGATCGGGTTGCCCAGCGCGTCGACCAGGGCGTGGATCTTGGTGCTCAGTCCGCCGCGCGAGCGCCCGATGGCCTGGTCGTCACCGGCTTTTTTTGGGCGCCGGCACTGTGCTGATGAGCGCGCACGATGGTGCTGTCGATCATCGCATATTCGTTGTCGGCGTCTGCGGGGAGATGTTGAAATACCCGCTCCCAGACACCGCTTTTGGCCCAGCGGCTGAACCGAAGGTGGACCTTTGTCCCGTCGCCGAACCGCTCCGGCAGATCGCGCCACGGCATCCCGGTACGGTACCGATAGAGCACGGCATCCACGAACAAACGATTGTCTGCCGCGGTCACTCCGACCGAGCCTTCGCGCCCGGGCAGCAGGTCCTTGATCCGCTCCCACTGGTCGTCGCGCAGTCCGAACCGCCGCATTGGTCAGCTCCCCACAAGCTGACCGCCTATGAATTGAAGAAACCGCCGCGCCGGAATCGGCTACGCATCGCGCGGCGCCGATTGAAGGCTGAGTGTGGCAATCAGGACTCACCGGGCCAACACTATGCGCCGATGGCGCACACCGAACGACATCGGCTCAATTGATGACAGGCCCTAATGCAGTGACTTAAACGACTTCTCGCTGATCCTGATTCATCGGTCGCCCTGTCGTCGTGGCAGGGCCGAAGTCCCCGGGCTTGTCCCGGGGATCGGTCCCGGCCACCCGTAGGGGCAACTTGCTGGCCGTCAGACGCTTTCCGATGATTCGCTGGCACTACTCTCCCGTCATTCCTGCGAAACCAGGAACCCAGGGCGAGGTTTGTGTCCGTGGCCCTGGGTTCCCGCGTTCGCGGGAATGACGTTGGTGCTGGTGCGTCATCCTTGCGCGTGAGAGCACTAGCAAGTGCGTCCGACCGCCCACAGGCTCAAGCCGCATAGCCAGCGATCAAACGCTTGTGCCGTTACGGGTGGTCGGGACACGCCGCATATGCGCTAAGATAGGGGCGACGGCGCCCAAATCATCGTCATGGCCGACCGTGTCCCGGCCACCGGTAGCGGCAAGTTGCCTGCATGTACGGCAACCGCGCAGAGGCTCCAGCCTGATGTGCTCGCGATCGGACGTTCATGCCGCTACGGGTGGCCGGGACACGCCCGGCCATGACGGTTAGAGCGAATGAGTTGCGGAACGCGCCAGGCCATCACGATCGGAGGGATCGGCGCGAAAGGCCGAGGAACTGTCAGGCCCCGCTTTCTGCACCTAGGGCATTCTCCAGGCACTCCACCAAAGCCGCCCCATCGAACGGCTTGCTGAGAAAGCATGTAGCCCCACCCTGTAGTGCGGCCCGTCGGGCGTGCGCATTCGGGAAAGCCGTGACGAAAATGATCGGCAACCGGCTGCCTTCCGATGCCAGGATCTCCTGCAATTCCAGCCCGCTGAGACCCGGCATTTGCACGTCCGAAATCACGCATGATGTCGCCGGGCGCGCCTCAGAAGCGAGAAAATCCTCAGCCGAACCGTAAGTTTGCACGTCATAGCCCAGCGAACGTACAAGGCTCTGCATCCCGATGCAGACAGATTCATCGTCATCAACAATAGCAATCAGTGGAACAGTCACGTGCTATCCAATCCATCGTGCAATGGGCCCAAAATGCTGTTCCACGACGCACAATGGAAGCTATACGTCGGTTTATTCGATACCGACCAGTAGCTGGTCCAGTTCATCGCGCCGGCTTGCCTGGGCCGAGCCCAAGGGCTTCCGCCATGCGGACCAACTCCGGCAGCGACCGAGCTGCCATTTTCCGCATGACGTTGCCGCGGTGAATCTTTACCGTGATCTCCGACACGCTGAGTTCGTGAGCGACCTGCTTGTTCAGCAAGCCGTCGGTCACATGCTTCAGTATCTGGTGCTCACGCCCGGTGAGGCCATCGTAGCGCGCCCGAAGGTCCAACCGCTTCACATCCTCCTCGCGACGCTTCCGGTCCAGTTCGAGCGCCTCGGTGATCGCGTCCAGCAGATCCTGGTCGCGAAACGGCTTGACCAGAAAATCAACTGCGCCTGCCTTTAGCGCCCTGACCGACATCGGCACGTCACCGTGGCCTGAAATGAAGATGATCGGAATCCGTATGTCTTCGCGGCTCAGCTCCGCCTGAAGGTCCAGACCGCTTTGTCCTGGCAGCCTGACATCCAGGACGATGCAGCATGGACCAGCGGGCAATTCGGCTTGCAGGAAAGCGGCTGCTGATCGGTACATCTCAACGCGCAGATCGACCGATTTCAGCAGGCTGCGGAGCGCCTCACGCATGGACTCATCATCGTCCACCACCAGGACAACCGGTTCCTGGCTGTTCGGATCGATCGTCGTCGGGGCCGGTTGCTCCGTCAAAACGCTATTCCTGTGGCGGTGAGCTGATCACGTCAGGATGCGGTGCCGCTGGAAAACCCGTCAAGCGGGGAGATTGTTGGGAAGCATGCAGCGGAAGATCGCGCCAGATGCGGAGGCCCGCGGCAGAACGCTGATCTGGCCGCCATGTGCCTCGATGATGGAGCGGCAGATCGACAACCCCATGCCCATGCCTCCGGACTTGGTGGTGAAGAAAGGCTCGAAAATCTGTGCAGCGTGATCGGAATCCACGCCAGGGCCGGAATCCATGACTTCGAGCACCACCCGATCGCTGTCGTTGATGCGCGAGCTGACCACGACAGCACGCGTGCGATTCTCAACATCCGCCATAGCCTGCGCGGCATTGACGATCAGGTTGATGATGACCTGCTGAAGCTGAATTGGATCGCCGGAAATGTCCGGCAAGTCGCTGGCGAGATCGAATTTCAGCAGAGCGTGGTGACGGGCAACCTCGCTGCGGACCAGCGGCACGACCTCCTCGACCAGGTTGTTGAGATTGACGGGGGTGGTCTGTCGTTCGGACTGTCTGGTCAGTGCGCGAACGCGCTGGACGACTTCACTTGCCCGCTTGCCGTTAGCAATCACATGCCTGATCGAGGACTCGACTTCATCGACGCGTGGCACGTCGCGATGCAGCCAACGCAGGCTGGCTTCTCCGTGCGACACAATGGCAGCGAGCGGCTGATTGACCTCGTGTGCGATGGACGCCGACAGCGCGCCCAGGCTGGTCAGGCGGGCGACATGAGCAATCTGAGCCTGTGCCTGATGAAGCTGCTGTTCGGCCAGCCGGGCCGCCGTTATGTCCATCAGTGCGCCGACGAATTGCGCCTTGTCGGACGAGTCCTCCATCGCGTGCGCCACAGCGTGCACATGCTTGATCGACTGGTCGGGCATCAGCAATCGGAATTCGATATCGAATTCGTTGCAGTCCCGCGACGCGCGCTCGATTGTCTCGCGTACTGAAGCAACATCATCCGGATGCGCGCGCTCCAGCAACAGGCCGGTCGACGGCTGCACATCTTTACCGTAAGCCAGGATCGCAAAGCTCTGCGCCGACCAGAAGACATCGCCATTGGCCATGTTCCAGCCAAAGCTCCCGGTCAGGCTTAGCTGCTGCGCCTCGGCAAGATAAGCGGCCTCGCTACGGCGTAATGCTTCCTCGGCGCGTCGGCGCTCCGTGATGTCGTTGTTGGTTTCCAGAATGCCGACGATCTGTCCGCGTTCGTCCCGCTGAAGCGACCAGCGGCTGGCGACGATGACTTCCCTTGAATCCCTTCGCCGGTTGATGAGCACGCCCTCCCAATGATCCGACGCGCGCAGCTTTTCGTCGATCGTCGCTCGGGGCTCGGGAAAGACGGTCTTCAGCAGCGCATGTGAGACGGTGCCCAACGCCTCCTTGCTGGTCCAGCCGTAGAGCTGCTCCGCCCCGCGATTCCAGAAGGTGATCGCATCCCGCGGATCCCGTGCAATCACGGTGTCATGCGTCAGGTCGAGGAGCTGCGCCTGCCGCTGCAGCGTCCTTGAGGAATTCCGCAGCCGACGTACCAGACCGGTGATGACGAAGGAGGTGAAAACGAACGTCCCGAGCGAGACGATGTCTTCCGCGGATGCAACCTGGAACGTGAACAACGGTTGGGTAAAGAAAAAGTCGAGTGTCCCCACCGCGATGAGCGAGAAGAACGCTGATGACACGAAGCTGTCGGCGAGCGACAGAATGACAATGATCGCAAGATAGATAAATCCGGTGGTCGCGGCGGTAAGCCCGAGCGTGAAACAGAACCAGGTCGCGACTGCGATCGCCACGCTGCCGCTGAGCCAAAGCAACGCCAGATGCTGTGCTGGAGGAAGGCGGAGGCTGCGCATCTGATCTTATCTCGTGGCTGGGTGCGCCGACCGGCCAGCTTATGGACGAGTGGGGTCGTTTCGGCAAATTGTCGCGGCAGTGCCTTGCCGCAACACTTCGACGTAGTGCTGCAATGTTCAGGGCGCAGGCTCACAACGATGCAGTTCGACCGCCTGATCCTGATCGTCAGCCTGTGCCTTGCCGCGATTGCTGTTTTCCTGGTGCTGTACGCCCAATGAGCAGCCGCGGCCGAATCCCGATCAGGTGCACTTCGCAATCTCCTCCGCCCTGGCATCAAACCTGTCCGCGACGCGGCAGAGGCTGTCCCGGACATCGACGGTCGTCGCGCTCGCGGCCATTCGCCGGTATTCCGCCGCCCGTGCGCGTAGCTCCGCGACCGACAGCTTTGATAGCGGCCGCCAACTGAAGCCTCGCGAGGCGACAGGCAATTCGTCGTCCTGCTCAGCCCAGACCAGCCGGTCTGTGGGGTTACCGAAAATGTTCAGCTCCTCATCTGTATCGACAACGGGTGCCTTCGTTCCTGGCGAATACTCCATAAAAATCATTCCAAATCGTTAAGATCGATCTTATCGGAGGATATTGATCTGTATCAAAGACGACCGTTCCGAGCTCCGATCGAGAGGACCGGCGCAGTTCGCAGGAGGCCCTACTGTCAGCAGGCATCGAGGCGCCCGCCCGTCATAATCGAACAGGCGGATCCGTCGATCGCGCGAGGGCGATCAGACGAACGGTTGCATGGCTTCTGTGGGCGGAAGCATCGCTTATTTGTTAACAACTTGATCGCACGGTTGCGTGATCCCGGTATCTGGAAATTGGCATAGTCGAGAGGAGCTTCCGAACGGTCAATTACAGTGCCTTCGGCGACTTCAATGTCGGCTTTTGCGACGGACCACATGGCGAGAAGGACCAATATGACGGGGCGCGCATCATCATCGACGCGCTTGATCCTTACGGCATCCTGCTGGTTGATGACTGGAATTGGCAACGCGTCCTTAACGGCACTATGAACGCCATCCGCGACCCAAACGCGCACGTCGAATTCGCGATCGAGCCGCGAACATCGTTTGACGACATCTGCTGCTCCAGCGTGCGCGCCAGATGCATGATTTGGACTGCATTCTGGACGTTCGCGGGTTGGTCCTTCGGGTCGGTGATAACCAACACCGCCTGGCCCAATCCGGGCACCACGACCAACCGTAGTGAGCGTTCGAGGTGGCACTCTATCGCCGTCATCTCGACCACGGGCACTGATTGGCTCGCCATCCTCCCATGTTCCGGCCGGCTTCAGCGACGTCGCGACCGATCCTGCGACCTTTCGAACTCTGCGCTGACAGCGCATCGCGGATGAAGGGCTAGCACCTTCAGGCCAATTCCTTTGAGGAATCACCCCAGGGGTTGACGATCTCGACCCCGCATCCCACGAAATCCGCCACGTTACGGGTCGCGATAACCGCACCGCGGGACCCCGCGATTGCCGCGATCTGAGCGTCCGCCTGTGAAATCGGCATGCCTGCCTGCCGACGGCCAGCAGCCAGCACGGCAAACGCCTCGGCGGCTTCGGAATCGAAGGGCACGATGCGCCCGCGAAAGTAGGTCTCGAATGCGGTGCGGGCGGCCTGTGCCAGCCCCTCGCGTCGCCTTCCTGCCGGCACCAGGGCTATGCCATACAGGATCTCCGCCTGGGTGACGGCGGAAAGGAATACGGTCGAACCCGGGAGGGCGTTGATCCAGCCAATGACAGCCGGCTCCGGGGCCAACTTCATCAACTCGGAGACGACGTTGGTATCCAGAAGGATCATTCGTCAAACGTTGGCGGCGCGCGCATCGGTTCGCGCAGCACCTCCGGCATATCGAAGCCACCGAACGGCTTGAACAGGGCGTTGATCGCCGTGCCAAGGTCCTTTGGCCCCTGCGGCTCCTGATTGAGCGACGAGCGCAGAATGTCGCGCGCCTCGTCCTCCATCGAGCGGCCATGGACCGCTGCCTGGATACGCAGGCGGGATTTCAGGGATTCGTCCAGGTTGCGGATGGTGATGCTCGCCACAGATTTGCCTCTGTCAGCATTGATGCGATTATAAGCAATGATGGCACGTCCAATCCAGTGCGATTTCACGGCTTCCACGTGCTAGGCCGCGTAATGGCGTGGTGTTTCAGGTATGGCGGACAAAAGGTAACGGCGCGGAACGTAGCAAGAACTGGCCCTTTACCGTCCCAGGGTGTCCCGCCTTCGGTGAAGCCCCGATCGATCCTGCGACTTCTCGAAAGCTTCGCCGCTCCTCGTAACCCCTATAACATATAGATGGTAGCGGCGGGCGGATTTGAACCACCGACCAAGGGATTATGATTCCCCTGCTCTACCGCTGAGCTACGCCGCCATCCAATCGGAGAGGGCGAGGAGATAGTCCTGCGCCGCCTCTCGCGTCAACGCCCGGGCGGCAGATGAACCCGCCGCCCAACACCCGCGATCCATCGTAGAAAACGCACGCCTGCCCCGGTGCCGGCAGCGCGGGCGCATCCAGCAGCACCTCTTCGCGGTCCGGATACAACGTGGCCGATTGCACGGCCTCTCGTGCCCGCAACTTCACCTGACACGCCAACGGACCGCTCGGCGGCGAGATCAGCCAGTTCACCTCGCGCAAGCGGACCGAGAGGGTTCCCGCATCGCGCGGCCCCACGATAATCCGCCGCATTCCCGGCTCCACTTGGATACCGCCTGACGCTCTCCACGATCCATCGCGGCAGCACCAAGCCGCTTGCCCTGACCCACGGTATACCGCGCAATCCCGTCGTGGCGTGCCAGCACGCGCCCGTCGCGCGCGACGATATCACCAGGCTTGCCGGCGTCAGGCCGCAGGCGCAGTACGGTATCAGCATAGTGGCCCGAGGCAACGAAGCAGATGTCCTGGCTGTCGTGCTTGGCGGCGACCTGAAGGCCAAGCCGCTCCGCCTGCGCCCGGACTGCCTGCTTGTCCGGTACGTCGCCGAGCGGAAATATGGTCCGTGCAAGCTGCTCGCGCGTGGTGGCGAACAGGAACCAGCTCTGATCGCGTGCAAGGTCCGCGGCGCGGTGCAACTCTGGACCATCGGGACCGTCGATCCGCCGTACGTAATGGCCGGTCGCCAGCCGTTCGCAGCCAAGCCCCTCCGCCAGGGCGGTCAGATCGGCGAACTTCACCGTCTGATTGCAGCGGACACACGGCACCGGCGTCTCGCCCGACGCGTAGCTGTCGGCGAAGTCGCGGATCACCGCGTCAGCAAACCGCTGTTCGGCGTCGATGACGTAGTGTGGGATTCCCAAATGGTCGGCAACCCGCCGGGCATCGTAAATATCCTGGCCCGCACAGCAGGCACCCTTGCGGCTGGCGGCGGCGCCATGGTCGTAAAGCTGTAGCGTGACGCCCACCACGTCGTGCCCGGCTTCATGCAACAGGCCGGCGACAGTGCTGCTGTCCACGCCGCCCGACATCGCAACAAGAATGCGCATTACGACTTCCTCCCCCGCCTGGCGGGGGAGGGTAGGGAGAGGGTGTCTGCGGCGGCGCTCATTTTCAGTCGTTCAGCAGATTGCGCGCACCGGCGGGCAGCTTCACCACCAAGCCATCCAGCGCCTCGGTCATCACGATCTGGCAGCCAAGCCGCGACGTCTCGGTAAGCCCGAACGCCAGGTCCAACATGTCCTCCTCGTCCTCGGTCGGTTCGTCCAGTTTCTTGAACCAGGCAGGCTCGACGATGACGTGGCAGGTGGAACAGGCCAATGAGCCCTCGCAAGCACCCTCGATATCGACGCCGTGCTGATGTGCGATCTCCAACACCGACATGCCGAGCGGCGCGTCAACTTCGCGGCGCGCACCGCCGCGTTCGATAAAGGTCATCTTCGGCATGCTCAGGCCTTGGCGAGGTGTTCAATACCGGGTGCGGGCGCTCCGGCATGTGCCGCGGCGAGCGCTGCCGCCGCATAGTCGATATCGGCGGTGGAGGTAAAGCGCCCGATCCCGATGCGCAATGTGCGCGAAGCCGCCTCGTCCGACACGCCAAGGGCACGCAGCACATAGGATGGCTCGATCGCCGCCGAGGAGCAGGCCGACCCGGTGGATACGCACAAATCCGGCACGCGCTCCATCAATTCGGCCGCGGTCGCGACGGGGAACGTGACGTTGAGGTTGCCGGCAATGCGCGCGTCCGTGCTGCCGTTGGTGGAAATACCAGGGATGTCGACAACCAGCCGGTCGAGCAGGCGCTGGCGCAGTCCCGCCAATCTTACCGATTCATCGGCCATTTCAGCCGCGGCCAGCCGGCAGGCCTCGCCTAGGCCAACGATCAGCGGCGCCGGCAAATCCCCGAGCGCAAGCCGCGCTCCTGGCCTCCGCCGGAAAACAACGGCGTCAGTCGGACGCGCGGTCGGCGGCGGACATAGAGCGCGCCGACGCCCTTCGGCCCATAAACCTTATGTCCGCTGATCGACGCCAGATCGACTTTCCAGCCCGACAGATCAAGCGGGATCTTCCCAGTCGCTTGTGCGATATCAGTATGGAACAGCGCACCAGCCTGCTTGGCTATCGCGGCCAGCGCGGGGATATCCTGGATGACGCCGATCTCGTTATTCACCGCCATGACGCTGACCAGCAGCGTGGGCGTCTCCAGCGCCGCGCGCAGCGTGTCCGGGTCCACCAAGCCGTCCGAGCGGACCGGCAGGAACACCGGTTCAAACCCTTCGGCTTCGAGATCGGCAACCGATTCCAGGACACACTTATGTTCTGTAGCCACAGTGACGACGCGGCGGCGTTCGGTGGCCGCAGCAAAGCGGACCGCGCCCTTGATCGCCAGGTTATTGCTTTCCGTCGCCCCGGAAGTGAACACGACTTCCTTCGGATCAGCGCCGATCAGCTTGGCGACGTACACGCGTGCATCCTCGACCGCGGCTTCCGCTTCAGTCCCCATCACGTGCTCGACGCTGTGTGGGTTGCCGTAATGTTCGGTGAACCAGGGCAGCATCGCCTCGACAACGCGCGGATCGCAGCGGGTTGTTGCCTGATTGTCCAAATAAACCGGGCGATTGGGACGGGGTGGCGCTACGGGCATGGCGGCAATGTGGGGTCAGGCGGCGTGCGCCGCCAGCGTGGCACGCAGCCGATCCGCCGTGCGCTTGTACGCGGTGGCGAAAACGGGAACGGCGTCCGCCGTCACATTCCAGGGCAGGGACACACGGATAGCCTGACCGGCGAGTGGCCCGAACCGCATGGCCGCCAGGACGTGACTGGCGGCAACCTTGCCAGAACTGCAGGCCGCGCCCGCACTGACTGCAATCCCCTCCAGGTCCAACGCGATCACTTGAGCATCGGCGCGGACCCCTGGCAGCGCGAGGCAGGTCGTGTTGTGCAAGCGCGGGGCACCACCTCCGCAGACGATCGCGCCATCGGCGACCGCAGCAGACTCGATGGCATCGCGCAGTGAAGATTGCCCGCGTGGCGCGATGGTCGCCGCTGCGGCGAACCCAGCAATTGCGGGGAGGGCAGGGGTGCCTCCTCGCCGCCCGCGTTCCTGACCGCCCCCCCTGATCAGAGGCATGATCGATGTGACCTCCGGTGCCAGCAGCAGGGCGCCAGCGCCAGGCGGTCCTCCCAACTTGTGCGACGAGATCGCCACGCTGTGCGCGTTCGCCAACTGGACGTCCATCCGTCCGGCAGCCTGCACCGCATCGACATGGAGCAACGCCTTGTGCTGGCGGCACAGCGCGGCCGCCTCGGCGATGGGCTGAATGGTGCCGATCTCGTTGTTCGCCCACATCAAGCAGACCAACGCCGGAGGCTGATCCGCCAAAAGCCTGGCCAGCGCCTCCAAATCTGCCACCCCGTCGCGATCCACTGGCAGGATCGTCGCATCGGCCACGGCAGAGCGCACCGCGTCATGTTCCGTCGCACCGATGATGATCCGCCGATCAGCCCCGAGCGCGTGGATCGCCAGGGCATCCGCCTCCGTGCCGCCAGACGTGAACACCAGATTGCCTGGCTGGACGCCGAACCGCACTGCAAGAGACTCGCGCGCATCCTCCAGGATCTTGCGGGCCGCCCGTCCCGCGGCATGCACCGATGATGGATTGCCCACCGTGTCGGCCGCCGCGAGCATGGCGTCCCGTGCCTCGGGGCGCAGCGGTTCCGTCGCATTGGCGTCCAAATACAACATGGTCAATCGGCCGCCAGCCGCCCCGCCACGACGTCAGCCAAGGTAACGGCCCCCAGGAACCCCTGGATCCGCCGACCCAGCTCCGCCCAAAGTTCGTCCGCCTGGCACGTTCCGCCACTATCGCAGCTTGTCGCCAACAGCGGCTCCTCCACCGCAGCAATGATGTCGGCGATGGCGATCGCATCGGAACTCCGAGCGAGCCGATATCCACCCCCCGGGCCGCGAGCGGAAGCCACAAGTCCCGCCCTTCGCAACTTCCCGAAGAGCTGCTCCAGATAGGCTTGGCTCAACTTCTGTCGCTCCGCAATTTCCGCCAGGCAGATCGGCCCGCACTCG
Source organism: uncultured Alphaproteobacteria bacterium (assembly GCA_963733475.1). Lineage (GTDB taxonomy): Bacteria > Pseudomonadota > Alphaproteobacteria > Acetobacterales > Acetobacteraceae > JAMXLO01. Next base: position 119,256 of record CAVTEC010000007.1, on the reverse strand, counting down.
CAGCCCAGGGTCTGGCGAGCGGCGATGTCGACCATCGCCATCACGGCATACCGGCCGCGCGTGGAAAGCTGCATCGCTATTCCGCGGCGCCCAGTCGTTGGCGCATTTGCTCTTCGGCCACGCGGGCCACCCGTGCCTCCAGTTCCGCCAACTCGCAGTGCATCTGGTCCAGATCCCGCAGCAGCGGGTCCAGGCTGTCATCGCAGGGAATCCCATAGGGATCGAAGCCCGGACGCGACGGTGCCTTCCGGTCGACCGGCCTGGCCGGCATTCCGACGACGGTCGTGTCGTTTGGCACGTTGTCCAGCACCACGGAATTCGCGCCGACCCTGGCGTTGTTACCGACCATGATCGGCCCCAGCACCTTGGCGCCGGCCCCGATGATGACATTGTTGCCGACCGTCGGGTGCCGCTTGCCGCCGCTGGTGCGCGCTACCCCCAATGTCACCTGATGGTATAGGTAGCAGTCGTCGCCCACCTCGGCCGTCTCGCCGATCACGACCCCCATCCCGTGGTCGATGACCAGCCGCCGCCCCAGCTTTGCCGCCGGATGGATTTCGATCCCTGTCAGCCAGCGCGCGATGTGGGAGGAAAAGCGGCCCAGCAGATAGAGCCGGTTCCGCCACAGCCAATGCGACAATTTGTGCCACATCACCGCGTGGAGGCCGGGATAACACAGCAGCACCTCCAGCGAAGAGCGCGCTGCCGGGTCGCGTTCCCGATACGTCCGGATCGTCTCACGTAAGAACATGAAAGCCATGCGACAATTCCGTTATGAAACGCCGCCCCTCTACCCTATAGTATGCGGGCCTTGGGACCTGGGAGCCCAATCCTAGGGCACGGTCGGTCGGGGGACCGCATGGACAGATGAAGGAGGCAGACCCTGCGGCACCAGTGCCGCTCCGCGGAAGGCTAGATATTCCGACTTGCGAGGTCAAGAATTCACGCGGAACTGAAAAGCGGGCGATGCGTTCCCATTCTAGTGTTTACCCGATTGGGCGGGGGCGGGGTGTAGTTTTGTAAATTGGACGTGGCCGCCGGGGTCATTGGGGAACCCGGTCCGGTGCCGTCCAGAAGACAGGAAAGCGGTTTCGGGACGCCATGCCAGAGGTAATGTTTGCCGGCCCTGACGGCCGGCTTGAAGGCCGTTACCACCATTCAAAAGAGACTGGAGCACCGGTCGCGTTGATCCTTCATCCACACCCGCTGCACGGCGGGACGATGAACAACCGGGTCACGTACACGATGTACCAGTCATTCCAGCGAATGGGCTGCTCGGTGATGCGGTTCAATTTTCGCGGCGTGGGTCGCAGCCAGGGTCGCTATGATGGCGGCATTGGCGAGATCGGCGACGCGGCTGCCGCGCTCGACTGGATGCAGGCGGTCAATCCCAACCACGGTGGCCTGTGGATCGCCGGCTACTCGTTCGGCGCGTTCATCGGCATGCAGTTGCTGATGCGCCGGCCGGAGATTTCCGGCTGGGTCAGTGTCGCGCCGCCGGCGAACCACTACGATTTCGGCTTCCTCGCCCCGTGCCCGTGCGGCGGATTGATGATCCACGGCGATGCCGACGAACTGGTGCCTGAGATCGCGGTCCGGAAGTTGGTGGACAAGCTGAACACCCAGAAGGGCGTCAGCGTGGACTACCGTGTGTTCGAGGGCGCCGACCATGTCTTCGCCGAGCACGCCGAGAAGGTGTCCGAGGCGATCGAGGATCACTGCGGCAAGGCAATCGCCCGCCGGGCGATGGCACTCGCCGCGGATTAACCCACGGCCTCGACTGATTGCTGTGGCGGCGGTCTGACCCCCGGGTCGGGCCGCCGTTGTCGCATCTGGCGATCGCGCTACAGTAGCAGCCGAACTTAACCGGCAGCAGCGCAGGAGGTTGCCCATGCATTTCGGCGCATCAATGTTCTTCACCGACTATTCGATGCCTCCTGGCGAACTCGCACAAGCCCTGGAGGCCCGTGGCTTCGAATCAGTATGGGCGCCAGAGCACTCGCATATTCCGACCTCGCGGCGTTCGCCCTATCCGGGCGGCGGCGATCTACCGAAATCCTACTACGATGTGATGGATCCGTTCGTCACGCTGACCGCAGCGGCCATGGTGACCAAGACACTGAAAGTCGGCACCGGTGTCTGCCTGGTCAATCAGCGCGACACGATCCAGACGGCGAAGCTGGTAGCCTCGATCGATCAGGTCTCCGGCGGACGTTTCCTGTTCGGCATCGGCATCGGCTGGAACGCTGAGGAAATGGAAGATCACGGCACCATATTCGCCACACGCGCGCAACTGGTTCGCGAACGGATCGAGGCGATGAAGCTGATCTGGACAAAGTCGAAAGCCGAATACCACGGCGAGTTGGTCGATTTCCCCGAGATGATGACATGGCCCAAGCCGGTGCAGAAACCGCATCCGCCCGTGATCGTCGGCGGAGCCTTTCCGCAGGCAGCGCGGCGTGCAGTCCGTTATGGCGAGGGTTGGATCCCGCTCGCGGGGCGTCCTGGACAATACGGCGACGTCTTCGAGGTTGTCCCGAAGTTCCGAGCGATGCTGAAGGAAGCAGGTCGCGAAGAGACATCTTGCCCAGTCACGCTGTTCAACGTGCAGGAGGATCTTGATCTGCTGAAGCGCTACCGTGACCTGGGCGCGGTACGCGTTAGTGTCAGCCTGCCATCAGACAAGGCTGATGCAACCCTGCCGACGCTCGATCGCTGGGCCAAGCTGATCCAGCAAGTGAACGGTTGATCGTGCAAGGCACGCCCGCCATCCTGCGGACCATAGCTGCGCTGTGGTCAGCCACCGCGATAGCGCCTGGTGGGGCTGGCATTTCTCTGCTTTGGCACCCGGCTGGCGCTGGAACGCTAGAGCAACGTAGGACTGATCGTCTCCTGTCATTGCGAGCGGAGCGAAGCAATCTCGACGGGATTGCTTCGCTCCGCTCGCAATGACTAGTACATCGGCACAGAGGTTTTGACGGGTTGAATGACGGGCTGCATTCGACCCAAAGCGGATTTTGCCGTCGGGCCAGCGCGGCGAGTGACAGGAAACGCTTGGTCCCGTAGTAACCCCCGCCCGAGTTGGTGCAGATGGAGCCCTCTCTTGCAGACATCTGAGGTTCCGCGTGCGGTGGCTGCGGCCATGTCGACCGCCTCAGAGCTTGGCCTGATAGTCGACGACGCGGTCGTTCTTCAGAACTCGAACAAGCTCGCTGTGCGCCTGCTGCCTTGTGACGTCCTTGCCCGAATCGCACCTCTAGCGCAGCGGGTGGCACAGTTCGAAGTTGAGCTTGCTCAACGGCTCGCCGAGACAGAGATCCCTGTGGCTGCTCTTGAGCCTCGAGCGGAGCCTCGCGCCCATGAGCGCGACGGCTTCGTGATCACGCTGTGGACCTACTACGCATCCGTCACGCCTCTAGAGGTCGCACCAGCCGACTACGCGAATGCGCTTGAGCGGCTGCATGCCGGCATGCGGAAGCTCGATGTCACGACGCCGCACTTCACGGATCGAGTTCGCAGAGGCTCAGCAACTCGTGGCGAGCCGCGACCAAACTCCGGCGCTCGCCGACGCGGACCGGGAGCTTCTCAGCAGCACGTTAAGAAGCCTAAGACGAACGATCGCCGACCGCGGCGCCGCGGAGCAACTGCTGCACGGTGAGCCGCACCCGGGCAACGTGCTCAGCACGAAGAACGGACCGCTGTTCATCGACCTTGAGACGTGTTGCCGTGGGCCGGTCGAATTCGACCTCGCCCACGTGCCCGACGAGGTCATCGAGCACTATCCGGACGCCGATCAAGAACTGCTCGGCGAGTGCCGGGGCCTCGTTCTTGCGATGGTCGCAGCGTGGCGGTGGGATGCAGGCGACCAGTTCCCAAACGGGCAACGAGCAGCCCGAGAACTCGTCAGCACGCTACGCAATGGTCCACCGTGGCCAGCGCTCGACGTCGTGACGCGACGAATGGCTGGTCTGTAGGCTGACAGGCATCATCAGTCCTGGGACTCTGGAGCGAAGTCAGCCGCGTTGCCCTTTTGAAGCGTGGCTCCTTCGTCCGCTCGCCACCCAAAGCCGTCCATCTAAGCCGAACTTACCTCTGAATTTCCCAAAAGCGGCAGCTGGCCGCCGATTTTGGGAAAATTCGTAGGCATGTAGAATAGTTCTTGCGCGACGCGGGCGGTTCATGAGTCGATGCCCGCGTGTACATCACGACCATCGCCAACCGGAACTCCCCGCCCGCCGTGCTGCTGCGCGAGAGCTATCGCGAGCAAGGCAAGGTGAAGAGTCGCACGCTGGCCAATCTGTCCAGATGGCCTGAAGCGAAGATCCATGCCCTGCGAAGGGTGCTCGCCGACGAGCCGATGCAGCCCGCGGCGGCCCAGCGCTTCGAGATCGAGCGTGCCTTGGCGTATGGCCATGTCGCGGCCGCGCTCGGCACACTGCGGCGGATTGGCCTTGAGCAGATCCTGCCCAGACGTCCCGACCGTCTGGCCAAGCTGACCACAGCCATGATTGTCGCCCGCGTGGTCGAACCGGCCGCCAAGCTCGCCACCGCGCGCCAGCTCAGCGACGCCACCGCATCGCACGCGCTCGGCGCCTTGCTCGGTCTCGGTGAAGTCGATGCCGACGAACTCTACGAGGCACTGGATCGGCTGCAGGCCGCCCAGCCGGAGATCGAACAGGCACTCGCCCGCCGTCATCTCAAGGACGGCGTGCTGGTGCTCTACGATGTCAGCTCGAGCTATCTCGAAGGCGAGCATTGCGAACTTGCGCAGCGTGGCTACAGCCGTGACCACCGGCCCGATCGTCCGCAGATTGTCTATGGCCTGCTCTGCAACGAGCAGGGATGCCCGATCGCGGTCGAGGTGTTTGACGGAAACACCGCGGACCCGATGACGCTCGCGGCCCAGATCACCAAGCTGCGAACACGCTTCAACCTCAGCCGCGTCGTGCTGGTCGGCGATCGTGGCATGATCACCGACGCGCGGCTTGAAGCCGATGTCAAACCTGCTGGCCTGGACTGGATCACTGCGCTGCGCGCGCCCTCTATCCGCGAGCTCGCTGCCGATGGCGGTCCGTTGCAGCTCTCCCTGTTCGACCAACGCGACATGGCCGAGATCACCGCCGACGGTCGATCCGCTTCGCGGCTCAACCCCGGCGAACGCCTCGTCGTCTGCCGCAATCCCGACCTAGCCGCCAGGCGTAGCCGCAAGCGCCAAGAGCTACTGGAGGCGACCGAGCGTCTGCTCGCTGCCGTGGCCGCCAGGCTGCAACACAAGCGCCGCCCGTTGCGCGGCGCGGCCAGGATCGGCATCGCCGTCGGCGCCGTGCTCAACAAGCATAAGATGGCCAAGCACTTCGATGTGGTGATCAGCGACACCTCCCTGTCATGGTCACGCAAGCAGGACGCCATCGCTGCTGAGGCCGCACTCGACGGGTTCTACGTCGTCCGCACCAACCTGCCAGCCAAGGTCTTCCCCACCGAGCAGGTCGTGCTCGCCTATAAGGGCCTGAGCCAGGTCGAGCGTGCCTTCCGCAGCCTCAAGACCACCGATCTCGATATCCGCCCGATCCATCATCGCCGCGCGCGGCGCGTGCGTGGCCATGTACCTGCTTTGCATGCTCGCCTACTACGTCACCTGGCACATGCAGCAGGCGCTGGCGCCCATGCTGTTCGCCGATCACGACAAGCAGGCGGCTGCACTCCAGCGCACCTCACCCGTCGCCGCCGCGCGCGTCTCGCCGGCCGCGCGCGCCAAGGCCGCCACCAAGCGAAGTGCCGATGGCCAACCCGTTCACAGCTTCGCAACACTGCTCGCCGATCTCGCAAACCTCACCCGCAATACCGTCCGCTTTCGCGATGCATTGCCGGTTACTGTCCTCTCCAGACCAACCGCCGTGCACCAGCGAGCCTTTCAACTACTCGGCCTCAAACACGACACGTAGGCAGGACAATGCCAAAAACACGAGGCTCCTCAGCCTGTTGGCAGGGACGTTGGGGGGAACTTCGGTCTAAGGGACCCTGAACCCTCTGGCTTTAGAGTTGGGCGCCGAGGGGGAGCAACCCGTCAAAATCTCTGTGCAGGGGTACTAGTCGCCCGCGTCATTGAACCTGACGGCAGTTTGTGACTCACTCGCAACGTCGTCAACGTTGCCAGGATTCGGGACATGTCAGAGGTCGTCGTGAAGAAGTATGTGGTTCGGCTGGACGCGGAGGAACGCGCGCGGCTGGAAGCGCTTATCGGCAAGGGCAAACATTCGGCCAGCGCGATCCTCAGGGCACGCATCTTGCTCAAGGCAGACATTTCCGAGGTCGGCGAAGCCTGGAGCGACGGCCGTATCGTGAAGGCCCTCGACACCAGCCTCGCGACCGTCCACAGGGTTCGCCAGTGTCTGGTTGAGGAGGGGCTCGACGTAGCGCTCGCCCGTAAGCCCCGCGCGAGACCGTCGATCCTGCGGATCTTCGACGGCGAAAAGGAAGCCAGACTGATCACGCTGGCCTGCTCCAAGCCTCCGGCCGGGCACGCGAAATGGTCGCTGCGCCTGCTGGAACAGCAGGTCGTGGAACTGGGGATCGTCGCCAAGGCCAGTGACAACACGATCGGGCGGACGCTAAAAAAAACCTTCTCAAACCGCACCTGAAGCAACGGTGGGTCATTCCGCCGTCGGCCAACGCGGCGTTCGTGGCCGCGATGGAAGAGGTGCTGGAGGTTTACACGAGGCCGCGTGATACAGCCCGGCCCTTGGTTTGTCTTGACGAGACCTCGAAACAACTGATCCGGGAAACTCGCGCGCCGTTGCCGATGAAGCGTGGTCAGCCGAGGCGCGTCGATTATGAGTACCAACGCAACGGCACCGCCAATCTGTTCATGCTGTTCGCGCCGCTGGAAGGTTGGCGGCATGTCGAGGTGACGGATCGCCATGCCGCCGCCGATTATGCCGCCATGCTTCGCGACCTGTCGGACCGATATTTCCCCTCAGCAAACAAGATCGTTCTGGTGCAGGACAATCTCAGCACCCATACCGCGGCGTCGCTGTACGCCGCCTTCGCACCGGCCGAGGCGCGCCGTCTCGCCGAGCGGTTCGAGTGGCACTACACGCCGAAGCACGGCAGTTGGCTGAACATGGCGGAGTCAGAACTCGGCGTTCTGTCATCGCAATGTCTGGATCGACGGATCGAGGACAAAGGCAGCCTTGTCGAGGAAGTCGCCGCCTGGCGTGAACATCGAAACAAACATCACGCCAAGGCCAACTGGCAGTTCACCAATGAGCATGCCCGGATAAAACTCAGACGACTCTACCCGTCACTTTGAATAACTCGGGCGACTAGAGCGTTTTCCACGTGACTGGAAAGCTGAAGGGTTTCGCTTGTCGCTCAACCCATCCTACAAATGACGCAGCGGCGTAGGATGCGGTCGAGCACAGCGAAACCCATCGATCCCGGTTTGCCTGAATGCGCTCTAGCTGGTTTCAACTGCAACCAACTCACCAAGTGTGATCGGCTTGAGTGGTGGACGGACGCGATAATAGCCAACCTCGCCGGGACCGACTCCGCGAGTATCCGCGATCAGCTCGCTTACCACCGGCCCACAAATCCTGCCCTGACACGCACCCATGCCCGCACGCAGAAATGCCTTCGCCTGGTTGGGTCCCAGACATCCCTGACGCACCACAGCCCGCACCGCCCCAGCGGCAATCTCTTCGCAACGGCAAACGGTCACGTCATCGGCAGGACGCAATATCTCATCACGTGGCGCATAGAGCGTGTCGAGAAAGCGCCGGATTGCCATATGTCCCTGCGACGCGCGGCGCTCGTCTGCGGCAAGGGCGTCTCGCCGCGTAGCATCGACGCGTCCGAGACGTCGCAGCGCCTCGAACGCAACGCTTCTTCCCGCGTGCTCAGCCGCTCGTGCACCGACGATGCCACCACCGTCACCCGCTATCAGCACACCATCGACCGAACTGTTGCCCCATGCATCGATCACCGGCGTAAAACAGCGTTGCAATTCATCCCATCTGAAGTCGCAGCCAATCGATCGAGGAAGCTGCTGGGCGGGAATAACGCCTTCATGCAGCGCAATCAGCCGCGTTGTGATTCGGTAATGAACGCCTGCACTGCGGAAAGCAATGCCGGTCACGGCTTCAGTACCCTCAATGCGAATATCAGAAATACCGCGATGCCAAGGAACCCCACTGCGACGCAGCCCGGCGACCATCCGCAGACCCTTCGCGAGGTAGGCTCTTCCCTCCTTGCTGGACGCAGCTTCCGGAAGCAGCCGCATCGCACGCCATCGATTGGTCCGACTTGCCGTATCGAGTACCGCGCCCGGACGAATTCCGGCAGCCAGACACTGCTGAATGATCAGATAAAGCAGCGGTCCGGATCCGGCCACAACGAACGGCTCGTGTGGCACGATGCCTGATGTCTTCAACAGGATTTGCAATGCGCCCGCGGTCATAACCCCAGGCAACGTCCAACCTGGCAGTGGCACGGGCCGTTCCATCGCACCGGTCGCCAGAATTACCGCGTCGGCTGATACGACTTGCGATCGACCGCCAGAGCTGAACCACACCTCCCGCTGTGGCGTGACCTGCCACACCTGAGTGCCGGGCAGATATTCCGTGCCACTGCCGCGAAACTTCGCCACAAGCTTCGATCCGTATTGATAATCTGAACCAAGCGCTGCGAGCGTATTTACCGTTGCGAGCTCGATGCCGCGATAGATCTGCCCGCCAGGCGCGGCCTGTTCGTCCAACAGCAGAACGCGTACCTGCTGTTCTGCCAGCAGCGTTGCCGCGGCGAGCCCTGCAGGGCCGGCACCAATGACAACCACCTCTGTCATAGCACGGTCCGGGCCCCTTGCTGCCGCCGCACGCGCATGCCTTCAGCGACGGGAGTCAGGCACGCCTGACGGTTGCCCTCGCCATCGATCTCCATCAGGCACTCGAAGCAGATTCCCATCATGCAATATGGGGCGCGCGATGCACCCGATACCGCTGTGATGCGCAGCGTTGTCTCGCCGGCGGCGAGCAATGCCGCTGCGACGCTGTCGCCTGGACGTGCGACGATCGTGCGGTCCTCGTACTCGAAGCGGACCTCTCCCGCCGTGTTGTCAAGCCGGTGGAACATCGAACCGCTTGCTGCTGAAGGGTGTGAAGTGCTCCGGAAGTTCGCCAGCCAGAACCGCCGGCGCCAGCGCCAGTGCATGAGCACCCGCCAGCGTGACCCCACTGTGGCAGGTCGCGGCGAACGCGCCAGGGTAACGCTGCGACTGCTCGTAAATCGGAAATCCATCCGGCGACATGACGCGTAACGCTGCCCATACCCGCACAATCGTCGCGTCCTTCAGCGCAGGAAACACCGCGAGATTGCGGGTCGCGATGTCCTGCAAGATTGGTATGCCGACAGACGTGTCGAAGCCCGCATCCTCCTGCGAATCGCCAAGCATCACGGTTCCTTCGATCGTCTGGCGAAGCGTATGGCACGTATAGTCGAGGAACGGCCGCAACCGTTCCGTCACGATGATCTGGCCGCGCGACGGCACCACCGGCATGTTCAATCCAACGATCGGTGCCAGCTCGCGACTACCGAGGCCAGCCGCGATCACCAGCTTCGCGGTGGCGAAGCGTTCCGCACCGACGTGCACGGTGAAGCTATTCGGTGCCGCGTCGATCGCATCCACGGTGCGACCCGGCAGGTACTCACCGCCGAGCTTTAACAGCGCGGCATGCAAAGCGCGCAGCAAATACAGCGAATGAGCTTCGCCATCGATTGGGCAATACGATGCGCCCATCACGCGATCGCCGAGGCCTGGCACCATTGCTTGCAGCTCATCGCGATCGATCATGCGAGTACCGATATCGCCGCTCTCATTGTGCATGCGATGCAGCAGCGTGGCGCGATCCTCGAATTCCTTGTCGCTCAGGCAGAATGCAAGCCCGCCCCGTTGTTTGAGCGCGACATCGATGCCGGTCGAACCGGCAAGCGCGCCCGCCAACTCAGGCCACAGCTCGGCAGAGGTGCGTGTCCAATGCGCGTATGCCGGCATGCCAGCACCTTTGCTTTGCACCCACACCAGGCCGAAATTGCCGCGGGCGGCGCGGAAAGCGATGTCACCCTGATCGATCAGCGCGACCGATGCGCCTTTCGCCGCGGCGCCCCAGGCGATCGCTCCCCCCACAAGGCCGCCGCCGATAACAATGAGATCGTACCCCATTCACCCAAGGTTGGCGCTGTGACGCCACAGGGTCAAACCCATTCTGGATTTCTCTTCCCCGGCCAGAAGTTTTACAAAGCGCTGCCACTTTGGCCTGACTGTCAGGAGCAGTTGATGTCCGACACGGTTGATGCCCTGTTGCGCGACATGATCGACTGGCTCGCGCGTGACGCCCGTCCCTATGCCGAGGTAATGGATGCGTGGCGCACCTCCTGTCCGCGTCTTCCGGTGTGGGAGGAGGCGAATGATCGCGGCTACGTCGAGCAGAAGCGTGTGAACGGCTGCGCCGTAGTGCGCGTGACGGCCGCCGGGAGAACCTTCCTCGCCCAGCATCACTGAGAGGCCATGCAACCGAATGGTTGCATAATCCCGGCGCCCCGCTATGCTGATCTGCAACCAGGAGGTTGCATATGCCGGACCGCATCGAAAAGCGTATCGAGCTCAAGGCCCCTGTCTCGCGCGTGTGGCGCGTCCTGACAGACTACCGCGAATTCGGCACATGGTTCCGTGTCGCGCTGGAAGGGCCGTTCGTGCCAGGCCAGCCGGTCAGCGGCCGCATCACCTGGCCTGGCGCGGAGCACCTCACTTGGACCGCTACGGTGCAACGAATGGAGCACGAGCGGCTGTTCTCATTCACGTGGCATCCCTATGCGATCGATCCAGCAGGAGACTACTCATCGGAACCGGAAACGCTGGTTGAGTTCACGCTCCAGCCGACCACGGAAGGCACTCTGCTTACAGTCGTGGAATCAGGCTTGGATTCACTGCCGCCACATCGGCGTGACGAGGCGTTCCGCATGAACGACAAGGGTTGGTCAATCCAGGTGCAGAATATCGCCGAACATGTTGGCGCAAAAGCGTAGCGCCGGTCGCGCGCGCGTCGACTCCGCGGCTGCCTTTGCGGCTCTCGGCGACGCAACGAGGTTGACGCTGGTCGGCAAGCTCAGCGACGGTACACCATATTCGATTGCTCGGTTGGCTGAAGGTTCAGCCATCACCCGTCAGGCTATTACCAAACATTTGCGCGTGCTCGAAACGGCAGGAATCGTCCGCTCCAGGCGCACTGGCCGCGAGAACCTGTATCACCTGGAGCAGGACCGGATCGCCGCGATGCGACGCTACCTCGATGGCATCTCGCGTCATTGGGACGAAGCGTTGGCACGTCTCAAGGCCTTGGTAGAGGAGTAGGACGGCGCGGGAGTTTATCACATGATGGGTTTCGCTGCGCTCAACACCATCCTACGGCCGCGACAGAACCGTCCGATTGGTCGTCCGTAGGATGGCGTTGAGCGCAGCGAAACGCATCATGCGCAAATTTGCATGCCACAGCGGTCGCGCGCAGTGTTTGTACGACACCGCTTATCCGGATCGACGACCATGAACAAGAGCTACGATACGCTACTGGTGACCGCGCCCCAGCCGCACACCTTGCTGGTTACGTTGAACCGCCCCGATGTCGCCAACGCGATGAACACACAGATGGGGCTGGATCTGCTCGACCTGTTCCACGCCATCGGAGGCACGCCCAACGAGCAGCGCTGCATTGTCATCACCGGCGCCGGCTCGCGTGCATTCTGCGCCGGCGGCGATCTGAAAGAGCGCAACGGCATGACGGATCAGCAATGGCAGGACCAACATTTGATCTTCGAACGTGCCATCCGCGCCATCATCCACTGTCCGGTTCCCGTAGTCGCCGCGGTCAATGGTGCCGCCTATGCCGGCGGGATGGAAATCTCCCTCTGCGCCGATTTCATCTACGCCGCGGAGCACGCACGCTTCGCGCTCACCGAGGTGACGCTTGGCATCATGCCCGGCGCGGGCGGCACACAAACTCTGCCGCGCGCTGTCGGTGCACGGCGCGCCAAGGAAATCCTGCTCACCGGCAAACCATTCACCGCCCAACAGGCTTTCGAGTGGGGCATGGTGAACCGCATCTGCGCAGCCGATATGTTGATGACGGAGGCGTTGGAAGCCGCCGCCACCATCGCGAACAACGCGCCGATTTCGACGCGGCAGATCAAGCAGGCGGTGAACTACGGGCTGAACATGGACCTCGCCAGCGGCATGATGTTCGAGATCGAGGCCTATAACCGCATGGTGCCGACCGAGGACCGCCGCGAAGGCATTCGCGCCTTCAACGAAAAGCGCAAGCCGCAATTCCAGGGACGTTGAGGAGGGAACGATATGAACGCCATCACCGACATCGCCTCACTAGTCGCCCGCGTCATTGAACCTGACGGCAGTTTGTGACTCACTCGCAACGTCGTCAACGTTGCCAGGATTCGGGACATGTCAGAGGTCGTCGTGAAGAAGTATGTGGTTCGGCTGGACGCGGAGGAACGCGCGCGGCTGGAAGCGCTTATCGGCAAGGGCAAACATTCGGCCAGCGCGATCCTCAGGGCACGCATCTTGCTCAAGGCGGACATTTCCGAGGTCGGCGAAGCCTGGAGCGACGGCCGTATCGTGAAGGCCCTCGACACCAGCCTCGCGACCGTCCACAGGGTTCGCCAGTGTCTGGTTGAGGAGGGGCTCGACGTAGCGCTCGCCCGTAAGCCCCGCGCGAGACCGTCGATCCTGCGGATCTTCGACGGCGAAAAGGAAGCCAGACTGATCACGCTGGCCTGCTCCAAGCCTCCGGCCGGGCACGCGAAATGGTCGCTGCGCCTGCTGGAACAGCAGGTCGTGGAACTGGGGATCGTCGCCAAGGCCAGTGACAACACGATCGGGCGGACGCTAAAAAAAACCTTCTCAAACCGCACCTGAAGCAACGGTGGGTCATTCCGCCGTCGGCCAACGCGGCGTTCGTGGCCGCGATGGAAGAGGTGCTGGAGGTTTACACGAGGCCGCGTGATACAGCCCGGCCCTTGGTTTGTCTTGACGAGACCTCGAAACAACTGATCCGGGAAACTCGCGCGCCGTTGCCGATGAAGCGTGGTCAGCCGAGGCGCGTCGATTATGAGTACAAACGCAACGGCACCGCCAATCTGTTCATGCTGTTCGCGCCGCTGGAAGGTTGGCGGCATGTCGAGGTGACGGATCGCCATGCCGCCGCCGATTATGCCGCCATGCTTCGCGACCTGTCGGACCGATATTTCCCCTCAGCAAACAAGATCGTTCTGGTGCAGGACAATCTCAGCACCCATACCGCGGCGTCGCTGTACGCCGCCTTCGCACCGGCCGAGGCGCGCCGTCTCGCCGAGCGGTTCGAGTGGCACTACACGCCGAAGCACGGCAGTTGGCTGAACATGGCGGAGTCAGAACTCGGCGTTCTGTCATCGCAATGTCTGGATCGACGGATCGAGGACAAAGGCAGCCTTGTCGAGGAAGTCGCCGCCTGGCGTGAACATCGAAACAAACATCACGCCAAGGCCAACTGGCAGTTCACCAATGAGCATGCCCGGATAAAACTCAGACGACTTTACCCGTCACTTTGAATAACTCGGGCGACTAGGCCTCACGCGTACCTTGGCCGAGCAGGCACGCACGCTGGCGTACGCCGATCTGCCGGAGGATGTGCGGAAGCTGGCGCGGCAGTGTCTGTTGGATTACCTCGCCTGCGCGCTGGCCGGTTCGAAGGATGAGCTGGCGGCCATCCTGCTGGCTGAAATGACCGAGCAGGGCGGTGCGCCGACCGCGACCGTGATCGGTCATAGCGAGCGGCTACCCGTCCTGTCCGCCGCTGTGGTGAATGGCGCATCGTCGCATGCGCTCGACTATGACGACGTGAACCTGGCGATGACCGGCCATCCCAGCGTCGTCCTGCTCTCCGCTCTGCTGCCGTTGGCCGAAGAGCGCGGATCATCTGGCATCGATGTGATGACGGCATTCGTCGCCGGCTACGAACTGCAATGCCGTCTCGGCCTTGCCCTCGCGCCGGGCCACTACAACGTGCTCGGCTTCCACGCCACTGGCACGCTCGGCAGCCTCGGTGCTGCCGCGGCTTGTGCGCATCTGCTGCACCTGAACGAGACCCAGTTCGCGACAGCGCTCGGTATCGCGGGCACGCAGGCGGCTGGTCTGAAGTCGATGTTCGGCACCATGTGCAAGCCGTTGCACGCAGGGAAGGCGGCGTATCACGGTCTGTTCGCCGCGCGGCTGGCGCAGCGCGGCTTCACCGCGCGCGCCGACATCATAGAGTGTGCGCAGGGCTTCGCACGCACTCACAGTCCCGACTGGCATCCGGAACGTGCACTTGCGCCGCCGCCGCGTGGCTTTCACATCCTGAACAACCTCTTCAAGTATCACGCCGCCTGCTACATGACGCATGCGCCGATCGAGGCGGCACGCAAGCTGCGTGAACAGCATGGCCTGCGCCCGGAGCAGATCGCCCGCATCAAGCTTGGTCTCGACGAAACCTGCGACCGCATCTGCAATATTCCCACGCCGCGCACTGGGCTGGAGGCGAAGTTCAGTCTGCGTTTGACCACGGCAATGGCGTTGGCCGGCGTCAATACCGGGGGGCTGGAAAGCTATTCGGAGCAGACAGCGGCCGATCCCACTCTGATCGCATTGCGCGACAAGGTAGAATTTGATTTCCGGAATGGCGTGTCGAATACGCTGGCCGATATGGAGCTTGTTCTGACCGACGGGCGCACGGTCACCACCTCCTACGATTCCGGTGTGCCAGCGAGCGACATTGATGACCAAGGTCATCGCCTCGAGGAAAAGTTCTCCTCGCTGGCCGAACCAGTCGTGGGCCGCGTGAAGGCGAATGACCTGCTCGGTGAGATCAGCAAGCTCGAGCAGCTATCGGACCTGCGTTCGATGGTCCGGCTTTGTGCCCGGTGAAGTGATGGATTTCGCTTGCAGCTCAACCCATCCTACGGAGTGTGTGACGCTGTAATACCACTACTCGCTGATCCTGACTCATCTGTCGCCCTGTCGTCATGGCCGGGCTCGTATGGGGGCTTTCTTGTCAAGCGGCATATGTGTGATGGCGTTTCCTTTCCTGATCTGAATGTTTGCACATTCGTCGCTGCGTTCACCATCCTGGGCGACCCCTTGGGTCAGACCTGTCGGCCTGCAAGCTCGTATCCGGTGGAACTCGTTGTTCCGTACCATGTTGCCCCATTCGCGGGGCCGGAGGGGTCTGGAGGGCGGGACCAATCTTGACGGCGGCATGTTGCAGCCATAGCCCGGCACGGTGCACCGCCCACCCAGATGGTTGTCAGGTGTCAGGTGCCGATCACCGTCTGCCTGCTGCTCGGTCTGGGTTCAATCTTCTGCCTGTCCACATCCATGGCTGTCACCGTC
Source organism: uncultured Alphaproteobacteria bacterium (assembly GCA_963733475.1). GTDB lineage: Bacteria > Pseudomonadota > Alphaproteobacteria > Acetobacterales > Acetobacteraceae > JAMXLO01. The sequence goes on along the minus strand of CAVTEC010000007.1, from coordinate 103,790 downwards.
GGCCCTCATGCGGCCACGAGGCGCGCACCGGGCGGCACTTCGCCGCACTCGACGTAGCGCCACAGCGCCACCAGCAGCTTGCGGGCGAGTGCAACCACCATGATCTTGCGGATGCGTCCCTTGGCGCCGCCGGTGCGCTCGACGAACCAGCAACTCAATGCGCTGTCCGGCTGAAAGCGCAGCCAGCGCCACGCCAACTGCAACAGGATACGGCGCACCCGTGGATTGCCGTTCTTACTGATCCCCTGCTCGCGTTCACTGCCGCCGCTGTTGAACGGTGTGCCGGTGAGCCCGACAAATCCGGCAATCGCGCGGCGATCGGCGAACGAGCGGCAGAACACCTCCCGCGTCAGCCCCGTCGCTGTCGCAAGGCCAAGCCCCACCAGGCGCGCCAGCATCTGGATCTGCTCCACCGCGTGGTCCGGTTCCACCGCCATCGCCGTCTGTTCGCGGGCCGTCTCTATGTCCCTGAGTTGCTCACTCAACAGGCGATGACGCGTCATCAGCCGCTTCAGCTCTTCCAGCAGCCGTGGCGGCAGTGGAGCGCCGGCGAAGCTGCGCAATTCATCGAGCTGTTCCGCGGCCTTCTTCAGACGTGGCTTGAAGCCGGTGATCCCTTGCAGGCACAACAGGTTCTCAATGCGGTTCTCCAATGCGATCCGCTCGCTCACCAGCCGCTCGCGTTCCCGCTCCGGGCGGCGCATGTCCTCCTCGGTTTCGCTCGGGATGCGCACCATCGAGCACACGCGTGGCTCACCCCGCAACCAGGCCAGCAGCGTCCGCAGCAGCATGTCGAGGTCAATCCGGTCGGTCTTGGCGCGCCGCCCCCGTCGCTCCACCGGGATACTGGCAGGGTGCATGATCTGCACCTCGATGTCGTGCGCCCGCAGGTATCGCGCGATCCAGAACCCGTCACGGCCTGCTTCGTAGGTCAGCACGATCCGGCGCACGGTTCGGCCAGCCCGCCCGGCTTCCGCCTTCCATCGCTCAATCTGCTGCAGCAACCCCGCCATGTCGCGCGCCGCCAGACTGCGACGCGGCCGGCGCGTCACACCAGGCACCACCGCTCCAACTTCCCAGCCCTTGCCACTCAATTCCAGGGCCAGCACTAGCGTGCTATCGTGATCAAAGGCGGTCGCAGTCGATTGCTTTGGCATCGCATCGTTCCTTATGAGGTTTGGACAACCGCAAGGATACATGCTGCTGCGACCGTCCACCCCCATAGCATCTTGACCCGGCCATCAGTGTACATTGGCACCGTTGTGCCGATGAGGCTGACGGCCGGCTCGGGGGCCGGCCATGGCGGTTAGTTAGAGCGAATGGGTCGCGATCAGTGAGCTTTGGTATAATGCCTTAGGATGGGTTGAGCGCAGCGAAACCCATGCTTCACCCAAACGTCGCGAAGATCTCCTCCAGCGCCTTGAGCTGCCCGCCCGACGTTGAGGACGGCACGATCACTGGCGTAGATACGCCGGCCGCCTGCCATGCCTCCATGCCTTCCCGCACGGTCGCCGCGGGCCCAAACAACGACACATCCGCCAACCACCGATCCGTCAGATATTTCGGCACATCGTCGCGGCGCCCCTGCTCGATGGCACGCTCGATCTCCGCCATCTCCTCGACATAGCCCGCTTCCTTCCAGTAGTTCCGGTAGTTCGGCAGGAACGCGTAATGGATCAGGTTCTTGCGGCACACCTCTTTCGCAGCCTCGACATCATCGCTGATGCAAGTCGGCAGCATGTTGCCGACAAAGAACGCCGAAGCACCACGCTTTTCGGCAGGCAGCGCCGCCAGCGAGACCGCCATGTGCGATCGTGCCGCATTGGCGAACACCACGCCCTGCGCGATTTCCCCCGCCAGCGCCACCATCTTCTGTCGCAGAGCGGCAATGATGATCGGCGGGAACTCGCCCACACCTTCCACCGCACGCAGCTTCTCGACGAAGGCGCGCGTATCGCCAAGCGGCTTGCCCGCCGTAACACCCATCCGCACGTGGCCCGGCGCATGTGCCACGCCGATGCCCAGCCGGAAGCGTCCGCCCGACACCTCATGCATGAACGCGGCACTCTGTGCGAAGTCCAGTACGGTGCGCGCGTAGATCGGCGCAATGGCTGTACCGAACGGAATGCGCTCCGTGTTCCAGCACATCGCCTCGCACTGCGACATGTTGCCGTACATGCTGGGCGTGTAGACGCCGGCATAGCCACGGCGTTCGATGTCGCGGGCGATCTCAATGGTCTGGCGCCGCCGGCCAGGAACGGCAACGAGCGAGATGGCGGGAAGGGGCATAGCGTCTCACCTCAGATAGATCCGCGGTGAGGCTATCCCGCTGCCGCCGCCGTTGCGAGCCGATGCGCAAGGGCACCCAGGTCCCGGCAAGTCCTACCTGCTCGCGTGCAGTCTCGGCGGCTGCTAAAGCAGAAATGGAACCACAGATAAACACAGATGGACACAGATAAACCGACCCTGAATTGTACGAAAGCAACCACGGCACGAGCCCCATCTGTGTCCATCTGTGTCCATCTGTGGTTCCATTCCTTTTCCCGCGGCGCGCCACAGGCTTAGCCCGCTCGCATGCGCATCCTGTTCGTCACCTCCAACCGCCTCGGCGACGCGGTACTATCGACCGGGCTGCTGGACCATCTGATCCACACCCATCAGGATGCCAGCATCACAATCGCCTGTGGCCCCGTGGCCGAGGGTGTCTTCGCGCGCATGCCCAACCGCGCCGACACGATCGTGCTCGACAAGCGCCCATACAGTCTGCACTGGCTGCCCCTGTGGGCATCCGTCGCCACCACTTGGTGGGACCTTGTGGTAGACATCCGCGGCTCGATGCTTGCGTGGATCGTGCCGACACGTCGCCGCGCGGTGATGCGACGGCGGCCGGGCCACAAGATCACGCAGCTCGCAGCGATCCTTGGCTTGGATCCTCCCCCTCTACCGGTGACCTGGACCGCACCCGAGGACCGCGCGCGAGCAGCAGCCTTGTTACCAGGGCCACGTCCTATGATCGCCCTCGGTCCAACCGCGAACTGGGCGCCAAAAGTATGGCCGCCAGATCGCTTCGCTGCATTATTCCGTGCGCTCGGCCGCGATGCTGTCCCTGCCGTATTCGCAGGGCCTGGCGAAACAGAGCGAGCAATGGCTGCTCCACTACTGGCCGCGCTGCCTGAGGCGATCAATCTGGTCGGGCGTCTCAGTCTCCCCGAAGTCGCCGCCTGCCTCGCCCGCTGCGCTCTATTCGTCGGCAATGATTCGGGGCTGATGCACCTCGCGGCAGCCGCGGGAACTCCAACGTTGGGCCTGTTCGGTCCAACGTCAGCGGCGGAATATGGACCCTCAGGTCCTCGCGCCACTGCCGTGCTCTCAAAGACCAATCGGATGGAAGATCTCTCCGTCGAAACGGCACTCGCCGCCGCGACACGATTGATCGAGCGTGCCGCCTTGGTTCAGGCCTGACTCACCTCGTCCAGCTCAGAGCCCCACATCCGCTCCAGGCCGTACATCGCGCGAGCCTCGGGCTTGAACAGATGCACGATGATGTCGCCGGCGTCGATCAGCATCCAATCAGCGCCGGCGGCCCCCTCCACCTGGATCCGCTTGAGCCCCGCCTTATGCAGCTTCTCGCTCAAATGCTCCGCCATCGCGGCGATTTGCCGATCGGCCAGCCCCGTGGCGATCACCATGCGGTCGCAGAACGCCGCCTTTCCAGCGAGATCCAGCGTTATGACATTCTCCGCCTTGTCATCTTCCAGGCTGCCGACGATGACTGATTGCAGCCGATCGAGCGCCGATGGCTCCGCCTTATGCCCTTGCCGCGCCGTCGCCAGCTTGGGTCCCGCCGCGATCGTCTTCTTGCGCGGCGTGCCAGGGACCTTGCCGGCCTCAGGCAAAGTGGGCTTGGCGACCTTCTTGCGTGGTGCTGCGCGGTGACGGCCGGGGGAAAAAGGCTTTGGTGTCTTGGCTATGGTGTTCCTCCTTCGCGCGAATTGCGCTGGCCGAAGCGGCGTGTTGCGGCACGCATAGAAAAATCCATGCCGGCGCTGCAAGCTCGCTGAGCATCGGCGCCGCTCTTTCCCGCTGCCGCCGGTGCATCAGCCGCCGTGCCGCCAGGCCCGACAAGGCACGATGATTGTAGCTGGGACGTGGCAAGACGGCGATCGGAATGCGCCGGGCGAATTCCAGCCAGTGCCGCCAATGCGGCAACTGTTCCAGGATATCGGCCCCCATCAGCCAGACAAACTGCGTCCGAGGGAATTGGCGTAACAGCAGCCGCACTGTGTCAACCGTGTAGCGCGTGCCCAGCGAGGCTTCGATCCCACTGGCGATCACGCGGCGGCCGTCGGCGAGGGTGCGGGCCGAGGCGAGGCGTTGCTCAAACGGCGCCATGCCATGCCGCGGCTTCAGCGGATTGCCGGGCGAGACGAGCAGCCACACTTGGTCAAGCTTCAATCGCTGGCGTGCGACATCGATGACATGGCGATGTCCTGGATGCGCAGGATTGAACGAGCCTCCCAGCAGGCCGACACGCATGTGCCTCCGGTCGCCGAAGCGCGGCAGCTTCTCATGCCAGATCGCCTTGTTCAGGGGCGGACCTGCCCGGTGCCGATGACCAGATAGCGGTAGGTCGTGAGCTGCTCCGGCCCCACCGGTCCCCTCGCGTGGATGCGACCCGTCGCGATGCCGATTTCGGCCCCGAACCCGAACTCACCGCCATCGCAGAACTGCGTCGAGGCGTTCCACAACGCCACGGCGCTATCCACGCCATTGAGGAACCGCTGAGCCACCTGTACGTCTTCCGCGACAATGGCATCGGTATGCTCGGACCCATGACGCGCGATATGCGCGAGCGCGGCATCGACACCATCGACCAGGGCAACCGACAAAATTGCATCCAGCCACTCGGTGTCGAAGTCAACCTCGGTTGCCGGCACCAATTCCGGCACGATGTCTCGTGCCGCCGCATCGGCGCGGAAGTCACAGCCAAGTGCGCGCAGGTCATCAACGATGAGCGGCAGCAGCGCGGGCGCAATGGCGCGATCGATCAGCAGGGTTTCGGTCGCGCCGCAGATGCCCGTCCGGCGCATTTTCGCATTCGCGATGATTTTTCGCGCCATCGCATGATCGGCCGACGCGTGGATGTAGGTGTGGCAAAGCCCTTCGGCATGCGCCAGCACCGGCACACGTGCCTCGCGCTGCACCCGCTCGACCAACGATTTGCCGCCGCGTGGCACGATCAGATCGATCAATCCCGCCGCGGCCAGCATCGCCGCGACATAAGCCCGATCGGCGTTCGGCGCGATCTGCACGCAGGCTTCCGGCAATCCCGCACCGCGCAGCCCCGCCACCAGCGCGGCATTGATTGCCGCGGCGCTATGCACGCTCTCCGACCCGCCGCGCAGGATCACCGCGTTGCCTGACTTCAGGCAAATGCCGGCGGCATCCGCTCCGACATTCGGCCGGCTCTCATAGATCATGCCGATGACGCCAATGGGCGTCGCAATGCGCTGGATGCGCAGACCATTGGGCCGCGTCCATTCCGCCAGCGTGCGCCCAAGCGGATCGGCCAGCGTGGCGATATCCTCCAGGCCCTTTGCCATTCCCTCGATGCGCGTCTCGCTCAGCGCCAGCCGATCGCGGAAGGCTGCGGTTCCCGCGCAGGCGGCCAGGTCAGCGGCATTGGCCGCCAGTATCTCAGGGGCATGCGAGCGCAGCGACGCAGCCATCGCATCCAGCGCGGTATTGCGTTCAGCGTCCGACGCCCGCGCCAGCACGTGCGACGCGGCACGCGCGGCCGAAGCGGCACGTTGCAGATGCTGAGTGGCTTCAGTCTCGATATGCATGGCCGCTATATTGCCACACACGGCACCGAATTGCAGTAGGGGCGGATCTGATGGGTTTCGCTTCGCCCCCTCGTTACCAGGCCGCCAACGACACCAGCACGGCGCCGGTCCCCATCACCGCCAGCGGATGCAGGCGAGTAAACGTCAGCAGTATCGTCGTCCCGATCGTCACGCCATACGCGATCCAGTCGTGCTCCGTGCTGCGCGCCAGAGCGATGCCGCTGGCAACCGTCAGCCCAACCGATACCGGCGCCAACGCCTGTTCCACCACCTCGCGCCAGACCGCACGTCCTGCGCGATGCCACACCCGCGCCAACACAAAGGCCAGCACGGACGACGGGACGAACATGGCCAGGCACGCCACTAATCCGCCCGCCACCCCAGCAACCTTCTGCCCCACCAGTGCGACAATAAGCGAGCCAGGCGGTATGGCGCGTGACAGCGCGAACATGTCGAGGAATTCCCTCGCGGTGAGCCAATGATGCACATCAACTGTCTGGTGCTGCATGTCCGGCAGCACCGCGGCCCCACCACCAAACGCCAGCATCGACAGCACAGCGAACACCGCCGCGATTTGCAGCAGCGTGGCGATCATCGGCTGCGCTCGTACCAGAGTCAGCGCCAGACTGGTTGGCAATGCAGCCAGCAGGACTTCCAACAAGGGGATGCGGAAGATGCCGATGCCCACGATGATCGCACCAGCAATCAATACCGGTCCGACACGCCGTATGTTGGCCCGTCCCAGCCGAATGCCTGTGGCTACGTTGAAGCCAATCGCCGCAGCGCCGGCTCCGGCCAATGCCGTATTCAGCCAGTGCACCCCAGCCGCGCCATGCGTGGCAAAGTAGAACGCCCCCAACGTCAGCAGGATTGTCAACGGCACCAGCATGAGCCCAGCGAACGCGACCACCGCACCGATACTGCCGCGCAATTGCGTGCCGATCAGCACCGCGAGGTTCACATTGGTTGCGCCCGGCACCATCTGGCTCAGCCCATAATTCGCCAGGAATTGTTGGTCGTCGATCCAGCCCCGCCGCTCCACCAATTCACGCCGGATCCAGGCTGTCAGCCCGCCACCGATACTGGTGCAGCCGATGATCAGGAAACTCAGGAACAGCGCGCCGAGGCTCGCCGGGATGCGATTCGTCATCTGGCCATTGTAAGCTCCAACCGGGCGAACACAGGAGGTGGGCGATGGAATACCGAACCTTGGGGCGCAGCGGACTGCGCGTTTCGCGTCTCTGCCTCGGCGCCATGATGTTCGGCGGCCCCACCGACGAACCGGCTGCGACACGCATCGTGGCGAGGGCGCGCGACCAGGGCGTCAACTTCATCGACACCGCCGACGGCTACAACGCCGGCCGGTCCGAGGAGATCGTCGGCCGCGCCATTCGCGAACACCGCTCCTGGTGGGTGCTGGCCAGCAAATGCGCCAATCCAACCGGCGAGGGACCCAACGCTCGTGGCGTGTCCCGCCGCCACGTGTTCGACGCCGTCGATGCCAGTCTACGCCGGTTCGGCGTGGATTCGATCGATGTCCTGTACCTGCACAAGGAGGATCATCCGACGCCACTCGCCGAAACAGTCCGAGCGCTCGCCGACCTGATCCACGCCGGCAAGATCCGCTATTTCGGTGTGTCGAATTATCGGTCCTGGCGGGTCGCCGAAATCTGCCGGCTTTGCGACGACGCGGGCATCGATCGGCCGATCGCCAGCCAACCATTGTACAACATGCTGAATCGCGAGGTGGAGGTCGAACACCTCCCGGCGTGCGGCTATTTCGGTCTCGGCGCCGTGCCGTACAGCCCGTTGGCGCGCGGCGTCCTCACCGGGAAATACGCACCGAACATCGCGCCGCCAGAAGATAGCCGCGCCGGCAGGCAGGATCGCCGCATGATGGAATTGGAATGGCGTCCCGAAAGCCTCGCAATCGCACAGGAAATCGCGGTCCACGCACGCCGCCGCGGCATGACGCCCGGGCATTTTGCGTTCGCCTGGGTGCTGGCGAATCGCTTCATCACCGCGGCCATCGGGGGACCGCGCACGCTGGACCAGTGGGAAGACTATATTGGTGCGCTGGATTGCGGGCTTGATGCGGACGATGAGGCGCTGGTGGACCGCCTCGTCTCGCCAGGCCATCCGTCGACGCCCGGCTACAACGATCCGCAATACCCGATCGAAGGAAGGGGGTAGCGTATAAATCTACATTCCCCCCTCCCCTTGCGGGAGGGGGTCAGGGGGAGGGGTTATGCTACCCTTGGTCCCCTCCCTCTAACCCCCTCCTGAAAGGGGAGGGGGAACCGGACGGCGTGCCGCTTCATCGCCTCAGCGCCGCTGCGCGCTCGATCCCTCGCAGCCGTCTGGCCTCAAGCGCCTGCCAGGCCAGCAGCACCGGTATTCCCACCGCCAGGTCGCGCGCCCGCCGGACCAGTGACACGCCCAACGACAGCTCCGGCGGCACGCCGAAAATAGCGCCCAGTCCGGCGTATCCGGCTTCCTGCACTCCCGCGTTCACCGGCACCAGGAACGCTACAGCCGACGCGGCGCTCAGCAACGCCTCGATCGCCAACGCATCGTCGAAGTCTATCGGCACACCCAGCGCGCGATAGGCAATCCAGCCGGCAACGCCCGTACCCATCCAGCCGACCAGATGCAGCGAGAATCCCGCCGCCAAACGGCCGGCATGGTTATGGATCAGCGTCAGCTCCGCCTGCAGCGTTTCCGCAACCTCGGCCGCGTCGAACCAGCGGCCAGCCAGCCGGGCGCCGATCCTGGCGAAAAGCGGCGTTGCACCTTGCTGAAGCCAAACCAACGCGATGCCCGCGACAACCGCCAGTCCCAACCCCACCTCCAGCGGCACAGCAAGATTGGACGTCGGGGCGCGGGCCAGCAGAATTCCAAGCCCAATGCCGGTAAACGCCACCTCGGCCAGGAACTCGGCCGTCACATCGACCACGGTCGAAGCAGTCGCCAAAGACCACGACACGCCGGCCAGCGTCACTGCCCTGGCGCCGAACACGAACCCGCCAACCTGCGAAAACGGCAAGCAGTTGGCGGAGCAGTCTCGGACCATCCGCCCCCAGATCAGGACAAAGAGGCGCCGCAGGTCGCGGCCAGGCGTGATCGCGTCCCACGCCAGCCCGAGAATGGCGAACAGGACGAACTGCCACGCCACGATCACGGCGAACCCGCCCCAGCCGACGCGGCTCACTCCGTCGATCACGCGGTCGAACCCAAACCAGCCGATCAGCAAGGTGCTGACCAACACGCCCACCAGGGCGAGCAGTAATGATAGCGTCCTCAAATCCAAACCTGACCCTTTGGCTGATTCCCTTCACGATCGCCCGGCTCTACACCGACTCAGCCTCGGCACGCTATATACCAGCCGTGGCAAGCGACGGACCGACACTGCTGACCGGTGCAACGGGGTTTGTCGGCTCCGCGGTTGCGCGCGTGCTGGCGGCGCGAGGTCACAAACTGCGTCTGCTGGTTCGTCCCACCAGCGATCGGCGCAATCTGGCTGGCATTGATGCCGAACTGGCTCTGGGCGATCTGACTGACGCTGCCTCCCTGGCCGCCGCCGCCGCCGGCTGCCGCTATGTGTGCCACGTGGCAGCCGATTACCGGTTCTGGGTCCCCGACCCGGACGCCATGCTGCGCGCTAATGTCGATGGCACACTGGCGATGATGCGCGCCGCCCAGGCGGCCGGGGTCGAACGTATCGTCCACTGCAGTTCGGTCGCGGCACTCGGATATGCCCCGCAGGGTGAGCTGGCCGATGAGGATACCCCCACCAATGAGGCCGACTTCATCGGCACCTACAAACGCTCGAAATATCTGTCCGAATGCGCTGTTATGGACCTTGTCCGGCAGGAGCGACTGCCCGCGGTCATCGTGAACCCCGCAGCACCGGTCGGCCCCCGTGACATCAAGCCGACGCCAACCGGCAAGATGATCCGCGACGCCGCCGCCGGCCGGGTGCCTGCCTATATCGATACCGGCCTCAACATGGTGCACGTGGACGATGTGGCGGAAGGTCACGCGCTGGCACTGGAGCGCGGCCGCATCGGCGAGCGCTACGTGCTTGGCGGCGAGAACCTGCTGCTGAAGGACATCCTTGCACTGGTCTCGGACATCGTCGGACGCAAGCCCCCAAAAATCGAATTGCCCGAGGCGTTGGTCTGGCCCGCTGCCTTGTTCATGGAGGGCCTGGCGAAGCTGACTGGCGTTCCCCCGATGATGACGCGCGATCACCTCAAGATGGCGCGGCACAAGATGTTCTACTCCTCGGGCAAGGCGATGCGCGAACTCGGCTACAATCCTCGGCCGCTGCGGACTGCGGTCGAGGACGCCGTCGCTTGGTTCCGTGCCAATGGCATGCTGAAGTGAGCCACATCTCGCTCAGCGTCCCCCTCCCCTTGCGGGAGGGGGCAGGGGGACGGAGCCACGACGAATGACGACCCTCGCCGTCCTCTCCCTTCTGATCTGGCTGTATCTGCTGCTGGCCCACGGCCGGTTCTGGCATTCCGAGCCCGAACTCCCGCCAACCCGCCCCACAACAACCCCAACCATTGCCATCGTCGTCCCAGCGCGCGACGAGGCGCATTCAATCTCCGAAGCGCTCCGCTCCCTCCTGGCCCAGAACTACGTCGGCGATTCCCGCACGATTCTGGTCGATGATGGCAGTACCGATGGCACCGGCAGCATCGCGCGCGCCATCAATGATCCGCGCCTGACAGTGCTCGACGGCCAGCCCCGCCCACCCGGTTGGAGTGGCAAGCTATGGGCAGTTGCCCAGGGTCTGGCAGAAGGTGGTGACGCCGAACTGATCCTCCTGACAGATGCCGATATCGTCCACGACCCGCGCCATCTCGCGACCCTGGTAGCGCAAGCCGAACGCAATGACCTCGATCTGGTCTCCGAGATGGTTACCCTGGCCTGCAACTCGCGAGCGGAACATGCCCTGGTGCCGACATTCGTTTTCTTCTTCCAGCTTCTATACCCATTCGCACGGGTCAACGATTCGCTCCAGGCGACAGCCGCTGCCGCCGGTGGAACCATTCTGCTCCGCCGCCGCGCCTTGCAGCGCATCGGTGGCATCGAAGCCATCCGTGGCGCATTGATCGACGATGTTGCCCTGGCCACAGCCGTGAAGCGAGGCGGGCGCATCTGGCTCGGACACACAACGCTGGCCCGTTCCGTTCGCGCATACCCGACCGTAGCGGATATCTGGCGCATGATCGCCCGCACCGCCTACGTGCAATTGCGTTTTTCACCGTTGCTGCTGATCGCGACCATCCTGGCAATGACACTCACCTTCCTGATGCCGCCCCTTGCCGCATTGTTCGGCCATGGTATCTCGCGTTGGTGCGGCTGGCTGGCCTGGGGTGCGATGGCGGCATCATACTGCCCAACGCTGCACCGCTATCATCGCTCGATCCTCTGGGCGCCCGCTCTGCCGCTGATCGCCACGTTCTATCTGGCCGCCACGATCGGCTCCGCGTTCGACCACCACTTTGGCCGTGGCGTCGCATGGAAGGGACGCGCTTACGCATGAGCGGTGCGGTTACCGTCGAAACCTGGTCCGGCAAGGACCGAGGCGACGAGAACTTCCCGGTCGGTTCCCTGCTGATCCGCCGCGACCTGCGTGTACATGTGCATTCCTTCTACGCCTTCGCGCGCAATGCGGATGACATCGCCGATTCCCCGGATCTTCCTGCCGACGAGAAGATCGCGCGGCTCGACGCTATGGAGGACGTGCTGTTGGGCAAGCGCGACACTGGCTCGCCCAGCGCTCTGCGGTTGCGCGCCAGTCTCGCTGAAACGGGCGTATTGCCGCGCCATTCGCTGGATCTGCTCATCGCATTCCGTCGCGACGCAACCAAGCTACGCTACGCGAGCTGGGGCGAGTTGTACGACTACTGCCGTTATTCAGCGATGCCGGTTGGCCGGCATGTGCTCGACCTGCATGGCGAGTCTCGCGCCACCTACGAGCCATCCGACGCACTATGCGCGTCGCTGCAAGTGCTGAACCACTTGCAGGACTGCACGAAAGACCTGGCTGCGTTGGATCGCTGCTATCTGCCTGCCGTTGACGTCACGCAACTACGCGGCTTAGCAGCAACGTCGGAACTGCGGCGCGTCTTCGACATGCTGCTCGATCGTGTGGACGAACTGAATGCGACAGCAGTGAACCTGCCACGCTTAACCCATGACAGGCGCTTGCGACTGGAAACCGCGGTGATCGTCGGCCTTGCGCATCGACTGGCGCGCAGACTTCGACGCGGCGATCCGGTGGCACGCCGCATCCGTCTGACCAAGGCCGACGCTGCCGCCAGTGTCGTGGCCGCGCTGCGATGGCTGCCATGACTCCTCTGAACGCTGCCCAGGCCGATTTGGACGCGGTGGAAACCATCGTCCGTTCGGCTGGCACATCCTTCTACCGTGGCATGCGCGTGCTCCCACCCGATCGGCGCCACGCCATGTATGCGATCTACGCCTTCTGCCGCATGGTGGATGACATCGCAGACGACCCCGGAGACTTTGCCAGTAAACTCCCGGAACTTGCGGCTTGGCGTGAACGCGTCGCGGCGCTCTACCGAGGCGAATCCGACGGCCCGGTCACCCGCATACTTGTCGCTGCCGTACAGAGCTTTGGTCTTCGACAGGAAGACTTCATCGCAGTGATCGACGGCATGCAGATGGACTGCGAGACCGTCATTGTCGCCCCCGATCTCGCCACGCTCGACCTTTACTGTGATCGGGTGGCTGCCGCCGTGGGCCGCCTTTCAGTCCGTGCCTTCGGCGACGCATCGCCTGCAGCGGATCGCGTCGCTTATTCACTCGGCCGAGCGCTTCAACTCACCAACATCCTGCGCGACCTTCACGAAGATGCCGAGCGCGGCCGCCTCTATCTGCCTCGCGAGTGGCTGGACGAAGCTGGCGTGCCACACGATCCCATTGCCGCCCTGAACGCCTCCGGTCTTTCCCACGTATGCGCGCGCATCGCTGAGTTGGCCCATCAGCATTTTCGCGCGGCAGCCAATGCAATGCGCGAGTGCGATGCCAAGGCGATGAAACCTGCTCGGCTGATGGGTGCCACCTATTCCGCCATCCTGTCACGCCTGGAACGCCGCGGCTGGTCAGAAACGCACGAACGCGTGAGCTTGCCGACGTGGCAGAAGCTGTGGCTTGTCCTGCGCTATGGTCTGGCTTGAAGCAAAAGGGAACGTCGGATGCGGTTACTGCTGTTGCTTGTCGTCGCCGCCTGGACCGTGGCAACTGCATGCGCGCAGCAGACGGAGCATCGCGTTGCGTTGGTTATCGGGAATGCCAATTACCAGCATGTCGATCGTCTGGCCAATCCGGGCAATGACGCCACGCTGATCGCCGACACATTGCAGAAATCCGGCTTCACGCTGGTTGGCGGAGGAGCTCAGCTCAATCTCGACAAAGCCTCATTCGATCGGCTGGTGCAGGAATTCGGCAAGCAGATCCAAGGCGCCGACGTCGCGCTGTTCTACTACGCCGGCCACGGCATGCAGGTGGACAACACCAATTGGCTTGTCCCGGTCGATGCCAATCCGACGCGGCAGCAGGACCTGGATTTCCAGATGGTCAATGCCGAGCTCGTCCTGAAGCAGATGGACGGCGCGAGTACACGGTTGAATATCCTCATCCTCGATGCCTGCCGCAATAACCCGTTTGCCAATATGGGCACGCGCGGAATTGCAACCGGTCTTGCACAAATGAAGGCACCAGACGGGACGCTGATCTCTTTCGCGACCCAGCCAGGAAATGTCGCTGTCGATGGCACGGGCGCAGATGGCCCATTCGCCACCGCACTAGCAGACGCGATCCGCAAGCCAGGCCTGGACATTTTCCACCTGTTCAACCAGGTGGGGCTGTCGGTGAAACACGCGACGCAAAGTAGCCAGGAGCCTTGGGTTTCAAGCTCTCCGATCGATGGCGAATTCTATTTCGTGCGGACAGAAACGGCGGTCGATGATGCGGCGGTCCCCGCGATCGATGCGACGACCCCGGCGCCTGCCAAGCCTGCGCCGGTCACTTCGACGCCCACCGTAGAGGCGACGCGTGATCTCGCCGAGAAGGGACAGGCCAGCGCGCAGATCGACCTCGGCCTGAACTTCGCCAAGGGCATCGGGGTACCGAAGGACTACGCCACCGCCCTGCAATGGTTTCAACGCGCGGCCGACCAAGGCGATGCACACGCGCAATTCTATGTCGGCCTGATTCATGAGCGTGGTTACTCAGTACCCCACAGCTATGCCACGGCGCTGCTTTGGTATCGCAAGGCTGCCGAACAGAATTATGCCCCAGCGCAGATCTCTGTGGCGCGCTTCTACGCCCGCGGTCTGAGCGTTCCGCGGGATCACGAGCAGCAGGTCACGTGGCTGCGCCGTGCGGCGGATCAGGACAATGCACAGGCAGAGTTCATCCTGGGCAATCTGTATCGCCTCGGTATCGGCGTGCCCCGTGAGCCCGCGACTGCAGCGCAATGGTATCAACGTGCCGTTGCGAAGGATTTTGGCCCAGCCGAAGGACGGCTCGGCCTGATGTACGTGCACGGCTTCGGCGTATCCAGGGATTTCGCCCAGGGTCAGCAGTTGCTACGCCGCGCCGCCGACAAAGGTGGCGCGATTGCACAGAACGGCCTAGGCGAAATGTATATGCACGGCGACGGTATGCCGCGCGACTACGCCCAGGCGTTGCACTGGTTCCGCTTGTCAGCCGATCAGGGAAACAGCATGGCGGAATTCAATCTCGGCCTGTTGTATGCCGATGGCCATGGCGTTCCCCGTGACCCGAACGAGGCCAACAAATGGTTCCAGCAATCCGCCGCCGCCGGCAACGAATTCGCAGTCGCCCGTCTGTCGCGCCCTGCGCCCCGCTGACGTGAGGTCGGAGGGGCCGGGCCTTGCCTTGGAACCCGCCAAGCGCGAAGCCGTGCGGATCAAGCCCGAGTGCAAGCTTTGGAGTCCAATCTGTTTGGCTTGGGGAGGGGGCAATTCAGTCGGTTGCAAGGTCCGTGAAGGCCCCCTCCCCAAGCCAAACAAAGCGGGTTCTAAGGGCTCCGCCCTCAGCGGGGTTCCAAGGGGCGGAGCCCCTTGGTTGGGGCTCGGGGCGAAGCCCCGGCCTTCCAGCCTCAAGCCAGCAGGCCCGGAATTGACACGGTGATTGCGTCAGACGCTAGATCGCGAGCCATGGTGCGACCAAATCGCTGATGCCATCACACGTGCATGTCATCGGTGCCGGTTTGGCCGGACTCTCTTCGGCGGTCGCACTGGTGCAGGCCGGTTGCACTGTGACGGTGGTTGAGGCGGGGCCGGCGGCTGGCGGTCGGTGTCGCTCTTATTTCGATCGCGAGCTTGGGCTGCGGATCGACAACGGCAATCATCTGCTGCTGTCAGGGAACCGATCGACGTTTGCCTATCTCGATGCGGTTGGGGCGCGGAGTACCGCTCGATGTGGCATCGGGACCGCTGTTTCCATTTATCGATCGGAGCAATGGACTGAGATGGACGCTGCGTCCCAATCGCGGGCGCATTCCGTGGTGGGTGCTGTCGCGCAAGCGGCGCGCACCTGGCACGCATGCCTCGGACCACCTTGCATTCCTGCGCCTGCGGCGGATGAACAACTATGCCACGATTGGCGCCTCGGTGCGGCGCGACATGTTCTATCGAAGGCTGATCGAACCTCTGGCCACGGCCGCCTTGAACACGCCGCCTGATGTTGGCTTGGTGCGATTATTGATCGCGGTCATGCGCGAGACGCTGTTCCAAGGCGGCGCGGCCTGCATTCCGGCGGTTCCCCATGATGGCTTGTCTGAAAGCCTGATCGACCCAGCCATCGCCTGGCTGCGTGAGCGTGGCAGTGAAGTCATCCTCGGCCGGCGCGTCACTGGACTGCGTTCTCCTGGCAAGCGGATCGTCGGGCTGGAAACGACCGAGGGGCCGATGCCAGTCGAGGCTGTGGTGCTGGCGGTGCCCCCCTGGGTCGCGGCGGATCTGTGGCCTGGGCTGCGCAGTCCTGTGGAATTCCAGGCCATTCTCAATATTCACTTTCGTGTTCACGCCGAGCGCGGCACGGTTGGTTTCATTGGCGTTGTGGGCGGCACGGCCGAATGGATCTTTGTCAAGCCAGGCTATGTCTCGGTCACCATCAGTGCTGCCAATCGGATGGTCGATGACACCGCCGAAGCGATCGCCAAAGCCGTGTGGTCCGACGTACGCGCCACGCTCGAGCTTGCCGAGCCCATGCCGGCGTGGCGCGTGGTGAAGGAACGCCGTGCCACATTCGCGGCGACCGCCGAGCAGGAAAAGCTACGGCCAGAGGCGCGAACCGAAGTCGGAAACCTCGTGCTTGCGGGCGATTGGACCGCCACTGGGTTGCCGGCCACCATCGAAGGTGCCATCAGGTCGGGCCGAACCGCGGCCGAGGTACTCCTCGCCGCCTGAGAGTGCCTCATGCCGGACAATGCCCTGGTATCAACCGACCTGGTTTTGGATGAAACGATCGTCCGTGCTCGCGACGCGCTGGCGCGGCAGCAGCACGCGGACGGCCACTGGCTGTTCGAGCTGGAAGCAGATGCCACGATCCCAGCCGAATATGTGCTGCTCGAGCATTTCCTCGACCGCATCGAGCCGGAGCTGGAAGCGAAGATCGGCGTGTATCTACGCTCCATCCAGGGGGCGCATGGCGGATGGCCGCTGTTCCACGATGGTGCATTCGACCTGTCTGCCAGCGTGAAGGCATATTTCGCGCTGAAAGCCATCGGAGATGATCGCGAAGCGCCGCATATGGTACGGGCGCGTCAGGCGATCCTGGCCGCGGGCGGTGCCGAGCGGACCAACGTGTTTACCCGTGCGCAGCTTGCGTTGTTCGGGCAGGTGCCCTGGCGTGCAGTGCCGGTGATGCCGCTCGAGATCATGCATCTGCCGCTGTGGTTCCCGTTCCATTTGTCGAAGGTATCATACTGGTCTCGCACGGTGATTGTGCCGTTGCTGGTGCTGATGGCGCTGCGCCCGGTCGCGCGCAATCCGCGCGGCGTGACGATCCAGGAACTGTTCTGCACCCTGCCGGAGCAGGTACGCGACTGGATCCGCGGGCCTTATCGCTCCGATTGGTGGGGGCCATTCTTCAGGCACATCGATTTGCTGCTCCGCGTGGTGCAGCCGTGGTTTCCACAGCGCAGCCGGCATAGCGCGATCGAAAAGGCAGTGCGCTTCGTTACTGAGCGCCTCAACGGCGATGACGGACTAGGTGGCATCTATCCGGCCATCGCCAACAGCGTGATGATGTTCGACACGCTCGACTATCCGCCAGATCATCCAGACGCTGCCATTGCCTGGCGCGCCGTGCGCAAGCTTCTGGTGGTGGAAAGCGATCGTGCCTACTGCCAGCCATGTCTGTCGCCGATTTGGGACACCAGCCTCGCCGGACACGCAATGGCAGAGGCAGGTGTTGACACGCACGCCGCCTGTCAGTGGCTGCGCGAGCTGCAGATCCTGGACGTCGTCGGTGACTGGGCGGTGCGGCGGCCAGACTTGCGGCCTGGCGGTTGGGCATTCCAGGTACGCCAACCCGCATTATCCCGATGTTGATGACACCGCGGTCGTTGGCATGCTGCTGCATCGCGACGGCGATCCCGCATTCGCCGAGGCCATCGATCGCGCGCGCGAATGGATCATCGGCATGCAGTCATCCGATGGTGGTTGGGGCGCGTTCGAGCCCGAGAACACGCATCTCTATTTGAACAACATCCCGTTCGCTGATCATGGCGCACTGCTTGATCCGCCAACGGCTGACGTCACCGCACGCTGTGTCTCCTTCCTGGCGCAGATCGGCATGGCGGCCGATGATCCTGTCATGGCGCGTGCATTGGCTTTCCTTCGCCGTGAGCAGGAGGTCGAAGGAAGCTGGTTCGGCCGCTGGGGCACCAATTACATCTACGGCACCTGGTCCGTGCTGTGCGCGTTCAATGCTGCGGGCGTTCCGACTGATGATCCTGCGGTGCGGCGCGCGGTAGCCTGGTTACTGTCCGTGCAACGCGACGATGGCGGCTGGGGCGAGGACGAGGAAACCTACCGGGAGGCGCCGCACGGCCGCTATAAGGAGAGCCTGCCAAGCCAGACCGCGTGGGCGCTACTAGGCCTGATGGCGGCGGGCGAGACCGACCAGCCGGCCGTTGCGCGCGGCATCGAGTACTTGGCAGCAACGCAAGACAATGACGGTGGCTGGCGCGAACTGCCATACAACGCGGTCGGATTTCCTCGTGTGTTCTACTTACGGTACCACGGATATCGCTGGTATTTCCCGCTGATGGCGTTGGCCCGTTATCGCAACCTGCGGCGTGGCAACACACGTAAGGTGGCGTTTGGATTCTAGGATAGGTGTCGTTGTCGGTCTGGCCGCCGAGGCGAGGATTGCACGACGTCTCGGTTGGTCAGTGGCAATTGGCGGTGGCACTTCTCCAGGCGCGGATGCGGCAGCTCAGAGCCTGATCAGTGACGGAGCGCATACACTGGTCAGCTTTGGGTTGGCGGGTGGCCTGGATCCAGCACTGTCGCCAGGTCCTGTCATCGTTCCATCTGCAGTGATCGATGGCTGCGGCCACCGCTATCCGACAGATCCGGAAGCATCGAACCTGCTAGGCGGCGCAACACCGCATCTGTTGCTCGGCGCGAGCACGGTGGCGGCGACAGTGGCCGAAAAGGCGCGCCTGTACAGCGAAACAGGGGCTGCGGCCATCGATCTGGAAAGCGCCGCCGTTGCACGTGTTGCCAGGACGCATCGCGCTACGTTCGCCGTGTTGCGCGCTATCTGTGATCCGTCAGCCCGCGCATTGCCACCAGCCGCATTGGCCGCGCTCGATACGCGTGGTGCCATCGCAATCGGACGCGTGCTGGCCTCGATTGTGGCGCGCCCGGCTCAGATACCCGCCTTGCTCGCGCTTGCCTCCGATGCAATGACGGCACGACGCGCCCTATGCAGGCGCGTTAAGGTTGTGAAGAAGGGTCCACACGGAGAACACGAAAGATCCACGGAGACCCACTGATACCACTGCTCGCTGATCCTGAACTCAACAGTCGCCTTGTCGTCATGGCCGGGCCGAAGGCCCCCGGGCTTGTCCCGGGGATCGGACCCGGCCATGACGGTTGGTTAGAGCGAACGGGTCGCGGTCAGTGAGTTTTGGTATGAGAAGCGATCACGCGCTCCGCGCGAAACGCGCCAAAAAATCTTCTCCGTGTCCTCCGTGTGGAACCTTCTTCACGCAGCGGCAAGCGCGGTTGGCGCCCCGCCCGCTGCGATGATCCGCGCTGCTGGCAACAGCGCCCGCACGGTCGTCCCGTGTCCAGGCGCGCTGTCAATCCCGAGCGTCCCATCATGCAGCGCCAGCAACTTCTGACAGATCGCAAGCCCCAGCCCGCTACCGCCAAACCTGCGACTGATCGACGCATCTGCCTGCTTGAACGGCTGACATAACGATTGTCGCACCGCCGGATCGATGCCAATGCCCGTATCAGCAATGACCAGCGCGATACTCTCGTCCGATCGCTCCACACTCAGCGATACCACGCCACCGCCTGGCGTGAACTTCACCGCGTTCGACAACAGATTGAGCACGATCTGCTTGATCGCGCGAGTGTCCGCATGCAGCGCAATTTGCGCGACACCGACGTTGTTCTCAATCCTCACGTCGCCCTCACGCGCCTTCGGCTTCATCATGCTGACACACGACCGAACGGTGCGAGCCAAATCGACCGTGTCATCCGACAATTCGCAGCGGCCTGCCTCGATCTTCGACAAGTCGAGGATGTCATTAATAATATCCAATAGATCGTGACCGGCGGTGCAGATCTCTCCAGCATATTCGATCGCCTTGGCTGTCGGCGTCCGATCGCTGATCAGCTCGGAAAAGCCAATGATCGCATTGAGCGGTGTACGCAGCTCATGGCTCATGGTGGCCAGGAATTCAGACTTCATGCGGTTCGCCACTTCCGCATGTTCTTTCGCGACTTCCAGTTCATGTGCGGCTGTTACATCCGAAGTAATGTCACGGCCGGTGCCGCGGTATCCGACGAATGCGCCGGTTGGATCGAACATGGGACTGCCGTTGATGCTGACGTGGTGGTGAACTCCGTCCGGATCGATCTCCTCATCCCGGAAGTCACGGAATGGTCGACGCGCCTCCATCTCCGCACGCAGCCGCGACCAGTGCGGTTCGTTGAGGTCTCCTGCCAGTGCTTCCCACGGCTTCAGCCCGATGTGCTGCGGAATTTGCATCGCATTGGTCATGGGGCTGTCGGAAACCCATGAGAACCGTAGTTCTGCATCCACCTCCCAGAAGAAATCCGCAGCCATATGCGCGAAGTCGAGCATACGCGCTTCAGTCGCGCGCAACGCCTCCGCGACCGCCCCAAGCTCCGAATTACGCTCTGCGCTGCGCCTGAACTGCTGGCCGATCACTCCAAACAGCACGGCGAAGCCTAACGCCGCGCCAATCCCACCCGCAGCGATAATTAACGCCTGGTTGCGCCACTTTGTCAGTGCGAAGTAGTCCTGCATCGAGACATCGATGACCAGTGGCCATGCAGTGAGCGGCTGTACCGACACGATGCCTGGCACCTGCCCCAGGAACCCAGGCGAGCGATAAGTGCCACCGTGGCCAGCCGCCAAGCCATACCACGGCGAGATGGCAGCCATCCGATTCCCGACCTCGTGGGTCGGATCAGGATATCGAGCCAGCACCAGACCATCGCGACGCAATAGCGTGACGGTTTCGCCTTCCGGCAACTCAATGGCGCGATAGAATTCGGTCAGGTTCTGCAGATCGATCGCGCCCACCGCAAGACCGACCATCCGATGGTCGTGCCCTTCAATCCGACGCACCAGATATGTCATCGGCTTGCCCGCGACCCGGCTCGTTACCGGGCTACTGATGAATGGCCCTGGATCGTCATGCTCGACGAAATGGCGGTAATAGTCGCGATCGGAAAAATCCAGCCCATCAGGAACACTGGCGCGCGACGTAATCAGTCCGTGCCCATCGGCTCCAAGCACCACATAAGCGTTCGCTTGCGGCAGGTTCTTCAGCCGGCTCGCAGGAAATCGCGAGTTGCCGCCGTCTTGATCGCCTGCGCCAAATCGTCAGGCGTTCGAACTCCCAACGCGCCGACACGCGCCTGCACCTCTTGCAGCACCTGATCGACGACTTGCACATAACGCGAGGTCTGCTCGGTTAGTACAATGCTCAGGTTATGAACCGCGAGGCGATGCTGCTCGATCGCCTGCTGATGCAAATCCCATATCGTCAACGCGCTCCCGCCCAGCGTCGCAACGATCAAGCTGATACCGATCGTCCAGATTTGCCAACACGACCGGCGTATGTTGGCGTTGGCCGGTGCCCGATTGGCACGATACCGCATGCCAGGATAGTGGCATCACCGGGCTAATATCAGCTTAAACTGGCGCCGACTTCTCGCCTCTGCTCCATCTGGGCGGAGAGCTGAGACGCTGATGGGCTCAACCCATCCTTCCAACGACGTGGGCACGGCGATCCACGCCGCCGCGCCCCGCCCGCCCCTGACAGCACCGTGGGATGCGGTTGAGCGTAGCGAAACCCATCGCTTCCGGTCTGCCGGAATGTGCATCAGAACACATCAGTCTGCACTTCGATCTTTGCCGGATCGAGATCCATGCCCAGTCCCGGCAACGTCGGCACCGCGAACTCACCGTTCACCGGCGTGACTGGGTGTGCCAGGAAATGCTGATTGATCGCGTTCCATTTCACCAGATATTCCTGCAGCGGCGTCAGGATTGGCGACTGCGCCAGGGAAAAATGCAGTCCGGCCGGCGACGAATGTCCGTGCGGGATCACCATCAGATCATGCACCGACGCATACGCCGCGATCTTCAGCGTCTCGGAAAGTCCACCCGCCCAGTAGATATCCGGCTGCAACACATCAAGCGCCTCCGCATCAATGAAGCGCTTGAACCCCCAACGCGTGTATTCATGCTCCGCGCCCGACAACGGAATCTGTGTCCGCTCCTTGATCCGGCGATAGCTGTCGATGCGGTCCGGCATGACGCATTCCTCTAGCCACCGCGGCCGGTACTCCGTGATCCGCTCCGCCAACTCCACCGCATAAATCGGATCGAACGACTGCCAGCAATCCAGCATGATGTCGTAATCGTCACCCAGCGTCTCGCGCAGCGTCCGCACCAGCTCGACATTCTTGCGCATGCCTTCGGCGCCGCTCATCGGTCCGTGCCGGAAGAACCATTTCTGTGCCTTGTAGCCAACCGCCTTGTATTCCGTCGCGCGCTCCCGCACGCGCCCGAAGTCGAGCACCGCAAACCCAAGCATCGAGGCATAGGCAGGCACGCTCTCGCGTGTCGGGCCGCCGAGCAACCGAAATACCGGCTGATTGAGCCAGCGCCCCTTCAGGTCCCACAGCGCGCAGTCGATGGCGCTGATCCCCAGCATCGCGTCACCCTGGCGCCCGTGCACCATGATGCGGTGCATCTGATCCCACAGCTTTTCATGCGCGATCGGGTCCTGTCCCAGGATGATTGGCCGCAGCCGCTTCGCGACGAACACAGCGACCATCTCCGGCAGTGGCCCCGCAATGCCAAACGGCCCTTCATCCGTCTCGATGCGGACGAAGTGCTGCTCCAGTCGGAAGTGGTTGTTATCGGCCTGGGTGCCGCCCTCGAAGTTGTCGCGCACGCGGTATTCCGGGTAGATATCGATTGGCCGCACCAACCGCTCTTCCCAGAGCGGCCCATCGGTGCGCATCGTCCCGGCAAGCCGCAGGACCCGGACGGCGGTGATTTTCATGCGTTCCTTCCCGGGGCTTGGACGGTGACGGTACTACTTTTGGGGAGCTAGCGCCTCGGCGGGCCGCAACTGCGCCTCGTTCACCACACGTTCATGCCCGTCGGCGGAGTTCTTGATCCGATACTGCAATTCGTGCCCTTCCACCGGCAGCGGCCGCTGGATCGTATACGCGCCGGGTGGCACATGGCGTTCCAGACGGTTGGGAATGAGGACAACCTTCTGACCGACCTTGAATTTGTGAGCTGCCATGCGGGTCCTCTCCAATCCGGCGTCACCTCTGGGTGATCCCGGGTATCCAAAAAGCCGAGGCAACCTGCCTCTTTGCGGTTGCCGTGCTCCGACCGTCGTAGCCATTCGGGCAACCCTCACGGTACGGGCCAGACCGCTTTCTTCCAGGTTTGGGAGCATCGCGCCGCTAACCTCCCAATATTGGCGATTTGCGCAGAAAATACCAGGGGACAGGCCGCGACGGCCGCCGGGAGCGGTTTGCGCACGTCTCCGCATCGCGGCAGGATGCCGCCGATGACGCTCATGCTGTCCAGGCGTGTCATGCTGTCGTGCGGCGGGGTCCTGCTGTGGTCCTCCGCGCTGGCCACCCCGGAAGACACGCCGAAACCCGCGTCATTGGCCGGCCAGCTCCTGGTCGCGACCCAGGATATGGGCGACCCGCGCTTCCGCCAGGCCGTCATCCTGATGGTGAAGCACGACAAGACCGGCGCGCTCGGCATCACGGTCAATCGCCCCATCGAAGACATGCCCATGGCGAAGCTGATGAAATTGCTGGGCCAGGACAGCGCCGGCGTCACCGGAACTGTAACAGTCTACGCCGGCGGTCCCGTGCAGCCCGAGGTCGGCTTCGTTGTGCACAGCGCCGAATATCACGCCAATGGCACAACCGACATCGACGGCCGCGTTGCGATGACAACCGACCCGGCCGCACTGCGCGATATCGGCCACGGCGTCGGGCCAAAACAGAGCCTCATCGCCTTCGGCTATGCCGGCTGGGGACCCGGGCAGCTCGAGGGCGAAATTGCGCGCGGCGGTTGGTTCACCGTGCCGGAAGATCCGAAATTCGTATTCGACATGGATCGGGACAAGTTATGGGACGAGATGTTGAAGCGCCGCACCTACCCATTGTAACTGTCTACACCGACTACAAGAGTCCCTACGCCTATCTGGCGAAGGACCTCACCTACGAGCTGGAACGCGATTTTCCGGTCCGGTTCAACTGGCTGCCATACGTGCTGGACATCCCAGCCTTTCTCGGATCCGCCCGCGTCAATACCGATGGCACGGTCCTTGAGGAAAATCGCAATGCGCACCAATGGCGGCGCGTGCGTTACAGCTACATGGATTGCCGCCGGCAGGCGCAGAAGCGGGGATTGGTGATCCGCGGCCCCCAGAAAATCTGGGACTTGTCACTGGCAGCGGCGGGGATGCTCTGGGCGAAGCGGTCCAGCGACGAAGTCTTCCGCCACTACAACGACACGGTGTTCGAGCGCTTCTGGAAACGCGACCTGGACATCGAGGACACCGGTGTCATCGCGGCTGTGCTCAACGAATCTGGCGCCGACGGCGCAGGGTTTTCTGTGCAAGTGTCGGCTTTGCGCGACGAAGTCGCCGCCATCTCCCGCGAGGCCGAGGCCCGAGGCGTGTTCGGTGTCCCGAGCTTCATCGTGCACAGCGAGTTATTCTGGGGGCGCGAGCATTTGCCGGATATTCGTGCGATGCTGGCCTGAGGAGGAAACGTCATGAACAGGGTCTCGCTATATGCCAACATCGGACCAGAGCTGACGCATTACGATGTGGATGTCGCAGGCGCCGCGCTGACCCTGCGCGCCACGGTCCGCGTGCCGGCAAACGTGCAATATGCCTGGCCGCATGTTTCGCGTCGCTTCCTGTATGTCGCGACCAGCGATAGCGAGTCAGGCATGGGCCGCGCTGGCAACACGCATCATGTGACAGCGCTCCGCATCGGCAGCGATGGCGCGCTCAGCGCACATGGCTCGCCAATCCCGCTGCCGACGCGCCCAATCCACATGGCCACCGACATTGAATTGCGCTTCATCCTGGTAGCGTTCAACAACCCTGGTGCAGTACGTGTGTATCGCATCAATGCGGACGGCACACCGGGCGACGAGGTGAAGCAGCCGGATTCGACAGATCCAGGCATTTTCGCACATCAGGTGCGCGCAACGCTCGACAACCGGCAGGTGATCCTGGTCGCACGTGGACACGATGCGGAGGCCGGCAAACCAGAAGAGCCTGGCTCACTGAAGGTATTCGACTTCAAGGACGGCGTGCTGAGCAACGAGGTCTCGATCGCCCCAGACGGCGGCTACGGTTTTGGCCCGCGCCACCTGGATTTCCATCCGACCAAGCCGTGGGTCTACGTGTCGCTCGAGCGGCAGAATGCGGTCGATCTGTTCACCCTGACGAACGGCGCGCTGTCGCAAAAGCCGATCTTCCGCAAGGGCACGCTGAGTTGCACGCCAGTGGGCCGGCAGGCAGTCGGCACGGTGCATGTTCATCCCAACGGCCAGACCGTCTACGTCGCCAATCGCGCCAGCAACGCGGCCGGCGAGAACTCGCTGGCCGTGTTCGCGATCGATCATGCTACCGGCGAGCCAAACCTGATCCAGCACGTGGATACGCGCGGCGTGCATCCGCGCACCTTCCACATCGATCCCAGCGGCCGCCTGATGGCGGTGGCGCATATTACCGGCGCAGTGCTGTCGCAGTTCCGTATCGCTTCGGACGGCAAGCTGGAATTTGCCCGCGCCTACGACATCGATGTAGGCCAACGAACCATGTGGTGGATGGGCATGGTGGAACAGCCATGAAATTCGGCGCCTCGATGTTCTTCACCGACTACTCGATGACACCGGTGGAGCTTGCCGTCGCGCTCGAGCAGCGCGGCTTCGATATTATGTGGGCGCCCGAGCATTCCCACATCCCGCTCTCGCGCAAGACGCAGTTCGTGCTCGGAGGCGATCTGCCGAAGCGCTACTACGACGTCATGGATCCGTTCGTCACGCTTAGTATGGCGGCAGCGGTGACGAAGACGCTGAAACTCGGCACCGGTGTCTGCCTGATCGCCCAGCGCGATCCGATCCAGACCGCGAAGCTGGTGGCCTCGATCGACGTGGTGTCCAGCGGGCGCTTCGTATTCGGCGTCGGCAACGGCTGGAACCAGGACGAGATCGAGAACCACGGCACGGCATTCGCCACGCGCCACAAATTGGCGCGCGAGCATGTCGAGGCAATGAAGGCGATCTGGACCCAGGACACTGCCGAATATCACGGAGAGTTCGTCAACTTCGAACCCCTGCAGACCTGGCCGAAGCCCGTGCAGAAGCCGCATCCGCCCATCCTGGTCGGCGGCGCATTCCCTTACAGTGCGCGCCGCGCGGTGCGCTATGGCGATGGCTGGATGCCGCAGATCACCGCTGGGTCTCCCACCCCGCTGAGCGAGCTGATCCCACGCTTCCGCCAAATGGCGGCAGAAGCCGGACGCGACCCGATGGGCTTCGATATCTCCATCGGCGGCCAGGCCGAAGATCCAGACCTGTTCAAGCGCTATCAGGAGCTGAGCGTGAACCGCGTCTCCGTCAGCCTGCCATCAGAAAAGGCAGACACTATTCTACCGGTGCTGGATCGCTGGGTGGCAATCATGCGGGCAGTGAACGGGTAGTCACGCCATCATTGCGAGCGAAGCGAAGCAATCTCGCTCAATGACGGCACATCGCTTCCCACACCCTATACGGGGTCGCCGGCCCATCGAAGTGCGTCACCCCCAACGGCGCCAACGCATCGACAATCGCATTGGTGATCGCCGGGAGCATTGCGACTGCTCCCGCCTCACCGCACCCCTTCACCCCCAGCGGATTGGTGGTGCACCGTGTGTTGTTGAATTCCAAATGGAACGACGGCACATCGTCCGCGCGCGGTATCGCGTAGTCCATGAACGATCCGGCCAGCAACTGCCCCGATTGCGGGTCATAGACTGCATGCTCCAGCAGCGCCTGGCCAACGCCCTGCGCGATCGCACCATGCGCCTGGCCCGCGACAACCATCGGGTTGACGAGCACACCGTAGTCATCTACCGCGGTCAGCTTCACCAGCGACACAACGCCGGTTTCTCGATCAATCTCCACTTCGACCACATGCGTCCCGTTGGGATATGTCATGTGTTCGCGCGTCCACGCGTAGTAAGTGTCGAGCGGCGCCTTCGTGGCTACTTCAAGCAATGACACCGACCGGTTCGTGCCAACGACAGCAAAGTGCCCATCGGCAAATGTTATGTCGGCTTCAGCAGCCTCCAGCGTCTCTGCGGCAACCGCGCGGCCCTTCTGCACAACCAGTTCGGAAGCCCGCCAGATCGCCGTTCCGCCCATATAGGTCGCGCGCGAGCTGCCATGACCGCCGCCCATCGGAATCAAATCAGTATCTCCCTGCCGTAATCGGATTAGTTCATTCGGGACGCCCAGCCGATCCGCCAGGATCTGCGGAAACGTCGTTTCATGCCCCTGGCCAATGGTCTGCGTGCCGGTGATCAGCGACACCGTTCCATCCGACTCAAAGCGTATTTCCACATTCTCGTGCGGCGAACCGCCCGTGCCTTTGATGTGATAGGCAAGCCCAAGCCCCCGCAACGTGCCACGCGCCTCGCTCTCCGCGCGCCGCGCCGCGAAGCCAGCGACATCAGCAGCTTCCAACGCGCGATCGAACGTGTGCACGAAATCGCCGCTGTCCACCGAGAATCCCAGTGCGTTCGTCATCGGCGTGGCGGTCATGTTGCGGCGGCGCAAATCCATCCGGTCGTAGCCGCATTGGCGCGCGGCGGCGTCGATAAGCCGCTCGATAATGTTCACCGACTCGGCGAACCCAGGACCGCGCATGACGCCAATCGGCACAGTATTGGTCAACACAGTCATCACGCGCAGATCGATCGCGGGGATGGCGTAGATACTGCCTTGCAGATGCACGTATTGATTGGTCTGCACCGCACCGGCACCGCCCGCCATATAGGCGCCGATATTCGCCACACTGCTGACCCGCAAAGCAAGGAACTGGCCGTCCGCATCCAGCGCCAGTGACGCCTGCGCCTCATGGTCCCGTGCCTGGTGATCCGAGACGAACCCCTCGCTCCGCGTCGCGATCCATTTCACCGCCGGTCCGACGCGCTTCGCCGCCCACAGGATCAGCGCGTGCTCGGCATAGGTAAAATTCTTCGCGCCGAAGCCGCCACCGACATCCGGCGCAATGAAGCGTACATCGCTGGCCGGTACGCAAAGATGACGCGCGGTCGCATCGCGATTGCCGTGGATGTTCTGGCTCGAGACGTACAGCGTGTACCGTCCATCAGCATAAGTCCCGATCGCGCCGCGCGGTTCTATCGGGTTGGTGACGACACGGTGGTTCCCCACGCGCAACGTCACCCTATGTGCCGCATCCGCGAACGCACCGTCGACAGCCGCGGCATCGCCCCAACGCCAGTCCATGCAGACATTATCAGGCACTTCATCGGCTACGATCGGTGCGGTCACTGGTTCCGTGATGGCGGGCAGCGGCACAAAGTCAACGACGATGCGTTCCGCCGCATCCAGCGCCTGCGCGCGCGTTGCAGCCACGATGAGCGCAACCGGCTCGCCGACGTGGCGCACCTTGCCGGTGGCCAGCAACGGCTGCGGCGCAAAAGCGAATGGCTCACCGGTCTGAACATTCGCCTCGACGGTTGGCCGCATCGGCTGCAAGCCATCCGCCAGCGCGTCTTCACTGGTGAGGATCGCCAGAACGCCTGGCATGTCCCGCGCTGCCGTCGTATCGATCCGCTCGACCAGTGCATGTGCGTGCGGCGAACGCAGCACCGCCGCGTGCGCCATATCGTCGAACTGCAGATCGTCGAGGTAGCCGCCATGGCCGGTCGTGAACCGCGCGTCCTCGCGCCGCCGCGGCGTGTCGCCGATCACCGATATCATTGTCATCAGTCGAGAAACCCGCTCAGCGCCGCGATGAACCCTAATGTGTTTTGCCCATGCACGTTGTGTCCGCATTTCGGCACGGTCACCAGAGTGCCGCGCGGCAATGCATCGCGGAACCGTTCCGCCGCCTCCGCGGTCAGGATCCGCAAGTCCTCTCCGCGCACCAGCAACACAGGCAAATCGAACGCGCGGGCGTCATCCATGGTGATGTTCTCCAGCGGCCCAACTCCCCGCACGATGCCCAATCGGCGCGGGTTTGCATCGCACTTGCTGACGAACTTTCCGTCCGCCCGCTCCAGCATGTTGTATTTTACCGTCCGCTCGATGTGCTCGCGCGAGCGGTACGGATCGTATTGTTGTACGTTCCTGACGAAGTGCTCGAGGTTGTCGAACTCTTCATTCTCTCGCACGAATCCAGCGATCACCGCGCGTCCCCGATCCGACACTTCCGGTCCGACATCCACGATCACCAGCGCACTCAGCAGCGAATGCGAACGCCGCGTCAGCAGCATCGCGTTCCGCCCTCCCATCGAATGACCGATCAAAATCGGCCGACGCAAGCCTATCGCCTCGATGAACGCCGCGGCGTCCAGCGACATCTCATGGTTGCTGTAGCTGACATCGCGCGCCCATTCGCTGTCCCCATGACCGCGCTGATCCAGCGCCAGCACACGGAACCGCTGCGCCAGATGCAGGCTCACCAGATCCCACGAATGCGCCGACTGATGCCCGCCATGCAGTAGAACGATTGGCGGCGCATCCGGCGAGCCCCACTCCAGAAAATGAAAGCGCAACTGCCGCAGCACGACATTGCGAGACCGGTACCGCGTCTCAGTCGAGTGCGGAATGCCCAGATCGGTTGCGCTCGCCAGCAGCGAACGGAATTCCTCCGTCCGTGTCATGTCGAGCGGTTCTGTCGTGTCGGCGAAATGGTTCAGATACATCGTAGGGCCCGTGTTGCTTGCCCCACGTTCGGGCAACCTCCCGGCCACCGCAAGTCTGTGAAAACACTGCACCTCGCCCGCTTGCGGGAGAGGTCGGCGCGATAGCGCCGGGTGAGGGTGCAGATCGTGAATACGCTACGCGGCGCGAGCGCTCCTTGACCGTCCCGCCGCCAGCACCGCATCCACCAACCGCTCTATATCTACTTGCTCCGTCCGATGGTTGACGATCGCCGCGCGGATCGCCAACCGCCCGTCGATCGTCGTCGTTGACGGAGCAGCGATCCCCGCCGCCTGCACATCAGCAACGATATCCGCGTTCAGCCGATCGAAATCCATCCCTTCGCCCAGATATCGAAAGCACACGATATTCAGCGCCACCGGCGCCAGAAGCTGCAGCTCCCGCTCCTCTTGCACCCGAGCCGCCAGGAGTTGCGCCAGATCACAGCACTGCTGCACCACATCGCCGATCGCATCGGACCCATAGACCCGCAGTGTCATCCACACCTTCAGCGCGCGAAATCCACGAGACAGATCGGGACCAAGATCGCAAGGCCAAACATCGCCTCCGGCCAATCCGCGCTGCTCGCGCCGCAGATACGCGGCATCGGTGGCAAACGTCGCAATTTGCCGCTCCGGATCACGCACAATGATGCAGCCCGCGTCGTACGGCACCTGTGCCCACTTATGGAAATCGAACGCGACCGAGTCCGCCTGCTCGATCCCATTCAGCAGCGGATGCAGCCCGGGTGCCAGCAGCGCCATGGCTCCGAACGCCGCATCGACATGGAACCACAGCGACTCGTCACGGCAAAAATCCGCCAGCCCCGTGAGATCATCAATCGCGCCGATATCTACCGTGCCTGCGCCGCCGACCACCAGAAATGGCCTCAGCCCCTTGGCACGGTCCGCCGCCACTGCAATACGCAATGCCGGAAGCCGCAGGCGCCCCTGCGCATCGCACGGGATCATCCGCAATGCATCGCGCCCTAGCCCCGCAATCTCCATCGCGCGTGGAATGCAGCCATGCGCTGCGGCGGACGTATAGGCAACCAACCCCGCCCCATCGACGCCCCGCTTCCGCACCTCCGTACCGAGCGCGGCAGTGCGTGCCACCAACACCCCAATCAAATTGGCAGTCGATGTGCCAGTGACCAGCAGCCCACTGGCATCGGCCGGAAACCCGAGCATCTCCGCCGCCCAGGCAATTATCTGGCGTTCGACCTCGATCGGCGCATGGTCACGTCCGCCAAGGTTCGCGTTCAACCCGCCAGCGAGCATCTCGGCCAGCATGCCCACAGCGGTTCCGCCGCCATGCACCCAGCCCATGAAGGCGGGATGCAAATTTCCCACCGAATAGGGCAGCACAGACCGCCGGAACTCCTCGTACACCTCGGACGGTGCACTTGGCTGCCGCGGCAACGCAACGCGCGGCCGTGGCGGCGCCTTCTGCCACACCGGTCCATCCCGCAGCGTGGCGAAATGATCGAACATATCATCGAGCATGCGGTGCCCGAGCGAGCGCAGCTCACTCCAGTCAGGCGGGTCGAGGCTTGGCATGGCCCTGCATATCGCGATACCCGTGGTGCCGACCGATCACGTTTGCGCCAATACAACAGCAAGGACATTAAGAATGCATTACACACCGCCGCCCCACGTCACGCAGCATTGGCTGCTGAGCAAGCCCGCGGCCAACGGACGTCGCGGCATGGTCGTGTCGCAGGCGAAGGGCGCGGCGGAGGCCGGTGTCGCGGTCCTGGATGCCGGCGGCAATGCGATGGATGCCGCGGTCGCCACCGCTCTCGCTCTGGCATCCCACGAGCCATGGAATTCCGGCCTCGGCGGCATTGGCTTCGCATTGGTGCACCGCGCCGGCCAGCCCCGGGCCGAGGTGGTGGATTTTGGCCCGCGCGCGCCGGGTGCCACTGATCCCAAGCGTTACAAACTGACTGGGCGCATGACCACGGACCTGTTCGCCTGGCCCGAGGTCGAGGGCGATATCAACATCCACGGCCCACTCTCCGTCGCCATCCCAGCCTCCGTTGCCGGCTACGACTATGTCCATCGGCAATGGGGCAAGTTGCCGCTGTCAGAAGTGATCGCGCCCGCCATCGCGCTGGCGAAGCGAGGGCTGCCGCAGGACTGGTACACCGCTTTGAAGGTCGTCACGTCGGCTATGGCGATCAGGCTCTACCCGACCACCGCCGCGGTCTACATGCCCGGTGGCCTGCCCCCTGCGCCACCCTATCAGGGCAAGACTGGCTACATCCGCCAGGGCAACCTGCCCGACACGTTGGAACGCCTCGGCCGCGCCGGCCTGCGCGACTTCTACGAGGGCGAGATTGCCGCCTCGATCGCCGCCGACGTGATGGCACTCGGCGGCGTGTTGTCGCTGGACGATCTCCGCAACTGCCAGGTCCGCACCTGGGAAGCCGAGCAGATCGGCTGGCGTGGCCGCACTTTGCAGCTCACCGGCGGCCTCACCGCCGCGCCGACACTGAAGCGCGTCCTCGAAGGCATGGCCGATGCGCCGTACGCCGGCTCCGAACCATCGCCCGATTGGTATCGCACGCTCGCCCGCGTCATGAAGCAAGCCTATGTCGAGCGCCTCGCCGGCCTCGGCGAATCGGAGCCACTCGCAGCGGAAAGCTGCACCACGCACCTGACCACGTGCGATGCCGAGGGCAACACCGTGGCCATGACGACCACGCTGATGTCCTCGTTCGGCAGCCGCTTGCTGCTGCCGCAATCCGGGGTGCTGCTGAACAACGGCATGATGTGGTTCGACCCGCGCCCCGGCGTGCCGAACTCGATCGCGCCGAACAAGCGCGCGCTGTGCAACATGTTGCCGATCATCCTGGCAGAGAACGGCCGGCCGTTCATCGCCGGAGGCGCGTCGGGCGGCCGGCGCATCATGGCGGCCGTATTCCAGCTCATGACCTTTATTGCAGACTTCGGCATGGCGGTGGAAACGGCGGGGCATCACCCGCGCATCGATGTGTCCAGTACCGACAAGGTCAGCGCCGATGCGCGCCTGCCCGCTGCGGTGCTGGATGCGCTTGCGGCGGATGGCCCCGTCGAGGTCGTCGAGCACAACGCGGTGCCAATCAACTTCGCCTGTCCGAACGTCATCGTGCAGACTGCCGACGGTACGCGCATCGGTATGAGCGATGCGGCCTCGCCATGGTCAGGCGCAGTGGCGCAGGCGTAATCAGTTTGCGCTGCTTGCGTCTCTGCGCGGCGCTGCTCGCCGCGCCATTGCTGATCGCCTCGGCACCGTCCACGCCTCCCACGGCTGTACCGGGTCCAGTTGCGGGCGATGCAGCTACGTGGGATTTCGCCAGCGTCTATCACAAGGCGCTGCAAGGTGATCCCGACGCCGAGACAGAACTCGGCCGGGCCTACCTCTATGGCCGCATGGTGCCGCGCGACATCGACGAGGCGATGCGCTGGCTCAGCAAGGCGATCGATCAGAACTCCAATGCAGCGCGTGCCGAGATGGCGCGTCTGTTGATCCTCGGCGACGGAGTGCCACGCGATCCGACTCATGCCGTGGAGCTATTGCGTGTCGCCGCCGAAGCCGGGAATGCCAGTGCGCAGGCACAGCTTGGCGTCGCCTACGCTTACGGCGATGGCGTAGCGCAAAGCTGGCCGGACGCGATCGCCTGGACGCGCAAGGCCGCCGAACAAGGCGATCTGTGGGCGGAAACCAACCGCGGGCTGTTTTATGCACAAGGTAACGGCGTGGCCGCCGATCCGGTCGCGGCAGCCGATTGGTACAAGCGGGCTGCCGACAAGAACTATCCGCCTGCGCAGGTCGGGCTTGGCGAACTCTATGAGCGCGGTTTCGGAGTCCCCAACGATCCTGAACGCGCCTTCATGTTGTTTCTCAATGCCGCGCGGCACGATAGTCCCGCCGGTGCGCGTATGCTCGCGCTTGCCTACCAGAACGGCGTCGGCGTGGCGCAGAACGACGCCGATGCGCTCGCCTGGCTCAAGCGTGCGGCCGAGCAGAATGATGCCGAAGCACAGTATCTGCTGTCGGATGTGTATACGCGTGGACTGCTCGGCGTGCCGCCCGACCGCAGCGTTGCCTGGCAATGGCTGCTGCGCTCCGCCGAACACGATGGAACGCTGGCCGCCGCTGCCGTTGGCGGACAGTGGTTCTGGGGTGGCAATCTCGCGCCTCGGCGCGACCACGTGGAGGCGGCGCGCTGGCTGGAAACGGCGCTGCGTCTTGCGCATCGCGACGCGTTGTTTGCTCCGCCGGAACCTGGATCGACGCTGTACCAGCAGCTCGCCTGGGCGCGTTACGACCTCGCTAACCTGCTTTTGCAAGGTGACGGCATGGCGCGCGACACCGTCCGTGCCGTGGCCCTGCTTCAGGAGGCCGCGGCACAGGACAACGTGACGGCCATAAGCGATCTTGGCCGCCTCGCGTTTGCAGGTGAAGGGATGGCAAAGGACGCATCCCGTGCACAAACGTATTTCCGGCAGGCCGCCGAAAAAGGATCCCCAGTCGGCGCGTTCAATCTGGCACAGGGTTATTACTTAGGCTGGTTCGGTCCGGTGAATTACACCGAAGCACTGCACTGGTACCGGACCGCCGCGGCGCGCGGCTGGCATGAAGCATGGTTCATGCTGGGCGAGATATACGAACAAGGCCGCGGCGTACCAGCCGACACTGAAGAGGCGCTGACGTGGTATCTATTGGCTGCCAACAACGGCGTTGTTCGCGCGCAGAACCGCTTGGGCGATGCGCATCACACCGGCGCGCTTGGCATGAAGCGCGATGATGCCGTGGCGATGCGCTGGTACGAACTCGCCGCCGCGCAAGGTGATGCCGGCGCACAATACATGCTTGGCGTGCTGAACGAAGCGGGTGATGGGGTACCGCACGACCCAGCCGTGGCACTGAAATGGTTCAAGTCAGCGGCCGATAAGGGTTCCGCGGCGGCTCAGGACCAACTCGCATTTGCGTACCGGGACGGCACTCTCGGCCTGACGAGCGATGATACGCGGGCGGTGGCTTATTTTCGCAAAGCCGCCGCGGCCGGATTGGTGGACGCGCAGGCCAACCTTGCCGCCATGCTGGAGCGCGGCCGAGGTGCGCCCCGCGATGATGCCGCCGCGCTGGCGCTTTACCGGCAGGCGGCACAGCAGGGCAATGTGTATGCACAGGATCGCCTGGCGATCATCTATGACCATGGGCAGTTGGGCGCTGCGCCTGATGCAACCGAAGCGGTGCGCTGGGCCCGTCTGGCGGCTGCGCAGAACGATGCCGGTGCCCAGGTGACGCTGGCGCTCATGTACGAGCAGGGGCGTGGCGTAGAGAAGAACGAGCACGAGGCGGTTGTCTGGTATCGCATGGCAGCGGCACAAGGCAATGCGGCGGCGGAACTCGACCTTGGCAATCTGTACTGGGACGGCCACGACGGACTGGCCAAGGATCATGCCGAAGCTATCAGGCACTATCTGGTGGCTGCCGAGAAAGGCCAGGTCGGTGCGCAGCGAATGGTTGAGACCGCCTATCGCACAGGCGATGGGATCCAGAGCGACACTACGAAAATGCTGTACCGGGCGCATAAGTGCGCGGAGCAAGGTGATCCCACCTGCGAGAATTCGCTCGGCTATTCGATTCTGATTGGCCTCGACGGCACCTACGACTTTGTCGAGGCCACAACCTGGCTGATCCTCGCGGTGGAACGCTCGCCGCCGGGCGAGGTGCATGACAGGGCCGTCGTGAACCTCGCGAACGCAAAGGCACAGCTCAACGAACAGGAATTGGCCGAGGCGGCGAAGCGAGCGCAGCAATGGCGCGACAAATTCGGCGTGCCGCCCGCAGTGCAGAACTGAAAGCGCGGGTTATACCACCACTACTCGCTGACCGCGACGTATACCCTCAACCGTCATGGCCGGCCCCCGAGCCGGCCATCAGTCTCAGCGGCACAACGGTGCCGACATACACTGATGGCCGGTTCAAGCCCGGCCATGACGACAAAAGGGATTGCAGCTCTGTTTTGTCCCTTGTTGGCGTGAACATCGAACTGTGCCATCAGAGCGGGGAGAATTCTTCCCCGATCCCACCATCGTGGTCGGTACATCTCGTTCAGCATCGTAATCGTTGCATCGATCTGCCGCTCTCTCTCAACGTCATGTTGACCGGCCTCTTCGGGCCACTCGCAACGTAGGTCATCGCTCACCTCTGTAATGCGCATTGTATGCGCATGGGTGCGGCTCACGGCAACTCTTACGCATTCTCCTTGCACCAACGCGCGATCTGCTCATGCGTGGCGAACCAGCATTTCCCCCGCGCCTTCATGTGCTTGATCAGCCGGTCCAGCACCGGCATGCGTGAACGGTGGCCGGTGATGTGCGGATGCATCGTCAGCAGGAACAATCCGCCTTCGTCGTACGCACCATCGAACTCGGCCGTAAAAATCTCCTCCACAGCCGATGGCGGCGTGTACGGCCGTAGCGCCGAGAACCGCACGAAATTGTAGTATACCGCATCATCGCGGATCCACTCTGGTGGCAGCTCGACGATGCCCGTCGGTTCACCTGCATCCATCAGTTCGTACGGGATCATCATCCGCCATCAGTGAACTGTCGTACAACAGCTCCAGCTCGCGCACGATATCCAGCGTGTTGACCGAAAAGTCCCAGCTCGCCGTGCGCATGCCAACGGGGTCGCGGCCAGCAATCCGGCCAAGCGTCTCGGCAGCACGGAACGTCAGGTCGCGTTCCGCGTCACGCGGCAGGCCGGTGTTGGCTTCATGTATCCACGAATGTATACCAATCTCATGGCCATCATCGGCGATCGCGCGGACTTCCTCGGGGTGCAGCAACGCTGACACCGCGGGATAGAAGAACGTCGCGGGAACCGACTCACGTTCCAGCAACGCGCGAATGCGCGGCGTCGCCTGCCTGTTGCCGTACTGACCCTGGCTGATGCGCATCGGGCTTTCATCAGCATCGCGCAGTGGGATCGTCTCGTGATCGGCGTCGAAGCTGATCGCGACCGCGCATCGCGCACCCTCAGGCCAGGCTTTCGGCTTCAGGCTGCGTCCCGCCCGCGCGCGACCGACAATACGCCGCCAGGTCGCCTCGGGCCATTGCCAGGGCTGCTCCTTCGGTTGGGGCTGGTCGTTCATGGGGTGCCTCCGCGGGGATTCCGCCGCATGCTGCGCGCGTTTGGCGCGATTGGGAATGATTGGCCCACCGGCCCAGGCGGGTTGGATTTGCGAATTATTTATCACAAAGAAGAAGGAAGGCAGCACGAAGTCCACGAAGGTCTTCTCAGCGTTCCGCGTGGAACATGGCATTTGGCGTAGCTTCAAGATGAATCTTCGTGACCTTCGTGTGTCCTTCCTTCTTCTTCGTGATAAAAATTGCAGGCGCGAGGCACTCACCGTACACCGAGAGTGTTGTGCCTGCGGCACCGCAAAGATGGGAAACAAACCATGCCCGCAACCGACCCCGCTCCGCTGACCGCCGAGGACATGCTGGCGCTCTACGCGCGCCGTGCGCTCAGCCCCGTCGAAGTGCTGCAAGCAGTCACCGAGCGCATCGCCAGCTCAACCCCGCGCTGAACGCCTTCGCCGTGCTGAACCCTCGCGCGATCGACGCCGCCGGCGAAAGCGAAATGCGCTGGCGCGTCGGCCGCCCGCTCGGTCCTCTGGATGGCGTGCCGTGCACCGTAAAGGACCTGGTCGATGTCGCGGGCTTTCCCACCCGTCGCGGCAGCCGCACCGTCCGATCCCGCATCCGGTTGCCGACGACGCACCGTCCGTCGTCGGCCTGAAAGCCGCGGGCGCGGTGATCGTCGGCAAGACCACCACCACCGAATACGGCTGGAAGTCGCCCGGCGACTGCCCGCTGCAACGGCATCACCCGCAACGCTTGGAACCCGCAATACACCACCGGCGGTTCATCGTCTGGTGCCGGCGCGGCAGGGGCGGCGGGTTTCGGTCCGCTGCATATCGGCACGGATGCCGGCGGCTCGATCCGCATCCCCGCGGCGTGGTGTGGCCTGGTCGGCCTGAAGCCGACGCTGGGACGCGTGCCGATGTGGCCGGCCAGCGCCTTCCCCGGCGTTTCCGTCCTCGGCCCAATGACCCGCACCGTGCGCGATGCTGCGCACATGTTCGCCGCGATGGCGCATTACGATGTGCGCGATCCGTATCTGCGTGCCGGACGAAGGCCGCGACTGGCTCGCCGGCATCGAGGATGGCGTGGCCGGCCTGCGCGTCGGCGTGCTGCGCCGCCCGGGTTTCGACGCGCCTGTAGATACGGATGGCATTGCCGCGGTGGAACGTGCCGCAGCGTTGCTGGCCGAAGCCGGCGCCATCGTCGAGGAAGCAATACCGCAACTGCCCGACACCCGTGAGGTGTTCTCACGCGTCTGGGGTGCCACGCTGGCGCGCCTGGTCGCCAACACGCCGCAGCAACAGCGCGATTGGCTCGATCCCGGCATCCTGGAAGTCGCGCGCGCTCTGGGCAGCATGAGCGCGATCGAGTACCTCGATGCCGAGGCCATGCGTTCCGCCGCGGCGCACGCGATGGCTCGCCTGCATCAGACGTTTCGACCTGGTGCTGTGCCCGACTGTGCCCGGTCCACCTCCGCTCGCCGACGCACCGCTGGTCCGATCCAGTCACCGCGCTGTGGACGCGATGGGCGCCGTGGACCTTCACCTTCAACATCACGCGCCAACCGGCGATAACGATGCCGCTCGGCATCGCGCGCGAACGGCCTGCCGAACTCAGTGCAACTGGCCGCCGCGCAATATCGCGATGACCTGGTGCTGCGTGCGGCGCGTGCGATCGAGCAGGCGGTGCCAGTGCCCGTCGCTGACCTGTAAGCGGGCGATCATGCTGTATCAGCGCGTCAACGACTACGACATGGCTTATATCGAGCTGGGTAACGGGCCTCCTTTGGTCTGTGTGCACGGCACGCTGGGTGACTTTCGTGTTTGGTCGCCGGTGATGGGGCCTCTGTCCAGGCAGCATAAGGTCATCTCACTCAGCCTTCGCCATTTCTTTCCCGAACATTGGGATGGCATCGGCACTGACTACACCATCGCGCAGCACGTAGCCGACGTGATCGGCTTCATCGAGGCACTTGGCGTCGGTCCTGTGGACCTCATGGGCCATTCCCGAGGCGGCCACATTGCGTTCCGCGTCGCGCAGCAGCGGCCAGAGCTGTTGCGTCGTCTGGTTCTGGCCGAACCGGGCGGTGACCTCGATGCGACTCTCCAGCCAGATGGTACGTCCGCGCCGTCACCGTCATTCGGTACGCGCTATCACGCCACGGCCGAGCGCGTCTCGGCCGGCGACACCGACGGCGCGCTGGAGATCTTCGCCGGTATCGTTGGCGATAGCTGGCCACAGGTCCCGGCCACGGTGCGTCAGACCTGGCGAGATAACGCACACACCCTGCTGGGCCAGGTCAACGAGCAGCGCCAGCCATTTTCTCGCAGCGCCGCCGAAGCAATTCGCGTCGCAACATTGCTGATTGGCGGCGCCGACACGAAGGGCACATTGCCGAGGGTTTTCCGTGCGCTCGCAGCCCACATTCCCGGCGCGCGTGCCGAGTTGATCCCAGGCGCCACGCATTTCATGTTCGAACAGGATCCGGTGCTGTTCTGCAAGCTCGCGCTGGAGTTTCTCAGTGCGTAGGTGCGAATTCCGCCGCCGCTACTTACAGGGAAACCGCTCGCTCAGAAATCGGAAGAACCCATCCACCGCCGGCAGTGACTTATGATCCGGCAACGCCCGAACCCAATCGACGAACTGTGCCATCGTCGCGATACGTGTCGGCGCGGGACTCGGGAAGCAGAACAGCTTCTTGCCTTCGGTATGGCGAATCTCCGTCGATAGCGCCCCCTGTGCATAACCCTGGCAGAAATTGATCTTCGCATCGCCCAGCGGATCTTTGGGATTGGCCGCGCACAGTTCCGCCAGATCGCCTGCGGTGCGCGCCTGGAGGTTGGTCGCGCGCTGCGCCTCCGCCGCCGAGGCGGTCAGCACCAAACTCAGCACGGCCAAGGGAAGCAGAGACTTCATGCATGATCTCCTGGAGCGGATGAGGCCCCGATTGAACCCGACCCAGCGCCCGCGCGCCAGCGCTGCCATCCGGAGGCGCGCAACTCGCACGCCGGACAGGTGCCGCAACCGTACCCCCACTCATGCGGCTTTGACCGATCGCCCAGGTAACAACTATGGGTCTCAATCCGAATCAGCTCGACCAGCGCATCGCCACCAAGCTCCCGCGCGAGTTCCCAGGTCGCCGCCTTGTCGCGCCACATCAGCGGCGTCTCCAGCACGAAGCGCCGCTGCATGCCGAGGTTCAGCGCAAGCTGCATCGCCTTGATCGTGTCGTCGCGACAATCAGGGTAGCCCGAATAGTCAGTCTCGCACATGCCGCCGATGATGCGGCGCAGGCCACGGCGATAGGCCAGCGCGGCGGCGCAAGTGAAGAACAGCAGGTTGCGGCCGGGGACGAATGTGTTCGGCAGACCCTCGTCGGTCATCGCGATTTGCGTCTGGCTGGTCAGCGCCGTCGATCCCAATCCGCCCAGCGTCGCCGCCAGGTCGATCGTGTGGTCCGGCCCAAGCCGCCCAGGCCACAGTGCGGCGATCGCTGCCCGGACAGGAGCGCGGCACTCCAGTTCCACCGCGTGGCGCTGGCCATAGGCGAAGCCCACCGTCTCCACCTGCGGATACCGAGCGAGCGCCCAGGCCAGGCAGGTCGTGCTGTCCTGCCCGCCGGAGAACAGTACGAGGGCGTGGTCAGGTGACATGTGTCATTGCGAGGAGCAAAGCGCCGAAGCAATCCCGTGGTTGAGTGGCACGCCGAGATTGCTTCGTCGCGGGGCTCCTCGCAATGACCCGCTGCACGACCTATTCTTTCCCCATGGACCTCGATTTCACCGAAGACGAAATCCGCCGCTACTCCCGGCACATCCTGCTCCAGGACGTGGGCGGTATCGGCCAGGCCAAGCTGAAGGCCGCCCGCGTGCTGGTGATCG
This sequence comes from uncultured Alphaproteobacteria bacterium, assembly GCA_963733475.1. Taxonomy (GTDB): domain Bacteria; phylum Pseudomonadota; class Alphaproteobacteria; order Acetobacterales; family Acetobacteraceae; genus JAMXLO01. The sequence continues at coordinate 63,125 of CAVTEC010000007.1, read as the reverse complement.
GCGCTGGAGGCCTGGGCTCGCCGCTAACGCTGTACCTGGCGGCAGCGGGCGTCGGCACTATCGGCATTGTCGACCACGATCGCCTGGAACTCTCCAACCTCCAGCGCCAGATCGCCCACACCACCGACCGTATCGGCCAACCCAAGGCAGAATCCGCCGCCCTGTCCGCGCACGCGATCAATCCCGAGGTCACGATCGAGCCGCACGACATGCGCATCGATGCCGACAACGCCGCCGATATGATCTCGCGCTACGACATCATCTGCGACGGCACCGACAATTTCGCCACCCGCTTCCTGGTCGCCGATGCCTGCGTGTTGGGCCGCCGCACGCTCGTCTCTGCCGCCGTGCTGCGCTTCGAGGGCCAGCTATCGGTGTTCAAGCCGCACATTGAGGGCCCGTGCTACCGCTGCCTGTATCCCGGAGGCGCCGCCCGAAGGCGCCGTGCCGACCTGCTCCGAAGCCGGCGTATTGGGCGCCGTGACCGGCGTGATGGGCACATTGCAGGCAACCGAAGTGCTGAAGGAGATCCTCGGCATCGGCGAAAGTCTGGCCGGAAAGCTGCTGATATGGGACGCGCTGGCGACCCGCTTCCGGACGGTGCGCCTGCGCCCCGACCCGACCTGCGCGCTGTGCAGCCCTTCCGCCACCATCAAGGACTTGTCGCAGCACCACCAAACGGTGCCAGTCTGTGCCGGCTGAGCCGCTCGGCATCCTGCTACTCTCCGGCACGCACGACCGTGCCCACTACGCCTTCGTGCTAGCGTCCGGCGCAGCCGCTCTTGGCCGCCAGGTCGTGCTCTTCGTCACCAACGCCGGCTGCCACGCCCTGTTTGACCGATTGGTCTGGTCTCGCCGATGCCACCCGCGACGAAAGAGTCCGTGCCGCCGGCGTAGCCGGACTGGCCGAACTGCGCGACGCCTCTCGCGACCTGGGCGTGCGTATGATTGCCTGCGAGGCTGGCCTGCGCGCCGAGAACCTTGATACCGTGCACCTCATCCCCGGTGTCGAGGTCGCCGGTGTCGCGACCTTCCTGTCCGCTGTCGGTTCCGGCCAGATCGTCGCGATATGACCCGCATTCGTCGCCCTTGACCCGGCTCGCAATGGCTTGGCAGGCATGATGCATGATCATTTCGCTGCCGGCATCGTTGCTTCGCCTGCTGCTGTGCGGGATGCTCGTCGTGTCGCGTCAGCCGCAGCGCAGGCGCAAACCAGGAAAGTCCGCCGTCGTGCAACCGCATGGTCCGGTCCACGCGCTGCCGGTGCCGCCAATACCTCCGCCAGCCCCGCAGCAAGCGTCTCCGCCAGACCGCCCGCCGAAGGAGGCCGCGAAGCCGCCCGAGCAGGACAACACCAAGGGATCCTCCACCGGCCTCCCGCTCCCGCGCTTCGTGTCACTGCGCTCGGATGAGGTGTATCTGCGGGCAGGTCCCGGTACGCGATACCCAATCGAGTGGGTCTACAAGCGTCGTGACCTGCCCGTGGAAATCCTGCGTGAGTTCGATGTCTGGCGGCTGGTGCAGGACCCAGACGGCATCAAGGGCTGGATGCATCAGGCGACGCTGTCCGGCCGGCGCAGCTTCATGGTCACGGGTGCCGACGCCACGCTGCGCCACGACCCACAGGATACCGCTGCGCCGGTAGCGATCCTGAAGGTCGGCGTGATCGGCCGCCTGCGCTCCTGTCCCGCAGGCTCTGATTGGTGCCAGGTGCAGGTCGGCGACTACCGTGGCTATCTTCAACGCAGCCAGTTCTGGGGCACGCTACCGGACGAGGCGGTGGCGGGCGGCTGACCCAAGGACTATGCTCGACCCATGGACAAGGATGTGCCCCGCGCTCACCACGACCTGGGCGGTGTGTCGAAATTCCTCTGCGAACCGGTCGATGTCGAACCGCACGCGCTGACCGACTTCGACAAGGAGGTGGACGCCCTGCGCGCTATCCTCGGCATGAAGCGAGTGATGACCGTGGACGAACTGCGCCGCGGCATCGAAGCGATTCCCGAGGCCGAGTACCACCGCTTGTCCTATTACCGGCGTTGGGTCCGTTCGATCACCGACAACCTGCTGGCAAAGGGTGTGATCACCGAAGCAGAACTGCGCGCCGCAGTGGGGCGCGTCTGATGGCCACATCGATTGTCCCCTCTCCGCCCCGCGTCGGGGCGGAGAGGCTGGGTGAGGTGGGGCACGGCAATGGCCTGGCCACATCGTTGGACCTTGATCGCGCGCGGGCCGCGGATCGGGGCTGTACTTGATGTTCGCCCCAGGCTCACGTGTGCGGGTGAAAGATGATTGGCCGGAGACCCGCGGCCCGGTGCACCTCCGCACCCCGCATTATTTGCGTGGGATGCAGGGAACCGTGGTGCGCCAGCTCGGCACCTATCCGAACCCGGAAGACCTTGCCTTCGCACGCCCCGCCGCCAATCGCGCACTGTATCACGTCGAGTTCGATCAGCCCGCGGTCTGGCAAGAGGGCAGGGCAGGGGACGAACTGCTGGTGGAAATCTACGAGCATTGGTTGGAGCCGCTATGATGGCCGGCACACGGCCGGCCATGACGCAAGGGGATCGGGCTGTCGCCCGAGAATGCACATGACTCTATTGGAAACCGACGGCGAAAAGCTGCTGACAGCGGTGCGCGATCTGCTTGCGGCCAAGGGCCTGGTTACCAACGCCGAAATCGCCGAACGCATCGCCATCACCGACGCCGCCAATCCCGGCCAGGGTGCGCGCATGGTCGCCAAGGCATGGACTGATCCATCGTACCGCGCGCTGATGCTGTCGGACGGCACAAAAGCCGCGGAAGAACTCGACATTCCGATGCGCGGTGCCCCGCCGCTCGGCGTGCTGGAGAACACGACAGAACTCCACCATCTCGTCGTCTGCACATTGTGCAGTTGCTATCCGCGTGCGGTGTTGGGCTATCCCCCATTCTGGTTCAAGTCTGCTGCCTATCGTGCCCGCGCCGTCCGCGATCCACGCGGCACGATCGCCGAATGGGGCACTGTGCTGCCCGAAGGCGTGAAGATCCGTGTCGTGGACTCGACCGCCGACTATCGCTGGATGGTGCTGCCGCTACGCCCTGCCGGCACTGAAGGCTGGCGCGAGGATCAGTTGGCGTCGATCGTCCGCGAAGGTGACATGATCGGCGTCACCGTGCCCCTCGCGGGCGCGTAGCGCTCTACGAGATACAGCGGCCGCCGCTTCGTCTCGTTGAACACGCGCCCGAGATACTCGCCGATGATCCCCAGCGTCACGAGTTGCGTGCCGCCGAGGAACAGGATCACCGCCATCAAACTCGGATAGCCAGCCACCGGATTGCCGAACAGCAGCGTGCGCAGAATGAGCTGCACGCCGAAGATCACCGCAAACGCCGCAACGCCCAGTCCCAGATAGGTTGCCAGCTTCAACGGCGCGACGGTGAATCCCGTGATCCCCTCGATCGCAAAATTCCACAGCTTCCAGAACGACCATTTCGTCGTTCCGCCACCCCGCGGCTCGCGATCATATTCCACGGCAATGCCGGGGAAACCCACCCAGGCGAACAGCCCCTTCATGAAGCGATGGTGCTCGCGCAACTGCTGCACCGCATCGACCACACGCCGGCTCATCAGCCGGAAGTCGCCCACATTGGCCGGCAACTCGACCTCGCCCACGTTGCGCATCATCCGATAGAACATCGCGGCCGTGGTCTTCTTGAGCCAGGTTTCGCCACCCCGTTGCCGCCTCCGCGCATAGACCATGTCATAACCTTCGCGCCACGCGGCAACCAGACGCGGGATCACCTCCGGCGGGTCCTGCAAGTCGGCATCAATCACGATCACAGCGTCGCCAAGCGCATGATCCAACCCTGCCGTTGTCGCGATCTCCTTGCCGAAATTGCGCGACAGATTGACTACAGCGATATGGCCGTCGGCTAACCGCAATGCCTCGATGATCGGCAAAGTCGCATCATGGCTGCCGTCGTTGATATAAATTGCTTCCCAGGGGCACGCGAGCGTCATCATGACGGCGGTCAGGCGGCGATGCATCTCGCCGACAATCTCCGCCTCGTTGTACATCGGGATGACAACGGATAAGACAGGTCGGCCTTGCGTGAACGTGTCCATCGCGCACGTGTAGTGTCGCGGACGCAGGTTAAGGCAGCGCTAATGCCAACGCTCGGCAATGACGATCGGAGGGCTCAGTGCGATAGGCCGCTATACTCCATAGCCCCATTGAATGCTGTCATTGCGAGGAGCGTAGCGACGAAGCAATCTCAGCCCGGATAGCGCTCCTCCCCCGAGATTGCTTCGCCTCGCATTCGCGAGGCTCGCAATGACAGCCCTTCCGCGATGGGATGAACTGACCTATCGCGGCACGCACTAAACCTGCAGAAACCCCACCAGCCGCTCTGCCTCCGCCACAATGGGGTCGGCAATCGCCCCAGCCCGCGCCGCGCCATCCCGCAGCACCGCCTCCACATGCGCCTGATCATCCAGCAGCCGCCGCGTCTCCGCCGCGATAGGGCTGAGCTTTTCCACCAGCACCGCCGCCAGTGCTTCCTTGAACGCGCCGAACCCTTTGCCGCCGTGTTCGCGCAGCACTGCCGCATGGTCAGTGCCCGCCAGTGCCGCATAAATGCCCACCAGGTTCCGCGCCTCGGGCCGGTTCTCCAGCCCTTGCGGCTCCGAGGGCAACGGCTCCGGGTCCGTTTTCGCCCGCCGCACCTTCAGCGCGATCGCATCCGCATCATCGTTGATGTTGATGCGGCTCTGATCCGACGTGTCCGACTTCGACATCTTCTTCGACCCGTCGCGCAGGCTCATCACACGCGGCGCCGGCCCCATGATCAGCGACTCAATATGCGGGAAGAACTCCACGCCATAATCATGGTTGAATTTCTGCGCGATGTCGTTGGCGAGCTCCAGGTGTTGCCGCTGGTCCTCCCCCACCGGCACCCCCGTGGCGTGATACGCCAGGATGTCCGCCGCCATCAGGTTCGGATAGACATACAGCCCAGCCGAGGCGTTCTCGCGGTTCTTCCCCGCCTTGTCCTTGAACTGCGTCATCCGGTTCAGCCAGCCGATCCGCGCCACGCAGTTGAAGATCCAGGCGAGCTGCGCATGCGCACGGACGCGTGATTGGTTGAACAGGATATGCTTCTGCGGATCGATGCCGCAGGCGAGCAGCACCGCCGTCATCTCCCGCGTCTGCTGGGCAAGCTCTTTCGGGTCCTGCCATTCGGTGATCGCGTGTAGATCGACCACGCAGTAAATGCACTCGTGGCTGTCCTGCAGCGCCACCCAGTTGCGGATCGCGCCCAGATAGTTGCCGAGATGGGCGATGCCCGAGGGCTGGATACCGGAAAATACGCGTTGCATGCCGGTTTGATGGCCGATCCGGGGCAGGCGCGCAAGGCGGCACAAAAATGCGCGGGTCTTTCAAGTCCCGTCGGCACCGATCAGCCAAGATCGCGTTCCAGAGGGACCATCAGCACGCTGAGGGGACGCAATTTCATGGCATCAGACACGCTGCATCGAACCGCCCGAACCATTCCCGTACCTGACAAGGTAGCTGTATCGCTGACCGTCAACGGCACCGAGACCCGCCTCGACGTCGCGCCGTGGACGACGCTGCTCGATGCGGTGCGCGAACATCTCGGGCTGACCGGCACCAAGAAGGGCTGTGATCACGGCCAGTGCGGTGCGTGCACTGTGCTGGTGGAGGGGCGGCGGATCAATTCATGCCTCACGCTCGCTGTGATGCAGGATGGCGCCACGATCACCACGATCGAAGGGCTTGCGACCGACGGGACGTTGCACCCGCTCCAGCAGGCCTTCATCGATCACGATGCGTTCCAATGTGGCTACTGTACGTCCGGGCAGATCTGTTCGGCCGCCGGCCTGATCGCCGAGGGCCACGCCCACTCCCCCGATGAGATCCGAGAACTGATGAGCGGCAATATCTGCCGCTGTGGTGCGTATCTCAACATCGTGACCGCGATCCAACAGGCGATGGGGCAGCCATGATCGGCTTTCAATACGTAAGGGCGAACAACGTCGCGGACGCGGTGCGGCTGATCTCGGCCGATCCCACGGCGAAATTCATTGCAGGTGGCACCAATCTGCTCGACCTGATGAAGGAGAATGTCGAGCGTCCGTCGCGGCTGGTCGACATCTCGCGGCTACCGCTGAAGACAATCGAGGAAACCGCGGAGGGTGGATTGCGGATCGGCGCGCTCGTGCCGAATTCGGATCTCGCCTATCATCCGCTGGTCACGCGGCGCTTTCCGATGTTGGGAAGCGCGATCCTCGCCGGCGCGTCGGCACAGTTGCGCAACATGGCCTCCACCGGCGGCAACTTGCTGCAACGCACGCGGTGCCCGTACTTCTACGATACCGTGACGCCCTGCAACAAACGCGAGCCTGGCAGCGGTTGTTCGGCCATCGGTGGCCATAATCGGATGAACGCGATCCTTGGCACGAGCGAGTCCTGTATCGCTGTGCATCCGTCCGACATGTGTGTGGCGCTCGCAGCGCTGGACGCCACCGTGCATGTGGCCGGGCCGAATGGCACGCGAGCGATCGCATTTGCCGAATTCCATCGCCTGCCTGGCGACACGCCGCAGCACGAAACCAACCTGCAGCGCGACGAGATCATCGTTGCGGTGGAGGTGCCGGCCGAGAGCTTCGCCGAGAATTACACCTACCTGAAGATCCGCGACCGACTTTCCTACGCATTCGCACTGGTATCCGTTGCGGCCGCATTGGAGTTGGATGGCGGCACGATCAGGCAGGCACGACTGGCGCTGGGCGGCGTCGCGCACAAGCCTTGGCGCGATACGTCGGCCGAAGCAGCGCTGATTGGGCAGACGCCCGGACAGGCGGCGTTCACCCGCGCAGCGGACATCGTGCTGCACGATGCCAAGGGCTTCGAGCACAACGCGTTCAAGGTTGACCTTGCGCACCGCGCCATCGTCCGCGCGCTGTCCCAGGCGGCCGCGGGACGGCCGCAGTCGCAGTCAAACAAGACGATCCAGTGATATCGGCGCACTCAACAGGAGCTTGCCCAGCATGACCGCTTATATCGGGACTGCCGTTTCCCGGGTTGATGGCCGTGCCAAAGTCACAGGTGCGGCAAAATACGCCGGCGAATTCAGCGATGCTTCGCTCGCATTCGGCAGCGTCGTAACCTCGACGATCGCCAAGGGCCGCATCACGAGCATCGACACGCGCGAGGCGTTGCTCGTCGATGGCGTGATCGCCGTCTTGACGCATCTGGATCGGCCGCACATGGCCAGCGAGGACAGCGCCTACAAGGACGATGTCGCACCGGAAGTCGGCTCGCCATTCCGACCGCTGTACGATGACAAGATCTACTTCAGCGGCCAGCCGATCGCGCTGGTCATTGCCGAGGAATTTGAAATTGCGCGCTTCGCGGCGTCGCTGGTGCGCGTGGCCTATGAGGAAGGCGCGCACGTCACCGACATTTTCAGCCAGCGCGACGGCGGCGATGTCGTGCAACCGGGCAGCAACATGTTTGCTCCGCCAGCACCACGCGGCAAAGCCGATGAGGCGCTCGCCGCGGCCAAATTGCGTCATTTCGGCGAGTATTATGTGCCGATCGAGCATCACAATCCGATGGAGCCGTACGCATCCACGGCGGTCTATGAGGCGGACGGCACGCTGACCATCTATGACAAGACGCAGGGCGTGCAGAACGTGCAACGTTATGTGGCGCATGTGTTCGAGATGGAACCCGGCGATGTGCGCATCATGTCGCCCTTTGTTGGCGGTGCGTTTGGTTCCGGTCTGCGACCGCAATATCAGGTGGTGCTGGCAGCGTTAGGGGCGCTCGCACTCAAGCGGTCAGTGCGCGTCGTGCTGACCCGCGCCCAGATGTACGGGCTGGGCTACCGGCCTGCCGTAATTCATCAGATCGGCCTCGGCACAAACGACGCTGGGACGTTGGATGCAGTCACCCACCAGGCGATCACCATCACCTCGCAAACCGAGGACTTCTATCGGCAGGAGACCGCCTGGTCTGGTCTGCTCTACAAATCCGCCAACGCGAAATACGCACATAGCCTGGTGCGGCTCGACCTGCCGACTTCATGCGACATGCGGGCGCCGAGCGCGGCACCGTCGGTCTATGCGCTCGAAGCCGCAATGGATGAGCTGGCGGTCGCGCTGAAGGTCGATCCGATGGATCTGCGGCTGCGCTGCTATTCTGACCGCGACCAGCACACCGGGCATCCGTACAGCAGCAAGGCCCTGCGTGAGTGCTACCAGCAGGGTGCGGCGGCATTTGGCTGGAAGAAGCGCAGCGCCGAACCTCGTTCCATGCGCGACGGCAGCGAGCTGGTCGGCTGGGGCATGGCAAGTGGCGTGTGGGACGCCTGGCAAGTGCCGATTGCGGTGCGCATCGCGCTGACCGCCAACGGCCATGCGGAAGTTTCGTGCGCGACGTCCGACATCGGCACAGGCACCTATACGATCATGGCGCAAGTCGCGGCGGAAATGCTTGGCCTGCCGCTCGACAACGTCACCATTCGGCTTGGCGATTCGACGCTGCCGCAGTCGCCGGTGGAAGGCGGATCGTGGATCGCGGCTTCGGTGTCGAATGGCATCATGAACACGGCTGGTTTTGTTCGCGACGAGCTGCTGCGCCTGGCAAAGCAGATGCCGAATTCACCGATGGCCGACGCAACGCCCGAGGATGTCGTGCTGGTGGACGGCATGATCGCAAGCCGGCGCGATCCCTCGCGCTCGGTGTCGGTCGCCGATGTGATGCGGCATGGTGGGGTGGATCGCATCGAGCAAGAGAAGACCAAGACATTCGATGATGATGGTTCGCGTGCGCACAACACGCACTCAGCGATTTTTGCCGAGGTGAAGGTGGATGAGCAGCTTGGCGTCATTCGCGTGACCCGCGTGGTCAGTGCGGTCGCGGCGGGGCGCATCCTGAACACCAAGACCGCGAGCAGCCAGATTATGGGTGGCGTAATGTGGGGTATCGGCATGGCGCTGCACGAGCAGACGCTGATCGATCACCGGTTCGGGCGTATCATGAATGCCGATTTCGCCGAGTACCATGTGCCGGTGAATGCCGACGTGCACGATATCAAGGTGATCTTCGTCGATGAGCCAGACGATCAGATCAATCCAATGGGCATCAAGGGCCTCGGCGAGATCGGGATCGTCGGTGTGGCGGCCGCGATCGCCAACGCCGTCTTTCATGCAACCGGCAGGCGTGTGCGCGATTTGCCGATCACGCTGGACAAATTGCAGCGGTGAAGCCAAGGATGCGCTCACGATGGTATTCGGCGGCAGCTTCATCCGCACGGCTTACACGATCGTCCAGTGACCGTCGCGAATGTTGATTCTTTGTGATGAATGCAACAACAATCAATAGCACAGGCCTATCCTCGGGGGCGACTGGGGCCTGAGCGGGGGCATTGCGTGAGTCACTGCATCGGGCGGTTGGCGTTGACTGTTAAAGTTCCTGCACGCCGAATGTCATAACGATGCAAGAATGGAGGCTGGCAGCGTCAACCTAGAGTGCCCACGCGATCGTCGCCGCCGGGCCATTCAAATTCGGCTTCATGGACGTATCGCGGTGGCGGTGCGATCGTGGCCGGACATGGCAGGAGGAACCAGAATGCTGCCGGCACCCGGCTTCCATCATCTGCATCTGAACTCGATCGACCCCGATTCGGCGATCGACTGGTATGTGCGGCAGTTCCCAACATGCACCAAGGGCGAATGGGCAGGCATCCCCGCGCTGCTGTCGCCGAACAACGTGATGGTGTTGTTCAACAAGGTGGACACACCTCCGATCAGCGAGCCGCAAAGCGCGATTTGGCATTTCGGATGGCATGTGACCGATGCACGCAAGACGCTGGCGACGTACCGGGCACGCGATGAGGTGACGTTGTTGCCGCTGTACACGTCGGATGAGGGCGGGTCGGTGCTGATCAGCAGCGACACCTGGCCGAATGTCGGCAACGTTCTCGGGCTCACGCGCGCGCAGATTGCCGAGGCACGCGATGCTGGCGCGAAGCCGAAGGGGGGCGGCGGTTTCATCTACATGACCGGACCCGACAATGCTCTGGTGGAATTCGCAGGTGATTATCCGGCGGAGCGATTCAACCACGTGCATCTATGGCAGGAACATCCGTTATGCGCGCAGCTTTGGTACCAGGAGCATCTGAACGCACCCGCGCGAGCTAGTTTCGGCGAGGTCTCGGTGACCGAGTCGGATTGTCAGGTACCGCGTGGCGCCGATCGTACCTGGCCGGCGCTGAACCGCGAAGGCATGTATCGCACGCCTCGGGCTGGGGTCGAGTTCGGCGATGTGGTGCTGACCTGGTACGCGAACCAGGGCCACACACCGCTGGTCAGTCCGCGCGGGCAGTTGCAGGACCACATCGCGCTGAGCGTCGGCGATCTGGACGCCTGGGTGGCGAAGCTGCGCGGTGAAGGCGTGACGTTATTGGAAGAGCCGTACCGGCTGGGCGAAACGCGCGCGGTCATGATCGAAGGGCCGAGCAAGGAGGCGCTGGAACTGGTCCAGGCCTAGCGTCTCCCGCGCAATTCCCATTTTCCGCCACTTGTGCCAAACTCCCCATCAGGACGGGCACAAGCACCGTCGTGCTAGGGAGTTAATGTTCAGTGGCAACACAAAAAGTGCTCATCATGGGCGCGTCCTACGGATCGCTGCTCGCAAGCAAACTGCTGTTCGGCGGACATGATATCACGCTGATTTGCCTGCCCGCCGAAGTGGAGGCAATCAACAGCGACGGCATCCGGGTGAAGATGCCGATACGCGGCCGTGGCGCTCCGGTCGAGCTGGACTCGAAGAAGCTGCCAGGCAAGGTGAGGGCCGCCGGACCGGCGGGCATCAACCCGGCCGACTACGACCTCGTGGCTCTGGCGATGCAGGAACCACAGTACCGTTCCGCCGGCGTGCGCGAGCTGCTCGATGCAGTAGCGAAGTCGCGCAAGCCGACGATGTCGATCATGAACATGCCGCCGCTGCCCTATCTGAAGCGCATCCCTGGTCTGAACACCGACTCGCTGCACAATTGCTTCACCGATGCCAGCGTGTGGGCGAATTTCGAGCCTGGCTGCATCACGCTGTGCAGCCCCGATCCGCAGGCGATCCGTATGCCGGACGACAAGATCAACGTGCTGACGGTGACGCTGCCCACCAACTTCAAGGCGGCACGCTTCGATTCGGAAGCATCCACCAACATCCTCCGCCAGTTCCAGCGCGAGATCGAGGCAATTCGCTTCGATCCCGGCGATGGTCCGGTAGATCTGCCAGTGAAGCTGAAGGTGCACGACTTCGATCTTCGTGCCGCTGGCCAAATGGGCGATGCTGTGCACCGGCAATTATCGTTGTGTGAGGAAGGATGCGGCGGTCTCGATCAAGGAAGCGGTGCACGCCGACTTACAGGCATCCGGTCGTGTCTACGATTGGGTACGCGAGCTATGCTTGGTGCTCGGCGCCTCGCCAGACGACCTGGTGCCGTTCGAGAAATACGCCGCTGCGGCAAACGGGCTGATCCGTCCATCATCCGCCGCGCGGGCCTTGTTTGCTGGAGCACCCAACATCGAGCGTGTCGATCGTCTCGTGCAAAGCATTGCCGCGCAGCGTGGCATGCGCAATGCGGAGCTTGATGCAACGGTGGCACTGGTTGATGCGCGCCTCGAACTGAACCGCAAGGCGGCGGCGTAGAAGCTGCGGAGCGGGTTCACCGCAACGGCGCGGAGAAGGTTGAGCAGGCGAGAAGGATAGTTGACCAGCGGCGTGGCGCTGCTACCCGAGCAGCGTCAGGTTCTCCGCGGTCGCCGCGGTGATCAGCTCCCGATCGAGCGTCGCCAGCGGGATGCTGTCGCGCATTGCCAGTTCCAGATAGCTCGCGTCGTAGACACTGAGCCGATGGCGTCTCGCGAGTTCTAGCACACTGGCTTCATCTGGCGCCGGATCTACGGTCACCCCCAGACGCGCAAGATTACGCAAGAACGCCGTTGTGTCGCTCTCGGCAATCCTGCCACGGCGTTCATTCACGATCAGGGTATTACGGACCTCATACCACCAGAGAGTCGGCACTCTTGCCTCGTCGGTTCGAACCCGTTCGAGAGCGTTGGCTGCCGTAGGATAGTCCTCATCGTCGAAGGCCCAGCACGCCGCGATCGATGCGTCGAGGACGAACGGCATCAGGTACTCGTGTCCGGCCTGCCGCGCTGAGAGCAGCTCCTCAACGGTGATCTTGCCCGTGCGCTTGCGCACCGCCTTGATACTGGCGATTGCGCGATCGACCTCCTCGCGCCGGCGCGGTCCCTCCGGCACGATCCGGGCGATGGCGCGGCCATGGCGTGTTATGACAATTGTCTCGCCGTGCTCAACGGCGTTGAGCAATTGAGGAAGGTGGGTCTTGGCTTCCGAAGCCTGCACTTCGCGCATGGGATTTCGAACCGGTCAAATTGATCGGTCAAAACTAGAGAATGAGCAGGAATATTTCAAGCGAGGCGTCGGCGTCACGCGTTGACCGGCGTCCAGATCGCCCGCGGGAACAGCAGCTTCGTGCCCACTCGTTCCATGTTGCGGTGGCTGGTCGAGAGAAAATCGGCGCCGCTGCATACGAAATCGACGCCTGCCGCACTGGCATCCAACATGCGCCGCCGCAGCAAAGCCGCGTGCAGGCCGCGACCGCGGAACGCAGGATCAGTCGCACTGTCGGCGAGATAGCCGACACCGTTCTGCACGAACAGGATCGCTGCTGCTGCCGGCCGACCATCAACGCGTGCGACATACAAAGACCAGCCCGGCTCATGCAGCCACGGGCACACGTTCGCCTTGAATTGCCCAGGCCACTCGTCCGGAACTGACCAGCCGGCGACGTATGCCGTCAGGAACGCCGGAACGCCTCCATCGCATCCGCCGTCGTCACTGGCTCGATCGCAGTGTCATCGTGCGTCGCGATCGCGAGATCCGGTTCGCCAACCAATGCCGCATGGAACGCAGACTGATAGAACCCCAGCCGCGTCATCTCCCGGCCAAGCGCCGGATCATCATTGCCCGCCGCGATCTCAATGCGACAGGTCGCGCCGTGTTCGCGATACCAATCAAGCAGCGGCGCGATACGATCGGCTTGGCCCTGACGCAATCCAACGATCCGATTGAACGCCGGCGACGGCACCCGCCGGGCCATCAACGCCGAAACATTGCCATCCGCCCGATAGTCGATGCCCATGGGATTACCGACGATGCGCTCCAGCACTCGCATCCGCGCGATCGTGTAGGCGACATCGATGTCCACCACGCGATGCACCAGATCGAGCGATGGCCCCATCGCTACCTCCGCAGCGTCGACGGCATCTTGGCGAACGCACGCCAGTCGGTGGCGCCGAATGCAACGCACGCCGCGCCGTAGGCAACCAGCCCGACTGCAACCAGCAAGGCCAATGCACCAAACCGTGCCATCCCATGCGGGGGCGCCGCGAACAGGGCCCGCTGCACGAACCACAGCGCCACCGCCATCGCGGCTGTCGCGGCGACCATACGCACCGCCCGCCGCCGCAAACGCGCGTCCAACACCAGATGTCCACGTCGCATCAGCATCACGCCAAGCCAGCCCATGTTGAACATCGCTGCCAGGCTGGTGGCCAACGCGGGCCCGATATGCTGCAGCGGCACCATGAAGGCGACGTTCATCGCCAGGTTCAGTGCCACCGCTCCAACACCGATCTTCACCGGCGTCGCCATATCTCCACGCGCGAAGAAACCTGGCGCCAGCACCTTCACCAGCACAAACGCCGGCAATCCCACCGCATAAGCTGCGAGCGATTGCGCCGACAGCCGTGCGCTCTCCGCATCGAATGCGCCGCGTGCGAACAGGACCCACATCACGGGGTAAGCAGTAACGACCAATGCCACCGCCGCAGGCAAGGTCAGGAACAACGCATACTCGATGGCGCGATTCTGTGTGCCAAGCGCCGCGGCCGCCTCGCCCGCGCGCACCTGTCGCGACAGCAGTGGCAGCAACGCGGTGCCGACGGCTGTGCCAATAACGCCCAATGGCAACTGCTGCACACGGTCCGCGTAATACAGCAAGGAGACCGTCCCCGCCGGCAGCAAACTTGCAATGATCACGTCCACCGCAAGATTGAGCTGCGTCACGCCGGCGCCTAGCAAACCCGGCAGCATACGGCGCAGCAACACCCGGACCTGTGCCGTCAATCGAGGCCGCGGCAATCGCAACGCCATCCCCGCGCGCTGCAACGCCCACATCAGCAATCCAAGTTGCGCCACACCCGACGCAGTTACGCCCCAGGCCAATGCGTGACCCGCCGTCGGCACGTACGGTGTCAGCCACAGCATGCAAGCGATCGAGATGACATTGAACAGCACATACGAAGCCGACGCCGCGGTGAACCGGTCGAGTCCGTTCAACACGCCGGACACCAATGCCGCGAGACAGATCAGTACCACATAAGGAAACGTGATCCGCGACAGCGTGACGGTCAGTGCGAACTTCGCCGGATCTGCCGCGAAGCCGGGCGCCAGCACCGTCATCATCTGCGGCATGAAGATCTCGCCGACGATGGTCAGCAGGCCTAACCAGAATGCCAGAACCGCGAACGCCTCCTCGGCAAACCGATGCGCGGCCGGTTTGCCTTCGGCGGCCAGCATGCCGGAAAACTCCGGAATGAATGCAGCGTTGAACGCGCCCTCACCGAACAGGCGGCGGAACAGGTTTGGCAGCTTCAGCGCGACCAGGAAGGCGTCGGCGATTGGCCCCGTGCCGAGGATCGCCGCAATCAGCATGTCGCGGGCGAAGCCGAGGATGCGGCTCCCCATCGTCCATCCGCCAACGGTAAGGACGCCGCGCAGCATTATTCGTCGCGCCTGGGCCGGGAGAGCAGCGCCGCCATCGCCTCTGCCAACGTCGTGCTCCCACCCAGCAGCGAGGCAACCGCGGCGCAAATCGGCATATCCACGCCCCCGGCGCGCGCCACCAAGGCTGGGGCCGTCGCCACGCCTTCCGTCACCGCACTGCGCGCCGCCAGCACATCGGCGAGTTTCTCGCCGCGCCCCAGCGCGAAACCCAGGCTGTAGTTGCGGCTTGCGGGTCCTGTGCAGGTCAGCAGCAGGTCGCCCAGGCCGGACAATCCCATCACCGTCTCGCGTCGCCCGCCGAGCGTGACCGCCAACCGTCCCAGTTCCGCCAATCCGCGCGTGATCAGCGCGGCGCGTGCGTTCTCACCGAGACCCGCGCCCATCACCGTGCCCGCCGCGATCGCGATCACGTTCTTTGCCGCCCCCCCTACCTGCGCACCGATCGGATCGTCGTTGCCATACAGTCGGAAAGCAGGCGTTGAAAGCATCGTTGCCACACGCTCGCGCAGCGTCGCATCACTGGCTGCGACCACGGACGCGGCCGGCAGTCCTGCCGCGATTTCATGTGCAAAGTTGGGGCCGGTCAGCACTGCTGTCGGCACGCCAGGGCGCACATCGCTGACAACTTCCAGCGGCAATTGCAGTGTCGCCGTCTCCACACCCTTGGCGCAAACCACTAGCGGCGCAAGCCCCAACGGCAATCGCCGCAACACGTCGCGCAAATGCTGCATCGGTGCCGCCAGCAGCGCGACATCGACAGTCTCTGGTGGCGTCGCGGTGACGACGATCGGCTCCGGCAGTCGAACACCGGGAAGCCGAGGGTTCTCACGGCTTGCCATCAGTAGCCCAGCGCGTTCCGGATCGCGGGCCCACAGCGTTACTTCATTGCCTGCGCGTGCCGCCTGGATTGCGAGCGCAGTCCCCCACGCACCGGCACCAATGACCGCGACGCTACTCATCGGCGATCCGGCTGATGGCGGCATATTCACCCGGTTCGCGATCGCCTAACCGTGCGAGTAGAGCATCCAGTACGGGCTGCATTTCCTGCTCAAATCGATAGGGTGGATTGATTACCAGCAGGCCACAGCCGTTCAACTGCGCCGCATCCACCGGTTCCCGCAGACACAACTCAACGGTGACCACGTCCCGAATGCCGCTCTCCCGGACGTCGCTCAGGAACTGCCGGACCGGAGCCCGCTGCTTGATCGGATACCACGCAGCGAACACGCCATTACCAAATCGCGCATGACCGACAGCAAGTCCCTTCGCGAGTTCGGCAAATTCCTGTTTGTCCTCGAACGGCGGATCGATCAGCACAAGGCCGCGCCGCTCCTTCGGCGGCAGCAATGCGCCAAGCGCCTCCCATGCATCACGTTGATGCACCGCGACCTTCCTGTCATGTGCGAACAGATGCCGCAGCTCCGCGGCATCCTCGGGATGCAGTTCACAGCAGGCGAGCCGATCATCCGGCCGCAGCAAGGCGCGCACGATCATCGGCGATCCGGGATACAGGCCAAGCTGCTGCACAACCCCCACATGATCGCGCAGCGCAGCCGGTGGATCGTCGAGCAAGCGTGCGATGCCTCTCTGCCATTCGCCGGTCCGTGCCGCCGGTCCATTCTCCAGGTCGTAGCGTCCCGCGCCGGCATGCGTATCGAGCACGAAAATCGATGCCGCCTTGCGTTGCAACGCGCGCACCAGCCACACCAGCACCGCGTGCTTTACGCAATCGCCAAAGTTCCCCGCGTGAAAAGCATGCCGATAGTTCACAATAGCCACCGCGGCCGGGGCGCGAAATCCAAGCCGTCAACCAACCCTAACCGCAACCGCTCGATTCCGGTCCACGCCACCATCACAGCATTGTCGGTGCATAGCGGCACCGGCGGCGCCACCAATTCGAAGCCTACGGCCTCTGCCGCCTCAGCCAGCGCGGCACGCACTGCTCCATTCGCCGCCACACCACCCGCGACCACCAGAATGCGTGCCTCGGCCGCTCTTTCTCGCATCATCGCCATGGCGTGTGATGCGCGATCGGCCAGCACCTCGGCCACAGCGCGCTGGAAGCTGGCGGCAACGTCCGCCGCCACGCCCACCGGCAGTGCCCCCGCACCGTGCCGAGACACCTCCAACGCCACCGCCGTCTTCAGCCCCGAAAAGCTGAAATCGCATCCAGCCCGCCCCTGCAGTGGCCGAGGGAACGCGTATCGCTTCGCATCCCCCTCAGCCGCCAGCTTCTCCAAGGCAGGACCACCCGGCCAACCCAGGCCAAGCAGCTTCGCCACCTTGTCGAACGCCTCGCCGGCCGCGTCGTCCATTGTGCTGCCCAGCCGCACGTGCTGCCCGACACCCTCCACCGCCACGCACTGGCAATGTCCGCCTGACACCAGCAGCAGCAGATACGGAAACGCCACCTCGCCCGGCGCCAAGCCTGGCAGCCGCGCCGTCAGCGCGTGCGCCTCCAGATGGTTCACCGCCACGTAGGGCAGGCGATGCGCGATCGAGATACCCTTGGCGAATTGGCTGCCGACGATCAGGCCGCCGATCAGCCCAGGTCCCCCACTCGCCGCCACACCCCCCAGATCGCCGAAGCCAACGCCGGCACGCGCCATCACCCGCTCGACCTGCTCCGGCAGATACGCAAGGTGCGCGCGCGCCGCGATCTCTGGCACCACCCCGCCATACGGTGCATGCTCGCGCTCCTGGCTCAGCACCGCCTCGGCCAGAACGTGGCCTTCCGCGTCCAGCACCGCGGACGCGGTTTCATCACACGATGTCTCGATGCCCAGTACCGGCCCCATCCCGCCCCTTTCCAGTTGGCTACCAGAGTAATAGGACGCGCCCATGACCATCGCCATGCCGCCACTCCGCATGGGAACGCGAGGCTCACCGCTGGCGCTGATCCAGACCCGCATGGTGATCGACACCCTGCGCGGCAAGCGCGAAGCCGAGGAGCACATCATTCGCACCACCGGCGACGCGGTGCAGGACCGGCCGCTGGCGGATATTGGCGGCAAGGGCCTTTTCGCCAAGGAAATCCACGACGCCCTTACCCAAGGCCGGATTGATGCGGCCGTCCACAGCCTGAAGGACCTGGAAACCGCTCTGCCTGAAGGCGTGGTACTGGCCTGTGTGCTACCGCGCGAAGACCCGCGCGATGCCCTGATCCTCGGCACGACCGCTGTGATCGATCCCGCCGCCCCATTCGCTTCCCTGTCGCAAGGCGCGCGGATCGGCACGGCGTCGGTGCGGCGCCAGGCGCAGTTGCTGCACGTCCGCCCCGACCTCGTGATGACGATCCTGCGCGGCAATGTCGGAACTCGGCTGGCCAAGCTGGAGGCCGGCGACTGTGCCGCTTCATTGCTGGCCTTCGCTGGCCTAAAACGCCTCGGGATGGCCGCTCGCGCGAACGCCGTCCTTGACCCGGAGATCATGCTGCCCGCCGCCTGCCAAGGCATCATCGGCGTGACAGTCCGCGCCAACGATGTCGGCCTACGCGAACTCCTGGCTGCCATCGCCGATCCCGGTGCTATCGTCGCTTCCACGGCCGAACGTGCCACGCTGGCGCGACTCGACGGATCCTGCCGCACGCCCATCGGTGCGTATGCATCGCTCCAACCGGACGGCATGATCCACCTTACCGGCATGGTGGCCCGCCCCGACGGATCGTTCCTGCTGAAGCGCAGCATTGCTGGCGCAGCCGCCGACGCCGCACGCGTCGGCACCGAATTGGCCACCAGCCTGCGCGCCGACAGCCCCGGCGACATCTTTGCCTGAAGACGGCGTGCTGATCACCCGGCCGGAGCCTGGCGCCTCTGCCACCGCAGCCCAGGTTACCGCTCTCGGCCTACGCCCAATCGTGGCCCCACTGCTGACTATACGATCGCTGCAAGTGCCTCTGCCACCGTCAGGACGGCTGCAGGCGATGCTCATAACCAGCGGCAACGCGCTCCCCATGCTGCCCGCAAGTCATCGGCATCTGCCCCTGTATGCTGTTGGTCGCGCGACGGCGGAGCGCGCTCAGGCACAAGGCTTCGAGCGGGTGCAAAGCGCCGATGGCGACTCAGAAGCCCTGTGCGAACTGGTAACACGAAGCTGCCGCCCCGATGGCGCCCCACTCCTGCTCGCGAGCGGCCGCCACCAAGGCAATCCGCTTGCCGCCGAGCTGCGTCGGCGTGGCTTCTCCGTCGTTCGACGCGTCGTCTACGCCGCCGAACCGGTCCCATCGCTTCCCGATGCCGCGCGCGACGAACTCAGCACCGGAACATTGCATGCGGCACTGTTCTTCTCTGCCGAGACCGCGCGAACGTGGGTCCGTCTGCTTCAGGACAGTCCCTTGCGGGAAGCAGTCCGCGAAGTGGATGCCGTGGCTATCGGTCAGCCTGCCGCCGTGGCATTAGGGGCACTTCCCTGGCGGCGCGTCCGCGTCGCTGCTCGGCCCGATCAGGACGCGATGCTGGCACTGCTGCGATGAGTGACCCGATTGCCTTGCCGCCACCGGAGCCGGAACCGCCGCACGAGCCTCCGCCGGCGTCCCCGCCGCCACAACGACACCTGCTGCCGTGGCTGACCGGCGCCGGTTTTCTGATCCTCGCGATCGCAATCGTCTGGGTATGGCAGAACCCTGCCATTCCGCCGCCACCGCCCGCCCAGGATGCGGCGCTCGCACAGCAGGTTGCCGCACTCCAGGCGCGTGTTGCCCAACTCGAACAGCGCCCGCAGCAGCAAAGCCCGAACCTGGCGGCGCTTGAGGCGCGCGTAGCGGCCCTGGAACAACGCCCACCGGCCTCGACGCCTGATTTGTCCCAGCTCACCGGCCGTGTCGACGCGCTGGAACGCCGCCAATCTCCTGATCTCGCGCCGATCGAGTCACGGATTGCGTCGCTGGAGGACGCCGGCCGCAAGGCGCTGTCCGACATGCAGCAGCGTTTGTCGCAGGATAACCAGCGTCTTGCCGCCGTCGCGAAGACCGCCAGCCTCACGGCGCGGGTCAGCGCGGCGCGCCAGGCGCTGGATGCCGGACACAAGCTCGGCGACGTGGCAGGAGCTCCTCCAGCTCTGGCCCGCTACGCCGACGTCGATCCGCCGACCGAGGCCTCTTTGCGCCTGGCATTCCCGGCCGCAGAGCAGGCAGCGCTCGCGGCGTCCCGCCCATCCACCGACGGCAAGCCGTTGCTGGCACGTCTGTGGGCTCGCGCCCAGGATCTGGTCACGATCCGTCAGGGCGACCGCGTGATCGTCGGCGATCCGGCTGCCGGCTTGCTGGCGCGTGCGCAGGAGGCACTCGATGCCGGTGATCTCGCCGGCGCGGTCAGGGCATCCTCTGGACTACAAGGGCCTGCCGCGCAGGCGATGGCCGGCTGGCTCACCCAGGCTCACGCGCTGCTGGCCGCACGAGCCGCTCTCGCGACCTGGGCCGCGCAAGGCTGATGCGGCGCATCTTTCTCGTGCTGCTGATGGCGGCCGTGGTGCTCGCATGTGCCTGGGGATTGTCCAATCTGCCAGGGCACTTCACCGCCCACATCGGCGACATCACGTTCGAGGCCGCGACGCCCGTGGTCGCCCTCGGCGCTATCCTGATCTTCGTCCTTCTCTATGTCCTGTTCCGTCTGCTCGGCGCGATGTTCGGCCTGCCGCGCACGTTGCGCGCGCACTCGGCGGCGCGGCGGCGCAAGGCAGGCGATGCCGCCACCACGCGAACGCTTCTGGCGCTGGCCGCCGGGGAGACCGGCGATGCCCGGCGCGAGGCCAGCCGTGCCCGCCGACTGCTAGGAGACACCCCCGCGACACTGCTGTTCGCCGCCGAGGCCGGCCGTATGGCGGGGCGCCAGGACGAAGCCGAATCAGCCTTCCGCGCCCTGGCCGACCGCGGAGACGCGGCTTTCCTCGGTCTGCGCGGCCTGCTTCGGCAGGCGGTTGAACGTGAAGACTGGGCCGAAGCCGCAGTCCTGGCGCGTCAGGCCGAAGCGGTGCAGCCAGGCGCTGCCTGGTTGCGCCGCGAGCGCGCGCGGCTCGCCGTACGTGCCGGGAACTGGCCTGACGCGCTGGCCCTTGCCGAGCCGGACGTCCCGAAAGCCGCGCTGGAGACCGCCGCTGCCGATGCTGAACCAGATCCCAGCCGGTCCACGCGCCTCGCGAAGCAAGCTTGGCAGGACGATCCATCGCTGACCCCGGCCGCGCTGGCGTACGCTCGACGGTTGCGTGCAGCGGGCCGCGAGGCCCGCGCCCTGGCAGCCATTCGTCATAGCTGGAGCGTTGCGCCGCATCCGGACCTCGCCTCGTTTGCCCTGGAGCCAAGCACCGAGCCGCTGGCTCGGATGCAGGCCGCTCAAAGGCTGACCGAGGCCAATCCCGAGCATGCCGAAAGCCGCTTGCTACTGGCGCGCACCGCGCTGGAAGCTGGCCTGACCGGCGAGGCCCGCCGCCATGCGGAAGCAGCGCGGGCCGCAGGCTTGAACCAGCGCCGGCTTTGGCTGCTGCTGGCGGACATCGACGAAGCGGAAGGCACCGATCAGCGCGAGGCCCTGCGCCACGCGGCTACCGCAGCGCCAGATCCGGTCTGGTGCTGCGGCACTTGCCAAACCGGGCACGCCAAGTGGCATCCATGTTGTCCGCACTGCTTCACCGTCGGCAGCCTGCGCTGGGGGACCGCCCCCATTACCGCGCCGACGATCCAGGGCCTGCCAGCGGCCACATTGCTGCCATGACCCGACCTCCCTCTCCGCCCCTTGGGGAGGAGAGGGCGGGGTGAGGTGGGGGTTCACCTGTCCCTCCATCCCTCCGGCACGCGCGCTTCCTCGAGCGGTTCGGGAGCGGACTGCGGACACGGCGCAAGCGCCAGATACGGCTTCGGATCGACTGGATGGCCGTCGATCCGCACCTCGAAATGCACATGCGCCCCATGCGCGCGGCCTGTCGTGCCGATCTGCCCGATCACCTCGCCGGCGGCGACCGGCGTCCCAGGCGCAACGCCAGGCGCGAAGTCCGACATGTGCGCGTAGCGGGTGATCAGCCCATCCGCATGCCGGATATCGACGATCTTGCCATAGGCAAAATACCACCCGGCGTAGATCACCACACCACCCGCGGCGGCGCGGATCGGCGAGCCGTACGGCGCCATCAGATCTATGCCGGTGTGGCCGTGTCCGAAACCGCGCGAGATTTCCCGAAGCTGCGCCGGCGGCATGATCATGCTCGGGCAGGCACTATCGCCGCTCGCCGCAGCGAACGTGGGGTAGGCGAGGCACAGTCCAAGGATCAGGGCTGCCACACGCATTCCGACAGGTAACAGGATCGTGAACAGGGAGTCGAGTCCCCGCCGGACCACTCGCTGACAGCAGGCCGTAACCAATTTCGCTACCGGCATAAAACTGTATTCCACCGGAAGTTGCAGTCGAACGGCCAATTGCCATAGAAATCATTACGAAACCGTTAATGCCCGGGCCTGTGCGGACATACCGGATGGACTGCGCCGCGGGCACTCTCAATGCGCAAATGTATCGCTGATTTCACGCCACTCTTCGGCTCGGCGACATATCAGTCCCAGTAGTCAAGCGAACGAAGTTTGGGATGGGATCCTGGCTTTTCGCTGCCGTGCAGTCAAACAATCGGTAACGGCGAAAGAGATCCAGGGATGGCCAAGGTCAGCAAAATCTCCACCACGCTCACCAGTACATACACATTACATACAGCATTAACGACAGTGGAGAGCACCGGCGCCGTCCTGGTGTCCAGCGGTCCTGCTGTCCAAGCCGCTGCCGCCGGTTATGCCTGGACGCTGGTCAACGCTGGTACCCTGCAAACGAGCGATGGCAACAACAATGGCGTCACCATGGACGGTGACGGCAATCAGATCGTCAACCAGCAGAGCGGCCGCATCGCCGGGGGCAAGTATGGCCTGATCGATTATGGCATGTACGGCACCGTCACCAATCAGGGCACAATAGCAGGCGGCAGCCTCAGCTCAGGCAACGGCATCGTGTTCGAGTCAGCGGGCACCGTCACCAACACTGGATCAGGAGCGCTGATCAGTGCCGCCAACCGCGGTCTCTACCTCAATACCGGCGGTTACGTCGTCAACGGTGCGGGCGCGACAATCAGTGGCGGTGCAACGGGTATCTGGGGCCGCCAAGGCGGTGTGGTCCTGACGAACGCGGGGACGATCGAAGGAGCCTCCCAAGGGGTCAATCTGATCACCGGTGCCTACGTTCTCAATCAATCTTCGGGCCTTATCACCAGCAGCGGCGGCAACGCCATCGACTTCGTATCCAACGACTATCTGGCGGGAAACGCAGCAGCCACAGTCAACAATCTTGGTACCATCGCCGGAGCCTCAGGCTCCGCCGCCGTGCTGTTCAATGCTGCTTACGCCAACCGACTGATCGATAATCCAGGCGCTGTGTTCTACGGTGTGGTCAATGGCGGTGCGGGCTCGGGGAGCACCCTGGAACTCGCACCCGGCAGCGGCATCGGTACGCTGAACGGCATCGGCTCGCAGTTCGTCAATTTCTCGAACGTCGATATCGACAGCAATGCAAGCTGGAACCTGACAGGCCCAGTTGCCGGCAGCGAGGCAATCGACTTCAACGGTGGCAACGCTGTCCTGCAGATCGCCAATGCTTCTGTATTCGCCGGTAGAATCGGCGAGCTTGCGCCGACAGATGCGATTGACCTGACCAGTCTCAGCTACGCTTCCGGCGCCTACGGCACGGTTACGGGTGGCCTGCTGACGATCTCCAGCGGCGGTCATACGGCGACGCTGGCGGTTGCTGGCGTTGCCGACAACACACCGGTCACAATCTCACACGACGCGGGCATCGGCACCGATGTGAAAGTGTGCTTCCTGCGCGACACGCTGATCGCCACGCCATCCGGACAAGTCCGAGTGCAAACGCTGGCCGTTGGTGATCTTGTGATGACCGCGTCAGGCACCGCACGTCCAATCACCTGGATCGGCACTGGCCGCGTTCTCGCTACACGCGGTCAACGCAACGCCGCGACCCCTGTGGTCATCCGCAAGGGTGCGCTCGGCGACAACGTGCCCAATCGAGACCTGCATGTGACCAAGGGCCATTCGCTGTTCCTCGACAATGTGCTGATCCCCGTCGAGTTCCTGGTGAACCACCGCTCCATCATCTGGGATGACTTTGCTCGCGAAATCGAAATCTATCACATCGAACTCGAAACCCACGATGTGTTGCTCGCTAATGGCGCTCCTGCCGAAAGCTATCGCGATGACGGCAACCGTTGGCTGTTTCGCAATTCCAATGCCGCATGGAACCAGGAACCGCAGGAGCCATGTGCCGAGATTCTGACCGGTGGCCCGATCGTTGATGCCATCTGGCTGCGTCTGTTGGAGCGTGCCGGCTCGCGTCCCGGGCTGCCACTGACTGAAGATCCCGATCTGCATCTCCTGATCGACGGCGAGCGCGCCGACGGCACCGCACGCGGTGACGGCACGTACGTCTTCCGCTTGCCAAACGTGCCTGCCACCGCGCGCATCGTCTCGCGCGCCGGTATCCCACAAGAACTCGGCCTCGCGCGCGACGGCCGCATGCTGGGAGTCGCAATATCGCGCATCCTGATGCGGCAAGGCCGCACGTTGCGTGCAATCGAGGCCGACGCCGCCTCGCTTTGCGATGGCTTCCACCTGTTCGAGCCCCACAACGTCCACCGCTGGACCAATGGCGATGCCGCTTTACCTGACACACTGTTTGCCGATCTTAGCGGCCCATGCACGCTGCACTTCACGGTGACCTGCGCGACGCGCTATCCGCTGCTTGCGATGCGCCTTGCCGCGTAAATGATACCGACCGCCCAATGTGCGGACCGTTCCCCTATCGTCATGGCCGGCCTTGAGCCGGCCATCAGCCTCCAACGGCACGACCGTGCCAATGATGCAGATGGCGGTTCAAGCCCTGCCATGACGGAAGGCTGGCGTTACCAGATGATTGCGATGCGCCTAGCTGCCTAGGTAAGGTTCCGGCGAAGCGCCAATGACCTAGATCAAGGCGCCAATTCGCCGCGGCGCTACGTTGCGGCATATGAAACGTTTCGTCGTCTCCTTTCTTGCGGTCGCCGCGATCGGCGTGGTGATCTGGCTTGCCGTGCAACGGCTGGAGGCAGTGCCTCCGCCCGGCACGCTCTACGGCAATGTGGAAATCCGTCAGGTTGACCTGTCGTTCAACGCGGAAGGCACGGTCATCTCCATGCCGAAGCGGGAAGGCGATCGCGTCAAGCAGGGCGAGACGATTGCCGAACTCGATCCTGCTACCTACCAAAGCGCCTATGACCTTGCCGTGGCTCGGCGCGACACCGCCAAGTCGCAGCTCGACGTGCTGCTGGCGGGCACACGGCAGGAGGACATCGATGAGGCGCGGGCCAACCTTGCCGCCGCGCAAGCCTCACTGGCTGACGCGGAGGCAAGCTTTGAGCGTCAGAAGAGCCTCGCCGCAACCAATGCCACGACGAAGCAGCTTCTGGACGACGCGCGCATGGCAATGGATGGAGGACGCGCAAGAGTGGACCAGATGCAGGCGTCGCTCACCAAGGCGCTGAATGGTCCACGTCCCGAGGATATCGCCGCCGCGCGCGCCCAGTTGCGGGCAGCCGAGGCCACAGTCGATCTGTCAAGCACGCAGTTGGCGCGTACCAAGCTGATCGCGCCCGCAGATGGCACGATCATGACGCGGGTGATCGAACCCGGCACCGTCGTGCTGCCCGCGGCGAACGTCTACTCGATGGCGCTCGACAGTGAAGTGTGGGTGCGCGCGTTCGCGCCGGAGCCGCTGCTACCGCGCGTTGCCCCCGGCACCGACGTCGCTCTGGCGACCGATGGAACGAGCAAGTCGTATCGTGGCCGGATCGGCTATGTCTCGCCCGCGGCGGAGTTCACGCCAAAGGCGGTGGAGACGCCGGAACTGCGGACACAGCTCGTCTACCGACTGCGCATCCGCGTGGAGAACCCAGACGACGGCATTCGCCAGGGCATGCCGATGACGATCAAGCTGCCGGCCGGGAAATGACAGTCGCCGCCATAGAGGAGTTGCGGCATGTGTTTCCAGGCTCGCCGCCGCATGTGGCGCTGGATGGAATTTCCGCGGTCATTCAGCCCGGGATGATGACCGGGCTGGTCGGACCAGATGGCGCTGGCAAGACCACGCTACTGCGGTTGATCGCCGGTCTGCTGCGGCCGACTGGCGGCCGCGTCGTCGTATTCGGTCATGACATGACGCGCGATGCGGCAGCGGCGCATCCCGATATTGGCTACATGCCGCAGCGCTTCGGTCTGTACGAGGACCTGACCGTCGCCGAAAACCTGGATCTGTTCGCCGATTTACATGCGATGGCACCAGCGATGCGCGAAGAGCGGGTGGCGCGGTTGCTGCACTTCACGGGGCTGGGGCCGTTCACCGCGCGTCTGGCGGAACAACTTTCCGGCGGCATGAAACAGAAGCTGGGGCTGGCCTGTGCGCTGCTGTCGCGGCCTCGGCTGCTGTTGCTGGACGAGCCATCTGTCGGCGTCGATCCGGCATCGCGGCGCGAACTGTGGGCGATCGTAGCGGCGATGCTGGAGGAAGGACGCGACGAGGGCATGGCTGCCGTCTGGGCCACTGCGTATCTCGATGAAGCAGAGCGCTGCGGCCACGTCATGCTGTTGCACGAGGGAAAGCTGCTGGCGCAGGGACCACCTGCGGATTTTCTGGCGCCGATGCAGGGGCGGGTGTTCCGGCTCGCGGTTCCCGCCGGTGAGCGGCGCGCTGTGGCACGTAGCGCGGCGGCGCATCCGGCGGTGCTTGATGCGTTGGTGGCGGGGGATGCGCTGCGGATCGTGCTGCGCGAGGGCGCAGCATTGCCCACGGCGGCGGAGTTGGGTGGGGAGGCGATGGAGCCGGTGGCTCCCAGGTTTGAGGATGGGTTTGTGGCCAGGTTGGCGGGGCCCCCTCCCCCTAACCCCCTCCCGCAAGGGGAGGGGGGATGTGGCTTGCTGTCCTCCCCCTCCCCTTGCGGGAGGGGGTTAAGGGGAGGGGGCCCCGCTGCCATCACCGTCGCCGACCTTGTCCGCCGCTTCGGCACCTTCACAGCGGTCAATCAGGTCAGCTTCTCGGTGCAGCGCGGCGAGATCTTCGGGCTGCTCGGTCCGAACGGCGCTGGCAAGTCCACCGTGTTCCGCATGTTGTGTGGCCTGCTGCGGCCAACTTCTGGCCAGGCCCGCGTCGCCGGCGCCGACCTGCTGCGAGCACCCGCGGAAGCCCGCGCCCGCATCGGCTACATGGCACAGCGTTTCTCGCTCTATGCCGAGTTGTCGGTGGCTGAGAACCTGCGCTTCTTCGCCCGTGTATACGGCTTGAACCGCGCCGCGCAGTCGCGCGCGATCGATGCCGCGCTGGCAGACTTCGACCTGCGAAACTCCGCCGCATCCATCGCGGGCGAACTACCGCTTGGCCTGAAGCAGCGCCTCGCGCTCGCCGCCGCTCTGCTGCACGGACCGGACATCCTGTTCCTCGATGAACCAACGTCCGGTGTCGATCCGCTGACCCGGCGCGAGTTCTGGGCCCGCATCGGCGCTCTCGCCGATGCAGGCGTGACGATCCTGGTGACGAGCCACTTCATGGATGAAGCGGAGTACTGCGACCGCCTCGGCATCGTGAACCAGGGCAGGCTTGTCGCCGTAGATACACCCGCCGCGCTGCGTGCCCGAGTGCGCACGCCCGACCTGCCCGATCCAACGCTGGAAGATGCGTTCATCGCTTTGGTGGCGTCGTGACCGGCAGTGCAATGCGCATGCGTGGCCTGATCCGCAAGGAGATCAAGCACGTCCTGCGCGATCCCTCCGCCATCCTGATCGCTTTCCTGATGCCGATCGTGCTGCTGATCACCAACGGCTTCGGCATCTCGCTCGACGCCAGGGAGATGAAGCTCGCCGCCGTCATCCAGGCACCGGAGGAAACCGCGCGCGGCATGCTGCAGGAACTGAACGCCTCGCCGTATCTGTCCGTGCAGCGCGCCCTCAGCGTGCACAATGCTGAGACCGCGCTGACCGAAGGCCGCGTCCGCGGCATGCTGATCGTGCGCGATGATTACTCCCAGCGCCTCGGGCGCAGCGCGGCATGGCCAGCGCAGGCGCAGCTCGTGGCGAACGCGACCGATCCCAACACCGCCCGTCTCCTGGAAGGCTACGTGTCCGGCGCGTTGCAGGTCTGGCTCGCGGGGCAAAGCACCGAGAAGCGTCAGCCATCCACCGGCGGCATCGACCTGCAATATCGCGACTGGTTCAATCCGGAGCTGCGATCCGCCGACTTCATCGTGCCCGGCATCATCGCGATGGTGATGACGATGGCCGGAACTCTGCTGACCTCCGCCAGCGTGTCGCGCGAATGGGAACACGGCACGATGGAGAGCATGCTCGCCTCGCCGGCGCGCATGGCGGAGCTGATCCTGGCGCGGCTGATCTGCAATTTCGCTCTCGGCATCGGCAGCATGATCATGTCGGTGTTCATCGCGACGGTGGTGTTTGACGTGCCGTATCGCGGCGGCATCATCGCACTGCCTGCTGCGGTGTCGCTGTTCCTGCTGTTCGCTCTCGGGCTCGGGCTGTTCATCTCCACGCTGGCGCGCAACCAATTCGTCGCGGGCCAGCTTTCGTTCCTGACCACGATGATGCCGGCGATGATGCTGTCAGGCATGCTGTTCGACATCGCGGCGATGCCACGCTGGCTGCAGTTCGTCACCTACTTCGTTCCTGCGCGCTATCTCGTCTCGATCCTGCAGACGCTGTTCCTGGCGGGCGATGTGTGGCCGGTGATTCTGCCGAACCTCGCGGGGCTTGCCGCCGCCGCGGCCGCCACGCTCATCGCAACGTTGCTGGTCACGCGGCGGAGGCTAGACTGATGCTGCGCCGAGTCTTCGCGCTGATCATGAAAGAGCTCGCCGGGCTGTGGAAAGATCCGAAGACCCGCATGGTCATCCTGGTTCCGCCGCTGGTGCAGGTGGTGCTGTTCGCCTATGCCGCGACGTATGACGTAACCAATGTGCCGCTTGGCATCTGGAATGAGGATGCCGGGACGCAATCCGCGGAATTGGTGCGGCGCTTCGCGGCAACACCGGCGTTCCATGTCGTCGCATCCTTTGCCTCACCGGACCAGGCGCGCGACGCAATCGATGCCAAGCAGGTCGCGGCGGTGCTGCATGTGCCGCAGGACTTTTCCGCTCACGTCCTGGCAAACCAGATGGCGCCGGTGCAGTTTCTGGTGGACGCGCGGCGGTCCAATTCCGCGCTCATGGCGCAGAGCTACGCTGGCAGCATCGTCGATAACTACGCGCAGGATTTGCATCCCGGCCAAAGCCCGCTGGTGGTTCTGACGCGGGACTGGTTCAATCCAACGCTGGAGAGCACCTGGTTCATCCTGCCTGGTCTGGTCTGCATCCTGTCGATGATCATGGCGCTGCTGATCAGCGCGCTGTCGTTGGCACGCGAGCGCGAGCTCGGCACGTTCGAGCAGTTGCTGGTGACGCCGCTGCGCCCGGCGGAGATCCTGGTCGGCAAAGCCTTGCCCGGGATCATCGTCGGCATGATAGACGCGAACCTGGTGATCGCGGCAGCGCTGCTCTGGTTCTGGCTGCCGTTCCGTGGCGATGCCTTCCTGATGGAAGCGATGCTGGTGCTCTACACGTTGGCCGGCGTCGGCATCGGGCTGGTGCTGTCCTCGTTCGTGCGGACGCAGCAGCAGGCGATGCTGGGCGTCTTCGTGTTTGCCTCGCCGATGATCGTGCTGTCCGGTTATGCCGCACCGGTGGAGAACATGCCGCCGCTGGCCGAGCTGATCAGCCGGGCCGATCCGGTGCGCTACATGCTGGTGATCGCGCGAGGGCTGTTCCTCCAGGACCTGCCGCTCGGCGTGGTGCTGAACCAGGCCTGGCCCATGGCGCTGATCGCGGCGGTGACGCTGACGGCGGCGGGCTTCGCGGTGCGGCGGGCGCTGAGCTGATTGACGGCTATGTAGCGAAACCCATCGTGATCCGCTGCCAATGCCATTACCCCCAGTTGCGTTATTCGCCGGAGATTGCTTCGCTGCGATCGCAATGACAGACGATCCGGGAGGACACGCCCATGAACGATGCACCAGCAATCGAAACTCCATCCCTGGATGGCAAGGCCATCGCGGAACTGGCGGAGCAGCTCAATCAGCTCCTCCATCTGCGCACGTTCCCGATCGGCATGAAGCTGTTCGAGGACCTGGAGGACATGGCCAACGTACCCGGTCTGCGCCGTCCCCCGAAGGGCCGCACGTTCTCCACCTGCCAGTTGGTGACTCAGTCGCGCATGGCCGGGTTCACGCTTGGCATCACAACCGAGAACATTCCCTCGTTCTCGTCGTGCTCCAGCGTGATCGGGCTGGATGCGCCGGGCGAGATCTACACCTCGGGCCGCAAGATGGAAGGCGTGTGGTTCGAGAACCGCGAGGCCGCCGCAGCGCACCAGGCCGGCATGTCGCGCGTGCCGCCAGGCCGTTACCATGGGCTGGTGGTATCACCGCTGCGCACCGCGCGGCTCGATCCGCCGGATGTCTGCCTGTTCTATGGCAACCCGGCGCAGATGATCCTGTTCATCAATGGCCTGCAGTGGCGTAGCTACAGACGTTATGACTTCTCGATCACCGGCGAGAGCGCCTGTGCCGATAGCTGGGGGCATGCGCTGAAGACGCGCGAAGTGTCTCTGTCCATCCCATGCTACGCCGAACGGCGCTACGGCGGCGTGGCGGACGACGAGATGCTGATGGCGTGTCCGCCGGAGGATCTGGCGAGGGCAGTGACCGGGCTACAGGGGTTGGCGAAGGCAGGGCTGCGCTATCCGATCATGCCGTTCGGGCCTCAGGCAGAGCCGGGCGAGGGGATGGCGAAGAGCTACGCGGGGAAGAGCTGACAGCAATTGCCCTTTGCAGTGACTCACGCGCTGACCTCTCCGCTCGTCATGGCCGGGCTTGTCCCACGACTGTCCAGTCTAATTGTGATGTCCAGAGGAGGGCCGGAAAGGAAATCTTGTTGGCGAACTTCGCGTTCCTTCGCGCTCTCTGTGTGGAATTGTGTAATCCGCCTGGACGATCGAATGGTGGCACGGCAGCGACGTCAGGGTTCGTGGCGATCCCGCTCAGTGAACCTTGGTATCACTCTCCCGCTCCTTCCGCGAGTACGCCACCTTCCGGATCGGCCATGTTCAGCGCGCGCTCTGCCCGGGCCTCATCCAGCTCGCCCATCCACTTCGAGATCGCCACAGTTGCGAAAATGTTGCCGAACAGGTTGGTGACGGCCCGGATCTCGGCCATGAAACGATCGACCCCCAGCAGCAGCGCCAGGCCGCCGATCGGTAGCACACCAAGCGCCGGCATGGTGGCGGCGAGAGCAACGAAACCGCCGCCAGTCACGCCCGCCGCACCCTTTGAGGTGAACAGCATCACAGCCACGATGGTGAGCTGTTTGCTAAGCCCCAAATGAATGTCAGTGGCCTGCGCAATGAACAGCACGGCCAGCGTCATGTAGATCGCGGTGCCACCCATATTGAACGAGAAGCCTGCCGGCAGCACGAGCCCCACGGTTTCCTCCGTGCAGCCCATCGCCTCGAGCTTACTGACCGCGCGAGGGATCATCGCCTCGCCCGACGTGGCACTGAACGCGATCAGCAATTCCTCCTTGAAGAGACGTATGAGCGGCCAAATGCGAAACCCAAGGATCCGGGCAATCGCTCCCAGTCCGATCAGAACGAACAGAATGGACGTGATATAGACACAGGCAATGAGCTTACCCAGGCTCGCAAGTGTGCCGAAGCCGAATTTGCCCACCGTGAAAGCCATGGCCGCAAACGCAGCCAAGGGTGCGAGATACATGATCATCCGCACCACGGCGAAAATCGCGTGAGTGAAGTCGTCCATCAAGCTGACGATACGTTGGCGCCGCTCACCCATGTGGATCAGGGCGAAGCCAAACAGCACCCCCATGATCAGCACAGGCATCATCTCGCCCTTGGCCAGATCGCCGATCATGTTGGTTGGGATCATCTTGCTCAGGAAGTCGACAATCGTCAGCGACTGAGCGCCGGACACGAAGCTGGCAACCGGCTTTAGATCGAGGCTCGCCGGGTCAATGTGCAATCCGTCGCCCATCGGAATCAGGTTCCCGACGATCAGGCCAATGATCAACGCGATCGTAGATACGACCTCGAAATACAAGATCGCACGCAATCCCACCACGCCTACTCGGCGCATGTCGCCCATCTTGGCGATACCAACTGCCACGGTGGCAAAAATCAGCACTGGAACCACGGCGCGGATCAGACTGATGAACGCGTCGCCGACTGGTTTTAGGGCAACGCCAACGTGTGGCCAGACAACGCCTAGAACCACCCCGACGACAATGCCGATCAGGACCTGGACGTAGAGTTTCCCGAGGAGCCTCACCGGTCAGCCGCTCCGCGTCTTGACGACCACCTTGATGGCATCCTCGACGCGATCCCGCGCGTAGCGCAGTGCGGTCGGCAGCTCATCCAGTCCAAAAGTGTGGGTGTGGATCAGCTTCGCATTGAACCGGCGCTGCGCCATCAGCGCGGCGGCCCGGTGCGTGGCGCTTTTACCCTCGCCGCGGATGCCGAACACGTAGATGTTGTTGCGCACGATATATGCGAGATCGACCGATACCGGCTCGTGCGGGAATGCCGCCAGGCAGATCCGGCCGCCGCGATTGACCATCCGTGCCGCCTCGTTCAGTGCGTTGGCCGCGCCGGAACATTCCAGCACGTATTGCACGCCCTTGCCGCCAGTGATCCGCCGCACCGCCGCTACCGCATCTTCATGGTTCACATTCACCACGGCATCGGCGCCGAGACGCTTGCCCATTTCGAGGCGACTGTCGCGTGTGCCGGTCAGGATGACCGGCTGTGCCCCCAATGCCTTGGCGACACCCACTCCCATCAGCCCGATCGGACCCGGCCCGATGACCACCACGCCTTCCCCGGCAATGATGCCGCCCAGCACGTCGAGCCCATACATCGCCGTGCCAGCGGTCACGATCAGCGTCGCTTCTTCATCCGTCATCTCGTCGGGCACATGAACCATCGTGTTCACATGGTTCACTGCGTATTCGGCGAATCCGCCGTCGGTGCTGAAGCCGTTCGCGCGATGGCCTTTGCTGTGAAACCCATAATTCAGGCACGAGGTGTACATCCCCTCGCGGCAGCGCTGACAACGGCCGCAACCGGCATGGATCTCCACGGCGATACGGTCGCCGAGTTGGAACTCATCGACGGTCGGACCGAGCTTGACCACCGTGCCCATATACTCGTGCCCGGGCGTGATAGCCTTTATTGAAGGGGAGCTCGCCCTCGATCAATGCCGGCAGACCGTGCTTGATGATCTCGAGATCGGTCGCGCAGATGGCGACCGCGTCGATCCGCACCAGCACCTCGGCTGGCCCTGGTTCCGGAACCGGCTTCTCGACCAGCGACAGTTCGTCGGGGCTGCCAAGAGTCCATGCCTTCATGGTCTTTGGTATCAAATACTCATTGCCGGCGTTCGGCGAAGCTCTCATGGCTTGGTCCTTTCGCAAGTCGTGGCAATGCTATGGTTCGCGGATGGCGCTGGCAACGGCATGCCACTAAAGCGCTCTCGCAGCGATTGGAAACGGCAGTTACCTCTGGGATCGGCCTCTGCAGTTGCTCACTGTCGTATTTGTCACGAAGAAGCAGGAAGGCGGCACGGTGTTCACGAAGCAGAACGAATAGCACTGTGCCCGATCGTAGCCGGCGCGCAGCGCCTATAAGTGTTTTCTGCTTCGTGAGCTCAGTGCCGCCTTCCTGCTTCTTCGTGGTAAGAATCACTTTGGCGATAGTCACTGACGATTAGTGCGTTATTCGAGGCAGACCGAACAGACTTACAAACCTAATCACAGTTGCATCTATCACGGAGGTAGCTCCGCACCGCACCGTTGTGCTCAGCAGCCATCCCTGGCGCTCGGAATTCAGCCGCGACAATCTCACGCTGATCGGGCCGTACGGCAGCCTCAGCCTGAAGCTCAACCTCATACAGATAAACCATTCCTGTCAGTGTCTTTGTCACCAGGACCGACTTCAACCGGATGGGATCAATCCAGAATCCGACCTCTTCGGCAAGCTCGCGGATTGCTCCTGTCATGTGATCTTCGCCAGCCTTGATCCCGCCGCCGGGAAGTTTCCACCCAACTTTGTAGGAGTGGCGTACCAGCAGCAGGCGGCCATTCGCCCAAACCGCGATCTTGGTGCCGTCGTGTCCTTGGATTGTCCACCAGATGAAGGCAAGCGGGTATGCCAGCCGCAGCAGTGTTCGGTAGCCGAGATTAGTCAGCTCTTGTCGGATCGATGCCAACTGCCGCCCCAATTAGAACAAGTTGAGGTTGCGCGCCCTTGCAACCACCCTGCAACGCCAGTTGCGGATCATGGGCACCAAACGACCCTCCGCCACAGGAACCCCCACATGCGTCTGGCACTCGTGGCCCTTATCGTGGCTGGCTCCGGGGCAGCCGGTGTGCATAGCGGCATCATCCCGATTCCCGCTCAGATGGCGCAGGCCATCCACGCACTCGGCGGCGATCCGTCCGTGCTGAAGCACATCCAGATCAAGTCGCTGCGCGAGACCTTTGACGACGTGCAGCGCGATATCACGTCCGGTCACGACCCGGCCAAACGCGGCTTCCAGGCCTCAACCGTGCCCACGCCGGACTTCAACCCCGCGTTCAAGAACTTCGACAAGCCGCTCACTGCATTCCAGACCAACGTCGGCGCAAATACCGCGCAGCAGATGCGGCAGTTCGACGAACACATGCAAGACATGCGGAACTACGCGCGCAATCCCGCGGGCTGGCACGGCGCGCCGCCGTAATCTGGCGCCGATCAGGCGAGTAGGTCGGCCAATCCGACACGCCGGTGCCCGTGTCGCCCCACCATCGTCTCGGCTGCCGCCAGCGCATCCAACACCGCCTCCTGCGTCGCTTCGGCAGCAGCTTGGAACAGCCGATCGATGCGGCCCTCCGCCAGCACGCGATGCTCAATCAGATCCACATCGGCATCGTGCGGTACGCGATTGGCGGTCGTGAATGCCAGCGCAATATCGCCGCTGCCATTGCCCCAGAACGAACCACACCACGCCAGCCCGACGCCGGCGCGCTTCGCCACGCGGTCGAGCTGGCGATAATCCAGCGGCACATCGGTTGCGATGACGATGATGCAGGAGCCGGCTTCCACGTTCGGCGCAGCAGACGGATCGATCCGCCGGCCATCAGGCAGGCGCAGGTCGCCGGCACGGCCGAAATTCGCCAGCACCAGCACGCCGAGATGATACGCCTCCCCGTCCAGGCGTAGTCGCCGCGATGCGCTGCCGATGCCGCCTTTCAGGCCGAAGCAGCTCATCCCGGTGCCGGCACCAACCGCGCCGACAGCGAAATCGTCTGTCGCCGCGCCAATGGCAGCCATCGCGTGCGCCTCGGTCACCGCCATCGCCTGGATGTCGTTCAGGTAGCCGTCGTTGCACTCCAGCACGACCGGATTGACCGTCGAGGTCTGCCGCCCGATCTCCGGGTTGGCGCGCAATCGCCCGCCGGATCAGCGCATTCGCACAGGTGCCGACGGCGAAGGTGTTGGTCAGCAGTATCGGCGTTTCCAGCGTGCCGAGTTCGGTCACCTGCACCAGCCCGGTGCTCTTGCCGAACCCGTTCAGCACCACGGCGGCCGCCACGGCCTTGTCGCGGAACAGATCGCCATCGTGCGGCAACACGGCGGTGACGCCGGTGCGGACGTCGCCCTCGATCAGCGTCGTGTGGCCGACAGTCACGCCCGGCACATCGGCGATGCTGTTGCGCTCGCCTGGCGGCAACGAGCCGCATGCCAAACCGAGATCACGTGCGCGCACGCGTTACCCTCCCAACAGTGACTGCTGACAGAACGCTGTCAGCACCACAGCACTAGATACACGGCATTGCCACTGGCACGGAGAAAGCCAATGCAGACACCGAAGGCCGAACCCGAGGTGGTGCGCGCCGTGGAGCGCATCTACCATCTCTGGAACGAGGCACTGGGCGCCAAGGATGTGGAAGCCGCCGCCGCGCTCTACGCTCCGGATACGGAACTGGAGAGCCCGCTGGTGCGGCATCTGCTGCACTCCGAGCGCGGCGTGGTGCAGGGACGCGACAAGCTGCGCGATTTCATCCGGATCGTCTTCAAGCGCACGCCGCCAAGCCGCCAGCGCTACCGTTCCGGGTTCTTCACCGATGGCCACAAGCTGATCTGGGAATATCCGCGCGCGACGCCCGACGGCGAGCAGATGGACTTCGTTGAATTGATGGAGATCGAGGATGGATTGATCCGCCGCCACCGCGTCTATTGGGGCTGGTTCGGCGTGAAGGTGCTCGAGCAGGACCGCTATCACCGCTGAGCCGACCCGACTGGCCGCGCCGATCTTCAGGCAAGCTGTGCATAAGCCAGCAGTTCATCGCCGAGGAATGGCCGGTCAGTCGGGCCATGCTGTCCGCAGCCGATGCTCCAGCGCTTTGGCATGACCAGCCGCTCGATCCCCCATGGCGACGCAGCGGCAAGCGACGACCATGCTGCATCTTCACTCAGCCGATACAAGATCCCGCCCGGTCCCATTCCAGGATGCAGCAACAAGTGAATGTCGAACGGCTTGCCGCGCGGAATGGCCGGGCCATGCCACGTGTGCGGACTGCGGCCACGCTCAGGACCGACGATCACCGTGAGTATCTGGTCCGGGCCTTGCAGGCCGGTCCAGAGTGATGCGAGCGCTGCGCGATCAAACGCCGTCAGCAGCGTCTGAGCCGGCCCGCCATCCAGTGCGCTGCGCCCGGCGAAGCGTAACGCGAGCGTGCCCGTGGCGGGTGCCACACCTTCGCCACTCGGCAGCACACGCCAGATTCCATCTTCCAGCGGCGCCGGCGGCCAGCTCTGGTGTTCGCGCACATGTCCTGCGCTGTCGAGTACCCTATAGCGCAGGCCACCAGCGTCGAGCGCCAACTGGACGCAGTGCAGGTACTCGAAGTCCTCCGGCATTCGATGCAACGTGCCGGCGCCGGCGGTACATAGCTGCAGCACACCACGGCGCACTTGCACATCGAACGCCAGAATGTGGCTGCACAGATAGGCCAGCACACCGTGCGACACGAGTGTGTTCCAGAAAGCCTCCGCATGTTCGCGCCCGATCTCGCGCTGATAGGCGCCAGCAAAGCCATTGACCGGAAACACGGGATGATGGCCGACAACCAGCTTGTACTGCGCATCGGCGTGCTGGCGCAGCACGCGATCGAGCCACTCGGTCTCAAGATGGCCTTCGCCGCCAAGCCCGCTCCATAGCGTGTGCACGAACACCAGCAACAGGTCGTTGCGACGCACCCAGTAGGACAGGCCTTCCTGTCCCGGCGGCCCATTGCGTGGCAGATCGAGCACGTCGCGGAACACCGCCTCGCTCATCGGATCATAGGCGGTGTGATTGCCGGTGGCGTGCCAGAGCGGAACCGCGCGGCGGTCGAGCCAGGCCATCTCGTGCTTCAGCCAGTGCCGCCATTGCCGACGCAGTTCATCGGCGCTGTCGCTGAGACCGACGATCTCGTCTCCAGTGAACACGATGAATTCAGGAGGCGGCGCCAGCCGGCGTACCACCGCATTGACCTGGGCAAAGCTGCGCTCATGCGGTGCGCCGGGGATGCCGGAGCATGCATCGCCGTACAGCACGAACTGATGACCGGGGCCGTGCGGCAGCAAAGCCGGAATGGGCGAGGATGACATGGCCCATGCATACCAGGAGTTTGGCGAGCCGGCGCAATCCGTCCTAAGTCCCATCCCTGAACTCCGGGAGGACTGCACCATGCGCGAGATCGGGCATTTCATCGGCGGCAAGCCGGTTGCTGGCACCAGCGGCAAGTTCGGGGACGTGTTCAATCCCGCGGCGGGCGAGTTATCCGCGCGCGTCGCGCTGGCCGATAGCAGTGAAGTGAACAAGGCGGTTGCCGCCGCCGCTGCCGCCTGGCCGGCCTGGGCCGCCACGCCGCCGCTGCGCCGCGCGCGCGTCATGTTCAAGCTGAAGGAATTGCTGGAGCGCGACCGCAAGGAGATTTCCGCCATCATCACCGCCGAGCACGGCAAGGTGCTGTCGGACGCCGATGGCGAAGTGCAGCGCGGCCTGGAGGTGGTGGAGTTCGCCTGCGGCATCCCGCATCTGCTGAAAGGCGAATTCACCGAGGCAGTCGGCACTGGCATCGATGCCTGGTCGATCCGTCAGCCGTTGGGCGTGGTCGCCGGCATCACGCCGTTCAACTTTCCACTGATGGTGCCGCTGTGGATGATCCCGGTAGCGCTCGCCTGCGGCAATTGCTTCGTGCTGAAGCCGTCGGAGAAGGATCCGTCCGCGTCACTGAAGCTGGCGGCGCTGCTGGCCGAGGCCGGCATTCCGGACGGTGTGTTCAGCGTGGTGCAGGGTGCGCGCGAGGCCGTCGAGGCGATCCTGGCGCATCCCGGCATCGCCGCGATCAGCTTTGTCGGGTCCACCGCGATTGCCGAGACGATCTACCGCGGCGGCACGTCGCACGGCAAGCGCGTGCAGGCGCTCGGTGGGGCGAAGAACCACCTGGTGGTGATGCCAGATGCCGATATCGACGATGCGGTGGATGCGCTGATGGGGAGCGCATACGGCGCGGCGGGCGAGCGCTGCATGGCCGTCTCGGTCGCGGTGGCCGTTGGTTCAGCGGGCGATCGGCTGGTGCAGAAGCTGGAGCCGCGGGTGCGCGCGCTGAAAATCGGGCCGGGCACCGATCCTGAGGCGGAAATGGGTCCCCTGGTGACACGCGAGCACCGTGAGAAGGTGCAGGGCTATATCGACCTCGGCGTGAAGGAAGGCGCGAAGCTGATGGTCGATGGCCGCGGGCTGTCGCTGCAGGGCTACGAGAACGGCTATTTCCTCGGCGGGTCGCTGTTCGACAATGTCGGGACAGACATGCGTATCTACAAGGATGAAATCTTCGGCCCGGTCCTGAGCGTTGTGCGCACGCCGGACATGGCGGGCGCGGTGCGCATGGTGAACGCGCATGAATACGGCAATGGGGTGGCGATTTTCACTTCGGATGGTGGTGCGGCGCGTGACTTCGCGGCGGGCATCGATATCGGCATGGTCGGGGTGAACGTGCCGATACCGGTGCCGATGGCGTTCCACTCATTCGGCGGTTGGAAGCATTCGCTGTTCGGCGACCACCATATCTACGGGCCGGAGGGCGTGCGCTTCTACACGCGCTACAAAGCGATCACGCAGCGCTGGCCCACGGGCGCGCGGCGCGGCGCCGAGTATGTGATGCCAACGCTGGGGAGGTAAGAGCCCGCTGCTTGCGCAGTTCCCTGGCCGATCGGCCGTAGACTTCCAGAAACACTGCGTTAAATCGCCGCAGGCTGCCAAAGCCGGCGGCGAGCGCGATCTCGGATATCGTCCGATTGGTGGTATCCAACATTCGTTTCGCTCGCTGTATCCGCGCGGTCTTCGCGACCTGGGTCGGGCTGGCGCCAAGGTGTTTCGCGAACAAACGCACGATATGCCGCTCACCCACGCCAAGTCGTTCGGCGAGCGCGCCAACAGTTCCGTCGCCATCCAGAGCACCTTTACTGATCAGCCGCAGCCCGCGCGCCACCGTCGTGCGTGAGCCATTCCAGGCTGGGGAAAACGGCGCCGTTTCCGGTCGGCAGCGCATGCATGGCCGGAACCCGGCCGCCTCGGCTGCCGCCGCAGATGCAAAGAACTGCACGTTCCTCGACTGCGCCGGGCGCACCGGACAAACCGGACGGCAGTAGATGCCTGTCGAGCGCACGCCTGTATAGAAGCGGCCGTCATACGCCGGATCACGCGCAAGCCTCGCACGATCGCATTCGGCTGCATCAAGCATGTGGCTTTATCCTTGCGGGAACAGAGTTTGATTCCGACTGGTCGCGGCAATCGTAAACCATGCAACACATGCTTGATAAGAAAATGCTCGTCAATTATGTGGCTTACGTAAAGCGCAACGGTGTTGTAGAAGTGCCTGCGGATTGTGATGTGATAAAGCAGACTTAGGCAAACGCAGCCAAAAGAACTAGGGCCGTATCGGAACAGACAACGGGGGAACCGCATTATGCGAACGCGCCGGAATTTTGTGGTAACCGCGGCGGCATTGGGGCTCGGTGGGTTCGTAGCATCCGCACAGCGTGCGGAAGCGGCGTCAGGCCGGCAGATCAATCATGATGTCGATCGTGTCCTGCATGATCTGTTCACTGCGCAGCCGACTATGCGCGGGCTCGCTGGGCGTGCTACCGCGATGCTGATCTTTCCACGCGTGGTGAAGGCAGGATTTCTGGTCGGTGGCCAAAGCGGGAATGGCGCTCTGCGTGTGCAAGGGCGGACGATTGGCTACTACAACATCTCTGCCGCGTCGTTCGGTTTGCAGGCAGGTGCGCAGACTTTCAGCTTCGTGCTATTTTTCATGAACCAGGCGGCTCTCGATTATCTTAAGAAGAGCGATGGCTGGGCGATCGGATCAGGACCAAGCGTCGTCGCGCTCGACAAGGGAATGGCCAAGACCATCACCAGCACGACGCTGACTAAGGATGTCTACGCCGTCCCGTTCGGACAGCGAGGCCTGATGGCAGGGTTAGGCCTGGAGGGTTCGAAGATCACCGCTATCACTGTGGGCGCCTGAGGACCCATTACGGCGTGTGGCTGCGGCTTGTCATAAGCTTCATCCTAATCGGTCTCGCGCTTTTCCTTTCAGCCGGGACGATCAACTACTGGCAGGCATGGCTCTATCTCGGAGTTGGCGTCGCATCGAGCATTCCTCAAACGCTATACATAACAAAGGACCCGATCCTGCTCCAAAACAGGATGAGGGCGGGGCCAGCCGCGGAGCAGCGGACGATCCAAAAAATCATCGTAGCGTGTTTGGCCGTTCCCGGAGCTGCCACGTTCATTGTTCCTGCGCTTGACTATCGCTTCGGCTGGTCTCGTGCGCCGTCATGGATCGCCATAACCGGCGACATCTTGATTATCATCGCCATGTGGGTCGTGTACCGGGTATTCAAAGCAAACTCTTACGGCTCCGCGACCGTCGAAATTGCGCAAGGCCAGCGAGTTCATCTCGACCGGCCCCTACGCGATCGTGCGAAATCCGATGTATTCGGGCGGAGCCGTGTATTTTATCGGATTGTCGTTGGCGCTCGGCTCCTATTGCGGTCTCATCCCCGCCACCCTCGCGATCCTCGGTATGGTCTGGCGGTTATTGGACGAGGAAAA
Organism: uncultured Alphaproteobacteria bacterium; assembly: GCA_963733475.1. GTDB lineage: Bacteria > Pseudomonadota > Alphaproteobacteria > Acetobacterales > Acetobacteraceae > JAMXLO01. The sequence continues at coordinate 21,910 of CAVTEC010000007.1, read as the reverse complement.
GTTCCTCTTCCAAAATTTGCCCGGCTATACGGATTATTGTGCGAGAGTTCGCTGGCATCTGGTCCCGGGCGTGTTCTAGCGAAGTGCCAAGTCGGACAGTCAACGCCGCCTTGGCTTGGCCGCCAGCGGCAGACTGTCGAACAGCGTCGGGGCCTCGCCAATCTGCGCGCCTTCGATCTCCAGCAGCCGCAGCTTCGTCGTAACGCCTCCGGCCGCCGAGAACCCACCCAGCTTGCCGCCGGCGGCCATGACGCGAATGGCACGGCACTATGATGGGCACGGGGTTCTGGCCCATCGCCTCGCCAACGTCGCGCGCAGTCACGCCCTCGCCAAGCCGCGTGGCGAGTTCGCCGTAGGAGATCGTGGCGCCAGCCGGCACGGTCCGTAGCGCAGCGTAGAGCCGCCGCTGGAAGGTCGAGGCCTCCGACAGATCGACCGTGACATCCGACAGATCGCGCTTTTCGCCACGCAACAACGCGGACACCGCGTCGACCGCCGGCTGAATGTAACCCGGAAGCGAAGCCTCCTGTGCCTCCGGATAGCGCCGCTGTACGCGCGCCCGCGTTGCGACATCATTCCGTTCGGGCAACTGCATCCCAACGACGCCCTCGGCGTTCCATGCGATGCCGCATGCGCCAATGGCCGTCTCGAACAGTGCAAATCCGTGGGCTGGCATGACGGAACAGAACATAGTCAGCCGCCCGCCCGGATGCTACTGACGACACAACCAATGAGCCTGCGTCCCACTACCCCCCGAATCCGCACCAGCGGCCGCACCCGCCTCACTGCCGTGATCGTGGCCTGCGCGCTGTTCATGCAGAATCTCGACTCGACGGTGATCGCCACCGCGCTACCCACCATGGCGAAAGCATTCGGCGCCGATCCGGTACACATGAACGTGGCGCTTACGTCCTATCTGCTGTCGCTCGCAGTGTTCATCCCGGCAAGCGGCTGGGTGGCGGACCGGTACGGCACGCGCACGGTGTTCCGGGCGGCGATCGCCGTGTTCACGATTGGCTCGATCCTGTGCGGGCGCGCCGACAGTCTGGCCTTCCTGGTCGCCGCCCGCGTCCTGCAAGGCATCGGCGGAGCGATGATGGTGCCGGTCGGGCGTCTCGTATTGTTACGCACCGCACCGAAGAACGAGCTGGTCGCCGCAATGGCCTGGCTCACCATGCCCGCCTTGCTAGGACCGGTGCTTGGTCCGCCGGTCGGTGGTTTCATCGTCACCTATTTCAACTGGAACTGGATCTTCGACATCAACGTGCCGATTGGCGTGATCGGCATCATCCTGGTCAGCATGTTCGTCGAGGATGTGCGTGAGCCGCCACGCGGCCGGTTTGACGCAATGGGCCTTCTGTTGTGCGGCATCGCGCTGTCCGGCCTGATGTTCGGCTTGGAGACTGCGGGCCGCGGCGTGGTGCCGCGCGACGTGACCGAGATGATGGTCGGCATCGGTGTCGTCGCTATCATCGGTTATCTATTGCATGCGTGGAAACATCCCGCCCCGCTGCTGGACCTATCGCTGATGCGGCTGCCGTGTTTCGGCGTCGCGCTGTCCGCGATGATGCTGTTCCGTACCGGCATTGGAGCGATCCCCTTCCTGCTTCCACTGATGCTGCAAGTCGGGTTCGGCGATTCGGCGGTGCAGAGCGGGCTGATCACCTTCGCCAGCTCCGCCGGCGCTCTGGTGATGAAGCCCGCGACACAATATGCGCTCCGTTGGTTCGGCTTCCGCGACACGCTGGTGTGGAATGGCTTGGTCTCCGCGATCATGATCGCGATCTGCGCGGCATTCCGTCCGACCTGGCCGGCAGCGGCGATCTATGCCGCGCTGCTCATCGGAGGGTTCTTTCGGTCGTTGCAGTTCACCGCCTACAACACGCTCGCCTATGGCGATGTGCCGAGATCACGCATGAGTTCCGCGACCAGCCTGTATGTCACAGGCCAGCAGCTTGCGGCGACGATCGGCATCTCGGCCGGTGCGGTGTCGCTGGAGATTTCGCGCTCGCTGTCAGGGCATGTGACGCCGGAGCCGATAGACTTCAGCCACGCCTTCCTGGTGGTGGCGATGTTCACTCTGGCCGCCGCGCCGATCGCTCTGCTGATGCCGCGCAATGCAGGCGACGATCTGACTGGGCGGGCGCCAGTAGCCGCAGAGCCAGTGCGGCGGCCTGCCGAATAGACTTACAATGAAAACGCGGCCACGCCGCCAACGGGAGAGAAAGCCATGGACCTCGGATTGCAAGGCAAGCATGCGATCGTTACCGGCGGAAGTCGCGGCATCGGCAAAGCCATCGCGCGGGAATTGGCGCGCGAAGGGGTCGATGTGGCGATCGTTGCGCGCAACAAGGAGTCTCTCGAGGCGACCGCGCGGGAGCTAGGGGCCGAAACGAATCGGCGCATCCTGCCTCTCGCCGCCGATGTCACCAGCAAAGAGCAGGTGGACCGCATGGTCGCCGAGGCGGCGCAGCAATTCGGCGGCGTGCACATCCTGGTCAACAGCGGATCCGCGCCGGGTGGTTCGGCCACCGCGACCGGTCCGATCGAAACGATCGTCGACGAGGATCTGATAGAGGATTTCAACGTGAAGTATGTCGGAGCGCTGCGCTGTTCCCGCGCCGTCATACCGTTCATGAAAAAGGCGGGCTGGGGCCGCATCATCAACATAAGCGGCGCCAACGCCCGCAACGCGGGTAATCTCAGCGGCGGAGTACGCAACGCCGGTCTGGTACACATGACCAAGACGCTGGCGGTGCAAATGGGCCGTCATGGCATCACGGTCAATTGTATCCATCCCGGCACGACCCGTACCGAGCGCACACCGAGTTTGCTCGCGGCGCGCGCCACCCAACTCGGCGTATCGCCGGAAGAAGCGGAGCGCCAGGATTTTGCGCCGGACTTACCGCGCGGCAACGCGATCTGCCGCATGGTGGACGCCTCCGAGGTCGCATTCGTCACGGTGTTCCTGGCCTCGGACAAGGCCTGGGCGATCTCTGGCGAACTGGTCGCGGCAACCGGAGGGGCCGGGCGGGCGGTGTATTTCTAAGCCGCACTCAGCCGTGGTTCGAAGGCGGCGGTCCCCGCCGGGCTATCGCGTTAGTCGTGGGAGCTAGTACCCGCGATCGGAAGAGCGTGAGTCACCCTGACGCCATGTCATTGCGAGGAGCGAAGCGACGAAGCAATCCCGGCGAGATCGCCCAATTCGTCAGAGATTGCTTCGTCGCTTCGCTCCTCGCAATGACAGTCTTCGATGTATCGTCCTTCAATGATTCTGGGTATAGAGCATTTTCGACGTGACTGGAAAGCAGATGGGTTTCGCTTGTCGCTCAACCCATCAATTCTGACTTGTCTGAAAGTGCCCTAGGCATCACCGATCTTCCGGCAAAGCTTGCGTTGGTTGATGGCACCGCAAGGTGTTCAACACGGAGGACGGTTGAGGGCCACGGTGGGCCACGGAGAAGGGAAGCAATAATGCTACCCTGGCCGCTCGGCTGAGCCCGTCTGCCAATACTTGCAGCCATTGAGGAACAGGTTGACGCAATCATCGGCCCAACAATCGAGTTCCCCTCCGGTCATCGGCGTCCCAAGGCCGAGGGCGCGGCGCTGTGGTACGCTGAGCAGGAGAGAAAGGAATTGCTCGGCGGCGAATTCCGGGCGGTCGATCGTAAGTCGGCCAGCCCGGGCCTCGCGCTCCAGAATTGCCGCGATTTGCTTGACCGCTTCGGCGCGGGTGCCTTCGCTAGCGACGATCGAGGCAAGCTCGGGGAAGCGATGTGCCTCGACCAGCATCAACCGGGTGAGCGCCAGCGTCATCGGGGCAACGGATGCGTGCACGGCGATCCGCGCGAGACGGTGCAGGACCTCGCTGAGACTGCCTCCCTCAAACAGCGGAACGTTGGGCGGCGGCCTGACCCCTTGGATGATCCGGTGCACGACGGCGCCGAACAGCGCCGCCTTGTCTGGGAAACGGTGATAGAACGTGCGCTTGGAAATCCTGGCGCGTTGCGCGACTAACTCGATGCTGGTGGCGCCATAGCCTTCGGCCAGGAACAGATCGGTCGCGGCATCGAGGATGCGGTCCGCGAGCAGGGCTGCCTGCTCGCGCGAGGGTCGGCCGCCGCGCCGAGGGGGCAAAGCCTCAGCGACGGCAACGCTTCCGTCCTCGATATCGCCGCTAGTGCTCAAGTCAGGAACCAGGTCATCGGGAGCTGCACCAGCGTTACATGGTGCAGGTTAGCGACCGTGCTACCCTGGCGGTGGCGCGTAGTAGCCTCGCGGCGGATAGTAGCCTGGCGGCGGGTAATAGGCCGGGGGCGGAGCGTAATAGGCGGGTGCGGGCGGATAATAGGCTGGCGGCGGCGCATAAACCGGGGCCGCTAAAGCCCGCACTGGCGCGGTGACGATGATCGCGGCGCCGGCCACCACTGCCGCTCCCAGCGCAAACAGGCCGAATACTGGACCGCCATGATAGTGCGCGAAGGCCGGATTGACCGGTGCGGCGGCCACCGCGATCAAGGCAACGCCGCCGATCACCGTATCTCTTAACCTGATCATGACCAACTCCCCAGGCCACCGTGGCCTTACCGATCACGACCAAATAGCACCTGGAATAACTAAACGCAACCGTTCCGTAGCGTTTTTCACGCCGCGCCCATCACTCTGTGCAATCCGGCTGCGATAACGGACAATCGGTCGAACAAACGGGAGACGGCCATGCCAGTCATCGACGTTCAGGTTCATCCCTTCGATCGAAATCATCCCGGCCGGCCGTGGGCCAGTCCCTCGCACGGACTCGACTCCGCGACGGGCGAGGAAATGGTCGCTGCCATGAACAGTGTCGGTGTGGACGGCGCGATCATGGTGTCGTCGTTCAGCGCCTATGAGTACGATCCAAGCTACGCGCGCGAGGTGTACAACACATATCCCGACAAATTCCGGGTCGTGACGCCGGTCGACGCGACCGATCCAGCGATTGACGATGTGGTAGCGAAATGGGCGGCGACGCAAGGCGCGCGCGGCATTCGTATCCGCATGCGCGAGGGCCTGCCAATGGATGCCGACCATCCCGGCCTGAACCGCGCTTTCGCCGCCGCCGCCAGACTTGGCTTACCGGTCAATTTGCTTTGCTGGGGCATCCTGGACAAAGGCCTGCCGCACATCCAGCGACACCCCGACACAGTCATCGTGATCGACCATCTCGGCCTGCTGCAACCTGCTCGCCCTCCGGTCCCCGCCGACGTCTGGGCGGATCTGCCGAAACTCCTCGCGTTGTCGCAGTACGCGAACGTAAGGGTGAAAGTCAGTGGTGCCTGCACGATGTCGCACCAACCGTTCCCGTACGACGACATCTGGGACCCCGTTCTGCGGGTCATCAATGCATTCGGGCTGGACCGTTGCATGTGGGGCACCGACTGGACGCGGACGATCGGCATGCTGACCTATGAGCAGGGCGTCGCGCCGTTTCGCGACACCAAACGCCTGTCCGAGAGCGACAAGACGGCGCTGATGGGCGGGACGTTGCAGAAGGTCTACAAGTGGTAGCGTCACCGCAACGATGGTACCATGACATCGGCGTTTGTGTCGATATGGCAATAGGACTGCGGGCAGATTGAATAGCTCAGGAGACCGTTATGGCGTTGCTCATCGTTGATCTCGACAAACATATCGGCAACGCCAAGGCGTGGCGCGACACGTTCGGGGAACAGATTCCCGATCTGAATATCCGCATTTGGCCTGACGCCGGAAACCTGGCGGATATCGACTATCTCGCCTTCATGCATCCCGATTTCGGTTCCCTGCCGGTGTTTCCGAACTTGAAAGCCATGTTCAGCCGCTCCGCCGGGGTCGAGTCCTTTGTCAACCATCCAAACCTGCCGAAGGCCCCACTATGCAAGGTCGAGCCGCCAGGCGGCGATCCGATGATGACGGAATACGTCGTCATGCATGTCCTGCGCTTTCATCGTGACATGCCTGGCTATCAGGCCGCTCAGGCCAATCGCGAGTGGCGCCGCACAACGATTGTACGACCCGAGCAGAGGCGTGTCGGGTTCCTCGGCTTCGGCATGATGGCGAAGGCGCCGGCGCTGGTGTTGAAGTCGCTTGGGTTCAAGGTCTCGGCCTGGGTTCGCAACCCGAGGCACGAAGCTGACGTGCCAATCTATCATGGCGCCGACCAACTTGAGCCGTTTCTTCAGCAAACCGACATCGCGGTCTGCCTGTTATCGCTGACGCGGGAAACCGAGGGCATCTTCTGCGCGCGCACCTTTGCCATGATGCCGCGTGGGGCGATGCTGGTGAATGTCGGGCGCGGCAAGCATGTGGTGAACGCGGATCTGATCAACGCGCTCGATTCAGGGCAGTTATCATACGCCGCATTGGACGCGCTGTGGCCCGAGCCGCTACCGCCAACAAGCCCGCTCTGGTTGCATCCGAAAGTTACAGTGATGCCGCACGTGGCACGGCGGCCGACAGTTGCTCAACTCGTGACTGAGATAGCGGCGAGTATCCGAAGCTTCGAGGCGGGCCGCGGGCTTTTGCAGGAAGTCGACATCACAAGGGGATACTAGTCGCCCGAGTTATTCAAAGTGACGGGTAGAGTCGTCTGAGTTTTATCCGGGCATGCTCATTGGTGAACTGCCAGTTGGCCTTGGCGTGATGTTTGTTTCGATGTTCACGCCAGGCGGCGACTTCCTCGACAAGGCTGCCTTTGTCCTCGATCCGTCGATCCAGACATTGCGATGACAGAACGCCGAGTTCTGACTCCGCCATGTTCAGCCAACTGCCGTGCTTCGGCGTGTAGTGCCACTCGAACCGCTCGGCGAGACGGCGCGCCTCGGCCGGTGCGAAGGCGGCGTACAGCGACGCCGCGGTATGGGTGCTGAGATTGTCCTGCACCAGAACGATCTTGTTTGCTGAGGGGAAATATCGGTCCGACAGGTCGCGAAGCATGGCGGCATAATCGGCGGCGGCATGGCGATCCGTCACCTCGACATGCCGCCAACCTTCCAGCGGCGCGAACAGCATGAACAGATTGGCGGTGCCGTTGCGTTCGTACTCATAATCGACGCGCCTCGGCTGACCACGCTTCATCGGCAACGGCGCGCGAGTTTCCCGGATCAGTTGTTTCGAGGTCTCGTCAAGACAAACCAAGGGCCGGGCTGTATCACGCGGCCTCGTGTAAACCTCCAGCACCTCTTCCATCGCGGCCACGAACGCCGCGTTGGCCGACGGCGGAATGACCCACCGTTGCTTCAGGTGCGGTTTGAGAAGGTTTTTTTTAGCGTCCGCCCGATCGTGTTGTCACTGGCCTTGGCGACGATCCCCAGTTCCACGACCTGCTGTTCCAGCAGGCGCAGCGACCATTTCGCGTGCCCGGCCGGAGGCTTGGAGCAGGCCAGCGTGATCAGTCTGGCTTCCTTTTCGCCGTCGAAGATCCGCAGGATCGACGGTCTCGCGCGGGGCTTACGGGCGAGCGCTACGTCGAGCCCCTCCTCAACCAGACACTGGCGAACCCTGTGGACGGTCGCGAGGCTGGTGTCGAGGGCCTTCACGATACGGCCGTCGCTCCAGGCTTCGCCGACCTCGGAAATGTCTGCCTTGAGCAAGATGCGTGCCCTGAGGATCGCGCTGGCCGAATGTTTGCCCTTGCCGATAAGCGCTTCCAGCCGCGCGCGTTCCTCCGCGTCCAGCCGAACCACATACTTCTTCACGACGACCTCTGACATGTCCCAAATCCTGGCAACGTTGACGACGTTGCGAGTGAGTCACAAACTGCCGTCAGGTTCAATGACGCGGGCGACTAGTAATCGGAATCAGTCGAGCGCGCCGACGATATCTGGCCGCCGGATCGCCTGTCATTGCGATGATGGCGCAGTGCCCCCCGAGACTTGGAGCATTGTGGGGCTGAGTGTCCTAACGCGCCGGCCGCGATGAGGATTGCATAGAGCTGTGGCGGTAACTTATTCGTTGAGCAATCTCGAACCGCTGACGAACGGGCTCCCCCGCAGATAAAATCGCAGGAGGCGGTGCGCATCCCTCGAAATGCCGATCCTGATGCTCTGGCCGATCTCGCCGGCTTCGTGGTCACCGCGTCCGAGCCATAGAGGGCCTTCCTGGCATAGATCGAGCCCGTCGAGGCCACGATCGACCCGCAACGCCGCGGCAAGCCTTCCTGGTCCTCGCGCCAGGTCGCGCAAGCGTTCGATGCCGCGATTTTGCTGCATGATCGCGATGCCTTCGAGCGGCTCGAGCGCCCGGATCAGTACGCCGGCCCCGATCCCAGGTGCCTCGCTCGAGACATTCAGCATGTACGAGCTGCCGTAGGCTAGATAAACATAGGCGTGCCCAGGCTCGAGAAACAGCGAACGATTACGCTCGGTCATCCCGCGATAGGCATGCCCGGCGGCGTCGCCGACGACATACGCCTCGGTCTCGACAATACGACCGCTGGCGACACCTTCGGGCAACTCGCGCACCAATGCTTTGCCAATGAGATAGCGGGCCAGAGAGATCGTATAAGACGGCAGGTCCAAGCGAGCGAGCGATCGACCGACGGCCATTCCTTACGGCGGCCAGGTTTCAGGACATCCGCTCCACCAATTCCGCGCGCGAAGGTCCCGGCGCGAATGGATCGCCGAAATACTGAGTCTCGCGGGCCACCTTGCCATCGAGGAACTCCATGATGCTGACTGTGTAGGACGGCTGCCCGTCATAGGTTATGACATATTCAGTGACCCAAAGCCCGGCGGCGCCGATGATCCGCCGCACTGCGAAGCGTTTCTGGTTCGGCTGCACGGTGCGAGACGACTGGATATTCCGCCGTCCACGGATGCGCTCGCCCGATTGCGGATATTCGAGCACCGCGTCCTCTCGATAGATCTGGTGCTCCGCCTCGAAGTCGTTCGCATCGGAGGCGGCCCAGTGGTGATCCAGAGCAGCTCGAATCTCTCGGTCTTCCACGGCAAATCTCCTTGAGGTTCGCGAAGCTTGTCTTGCGTCAAGCGTCGGTTCTGGTCGATTTCGCCCTCCTGTTCAGCGCCTCGATCAGAAGCCTGGCAGCCGCACCCGATGAAGCCGGGTTCTGGCCGGTGATCAATTGTCCATCGACCACCGTGTGAACCCCCCAGTTCTTGACCTTGGAGAAAGTTGCACCGAGCCGCATCATTTCGTCCTCGACGAGGAAGGGTACCACCTTGGTCAATCCCACCTCGTCTTCCTCGCCATTGGTGAAGCCGGTCACGGTCCTGCCCTCGACGAACGGCTTGCCCTCCGGGGTCTTGACGTGATGCAGCGCGCCGGTCGAGTGGCAGACCACCGCGAAAGTCTTGCCGGCGGCGATAAAGGACGCCAACAATCTGATGGAGCTTTTGTCTTCGGCGAGATCCCACATCGGTCCATGACCGCCGGGATAGAATACAGTGTCGTAGTCCTCTTGCCTGACGCTATCGAGGCGCAGTGTCCTGTCGAGCTGAGCGTTGGCATCGCCGTCCTTCTCGAACCGGCGAGTAAGGTCGGTCTGAAAGTTCGGCTCGTTGCTCTTGGGATCGAGCGGCGGGCGCCCGCCCTTGGGCGATGCGAGGGTGATCTGGACGCCGGCATCCTTGAAGACATAGTAAGGCGCCGCCAGCTCCTCCAGCCAGAAGCCGGTCTTGCGCCCAGTGTTGCCGAGCTGGTCGTGGGAGGTAATGACCATCAAGATTTTCATCACTCGCTTCCCTTTCCTTGGTGGTCGAACGGTGCTTTGCCCAACCATGCGGACCGCTCGGAGATCCATCGTTGGCAATGTCGGAGGTCAGACTCGAGACAGAACCTGCGTTTCGGGTCGTGCGGGACGATAGTCTGGCGCTGGAACGGGATATTGGATGTTTGGCATCTCTTTGAATAAATCGGACCACGTTCCCAGACGGATTGTATGGGGCGACCTATGCCCGGAAGCGCACGGAGAGTTCAGAATGCCGAATCCGAAATACGCTGCCTACGAACCCGCCGACCCTTACTTCAATCTGGTTCGAGGGGCGCTGGGCGACCTTGTTGATGGCGAGCACTTCTTCGACATCGTCACCGGGGAAGTCGTTTACGAGGTTCTCTACGACTTCCCTGGTTGGCCTCGCGTTATCCAAGGGCGAGCCGCCCTGATGGCGCAGTTCGGACGCTACGTCGACAACATCGCGCTGCAAGCCGCCGATAAGCTGATTATCCATAAGACAGACGACGGCCGTGTTGTCGTCATCGAATATGAGGTCCATGGGACCATCCTCGAGACCGGGGCGAAATACAACAATCGGTTCTGCTCAATCATCAGGATTGAAGACCGGAAGATCGCCCACTGGAGAGACTACATGGATTCGCTCGCGGCCTGGAATGCATTGACGGGGCAGAATCAAAGTTAATGCCAAAATGCAGACCAGAATTGATGGGTTTCGCTGCGCTCAATCGCATCCTACGGTGCTACGTCGTTCGTAGGATGGGTTGAGCGGCAAGCGAAACCCACCAGGTCTCCACCCACGTCAAAAATGCTCTAATCAAATACCAGCGTCCGCACCTCGATGCTCTCGCCTGGCGGCGCATCATGCGGCGTTTGCGTATCGTCGAAGGTGCCTCGCCCCGAAAAACGTGTCGGGCCCGATGCGCTCTATGGGCCAAGCTCAACGAGCAGGTGCGCCGCCATCGCCTTCACATCAAAGCTCCACCCGGCGTTGAACCGTCGCGCGGTATCCTGCTGGCCTGGCTCGGTGACGGTGAAGGTCGGCCCGTCATCCGCGACGGCGAATTCGACCTGAAATCTGCTGCGGCTATCCGCGATGACAATCGGTGCGTCTCCATCGCGTAACGCCAGCAGGAATACTTTGGCTTCGTCCGTCGCTAAGTCGAAATGGGGGAGCATCCGAGCAGAATAATCCCCCGTCGGCTCGCCAGTGATCGAGATGGTCATGCTTGACCGGTTGATGGCTGGTATTTCGGGAATAGCTCGGAATGTGAGCGTGCTGTTGCCATCGCCGCGAATTTCGACTGGTCCTGGTCGTCGCGCGGGCGAGGGCGCAGACGGTGGGAGAGAACTCGGCAATGGCTCGACAGGATGGCGCGTAAATTGGGATGCGGGCACAACCAGCGGACCCGGTTTGCCGGTGGGAAAATCGGGTATCGGTGCGCCGATGGGAGCGCCAGGGATGGGCTTGAGGGTCATGGCAAGGCCTCTCGCGGTACTCTAATCAGCAATGTCGTGTCCCGGACGGTAAAACCGGACGGGCGAGGCCTTGCAAGACAGGCGAGCTCAGCGGGACGCGCGCGAGACCGCAGCCGTTGCTGGCGTCTCGGTGGGCGCGGATAGTGCGGCGTCGATCTCCTCTATGGTGCGGCCGCGTGTCTCGAAGCCGATGAACCAGAACGCCACGGCTCCGAGCACATACCAGAAGCCGAAGTAGTTGAACGCCGGGATGATTGCGTCGAGCGTCGCCTTTGGCGCAACGAAGTTGGACGAACCTGCGATCAGTGCCAGTCCGGCCGGTCCGATGAACTTGCCGAGATTGCCCACGCCGTAGACCAATCCCATGCCGCTGCCGCGCAATTGTGAGGGCCAGAGTTCCCCCATGTACGGCCCGACAATCGAGTAGTTGCCGCTACCAAAGAAGTTCTGCAACACGATCATCACGAAGAACATCGATATGCCGCCGACGAACACGCTGTTCAGATAGCCAGCGAGCGACATGAACAGCGCAGCCATGAGGCAGGTAAGCACGCCTGAGGCACGCCGGCCCAGCGCGTCAGAGATCCAGGAGCAGAAGAACCGGCCAGCCACTGCCGCCAGGCTGACCCAGATCGCCAGCTTCGACGCCTCCGGCGGCGATATCCGCAGAACCATAACGAACAGCGTCACCATCCAAAGGGTGAGCGCAACGCCGCCGGTCTGCGTAAGACCGGTAAGGCATCCGGCGATAATGCTGCGGGGATACTTGAACAGCTCCGTCCAGCGTGTGTGCCTGACCTCAGGCGCTATGGTCGGCAGAGAGATCGATTTGGGATCGACCTGCAATGCCCATGCGATCGAGCGGCGCGCGTCCTCGACCCGCCCCATGCGCATCAGCCAATGCGGCGATTCCGGCACCCATGCGCGGATGTAGAGGGTCAGCGCGGCCGGCAGCAGGCCGACGGCGAACAGGCCGCGCCAACCGATGTAGGGCGTTGCGAAGCCGCCCAGGAACGCTCCCAACAACACGCCGACGGGCAGCATGGTCGTGGTCAACCCAGTCAGCCAGCCACGCTTTGATGCCGGCACGAATTCCTGCACCAGCGTGATGTCGACCGAGTAGAGGCCCGTCACGCCGAAGCCAACGATGAAACGGCAAATGGCGAGATAGATCCACCCGCCGTCTGGCGTCACAGCCATCGCGCCGGTGGCGAGCGAAAAGTTGAGGACCGTCGCGATCATGACCTTGCGGCGGCCGATCTTGTCCGCCAACCAGCCGTAGAACAGCGAACCGAAGGGCGCGCTGATGCCCGACGCGAAGAGGATGAGCCCCAACTCCCCATAGGTCAGGTGCCAGTCGCCAACGATGAATGCCAGCACAAAGCCGATCAGGAAGAAGTCGAAGAAGTCCAGCATGTCGCCAAGCGTTGCGGCGATGGCGATCTTCCATTGGTTCGCGGTCAACTTCTGTTGCCGATCGAGCAACTCGAGCATGATGGACACCTCCCGTGCTCGCCCGCCTGGTGGCGCCGCGGGCGGCCATTGCTTTGTTGTTGGTTCGCAAGCGTTTGTCGGCAGCCGGGCAGTCAGTCTACGGCAGGTGCCATCGCCAATTCGTCAGGAGACAGCAGCTTCCGTCCCTCACTCATCATCTGACTTGGTGAGCGAGCGTCAATTCATATTGGTGTGAAGTCAAGTTGGTGGCCTCTCCAGTGGTGGCCTCTCCAGTCAGAATGTCGGACCGCGCGCGGAGCCGGGCCTGGTTGATTCCCCCTTAGCTACTCCCCGGCTGGTCGAATTGCGCCCAGTGGCCAGCTCAGCCGTATAAGGCCGCGAGCGAACCGCTCACCGCGGACACAGCAACCGGTTCCGAAGGATCGCGCATGCCCATGATCGAAACCGCCCTCACCCGTTTGCTCGGCATCGAGCATCGGATCCTGCTTGCGCCGATGGGTTCGGCCGCCGGTGGCCGCCTCGCCGCCGCGGTCACCAACGCCGGCGGGCTCGGCTTGGTCGGCTCGGGCTACGCAAACACTGCCGCGATCCGCAAGGAGCTGACTGAGGCTGGCAATGCCTGCGTCGGCATCGGCTTCATGCTCTGGGCGCTCGAGAAGAACCCTGCAGCGCTCGATGTCGCTCTCGACGCCAAGCCTGCGGCGGTGATGTTGTCGTTCGGCGATCCAACGCCATTCACGCGGCGGATCAAGGACGCCGGCTGCAAGATCATTCACCAGGAGCGGCTGGCCGCATGACACGCTTCCAACGCGGCCGCTCTGTGCCGGGGCATGCCCCGGCACAGAGCAAGACGAAGCGGACAGATCACGAGCTACATAAACCGGACAGATTGACTAGCTAGCGACATGGTTGCTCGGGAGTCCGTGCGTTTCCGGGGCTGAATGTCCTGACATCCGACATTCGGCTTAAGGGAGGGGCCGAAAACAGAGCGGCGGCTTGTCAGCATGGCGGCTGGGGAAGCGGGTGCCCAAACGATGGCCATATGAATTTGTGGCCGATAACGGCCATCCGCCCAGGCGCCCATCCCGACTGACGGCGCGGCACGGCTTATGGGCCGAGTTCAGCGAGCAGGAGCCCCGCCATCGACTTCACATCGAAGCTCCACTCGGAACTGAACCGTCGCGCTGTATAGAGGTGGCCTGGCTCGCTGACGGTGAAGGTCGGCCCCTCTTCCGCGATGGCGAATTCGAACTGATACGCGGTTCGGCTGTCGGCGATGACGATCGGTGAGTCTCCATCGCGCAACGCCAGCAGGAACGCTTTGGCTTCGTCCGTCGCCAGGTCGCGATGCAGCACCAACTGAGCGGAATAACCCCCCATCGGCGGGCCTTGAACTTCCCGCCGGCGCGCGGCGGCCCCGCCGGACCACCCACTGGAGGAAAGAGACTGGCAGGTAATCCTCAACGTTGGTCCTCACGGAATGTCCAGCCATTCAATAGACACGCACGCAGGTCGCCAGAATGCCGAGACTTTTGCTCTTGTCACTCAAGAAAAAACCGTGCTCGTCGGCACCCACGTCATTCATGGTCTTCAAATAGGTAGTGTACATAGTAGCGTAACACGCATCAAACGTTTTGAACACGGTGGCGGTTTGAGATCCACTCTTGCGTAGGCTCGCATATGACGCGTCATCAGAAGGCGATTCCGGAACCCATATAGCGAATACCATCTGATATCCCTTCGGGGTATGCCCGCTCACCTTAGACCCATCTTCGACACTTGGTCGCTGGGGAATTGATGCAAGTATTTGATTTCATTGGGTGCCGTGGGTATATCTGCCAAACATGTAGTGCCACGTCTGTGTAATGTTTGTTGTTGACGACGCAGTATTATGCGTCAATCTGTGCGCACCCTATCGAGTCGCACATGTACTTCCGCCGCAAACAGTCGCAGGGGCGCATCTACCTGCAGATCGTGGAGAGCCACCGTACCGGCGATCAGGTTCGCCAGCGGGTGATCGCGACACTGGGTCGACTGGATGAGCTCGAAGCCAGCGGACAGCTCGATCGATTGCTTCGCTCCGGTGCGCGCTTCGTCCAGCAGGCGATGGTGCTGGATGCCGCGCGGACCAGCGATGCCCCAGAGATTGCTGTGCGGCGCATCGGCCCCGCTCTGCTGTTCGAGCGACTGTGGCAGGAGACCGGCTGCCAGAGCGTCATCACCGCCTTGGCACGCGGCCGCGGCCATCGCTTCGCGCTGGAGCGCGCGGTGTTCCTTACCGTGCTGCACCGGCTGATGCGTGGTGGCTCGGATCTGGCCGCCGATCGCTGGCGCGAGGACTATCGCATCACCGGCACCGACGATCTCGATCTGCACCACCTCTATCGCGCGATGGCCTGGCTGGGCGAGGAACTGCGCAGCGATCAACAGGAGGGCGCAACACCCTTCTCACCTCGCTGCACCAAGGACCTGATCGAGGAGCAGCTGTTCGCGCATCGGCGCGATCTGTTCAGCCGGCTCGACCTGGTGTTCATGGACACCACCAGCCTCTACTTCGAGGGCCTGGGCGGCCAGTCGATCGGACAGCATGGTTACAGCAAGGACCATCGGCCCGATCTGCGGCAGATGATCCTCGCCGTGCTGATCGATGGCGATGGACGCCCGGTGTGCTCGGAGATGTGGCCGGGCAACACCGCCGATGTGACCTCCCTGGTGCCGGTGATCGATCGGTTGCGCCAACGCTTCGCCATTGGCCGCGTCTGCATTGTCGCCGACCGCGGCATGATCAGTGCCGAGACCATCGCCACACTGGAAGCGCGTGGTCTGCTCTACATCCTCGGCGTGCGCGAACGCACCGACAAGCTGGTACGCGAGGTCGTGCTCAGCGATGCCGCGCCGTTCGTGCCGCTGGTGATCGAGAAGCGCGGCAGAGACACCGAGTACGGTGCCAAGGCGGTCACGCTGGGCGGCGCGCGCTATATCGTCTGCATCAACCACCAGGAGGCGGCGAAGGATGCCGCCGAGCGTGCCGCTATCCTGGCCGCACTGGAGCGCCAACTGCGCCGCGGCGACAAGGCGCTGGTCGGCAATACCGGCTATCGCCGCTTCCTCAAGACCGCCGGCAAGGATCACTTCACCATCGATCGCATCAAGGCCACGGAGGACGCGCGGTTCGATGGCATCTTCGTGCTGCGCACCAACACCGATCTCAGCCCGCTGGCTGCCATGCTGCGCTACAAGCAGCTCTGGACCGTCGAGCAGACCTTCCGCACCGCCAAGCATCTGCTCGCCACACGGCCGATCTTCCACAAGCTCGACGAGACCATTCGCGGCCACGTGTTCTGCAGCTTCCTCGCCCTCGTGCTCAAGGCCGAACTGGACGCCCGCATCGCAGCCCTTGGACACACCGGATCGTGGCCGGCCATCGTCGCCGATCTCGATGCGCTGACCGAGACCGAGGTCGAACAGGACGGCAAGCACTTCCTGTTGCGCGCCGCTCCCAGACACGCTGCCGGCCTCGCGTTGCGCGCCGCCGGCGTCGCACTGCCGCCAACCGTGCAGGCTGTCACCGCGGGCTAATTACGACCGCCAAACATGTAGTGCCAAGCCCTCACGGCGGCGCAAATTGCCGAGCGTATTCAATCGATTGGCCGACCACACTGTCGAAGATGGGTCAAACGAGGCCTGGAGCTCGCGGAATATTTGGCCGATGCCGGTGGCCAGATGCAGATGTACTCCGGCCTCAACATATTCCTGACAAGGATCGGCGACTTTCGTGGTTCGCTCGAGGTGGGCGAGCGGTGCATGGCTGCTGCCCGCGCGACAGACGATTCCACCTCGCTTCTGCTCGCGGAATGGATGCTTGGTGTCTCGCATCATCTCGTGGGCAACCAAGCCGAGGCCAGGCAGGTACCTGCGCGAGCAGCCTGGCCGGTGCGCCTTCGGCCGGTGCAAAGGCCGTCAGCTTCTTCGGTTACGATCATCGCGTGCGCGCGCTTGTGGCGCTGGCCCGCGCACTTTGGCTCCTGGGCTTGCCCCACCAGGCGGCAAACGCCGCGCATCAGACGATCGATGCGGCAGCCATTCTTGACCAGCCCGTGACGACCTGCATTGCGCTCATTTACGCGGCGCCGGTTTTCATCTGGTGCGGCGCATGGCCGGATGCCGAGAAAGCCATAGACAGGCTGATCGAACACGCGACTCGCCACTCGCTCGCGCCGTACCTGGCCGTTGGTAAGGCCCTCAAAGGCGAATTGCTGGTGCGCAGCGGGGGCGTCGAACCAGGCGTCGAAGCGTTGAAGACCGCGCTGCTCACGCTGCGCGCCGAACGCCACGACATACTCGTCACGGTGTTCGCTCGCGCTCTGGCCGAAGCCTTCGCAATGACCGGACAACTCACCGAAGCCCTGGCGATCATCGGCGATGCAATCGCTCGCGCAGAGCGGGCCGGAGGATCGTTCGATCAGCCGGAACTATACCGCGTCAAAGCACAGATCCTGACGATGCAGTCGCCAGCCAATCGGCGCGAAGCCGAGGCGTTATTACTGCGCGCATTGGACGTAGCTCACCAACAGTCGGCAACAAGCTGGGAATTGCGGGCGGCGATAGCGCTCGCTCGGCTACAGGCAGATGAAAATGCCCGCAACAGATTGGCCGAATTACTTGGTCGCTTCAGCGAGGGCCTGAACACGCCGGACCTCATAGAGGCCGCGGAACTCCTCCGAGCGCCAGCCTGAATCGTCATGACTGGGGTATAGTCGGGCTGACCGTCCTCTTGTCATGCGAGCGAAGCGAAGCAATCCCGTCGAGATTGCTTCGCTTCGCTCGCAATGACACGAACTCGCTCGTCCGGCGGTCCGATGCCGCTCTACCCACCAGAGAATGCTGTCGCTCTCGCAGGCACATCCTGTCCATCTCGAGCCGGCGAACGACTGTGAAGTACCCGGCTGGCCGCAACGATGACATCGGCCGGCATGATCTCATCAATACCGGCATCTTCCGCCTTGAGCTTCCCATCCCTGCGCCACGGATAGAGCGGCTGATGACCGCACCCCATCGGAAACCACAGCCCCGGCAGATTGTGCCGGCTGAACACACAGACACACGGCGTTCCGACTGAAGCCGCCAGATGCATCGGGCCGCTGTCATGGCCCATGTACATCAGGGCATCCCGCATCAGCAGCGCGCTCACGCGCGGCGACACTTCGGCACACAGGTCAAGTCGCGGTCCCGGCCAATCCGCCAACAGTTCTTCCGCGCGCTCCCTGTCATCGGAGCCTCCGAACATCATCAAGCCGATGTCGGGACGCATGCGGCCAAGCTCGCGCAGGACCATCCGCCAGTTCGCGTCACCCCAGTCGTTGGCGGGCACTTTTGTGCCAACGCAAATCGCGATGAACGCCCGGCGGCCATTCCAATGCGAAAGCACCTCGGCGGCACGGTGCATTTCCTCGGGCGTATGGTTCAGCGCCCGGTCGCTGCCATCGAGTGCCGTCGTGCCAAGCGACGCCAGGCAGCGAACCAGTCTGCTTGCTTCGGATTCATACAAACGTTGCGTCGCATCGAACCGATGCATCCGCAGCGCTCGGGTCCACGGAACACCTATCTGTTTCGCCACGCCACAAAGCCGGAAGAACAAGGCGTCGCGGACCATCTTAAGCCGGGTCGGGAACGCCGGAAGGCACACCATTGCGTCGGGGCGCCATCGGCGGACTTCCCTGACAACGGCCGCGAGGCCTGCCGGGTGGCGCAGCCCTCGTTGATGCGCCACGATCTCGTCGACCAATGCGCTGCCGCCCAGGATCGCCTCCAAGGCCAAGGCGCGCCGGCCGTGAGGTGTGTCGGTCATCACCCGGATCGTGGCATTGGGAAACGCCCGGCGGACCAGATGAAAACATGGCAGTGAAACGATCGTGTCGCCCAGGCTGCCGCAACGATAGACGAGAATTCGGTCGGTCAAGGCGCCTCACTTCTTCTGCGCAGCCGTACTTCGCTGCCACCGAGAGCGCGATACTCATCCCCTGGATAGCGGCTCCATTTTCATCCGGCTACCCGCCAGCCCACTGCTGAACCACATGTGAGGAGTGCTCCGATACTACCACCCCAGTTCATTATCCATTCTGACTATTACTAGCGATCAACGTTAATTATAAATAAAATAGAGCATTATTCTCTCAGAAATTAGGAACGCCGTCCCAGAAAGGACGATTTGGCCTGGTTACAAGGAACTTTCAGCAACGGTCATCTCAATTGTAATTCGTTCGTTAACACATTTTCGCGATCATAGGCTCGCGAATTATCTCTCATGAAGAGCAATTCCTGCCAGAATTGCCCGCCGGACACCGCCATGTAACAGAATACCGCGCACTTCCCAATTATCTCTGCTTGGCAACGCGATCCCCGCGCAAGCCTTCTGATGCTCCGCCACCTGTTTCCGCGACCGCGGTTGGCTTGGCTCGCCCAAATCAAAGGAAAATAAGCCTATGGCTACCGCTGTTCGGGCAAATGACGTTGTCCAATCCTGGGGCGTAAATACTGCGCTCACCTTCGGTAATTCATACGCCAACACTGCCGAAGTCGTATCAGAGTTGAGCTACATCGGCATCGACCACATACGTGACCACGTGCCCGGACCAGACCAGTACGGTCAATCGGTGTTCAACGAAGTCGCCGCCGCGGGCATCAAACTCGACCTGCTGGTATCCACCGGGGGCAACCAGGATCTCGCCACCACGCTCAGCGACCTCGATCTCCTGCTCCAGAACAATCCTGGCTCCGTGACCGCCATCGAGGGTTCCAACGAGATCAATGTCTGGGGAATCACTTTCAGCGGCCTGAGCGGCATGGCCGCGGGGGCCGATTGGCAACAGGCGCTCTATAATGCCATCGAAAACGATCCCAACCTGGCCGGCATCCCTGTCTACAACCTCACTCTCGGCGGTGGCTCGCCGCAGCAGTATCAGGCCCTCGGCAATCTCTCTGCTTATGCCAACGACGGCAACGCCCACCTGTATCCAAGCGGCGAACAGAACAACGCGCCTGCTTTCTGGATCGCCGGCCCCGGCTCGTATTACCAATATTCGGCTTCCGACACGTCCAGCGATCCCACCGTCATCACGGAATTCGGCTACTACACCACGCCGGACAACAACGGCGGCATTACTCAGGACGTGCAGGCCAAATACGAGCTCGACGCCCTGTTCGACGCGCAGGCCGCCGGCGCTCCAGCGATCTATCTCTACGAGCTGATGGATGGCAATCCGACCGACACCTACGGCCTGTTCAACAGCGACGGAACGCCGAAGGAAGCAGCGATCGCACTGCATGATCTGACCACCATCCTGCAGGACACCGATCCGAATGCCGCGACCTTCACCACGGGTTCACTCAATTATTCGATCGATAACCTGCCCTTCACTGGCAATTCTCTGCTGATGGAGAAGTCGAACGGCGCGTTCGATATCGTGGTTTGGAACGAACCGCAGATCTGGGATCAGAACACGGCCAGCGAGGTCATCGCGCCAACGTCCGACGTTACCGTCAATCTCGGCGCGACTGTACGGCACCGTGGAAGTGTTCGATCCGATGCAGGGCACCAGCCCGATCGAGACGCTGACCGACACCAACGCGGTCCAACTCGCGCTGACTGATCATCCGCTCATCGTCGAGGTTGAACCTTCCGCGCCACCCCCTCCAGATCCACCTTCGATTGATGTACCGGCAGCGGAAACTCTCACAGCCGGCACCTCTGCCGCCGTCGTCGGCGTCGCCGTCAACGACGCCGCAGCAGGCACAATAACCGTCACGCTTTCGGACTCAACGGGCACCTTGTCGATCAAAGGCACGAGCATCGCGCCAGCCAAGACCCTGACCCTCACAGGATCGGTCGCCGCGGTCGATGCGGACCTAGCACATCTTACCTATCGCGCCAGCCAGGTCCCTGGCTCCGACACGATTGACGTGACCGTCCAGGATTCGGCCGGCAACGTATCGAGCGCGACAATCCCCATCACCGTCCAGGCGTTGACGATAGATGTCAGCGACACCTCGTCAGCCAAATCCATCAGCCAGAGCTATGCGACGATCACCTCGACGCAGGGTGACCACATGATCTTCCTGTACGGGTCGAACGATACGATCGCAATGAGCGGCGGTCACGAGGTCATTTCGGAATTCGGCAAACACAACACCTTCGAATTGCCGGCTGCCGGCAATGGTTACGTCGACATCAGCGGCTCCGTGCTCACCAACGGTGATCAGCTCGATTTTAGTCAGGCGCTCGCCGCATCCCAATGGGACGGGCAATCGTCCGACCTCGCGAGTTATCTCCTGGTCTCGCGTTCCAACGGCAACACCGCCGTCTGCATCAGCGACACGGGAACCGGCGGTGGTTCACCTGTCCTGTTGCTTGAGCACACCAACATCACGATGACACAGTTGCTCGTCCATTCCATAGTCTGACCTCCCGCCCCGGTGTCCTGAACCAGAAATTCGCCTCGTTGAGGCTGTCATTGCGAGCGAAGCGAAGCAGTCCCGTCGAGATTGCTTCGCTTCGCTCGCAATGACACGAATACGCTCGTCAGTGAGTCCGATACTGCTCTGGTGGCCGGCCATTAGACCGGATCGACTGGCCTGCCCAACGGCCGCTCGATCTTTGCAGCAACACTCTGTTCCGTTCCTGTCGCCCGCTCCATCATGCTACTCAGGCCAGCAAGATGAGCGCTGACGATCGCCATATTCCGGTCCTCACCGTTCAGCGAATTGCGCGGCAGCACGAACGGCACGCTCGCTTGCGCCTTGATGACTCCATGGACAGTGGTAGCAACGCTCACATAGCCGGCCTGCTTCGCAAGCTGAAATTCCCGCTCGCCACAGTCGTCCGTTCGGCCGTACGGAAACGCAAGGTGGCGGACATCAACACCCAACTGTTCCTCAAGCCGCAAACGGCTTCCAACCAGTTCCTGCAAGGCCTCGGTATACTGCAACCGGGACACCCGCCTGTGCAACATCGTATGCGAAGCGATCTCCACACCCGGAATTGCCGCGGCCGAACGTAGCATGTCCCAATCCGTCGTGTGCCGGGCTCGGAGTTCGTCGGGGGAATAGCCGTTTGCCGCGCAAAACTCCCGGTAACGCGCAACCGGTTCGTCGCTCTCCCACTCCGCATGCAACCGGGCAAACAGGGCATGCTTGCGCCTCTGGTTTGGAATGGCGATCGGCGCATCATCCCGATCAGGCACCACCACGCAATCCCGTTCGTGCAGGATCGAT
>CAVTEC010000006.1:0-220548 GCA_963733475.1 uncultured Alphaproteobacteria bacterium | reverse complement strand
GTTCAACAACCAGATGTACGGCACGATCCGCATGCATCAGGAACGTGATTATCCTGGACGAGTTTCGGGCACGGCGCTGACCAACCCGGATTTCTCGAAGTTCATCGAGGCGTTTGGCGGACATGGCGAGGTTGTCAGCGAAACCGCGGAATTCGCGCCGGCTTTCCGCCGTGCGGTGGAGAGCGGCAAACCTGCGGTGATCGAGCTGCGGATGAACCCCGAGCAGATCACGACGCGTACGACGATCGCCGCTATGCGCGCGGGACGCGCGCTGAAGGCGCCAGCGAAGCCTAAGCGTGCGGCGACGCCAAAGCATCCGGCCTCAGCACGTGCTGGGCAGCCGGGAAAGAAGCGTGTGTAGCTACGCGCTCAGCACCAGCTTCCGTGTTGATGCGTCGGGGCGGCGGATTGCCGAACCGCCAACGCATGGCATGGATGCGGCGGGACGCTATTACTTCGCGCGAGATTACAATGAGACAGAGCGGTGCTGTCGCGAGCTGATTGCGCAGGACGGGCGGCACTTTGATGCGCTGCATCTGCTCGGCGTGGTGCAGCTTGATCGAGGGCAGGTGGTGGAGGCCGTCGATTATCTGACGCTTGCATTGCGTGAGCGGCCGGATCATGCGCAGGCGAATTACCATCTGGGGACGGCGTTGCTTGGACAGCGGCAGTTCGAGCGGGCGGAGACCACGCTGCGCCGAGCGCTGACGGCGCAGCCAGACAACGCAGGCATGCTCAACAATCTTGGCAATGCGCTGCTCGAGCAGGGGCGCCACGCGGAGGCGCTTGCATGCTTCGAGCATGTGTTGCGATTGCAGCCAAAGCATGTGCCGGCGCGCTACAATGTCGGGCGTTCGCTGGCCGCCTTGGATCGGCTGGAGGAGGCAGTTGCCGCTTTCCAGTTGGTATTTGTGGATGCGCCTGTTGATACGACTGGTGATCGGCTTGCGGATATCTACGCGGGCTTGGGTCAGGCATTGACCGCGCTCGGGCGCTTCGACGAAGCGCTGGCCGCCTGCCGCGCGATTGCGACGTTTCGGCCAGGCGTGGCGGCGTGGAACGAGAGCCTTGTCCTCCTGCTGCTGGGCAGCTTTGCCGAGGGTTGGGACAAGTACCGAAATCGCTGGGATGTACCGGATCACGACAAGCTGCGTGCGGATGCAAGTGTCCCTGATCTGGCAGACGTCCCCGGCAAGCGGGTGTTGCTGCTGCCTGAGCAGGGGCACGGCGACATGATCCAGTTTGCCCGGTATGCGCCGCTGCTTGCGGCGAAAGGAGCGCGGGTCACCTTGCAGACATACATCGAGCTGCAAGCTCTGATGATGACACTGGAAGGCGTCGATGCGGTGATCAGTCCGGATGACGAGGAGCCGGCGAGCGATATCATAACGCCTTTGCTCAGTCTGCCGCTCATATTCGGGACTGACCTGACAAGCATTCCGGCTGAAGTGCCGTATTTACGTGCTCCGGCGGATCGGCTCGCGAAATGGCGCGAGCGTTTGGGCGTGCCCACGCGGCAGCGGGTTGGCGTGGCCTGGTGGGGAGCGCAGCATATTCCCAGGCGGTCGCTGCCGATCGATACGTTGCAGCCTTTGCTGTCGCTGGATGATTTTGAGTTCCACTCATTGCAGAAGATTGCGCCAGTGACGCATCCGGCGTTGATCGATCACTCTGCGGAGCTGGAGGATTTCGCTGATACGGCGGCGCTGATCTCGCTGCTTGATCTGGTCGTGACGATCGATACGTCGGTGGCGCATTTGGCGGGTGCACTGGGTGTGCCGGTGTGGATCATGCTGAAGCACGATGCCGATTGGCGTTGGCTGCTGGATCGCGGTGACTCGCCCTGGTACCCGACGGCGCGTCTGTTCCGGCAGGGGCAGCGGGGCGATTGGGGGGGAGTCGTTGCTGCGATTGTGACGGCGCTTGGAGCCCTTTCACGATGACTGGAATTAGGATGGGTTGAGCGTAGCGAAACCCAACGGTCCGAGTTTGCCTGAATGTGCCCTAACCAGCTTCAAGTATCAGCTCAAAGGTGATGCATACGGGGTTGTCGCCGCGGACCAGCCGTCCTTCGTGAACCTGGCCGGCCATATCGACGACAAGTATGTCGAGGACGGCCTCGCCGTTGTGGACGTGCCCCGAACGTACCAGAACTTCCGTGGCGTGATCCGGAACGATGTTGCCGTTAATGAAGTGCGCGCCGATCAGGCTACCGAGACTGCCGCGCACGATCGCGGCATGCATGTGATGGCGGTGCGCAATGGCTTCGAGAGCTCTGGAGATGTCCTCGTTTGGGCGGATGCGTGCGACGATGGTGCGATCGCCCTCGGGCGGGGTGGCGCCGGGGATCGGATGGAAAAGCGTGAAGTTGGTTTCCGGGTCCGGATCCGCGCGAATAGCCACGTCTGGTAGCGCCCAGGCATGCACGATGGTTTCGCGTGCAACGATCGTTTCTTGCGGCAGGATATGGCCGCCGCGCCGGTGCGTGCCTTCCTCGACCCAAGCGCCATGGCAATGTACGAAGGGGTCGCCATCGCGCCAGCCGAACGTCGCATTGGCGATCTCGACATCGGTGATGCCGGGAGGTGAGCGGGGTGCACTGAAATAAGCGACGTGGTCTGGGCCATCAGGTGGCCCAGGCATCACGTAGCTGAACGGTCCGAGTGCGCCACCATGGAACACGATCGCCGCACAGCGCATGCCGGCCGCGATTAACGGTCGGGTAAGTGCATCGTTCAGTGACAGACCAGGCTGTAGCTGAAATTCCAGCCTTTGACTGCGACCTTCGTAGCTTTCTACCCGTTCAGGATGAATTGGGCCCGGTTGGACCAGTTTCCTCATTGCCGGCGGTTCCGGGCGTAAGCCCGGCCTTCTTGCGTCATGGCGGGACTTGATCCGGCCATCAGCGGCCGACCGCGTAACCTTGCATGCCGCGTGGATTGGCGCCGGCGCGCATCTGGTTGCCCTCGATGCGTGCGGCGGAGATGCGACCTTCTGACCAGTCCTCGCCCTTCTCCGCCTTGTGGTCGCGCGCCTTCAGTTCATACATCACGGCATCGGGGAAGCGGCCTTCCAGCACCACCTTGCCCGGTCGCGCGACACGCGGCCAGAAGCTCGATGGCCAATGTTCGGTGTGGAATGAGGGCGCGTCGATTGCTTCCTGAATGCCCATGTTGTGGTGGACCATGCGCAGGAAGAAGGTCAGGGACCATTGATCCTGCTGTTCGCCACCTGGCGTGCCGAATGCCATCCACGGTTTGCCGTCGCGCAATGCGAAGCTGGGCGAGAGTGTGGTGCGTGGGCGTTTGCGTGGCTCCAGGCTGTTGGGCAAGTCAGGCTTCAACCAGAACATCTGGCCGCGCGTGCCCATGCAGAAACCGAGCTCTGGGATCACGGGTGACGATTGCAGCCAGCCGCCTGATGGTGTGGCGCTGACCATGTTGCCGTGGCGGTCGATGACGTCGAGATGGCAGGTGTCGGCGCCGATCACGCCGAGCCGCGCGACGGTGGGTTCGCCGATGCCGGGGGCACGATTGAGCAGATGGGCGCGTTCCGAGGCCTCACGATCGACGACAGGCGTGTAGCCGGGCACGGTGCCAGGGCGCAGTTCCAGCGATGCATTGCGCCCGACCAGCTTGCGGCGTTCGGCGTTGTAGTCATCGGACAGCAATGTGCCGAGCGGCACACGCACGAAATTCGGATCGCCATAATAGGCTTCGCGATCGGCGTAGGCGAGCTTGGCGCACTCGACCACAGTGTGAACGAAGTCGGCACTGAACGGATCCATCGCGCTGATATCGAAGCCACGGAGCAGCGCAAGTTGCTGGAGGAACCCAGGTCCCTGACTCCAAGGGCCGCATTTCAGCACCGTGTGGCCGTGATATTCGTAGGAGGCCGGGTCTTCCACAGTCGCTGACCAGTCGGCGAAGTCGTCGGCGGAGAGCAGGCCGCGGTGGCGGCGGCCGGAGGCGTCCAGCACGTCGGTGGAACGAAAGAACTTGTCCACGGCCTCGGCGACGAAGCCACGATACCAGGCGGAACGCGCGGCGTCGATGCGAGCCTCACGCGAGTCGCCGACGGCTTCGTGGCAGATGCGGTCATAGGTGGCGGCGAGTGCGGGGCGCGCGAACAGAGATTTCGGGTGCGGGGACTTTGCCGTGCGGCAGGAAGACAGCGGCTGATGTCGGCCATTCCGCCTCGAACAGCATGCGCACGCCTTCGATCGCGGCACTGATGCGCGGCACGATATGGATGCCGTTCTTCGCATAGCCGATGGCGAAGGCGAGGACGTCGGAGAGTTCCCAGGTGCCCCAGTCGCGCAGCAGCAGGCACCACGCGTCGAATGCCCCTGGAACGACTGCGGGAAGTACGCCGGTGCCTGGGATCAGGTCCAGATCAAGGTCGCGGAATTTTTGCAATGTGGCAGCCTGCGGAGAAACTCCCTGGCCGCAGATCACCTGCTGAGTTTGTGTCCTCGCGGAATGGATGATGATTGGCGCATCGCCGCCCGGACCGTTGAGATGCGGTTCCGCCACCTGCAACGTGAATGCAGTAGCGACGGCTGCGTCGAAGGCGTTGCCACCTCGCTCCAGCACGGCCATGCCCACCTGGCTGGCAATCCAATGTGTGCTGGCGACGACACCAAATGTGCCGGCGATTTCCGGGCGGGTGGTGAACATCAGGGTTCTCCGTTGCGTGGCGGGCAGGCTAGCGCCACGTTGGGTCGCGTCAATGCGGGGGCTCGATGCTGGTTCTGGTGGTGGGGCCGAGTGGGGCCGGGAAGGACACGCTGCTCGATGCAGCGAAGCAGGCGCTGGCCGGAGATACGCGATTTCATTTCGTGCGCCGGGTTATCACCCGGCCAGCGGAAGCGGGTGGCGAGGCGCATGAGTCCGTGACGGAAGCCGAATTTTCGGCGCGCGATTTCGCCTTGCAATGGCGGGCGCACGGGCTGCGCTATGGCATTCCCTCCGATGCTATCGAAGCTGGGCCTGTCGTGGTCGCCAATGTCTCCCGCATGGTGATCGAGGACGCTGCTCGGCGCTTTGCGACCCGTGTGGTCGAGGTTACAGCGCCGCAGGAAGTGCTGGCGGCTCGGCTTGCTGCGCGTGGACGGGAGAGCGCTGCGGACGTTGCTGCGCGACTGGTGCGCAGCGTGTTGCTGCCGGATGACGTTGTGGCCGAAACCGTAATGAATGACGGGTCGATTGCCGAGGGTGCCGCTCGGTTCATCGCCGCGCTCAACCGCGCAGTGGCAGGCGTTCCTCGATGATGAATGGCTCGCCTGGCGATGGCTGCACAAACAGGCAGATGTCCAATACCTGGCGTGGCACGTCGATCGCCCGAGCAAAATATGCTTCGGCCGCTGGCATGTATATCTGCTTTTCCGCCACATTCAGGCGGCGCGTTAGCGTCATGTGGAAGAACCAGGTCTCGAATACATAGGGATAGCCCCAGCGTAGCAGCATCTCGTCCTGTCGCTGTGTCAGGCCGGCACGTCGGCGGCGCGCGATCTCGTCATCGGCGAGCGGCGCACGCAGATGGTCCATCCGTGCGACGCAGATATCCGCAAGGGCTTGCAATGGCGCGCAGTTGGATGTCTCGCGCAATGCCAGAAAGCCATAAACATCGGATACCGCCAGTCTTGGCAAATCGAAGGGGGTAATGCTGTTGGCGATTTGTGTTGCTGCTTTCACGACGTCAAACCACTGGTGGCCTTCCTTAAGGCGCATGGGCGGCTTCAGTGTTGCGTGAAATCCGTAGGCACGTGGTTCGGCTGTGACCTCGGCAATACCAGGAATATCCGGCTGACGTGCCGGCGCTCCGCTTTCCGGATCGCGGCCGAGCCAAGCGGCTGACTCAGCGAATAGCGGATCGTCTGGCTGAGGCGCGTAATAGACTGCGACCCTGATCACGGTGCAATCGTGCCCACTGTCGCGGGCATGACGCAACAAAGTGTGATCGTCCTAGTAAGCATCAGGCGACGCGCTCTCCCGCACGCCACACCTGACGCACCACGGGCAATCCATGGTGCAGGCGAACGCGCACGATATCGGCACGCTGTCCTGGCTCCAGCCGGCCGCGGTTATCGAGGCCAGCAAGCCGTGCGGGCTTCTCCGTCACAAGCGCGATCGCATCCGGCAAGCCGATGCGCTCTGCACAGTGGAATGCGGCTTCCACAAGGCTGTTCGGCACGTAGTCTGACGCGAATGCATCAACCGCGCCGTTCGCCAATAGATCGGCTGCCGCAACGTTGCCGGAATGCGATCCGCCGCGCACGATATTCGGCGCGCCTGCGATCACTTGCATACCCGCTGCTTTTGCCGCTTGCGCTGCGACCATGGTGACGGGGAATTCGCTGATGTCGATGCCGTCGGTGGCGTTTTCCGCTACTTCCTCCTCGGTCCTGTCGTCATGGCTCGCAATGGCGATATTGCGATCTGCGATGCGGTCGAGCAGCGCGCGCCGATGCGGGATCCGCGTGCGCACGCGTTGCTCCTGCAATTCCAGAATGCGTCGTTCGATATGATCGTCGTCGAGCCCGCCACGCCGGCGAAGCTCGCGATAAAAGTCCAAATTGGCGTACTGGCCGACACCCGGGCTGTGGTCCATCAGGCTGACCATCCGCACCAGAGGATGATCGGCGACGCTATCGAACAGCTCAAGCATGTCAAGCGCCGGCACTTCACAGCGCAGGTGCAGGAAGTGCTCCGCCCTCAGCAGTTCCGCATCGTTCAGGGCATCGAGATCGACTACGCCCTCCTGGAAGGTTCGGATGCGATCCTTGTCGAAACCCAGGTCCCCCAGGCACAACGCATCGAACACAGTGGTGACACCGGCCGCGGCGCATTGCGCGTCATGGGCGACCATGGCTGAGCGCGATGGCCAGCGCGCCATCGAGCGCGGCTGCACCTGACGTTCCAGATTGTCGGTGTGCGTATCGACGATGCCCGCGATCAGATAGTCGCCATCGAGGTCATGTGCGGGGAGCGCGGACGAGTGGTTTGGCTGCACCTCGGCGATGTGTTCGCCACGCATGACCAATGTGCCGTGGAGCGTCGCGTTGGGGAGGACCAGGATTGCATTGGTCAGGATCGTCTCGTCGTTCATGCAGCGTCCTGAAGTGGCCTTAGTTCGAATAGCCGATCGGCGATGGCGTCGCGAACTTCGGTGTCGTGGCAGATGGCAACGATGGCAATGCCGCGCGCTTTTGCCTCGTTGATCATGCTGACCACGACGGCGCGGTTCGGCGCGTCGAGCGACGCCGTGGGTTCGTCCAGCAACAGAACTGGATGGTTGCCTATGAAACCTCGTGCCAGGTTCACCCTCTGTTGTTCGCCGCCGGAGAAGGTTGCGGGGGGCAGGCCATGAAGGCGGCGTGGAATGTTCAATCGAAGCAGGAGATCCGTGGCAACGCGGCGCGCCTCAACTTGGGTCGCGTCGCGTCCGATCAGCACTTCCGCGACAACGTCCACCGCGGGAACACGCGGCACTACGCGTAGGAACTGGCTGACATAGCCGAGCGTTTCGTGGCGCACGGCCAGGATGGTGCGTGGGTCTGCGCTGGCGAGATCAACCATCTCGCCGTGATGGCGGATCTGGATGTGGCCGGACTGGGCGCGGTAGTTGCCGTACAGGCTGCGCATCAGCGTCGATTTGCCGACGCCGGATGGGCCTGACAGCACGACGCATTTGCCGGCATGGACCTCGAGGCCAACAC
The DNA here is from genome assembly GCA_963733475.1 of uncultured Alphaproteobacteria bacterium. Classification (GTDB taxonomy): domain Bacteria; phylum Pseudomonadota; class Alphaproteobacteria; order Acetobacterales; family Acetobacteraceae; genus JAMXLO01. The sequence continues at coordinate 212,828 of CAVTEC010000006.1, read as the reverse complement.
CGGACAGGACAGGAATGCGCACACCACCTTGCAGATGCAGGGTGAAGGTTTTCGCCAGTGCGTCGGTGCGCAGCATGACCTCGGTCAACGATCAAGCGCTCCGGCAACGGTTTGTTCAGCAGTGTGGCCCATCCTGGCGCCATGGAATGCGGCCGCCTGATGAGTCCCGAAGGACGAAACCACACGCGTTTGTATGCACGGGTGATGGTCGCGGCTTGCTCGGATGACCGGACATTGTGTCCGGCCACCGCAAGCTTGCCATCGGAGAAGAACCATGCGCTTTGGCGTTTGGCTGCTTTTCCGGTGGGGGAAGAGGCGGATCCGGCTGACAATCCTGATCCGCCTCTGAACCACCGGGCTCCGGAGGGCGGCTTTTGTCGCTCTCCGGATGCCTGGATACCACCCAGATCCTTGCCAAGGCAAGACCATTTGTAGCAACTCGCTCATGCTTGCAGCACCGAACTGACGAGCAGTTGCGTATAGGGGTGCTGCGGATCGTCGAGCACCTGATCCGTCAGGCCTGTTTCAACCACGCGCCCGCGTTGCATGACCATGATGCGATGTGCGAGCAGCCGCGCCACGCCGATATCATGCGTCACCAACACAGCAGCAATCTTCAACCGCGTCACCAGCGAGCGAATCAGGTCCAGCAGGCGTGCCTGCACCGAGACATCAAGCGAACCCGTTGGTTCATCCATGAACACCAGGCGCGGATGCGTCACCAATGTGCGCGCGATCTGCAGGCGTTGCAGCATGCCGCCGGAAAATGTCCGCGGCATGTCATCCACGCGATCAGCGTCGATTTCCACTTGCTTTAGCCAGTCGATCGCCTGTTCACGGATATTCCCGTAATGCCGCGCGCCTTGCGCCATCAGACGCTCGCCGACATTGCCGCCGGCGGTCACGTTCATCCGCAGGTTCTGCCGCGGATCCTGATGCACAAAGCCCCAGTCGGAACGGTGCAATGTGCGGAGTGCGGGAGCTGGCATGGCGTGCACATCGTGCAGATGCCCGTCCGGGTCGCGATACCAGACAGCCCCGGCATCAGGCGCCAAGCGACCGGACAGGACGTTCAACAATGTTGTCTTGCCGGAACCCGATTCGCCGACCACAGCGAGCATCTCGCCCGGCCACAGATCGACATCGACCTGCACCAAAGCCTGCAATGCGCCGTACGACAATGACAGACCGCGTGCGGACAGCAGCGTGTCTTCGCTCATTCCGCGGCCTCCTTAATTCCTTCGCTGCCGACGTGTCCAGCGGCGCGACGCTCCGCGCAGTGGTCCGTATCTGAACAGACGAACAGCCGGCCACCGCGATCGTCGATGACAACTTCGTCCAGATAGGCATCGGTGGCGCCACACAGACCGCACGGTTGCGTCGAATTGATCCGGCGAAATGGATGGTCGTCGAAATCCAGCGAGCGAACCTCGGTCCACGGTGGAATCGCGTAGATACGTTTCTCACGTCCCGCACCGAACAACTGCAATGCCGGCATCAGGTGCATCTTCGGATTGTCGAAGGCGGGGATCGGGCTCGGTGACATCAGATAGCGGTGGTTCACCATGACTGGGTAATCGTAGCTGATCGAGATCTGTCCGAACCGGGCGATGTCCTCGTAAAGCTTGACGTGCATCAGGCCATAATCCGCAAGTGAATGCATGCGGCGGCTCTCGATACGCGACGGTTCCAGCCGGAACAGCGGCTCCGGCTGCGGTACCTGATAGACAATGATCTGATCGTCGCGCAGTTGCTTTTCCGGAATGCGGTGCCTGGTCTGGATCACGGTGGCTTCCGCGGTATGCGTCGTAGTGCGGACGCCGGCGGTTCGGGCGAAGAAGCGGCGGATCGACACCGCATTGGTCGTGTCGTCGGCACCCTGATCGATCACCTTCAAGACATCGCCGGCGCCGAGAACTGAAGCGGTGACCTGGATGCCACCGGTGCCCCAACCGTAGGGCAGCGGCATCTCGCGTGAGCCGAAAGGCACCTGATGACCCGGTATAGCCACAGCCTTCAGCAGCGCGCGGCGGATCATCCGCTTGGTCTGCTCATCAAGATAGGCGAAGTTGTAGCCTTTCATTCCGCCGCCTCCGCGCGCTCTGCCGTGCGCGATACTTCGGCCTGCATGCGCCGAACATTCTGGAGTTCGCTCTGGAAATCGACGTAATGCGGCAGCTTCAGATGTTCGACGAAGCCGGTCGCTTCGATGTTGTCAGAGTGATACAGCACGAATTCGACGTTCTGCGCTGGAGCCGTGATTTCCTCACCGAGCTCCTCGGCACGCATCGCGCGATCGACAAGCGCCATGGCCATGGCCTTCCGCTCAGAGAAGCCGAACACCAGGCCATAACCGCGGGTGAACTGCGGCGGTGTCGTCTTCGATCCCTTGAACTGGTTGACCATCTGGCATTCGGTGACGGTGATGTCGCCGATGTCGATCGGGAAACCCAGTTCTGGCGGCTCGATTTCCACAGATACGTCGCCCATGCGGATTTCTCCGGCGAACGGATGCGTCCCGCCGTAGCCACGTTGTGTCGAGTAGCCGAGTGCCAGCAGGAAACCTTCATCGCCACGCGCAAGTGCCTGCAAACGCACGTCGCGTGTTGCGGGAAACGTCAGCGGCTCCCGCGTCAGGTCGCCTGGTTCAACGTCGCCGCTGCCGTCCGACTCTGATCAGCCCCTCATGACCAAGTATGTCAGGAACCCGCGGCATGGCAGCGGAATCTTCGGTGCCTTGCTGAGCGGCAATGCTAGCGCCGTTGACCAGATCGAAGTCGAGTAATCGGTGCGTATAGTCATATGTCGGGCCAAGCACCTGTCCACCGGGTAAGTCCTTGAAGATCGCAGAGATGCGGCGCTTGATCCGCATGGCTGCGGTATCCAGCGGATTGGAATGCGCAAAGCGCGGGAGGGTGGTGCGATAGGCGCGCAGCAGGAATGCTGCCTCGATCAGATCACCTTGGGCCTGCTTTACCGCAAGAGCTGCAAGCTCCTTGTCATAGAGCGAGCCTTCACCCATGGCGCGATCCACTGCACGGCCAAGCTGAGCAGCGATCTGCTCAAGCGATAGGTCGGGGAGCGATTGATCGCCGCGGCGCTCTTCAGAGAGCCAGGCATGGGCGTTGTCGATCGCCTGCTCACCGCCTTTGACTGCGACATAGGCCATTGCTCAGGCCTCCTCGATCGAAACGCTGCGCGGCAAGGCGGCCAGGCGTGTACCCGAGCACAGGACGATATCGACACCGCGTGGAAAGAGCGCGTGATTTCGCTGCCATAGCTCAACGAATTGTGCGGGCAGGCCTGTTGCTGCAAACACTGCCGGCTCGCGCAGGCCAGGTCCGAACAGGCGGTAACGGGAACCCTGGCCCAATTCCGGAAGCTGCACGATCAGCGTGGCTGAAGCTTCTGGCGCCTCGTGCGATCCGGCGGAAAAAATTGTCAGGTCCGGTAGCGAAAATGCCAGTGCGAATTCGGCCTTGCCTGCATCATCGATAATCACTGTACCACAGTGGAAAGCGAGCCAATCGCGCGCTGCTGCCGCCGCTGAATCCAGCCATACCGGCGTCTCGTTATCCACGACAGTCAGCAGCACAGCGGCGGTCGCACGATCGAGTGGCCGTGGCGGTGTCAGGCTGTGGCCTGCTTCATGCAATGTGCCGGGCCTTGCCATCGCGCCCAATACTACGCGGAAGGTCGCTTGCGCATCGGCGACCGGTTCCGCAAAGCCGGGTAAAGTGATGGCGGCGTTCATGTGCGCATATTCCGCATGGCGAAAAACTGGACACGCGTTGCTGCCGCTTTCGCAGCAACCGCGGCACGTTTGGCCTGCTGGTCGGCTGCCAGCGGCTCGATCACATCCTGCAAAATCCCAGTCTGGCGTTGCGGATCTTGCAAGAGAGCATCGGCGAGGGCGGCGACCTCTGCCAACCGCTCGTTGCGGCCGGCAACGTAGGCATGCCCTGTCAGGCCATCGTCGGTGCGCACGGTGCAGCGCGTCGCGGTCATCTCGCCGAGATTGAACGGTGCGCCTCCACCGCCCGCGCGGCCTCGTACCATCACCAAGCCTGCTTCGGGCCTCCGCAACATGCGATATTCCGGCAGATCGCAGCATGCGGCGAGGCGCTCACTGAGATTGTTGGCGTCGGCTCTTGCGAGTACTGCCATCCAGCGGCGACGCGCGGCGTGTGGTTGATCCGGTGACACGGCGTCGGGCATTTGCGAAAGCCTGGGCTTGTTCGGATGTCTAGACAGCTAGACCGAGACTCGGCTATCGTCAAGCCAGGAGTTGCACGAATGAGCAGTCGTGTGGATGACATTGCAATGACGACATCCGAGCCGGTGCTGCGTCACGAAGGTGTGTCGCTGTGGCGGCAGATTGCGAGCCGGCTGCAGCACGATATCGGTGCTGGCGTCTATCCGCCTGGCGGCCGTCTGCCCACCGAAGCGGAGTTATCGCAGCACTTCCGTGTCAATCGGCATACTGTACGTCGGGCATTGGAGGAGCTCTCGCGCGGCGGGCTGGTGCGCGTTGAGCAAGGGCGCGGGTCGTTCGTCGCGGAAGACGTGCTGGAATATGCCGTCGAAGCGCGGACGCGTTTTTCGGAGTGGATCCGGCGGCACAACATGGAGCCATCGGGGCGAGTGTTGCAGCTCAAGGAGACCGCGGCTGACTCGCATGTCGCGAATGGATTGGGCATCCGGTCGGGCAGCCGCGTCATCTTCATGGAGCGGCTCGGCTTCGCGGATGATCGGCCGGTGGGCTTGTCGCAGCACTATTTTCCAGCGGCCAAGATGCGTGGCTTGCTTGAGGCGTTGCGCACTACGCCAACGATCACCGAGGCACTGAAGGCAGTGGGTGTGTCGGACTATCTGCGTCAGGCGACACGTGTTACGGCGCGTTTGCCGAATGCCGAGGAGGCGGAGCTGTTGCGGATGCCGCGTAATCGGCCGTTGCTGGTCACCGAGAACATCAACGTCGATCGGGCGGGTAGTATTGTGGAGTTCGGTCTCTCGCGATACCCGACGCCGCGCGTGCAGATCGTGTTCGAACCCTAAGAGAGCAAGCAATGGAAAGACTGCGCATTACCGGTGGGCGAGTCCTGCTGCGGTCGGATGGCGAGCAGAATGTGGACTTGCTGCTGGAGGACGGCCGCATCGCGGGCATCGATCGCGATACCCGCGCGCCAGTGTTGGATGCGCGCGGATTACTTGTGCTGCCCGGAATTGTCGATATCCACGGGGATGCTTTCGAGCGGCAATTGCAGCCTCGGCCTGGCGTTGGCTTTGCGCCGGATATCGCGCTGCACGATACCGAGGCGCAGTTGCTCGCGAACGGCATCACGACCGCGTTCCATGGAGTGACGCTGTCATGGGAACCGGGTCTGCGAAGTCTGCCGGCGTGGCGATCATTGCTCGATGCGCTGGAGGCGCGGCGCTGGACCTGCGATATGCGCGTGCATCTACGCTGGGAAGCTTACAATCTTGAGGCACTGGATACCGCACTGGCCGACATCGCGGCGGGGCGGGTTCATCTGCTGGCGTTCAACGATCATACCCCGCCGATATTGCATAAGATCAAGGATCCTGTGGCGGGCGCAAAATACAGCGATCGCGCAGGGATGAAGCTCGACGAGTTCCGGATACTGGCCGAACAGGTTGGCGCGCGTGCGCCCGACGTGCCGGACGCGTTGGATCAGATTGCCGTGGCGGCGCGTGAGGCCGGCTTGCCGATGGCGAGCCACGATGATGCGACGATCGACACGCGGCAGGCGTTCCGCGCACGCGGGGCACGCATCTGCGAGTTTCCGATGGCGGAAGAGGTTGGGCAGGAGGCGCGTTCGGCCGGCGATTGGGTGGTCATGGGTTGCCCGAATGTCGTGCGCGGCGGGTCGCATCTTGGCTGGGCGTCGGCAGCGCGCATGGCCGAGGCTGGCATCTGCAATGTGCTATCGTCTGATTACTTCTATCCAGCGATGCTGCGAGCAGCGATGGTGCTGGTGGGGCGTGGCGAGTTCGATCTGCCGCGCGCCTGGGACCTGATTTCGGGGAATCCGGCAGCCGCCGTCGGCCTCGCTGATCGCGGGGCAATCGCCGAGGAATTGCGGGCAGACATCATTGTGGTGGACCCGACGGTTCAGCGCGTCGTGGTGACAATTGCTGCAGGTCGGATTGCCTTCTTATCGGCCGAAGGAGCCGCACGTCTTTCTTTGGCGACCGGGCCGTTAGAAAGCCGTTAACCAGGCGATAAGGCAGCAAACTCAGGCTCAAGCAGCCGCGATCCAATACCTTGCCTCACGCGAGAGTGACGCCAATTCATGGTTATCTTAGCGAATTGATCACTTCGCATTATCGGTTGGTTCATCGGTATGATATAAGTTTGAAACGTATGGTGTCGTACGGAATTGGGGTCCGACGAGAACGCCATCGAATGCGTATCGTCTAAACCAGGTCCGGGAGATCATTACTATGCACGCGCCTATGGCGATTGGCGGCCCGATCATGCGACTGGGCGGGAGATCGCTGGTATTGGTGGCGATCGTCGCACTTGCGGCATGCGCCAACTCCACGAACACCGTGTCGAACAATTCGTCTGGCGCCGCGTCTGTGGCAAGCGCGGATAGCGGCCATACAATTGAAAGGGTATCGGACGCATTGGGACAGCGCCTGGACAGTATGCTGAACAGTCAGCACACCGGTATAGCCAGTCCCTGAAGCAAGGTGACCGGGGCCGAGGCGGTGGATGCCTCGGTTCCGGGCCTCGCATCATTCTAGCCAACTCAGGTATTGCTGCACGAAATCGCAGCCGACTGCGTGGCTGTACGCTGCCATCAACTTGCCTGTGATCGGGCCGGGCACTTCGCCGTCAGCGATCACGCCTCCGTTGAAGCTCCGCACCGGTAGAATGCACAGGCTTGTTGAGGTCAGAAATATCTCGTCCGCCGTCTCTGCGTCGAACAGGTCGAGGTCGAGTTCTTCGCACGGTATGTTCAACTGTGCTGCCAGGTCCATCGTCATCTGACGACTGACGCCCGGCAGCACGTAGTGCTCGCGTGGCGTCAGCAGCTTGCCTTCGCGCACGATGAAGATGTTGCTGCCAAGCCCTTCCGCCAGGTTGCCGTTCTCGTCGAGCAGGATAGCCCACGCGTCGGGATTGGACGCCTTCACCGGCATCTCGGCGACGATCATGTTCAGTTAGTTGTGCATCTTCGCACGCGGACTGAGCATCGTCGGTGAGGTGCGCCGCATCGATGTGATGATCACCTCGGCACCGTCGCGAAAGTATTTGGCGCGCTTTTTCAGCGGGAGCGGCACGACTTCGATGACGACGTTGGGGCCGGTGTGATCCCAGCCTTCATCACCAACGGCATCGACGCCGCGGCTGACGCGCTGGCCAACCCACCAATCGCCGGCACCGGGGCTAAGATGTTCGTTGCGTTGGACAACCTGTTCGGACATTTCAATCATCTTGCGCGGTGACAGGCCGGGATCGATGCGAAGATAGCGCAGCGAACGATAGAAGCGGTCGATGTGCTCCTTCAGCCGGAATGGCGTGCCGTTGAAGGTGCGGGTCATGTCGAATGCGCCGTCACCGTATTTCCGGCTTCGGTCTCGGAACGGGATCAGCACCTGCGCTTCCGGGAGAAACTCGCCGCTGAACCAGGCGACACGACTGTTCGCGAGGGCGGTCATCAGGATCTCTTCTTGATGTTGCTACACCGTCACCCGGCGGCGTGGGGTGGTCAATGGCGGGCAGACGGATGACAACGGCATGGCCTTTGCTTGGCTGCGCGCACCGCCAGGAGGATTGCCCATGTTCGCCATGCCCGATGCCGCCGAACTGATTGAACTTGCCGCTTCACTCAAGCTTCGTCTGAGCGAGAAGGAGGCAGAGTTGTATCTGCCGCTCATCTTCGACGCGATGCGTGACCTGGATGGCTTCGTGCAGTCGCGGGCGGAGGAGGCGGCGCCGCCGCTGCTGTTTCCGGAGCGTGGCCCGGGTTATCGGCCGTCGCTGAGCGAGGACCGTTACCAGGCCTGGCTGTGGAAATGCGTGATCGGGGGTGGCGATCGCGGGGTGTTGGCCGGCAAGACCGTCAGCTTCAAGGATCATATCAGCGTGGCCGGCATTCCACAGGTGTTCACCTCGCAGGTGCTTGAGGGTTTCGTCCCTGATGTGGATGCGACCGTGGTGACGCGGGTCCTGGCAGCCGGCGGCAAGGTCGTCGGCAAGCACATGATGAACGGGTTCATGGGCGATTACGGCAAGCCGGTGAACCCGCATAATCCCGAGCGGATCACCGGCGGTTCGTCATCCGGTTCCGGCGCGGCGCTGGCCGCTGGGGAAGTGGACATTTCGTTCGGTGGAGACCAGGGAGGGTCCATTCGGCTGCCGGCGGCGTATTGCGGCGTGGTGGGGCTGAAGCCGACATTCGGTCTGGTGTCGCATTTCGCGTGCGGCTTCGCGGCCGAGCAGAGCGTGGATCATGTCGGGCCTATGGCACGCACAGTACCCGACGTGGCGGCGGCATTGCAGGCGGTCGCGGGGTACGACGACAACGATCCTCGGCAGCGGCGGGGCATCCCGGAGAGTATTGATGCACTGTCGGACCTGGATGGGGGTGTGAAAGGACTGCGGATTGGCGTCCTGGAGGAAGGGCTTGCTGAACCGATAGAGCCGGCGGTGGCCGAGGGCGTATTGGCGGCTGTATCTACGCTGGAAAAGCTGGGTGCCGAGGTCAGCCGGATTTCCGTGCCACAGCATGCGCAGATCGACAGTGCCTATGCAGCGTTGGTGTTCGAGGGGGCACGTGCGGTCTACGACGTGGGCTTTTTCGGCATGGGTGCGAAGGCCTATTATCCTGCGTCGATCATCACCGCGATCGACCGGATGTGGCGGCACCACGGCGATATGGTGCAGCCGCGCACCAAGCTGAATCACCTGATCGCGGAACTGTCGCGGCGCAATTACCACGGCGGCGTGTATGCCAAAGCGCATAATGTGCGGCCGAGCTATGTCGCGGCGTTCGATCGCGCATTGGCGAAGGTGGATGTGCTGGCGTTGCCGACGGTGCGCGACATCGCTCCGTTGGTCGAGGAGTTGCCCAGCGACCCGATGACGGCGATCGAGGCGAACTTGCGCCGTAACTGGATGCTGACGCCGATCGCTTACAACACCAAGCCGACGAACTACACCGGACATCCGGCGCTTGCGGTGCCCTGCGGCAAAGTCGATGGGATGCCGATCAGCCTGCAGTTGGTGGGGAATTTTTTAGCGGATCCGCTGCTGTTGAGAGTGGGTTTTGCCTATCAGCGGGCGGTGGATTGGGAGGCGATTACCGGGGTCGGCTGACGGCTTGCGTTGGCCGAGCGGGGGCGCCACGCTAGCGGCCAAACAGGAGGAGTTCCCGCTCATGTCGACCACGACCGAATATGTGCCGCCGAAGGTTTGGACCTGGCAAAAGACGGATGTCGGCAGGTTCGCCAACATCAACCGGCCGATTTCCGGGCCGACGCACGAGAAGGAATTGCCCATAGGCAAGCATCCGCTGCAGCTTTATTCGCTCGGCACGCCGAACGGAGTAAAAATTACTGTCATGCTGGAGGAGCTTCTGGCGCTGGGCCACAAGGGTGCCGAATACGATGCCTGGCTGATCCGGATTGGCGAGGGGGATCAGTTCGGCAGCGGCTTCGTGGCGATCAATCCGAACTCGAAGATTCCAGCGCTGGTGGACCGCAGCGGTCCGAATCCGATACGGATATTCGAGTCAGGTGCGATGCTGCTGTATCTGGCGGAGAAGTTGGGCGCGTTCCTGCCGACGGATGACAGGCGGGCCGAGTGCCTGTCGTGGCTGTTCTGGCAGATGGGCAGCACGCCTTATGTCGGCGGCGGGTTCGGCCACTTCTATGCCTATGCGACGACGAAGATGGAATATCCGATCGACCGCTTCACAATGGAGACGAAGCGGTTGCTCGATGTGCTTGATAAGCGGCTGGCCGACAATCAGTACCTCGTGGGCGATATGTATACGATTGCCGATATGGCGGCGTGGCCCTGGTACGGGGGGCTGGTGAAGTTTGGGCAGTACGGGGGGGCGGAGTTCCTCGGGGTCCACGAATACAAGAACGTGGTGCGGTGGGCCGATGCGATCTGGGCGCGGCCGGCGGTGAAGCGGGGGCGGATGGTGAACCGCGTCCAAGGGGAACCGTCGGAGCAGTTGTGGGAGAGGCACGACGCCGGCGACTTCGAGACGAAGACGCAGGACAAGGTGGCGCCGGCGGGCTGAGGAGTTTTCGGCGGATAAGCCAGTGCGGTTCGCGGCCTCTCTTCAACACAGAGGCCGCGGAGTGCACACAGAGAGTTTCGCAGAGTGTTCAATGTGGCGCGACGCTTCGGGGAGTGATCGGGATGCCGTTTTACCAGAAAGGTGATGTTCGTATTCGCTATGAGGAAGTAGGCAGTGGCTTTCCGCTGCTGGTCACGCCCGGTGGGGGGCTTAATTCCCGCGTCAGCAACTGGCCGACCGCGGTGTTCAATGCCATGGAGGTGTTCAAGAACGACTTCCGCTGCATCACCATGGACCAGCGCAATGCGAATGGCGGGGAGTTGACCGGGCCGGTTGCTGTCGATGATCCTTGGGGTGCTTTCGCCGATGATCAGCTTGGGCTGATGGACCACCTCGGGATCCGAAAGTTCCTGTTTATGGGCTACTGCATCGGGGGGTGCTTCGCGCTGAAGCTGATGGAACGTGCGCCGGAGCGAGTGGTGGCGGGCGTCCTGGTGCAGACCGTCGGGCATCGGGATGACGATCCCGACGTGATGTACCGGTCGGGGCGCGATGTCTGGGCGCCGGAACTGCTGGAACGCAGACACGATCTGACGAGGGCGACGCTCGAGGCGTATCTACACGGACTTTATCGTGTGCGGCCGGACTTTGTGTACAGCGTTTCGCAGGAGTTCGCGCGAGACTGCCAGACGCCGATGTTGGTGCTGCCGGACGAGATACCGTCGCATCCGCTGCGGTCCTCGATCGAGGTGGCGTCGCTGTGTCCAAATGCGGAGATTACCGTGTTTCCCTGGAAGGAACCGCCAGAGCTGAAGGCGCGGACAATCGAGCGAGTGCGCAAGTTCCTGAAGGCTCATGCGGCGGAAGCGCGATAGCGCTCGTCGCGCTTCATTGCCCCAGCATCGCCGCGACTTCGTCCAGATGGCGGATGCGCGCGTACATCTTCATCGCCTTGTCCAGGCTGTAGGCGTGTGCGGCCGCGTCGCTGCTCCAGCAGCATTCGCGCACGACGACGGACGCCAGGTCCATGTTGAATGCCTCGCGCACGCTGGTCTCGACGCCGCGATTGGTGGCGCCGCCACCGATGATGATGGTGTCACGTCGCAGCATGTGCAGCAGTTCGGCAAGCCCGGTCCCCCAGAACGCGCTCGGCCGACGCTTGAGGAAGACATGATCCTCGGGCCGCGGCGCGATCTCGTCTGGGAAGCTGGCGTCTGTTGTGCCCTCGGTCGCATTGGTGAGCGGGGGCACGGCAGTCTCCGCTGAGAGATCTGTCGGTAGCATGACGACATCCGCGCCATCGGCGCGGCTCACGGGCGTGGTGTAGATCACTGGCACGCCGGCGGCACGCGCGATGCTGATCATGCGCACCCAGGCATCAAGAACGGGGCGTATCGCGACGCTGCGTGCTGGATCGGACGGTGTCAGCGCGCGGCGGCAGACATCGTAGGCGATCAGGGCGGTGCGGCGGCGATCGAGATGTGCGGGTTCGGCCATGCCGGGTCCTCGGGCGAATGCGACCCCGGCACTGTAGTTCGATTTGGCGTTACTTGGAATGACGCCGGCGGTGAGCCAGCGTCAGGCCGAGAACCCCAGCGCCCAGTATGGCAAGCGATGCTGGTTCGGGAACTCCTGTCGAAGTAAATGAAAGCGATGTGGTTTCGGGAACTCCTGCCGAATCAAAGGTGATCGGGACGTTGAAGCCTGTGTTGTCGTAGTGGGTGTAATCGTCCGGGCCGTAGGAAAACAGGTTGATCTCGCCACCACTGCCGTTGGCGAACAGAAGTCCGCCATTGTCGATGACCGGGTCGCTGCCGGGATAGAACAGGTTGTCGAAGAGAAAATAGCCTGAGGGGCTGTACAATTCGCCGGGCGGATTTGGATTGGCGGCCAGCGTCAGGGTGCCGGCGATCGGACCACCGGTGGTTATATCGACGCCGGAGAGGGCGAGCCACGTGCCCGGCGCGACCTGCTCGGCGGCGAGCCAGCCGTGACCACTCACGCCATCGCCAGCGTAGGTGAAATGGAAGTTCTCGGTCGCCTGCGCGGCCACTGACAATCCCGCGAGAAGGGAAAAACCCATGGCGACGGCCACGAGGGAGCGGATCGCGGCCGGCAACCAGCGCGCGTTGGTCGAGCCCTCCTCGGTGGAAGACTGCAGTGTCATTGCAAACCCCTGATGTTCTTCGGATGTGTGATAGCCGCGAGAGCGTTACGACTTGGCTACCGATTTCTGAGTTTTTATCAATTTTAGCTCCGACGTGTCAAAAAAATTCGTCACTCTGAGCCCGCGTTGACCGCAAAACCGTTATGCGTAAACGTGATAACTCGCGCTTAGATATCTGGAAATATTGGAGATTATGGCGAATCCGAATCGCCGTCTGGCACGGTAAGGCAATACTGTTGAAGCGACGGTATATCGTGCCTGATGTCTACATATATGGACATCAGAGCTAATTCTGATACGTCAGGTTTGGCCTCGCGGCTTCCGTTGCAGCGCCGAGAACACCCGCTTGACCGCCGCTCGTGGCGGTGGCCACACTCCCACTCACGCGACGACAAGGGAGGGATTGCGCGATGCCTCAGGTGACCCTGACGGTGAACGGCAAGCGGCACACGGTTGAGGTTGAAGGCCGCACACTGCTGGTGGAGCTGCTGCGTGAGAAGCTCGGCCTGACCGGCACCCATGTCGGTTGCGACACGAGCCAATGCGGTGCGTGTGTCGTGCATGTGGACGGTGTTTCGGCGAAGTCGTGCACCATGTTGGCGTTGCAGGCAGACGGTACCTCGAGTACTTACCATCGAAGGACTCGCAGCAGCGGACGGCACGCTGCATCCGATGCAGGAGATGTTCCGCGAGCATCATGCGCTGCAGTGCGGCTTCTGCACACCCGGTATGGTGATGAGCGCGGTCGACCTTGTGAACTCGCATCCTGAAGGTCTGACCGAGAAGCAGATCCGTGCCGGTCTGGAAGGCAATCTGTGCCGCTGCACGGGCTACCATAACATCGTCAAGGCGATCGCTGCCGCTTGGCCTCTGATGCACCAGAAGGCGGCGGCGGCGGAATAAGACGCACCAACAGGGAGGGACGTCGATGCCTTTCGAGGGAATTGGAGCGTCAGTCCGCCGCAAGGAGGACGCGCGCTTTTTGAGTGGTCACGGCAATTACACTGACGACATCAACCGTCCGGGGCAGCTTCACGCCTATCTGCGCCGCTCGGATCGTCCGCATGCGAAGATCCACAACGTGGACACATCGGCAGCGGCGACGATGCCTGGCGTGGCGGCGGTATTCACTGGTGCCGACATGGCAGCGGAGAATATCGGTGGACTGCCGTGCGGCTGGCAAATTCATAACAAGGATGGCTCGCCGATGGCGGAACCGCCGCATCCGGTGCTGGCGGTTGGCAAGGTGCGCCATGTCGGTGATCCGGTTGCGGTGGTGATCGCTGAGACGAAGCAGCAGGCCAAGGACGCGGCTGAGGCGATCGCGATTGATTATCAGGATTTGCCCTCTGTTGCGTCACTGCGCGATGCGATCGCGGGGGATGCGCCGTTGGTGCACGACGATGCGCCGGGCAACATCTGCTACGACTGGCATATCGGCGACAAGGCGTTGGTTGATGCCGCCTTCGCCGGTGCCGCTAAGGTGGTAAAGCTGGAGCTGACCAACAACCGGCTGATCCCAAACGCGATGGAACCGCGGGCGGCTGTCGGTGATTTCAATTCGTATAGCGGTGATTATACGCTGTATACGACCAGCCAGAATCCGCACGTGATCCGGCTGCTGATGGGCGCATTCGTGCTGCACATCCCGGAGAACAAGCTGCGCGTGGTGGCGCCGGATGTGGGCGGTGGGTTCGGCTCGAAGATCTATCACTATGCCGAGGAGGCTATCGTCACCTGGGCCGCGGGCAAGGTGAAGCGGCCGGTGAAATGGACGGCGGAACGCACCGAAAGCTTCATGTCGGACGCGCATGGCCGTGACCATGACAGCGTGGCCGAGATGGCACTCGACGCGAGCGGAAAGTTCCTGGCGCTGCGGGTGTCCACGCTGGCGAACATGGGCGGGTATCTGTCCACCTTCGCGCCGTGTATACCGACGTATCTGTACGCCACATTGCTGGCGGGTGTGTATACAACTCCGGTGATCTACTGCGAAGTGAAGGCAGTGTTCACCAACACCGTGCCGGTGGATGCGTATCGCGGCGCGGGCCGGCCGGAAGCGACGTTCATGTTGGAGCGACTGGTCGATGCCTGTGCGAAGGACACCGGCATGGATCGCGTGGAGATCCGCCGCAAGAACTTCATCCCGGCGGACGCGTTCCCGTATCAGACGCCGGTCGCGCTGCAATATGACAGTGGCAACTATCAGGCGACGCTCGATGCCTGCCTGAAAGAGGCGGATTATGCCGGCTTCGAGGCTCGGCGCGGCATGGCCGCAGCGCGTGGCAAGTTCCGTGGCATTGGCGTTTCAACCTATCTGGAGGCGTGCGGCATCGCACCTTCGGCGGTGGTCGGGTCGCTGGGCGCACGGGCTGGCTTGTATGAGTGCGCCAACGTCAAGGTGCATCCGACGGGCAGCGTCACTGTCTATACAGGTTCGCACAGTCACGGACAGGGGCACGAAACCACAATGGCGCAGCTCGTCGTGGATCAGCTTGGCGTGCCGCTGGATCAGGTAGAGATCGTGCATGGCGATACGGGCAAGATCCCGTTCGGCATGGGGACCTATGGCAGCCGCAGCCTTGCTGTCGGTGGCACGGCGATGGTGAAGGCGATGGACAAGATCATCGCCAAGGGCAAGAAGATCGCGGCGCACCTTATGGAAGCGTCGGTGGACGATATCGAGTTCAAGGATAACACGTTCCGCGTCGCCGGCACCGACAAGTCGAAGACGCTGACCGACATCTCGCTGACTGCCTATGTGCCGCACAACTATCCGATCGAGGAGTTGGAACCGGGCCTCGACGAGACGGCATTCTATGATCCGAAGAATTTCACGTTCCCGGGCGGTTGCCATGTCGCGGAAGTGGAAATCGACAAGGAGACCGGCATTGTCGAGGTGGTCAACTTCGTCGCCGTCGATGACGTGGGCCGGGTGATCAACCCGATGATCGTCGAGGGCCAGGTGCAAGGCGGAGTTGCGCAGGGCATTGGCCAGGCGCTGCTGGAGAATGCCGTGTACGATAAGGACGGACAGCTCCTGTCAGGCTCGATGATGGACTACACGATGCCGCGGGCTGATGACCTGCCGAATATCAGCGTGGGCACCGAGATCACGTTGTGCACACATAATCCGCTGGGCGTGAAAGGCTGCGGCGAGGTGGGTGCGATCGGCTCACCGCCGGCGATCATCAATGCCATCATCGATGCGTTGAAGGACTACAACGTGCGGCATATCGATATGCCGGCGACGCCACAGAAGCTCTGGTCCATCATGGCTGCGAAATAAGGAACAGCACGATGTATGATTTCGCATATCAGAAGCCAACGAGCCTCGATGACGCGGTGAAGGCGTTGGCGGGAGACGGCGATGCCAAGGCACTTGCCGGCGGCATGACGCTGATCCCCGTGTTGAAGCAGCGGCTGAACAAGCCGACCGTCGTGGTTGACCTGGCGAAGCTTGGTCTGGTCGGCGTCAGCGTGTCGGGTAACACCGTGACGATCCAGGGCATGACGACGCATGGCGCGGTGGCGAAGGACGCCAGTCTGAAGGCGAAGATTCCGTCACTGGCGGAACTCGCCTCGCATATTGGCGATGAAGCCGTGCGGCATCGCGGCACGATTGGTGGATCGATTGCGAACGACGATCCAGCGGCGGATTACCCGGCCGCGGCGCTGGCGCTGGGGGCGACGATCAAGACGAACCGGCGCTCGATCAGCGCGGACGACTTTTTCCAGGGCATGTTCACGACGGCGCTCGAGCAGGGCGAGCTGATCACCGCCGTTGAGTTTCCCGCGCCGGAGAAGGGGGCATACGAGAAGTTCCGCAATCCGGCGTCGCGCTATGCGATCGTTGGCGTGTATGTGGCGAAGACAGCAAACGGCGTTCGCGTGGCGGTGACAGGCGCGGGGCAGAACGGCGTGTTTCGGCATACCGCGATGGAGCAGGCGCTGAGCAAGAATTTTTCACCCGATGCGATCGCCGGGATCACCACGCCAGCCGATGGGTTGAACAGCGATATCCACGCGAGTGCCGAGTATCGGGCGCATCTGGTCGGCATAATGGCGAAGCGCGCTGTTGCACGCGCTTACTGAGCCGGTGCGGGGGATCGGAGACAACGGCGGTCCCCCGCTCGATCCTGACATCGATCCGAATGAATTGTGGCGGCATTGGTGCTGGAAGCGTGCGGTGAAACGCGCGTGGCGGACGCCGGGGCGTGAGATTGCGCTGCGGCGGTTGGCGCGGGCTGAGGCGCTGGGAATCAGCTACCGTGCTTACACGCTGGAGATATTGGAGCGTGGCGTATACTTGTGAATTCGGTGCGGTTGACTGGCCGATCTTAACACGGAGAAGGCCGAGGACCACGGAGGGCCACGGAGTTTTATGAACGCGCTAAGCACGCTGGTTGAGCACGCCGGACCCCAGGCTGTCCGCTATCATGATCCAGCGTTTCCTGATCGGCCGCTGACGCTCTATGGCGCGCGGCCTCGGGAGTGGAGCGAAGATACGCCGGTGCTGTTTGTGCATCACGGCGTTGGACGCAATGGAGCGGATTATCGGGACTACTGGTTGCGGGTGATTGACGATATTGGGGTGTTCGTTGTTGCTGTGGAGTTTTCCGAAGAGTTCTTTCCTGACTATCTCTGGTATCACTTTGGCAATCGGCACGATGAGACTGGGACGGCGAATCCGCCCTTGCAGTGGACCTATGGAGTGGATGAGCGGCTGTTCAATGCGTTGCGGTCGCAGGGTGTGACGCGGCGACAGCGATATGGGTTGTTCGGGCACTCGGCGGGTGGGCAGTTCGTGCATCGCATGCTGTCGTTCGGCTATCGCGAGCGTGTTGCGGCGGCGGTGAGCGCGAATGCCGGCACTTATGCGATGCCGGATCTGGATGTCGCCTGGCCATTTGGACTGGGCGAGACGGAGCTGGATGCGGATGGGTTGAGCCGGTTGCTCGAATTTCCGATCACGGTGATGACCGGGACGCAGGATATCAAGACGACGGGACGGTATTTTCCCAAGGGGCCGCGGTCGATGCGGCAAGGGGCGACGCGGCATGAGCGCGCTCATAACTATATCCGTGCCGGTCACGCGTCGGCGGAGATATTTGGGACGCACTGTGCCTGGACTGTGATCAACGTGCCTGATGTGGGGCATGACGGTGAACGCATGTCGCTGGCGGCTGCGCCGATCGTTGCGGAGATGTTGCACGCGGCGGTCGATTGCTGATGCGGGTTGTGTCGCTTAAAAGGGCGCAGTTCCAAGGGGGCAAAGAACCATGAAGCGTCGTGATGTCCTGAAGTCCGCGGTTGCCGGTGCTGCTGCCCTGGCCGCGCCGAAGATCGTGCAGGCGGAAGGCGCGAAGACCATCAATTTCACGCCGCACGCCGACCTGGCGTCGCTCGATCCGGTGTGGACGACGGCGGACATCACGCGCAACTTCTCGCTTGCGGTATATGACACGCTGTATGGATATGATGCCGGGTTCAACATCCAGCCGCAGATGGTTGAAGGGCATGTGACCAGCAATGACGGCAAGCAGTGGGATCTGACGCTGCGCGACGGTTTGGCGTTCCACGATGGCACGCCAGTGCTGGCGCGCGATTGCGTCGCGACGATTCAGCGCTTTGCCAAACGCGATCCGTTTGGTGGCGCGCTGATGGCGCGGACCGATGAACTGTCGGCGCCGTCGGACAAGTTGATCCGGTTCAAGCTGAAACAGCCATTCGCGTTGCTGCCGAATGCGTTGGGACAGGTGTATTGCGCGATCATGCCGGAACGGCTGGCGAAGACCGATGCGATGCAGCAGGTGTCGGAAGCTGTTGGCAGCGGGCCATTCAAGTTCGTCGCATCGGAACGCGTGCCCGGACAGCGCGTGGTCTATGTGAAGAACGAAAAATATGTGCCGCGCAAGGACGGCAAGCCGAGCTTCAATGCGGGGCCGAAGATTGTCTATGTCGATCGGGTAGTGTGGAATTTCATTCCGGACCCGGCGACTGCGTCCGCGGCGCTGATGCAGAAGGAAATCGACTGGTGGGAGAATCCCACGATCGATCTGGTGCCGCAGCTCCAGCGTGATAAGGACCTGGTGCTGACAGTGAAGGACCGCACCGGTGAAATCGGTTGTCTGCGGTTCAATCATTTGCTTCCACCGTTCGACGATCCGGCGATCCGCCGCGTGGTAGTGGAGGCGATGGATCAGAAGGAGATTATGGAGGCGGTGGCGGGCGCAGACCCCAGTTTGATCAAGACGGATGTGGGGATTTTCGTGCCGGGTACGCCAATGGCGAGCACGGTGGGGGTGGAAGTTACACGCGGGCCGAAGAACTACGACAAGCTGAAGAAGGATCTGACCGACGCCGGCTACAAGGGCGAGAAGATTGTCATTCTCGCTGCGTCGACGATCCCGACGATATGGGCAGAGGCGCAGGTGGCTTCCGACACACTGAAGAAGATCGGCTTCAACACCGATTTCCAGTCGCTGGAGTGGGGCACGGTGGTCGCGCGCCGCGCCAGCAAGGAGCCGATCGATAAGGGTG
This sequence comes from uncultured Alphaproteobacteria bacterium, assembly GCA_963733475.1. Classification (GTDB taxonomy): domain Bacteria; phylum Pseudomonadota; class Alphaproteobacteria; order Acetobacterales; family Acetobacteraceae; genus JAMXLO01. The sequence goes on along the minus strand of CAVTEC010000006.1, from coordinate 193,832 downwards.
GGTGGAACATCTTCTATACGTATCTTGGAGGGTTCGGGAACATCACGCCGGCGGCGGCAATCCCGATCCAGGAGACGGGCACCACCGGAAGCTGGTTCGGTTGGCCCACTGATCCGAATATGGAGGAGTTGCGCACTGCGTGGTTCAATGCGCCGGACGTGCCGTCCCAGAAGAAGATCTGTGAACAGATGCAGGCGGAGTTCTGGAAGAGTCCGCCTTATGCCCCGCTTGGGATGTACGACCAGCCGACAGCGTTCCACAAGTACATGACGGATATCCGCGATGGCTGGCCGCAGTTCTATGGGGTGAAGAAGGACGCCTGATACTGTTGCCGCGACCGAGTGGCTGCGTGGGGGGCCGGCGGCATTCATCACGCCTCGACGTGGCGCGAGCCGAGGTCAGGCAGTTCGTTGCTGAAGGTGAACGGGCCGTTGCTGCTGATGGAAACAATTCACTGTGCCACTCCGTATTCATGAGATACACAATCGAACACTCGGCGGAACCGATGCAACAGGCGACCAGCATGGCTGATTCCGATCCGCATTGCCTTCTCGCCCCTGCGGCGCGCGTGGTGTGTTCGAAGTTCAAGCTTTATCGAGGAGATACGTCGGTAGATTATGTCCGACGGTCCAAGGATTGACCAGTATGACCGAACGTATTGGCGACCGACTCACTATACCAGAGCTCACTGATCCTGACTTATCTGTCGCCCTGTCGTCATGGCTGGGCTTGACCCGGCCATGACGGTTAGAGCGAATGGGTCGCGGTCAGCGAGTAGGGGTATTACATACTGCATTTCTGGATGGTACGGGAACGATAACACCGGCGATGAAGCAATATTGAGGCAATTCATTGCGAGCATTTTGGGGAAAACTAACGGGAATAATCTGACAATACTTGCTTCTAATTTTCGCCGAGCTTACGCTCTATATTCCAGGTCGAACATCAAGGTGACTGGACACCCTCATATTTTTGGTAGAGGGGGCCTCGCGAACCTGCTCCGTGGCCGCACTTCCCGGCACATTCGGCTCGTGCGGTCCGCTGATGTCGTGGTGGTCGGGGGAGGAAGTTTACTGCACGATCGTTCGGGCCTTAGAAGTCTGCTTCATGTGCTGGACGAAATTTGGCTGGCAAAACTGTTTAGGAAGCCGGTCGCCTTATTTGCAATTGGCGTTGGTCCATTGCATAGGAAAATATCACGCTGGCTCGTTGCGCGGACTGCGATCGCCTGCGATCTGATCACGGTCAGAGATAGGGGCAGCCGACGTCTCCTGATCCAGCTTGGCGTCCCGGAAGACCGCATTCATCTGGTTGCCGACCCTGCCCTGATCTTGACGCCTCGGCCGGTTTCCGCAGCACGTGTTGGATTGCTGGATGAATTCCTGTCTACGTTGAAGACAGATGCGGTTGGTGTGTTCCTGTTAGATGACTTGTCAGTAGATGCAAAGAGAAGGGCAGAAATAATCAGTAGCCTGGCAACGGCATTTGATCGAATTCATGAGGGATTGGGTCTAAGATTTGTATTTCTACCGATGATGAGTGAGGTCAATGATGATGATCGGATCATCGCGAGGGAAGTTGTTGCCGGGATGAAAAATCCTGATGCGGCCATATTACTGGAGCAGACCTTGGAGCCGGAGGAAATGCTTTGGTTGTCCGGGCAATTCTTATTTAATATTACGGTTAGACTTCATGCCTTATTGTTCTCTTTGGCCAGTATGACGCCGGCGATTGCGATATCGTACGATCCGAAAGTCGTCAACGCAATGGAAGACTTCTCCCTAAGCGAATTTGTAATACAACTGGACAATGTAACGCCTGGCGAAATCTACGATAAGTCAGTCCAGATACAAAGAAGCAGAGAGCAGTATGTCGCGCGAATAAGCAGTGTTCTGCCAGATAGACTCCAGGCGGCTAGATTATCTTTTACTCTTATCCGTGATTTGACTTATCGATGCTGATAGGACTTTGGGCTCAGGGGGATACAGCTCGCGTGCGTCTGCCACCTGATCCGCTGTCTTACGTCGGGCGGTGTTCGAACGTTGCTCCGTTTGGCCACTCATAGAGCTGCCATTCGAATACCGGGAAATGTTCCTCTGCGCTTCATGGATCACCAGGGCAGAGCAGGCGGATGGCTGCGTCCATGTTGGCGATTGCAACATCCCGGCCCTCTCGGATAAGGTGGATATATCTCGCGCCTGGATACAAAGTTGCAAGTTCTGGAACGATATGAGCCGGACAAGATTTCTGCGTGGTCTCGCTCCGTGGATGAAGACTATGGGCTGGCTGGTTGGCTGGGAACCAAACCGTATTTGACAGGACATGCAAGCAACTGAGCCACGGCTTCGCGCTGCGGTCGTGCGGCCATCCGAGCTTGGAGCCGCCGAGCTCGCGGCATGGCATCAAATGCTTGAGGTATCGCCATATCTGCAACGCGCATTTTTCACTCCAGCCTTTGCGGTGGCGTGTGAACAGGCGACGGGGCTTGCCTATGTCGCCGTATTGCACACCAATTCGACGATTTGGGGGTTTCTTCCGTTCCAGTATCGAAGCGGATGGCATCGCTGCATTCGCCTGGCGCATCGCATCGGGGGTGGTATGTCCGACAATGCTGGGTTGATCGCCCGGCCGGACTTCCGGACAACGACGTCGCAGCTTCTTCGCTCGTGCGGGCTGGCATCGATGAACCTCAACCACATCATGGAAGGACAGGACCGATTGGGTCTGGCGGCCGACTGGTCGGATACCAGCTATGTCACCGATCTGCGCGATGGTCCGGACACCTATTTCGCCAGGTTGCTGGAACAAAATCGGCATTTGGTGCGTGATACGGAACGGCAGCAGCGGAAGGTGCGGCAATCATACGGTGAAATAGTTGTGCAGGAGTTGACCAGCGTGACCGAAACGGCGCTCGATTGCGTCATAGCGATGAAGCGTCAGCAATATCAGCGGACGCAGGTTGGTGATGTGTTTGAGGCACCGCAAAACTTGCGGCTTTTGGAAATTCTACGGCAAGTGCGAACGCCCGAATGCACGCTTGTACTGGCGAGCCTGGAAGCCGGCGGCAAGGTGCTGGCACAGCATCTTGGTCTGCGGCATCATGGGGTGCTGAGCTGGTGGTTTCCGGTCTATGACGTATCGGCGCAAGGGGTCTCGCCGGGCCGCTTGTTGTTGTGGCAGGTGATCCGGGATGCAACCGAGAGTGGTATCGCATTGATTGACTATGGCGCGGGCGACGCTCAGTACAAGCGGCAGTTTTCCACCGGGGCGCTGCGGATGGGGCGGGCGGTATGGTCTGCTGCCAACGCGCGGTCGCTGGTAGCGCGTGCCTGGCAATCTTTTGAATGGCGGCTGCATAGCCAGTACAAGCCAAAGGCGACCCGAGCCGATGCCTGATTCGATCACACGGGAAGCAGCGGCTCCCGCCGTCACTGTGCTGATCCCAGCATATAACGCGGCCGCGACGATCGAGCGTGCAATCGATTCAGTATTGGCACAAACTTACGCTGATTACGAGATCATCGTGGTCGATGATGGCAGCCGAGACAGGACCTCTGAGGTCGTCCAGTCGTATGACGCTGCCGCGGTCCGTCTATTGCGTCTTCCCGCCAACCAGGGGGCAAGCAGCGCGGTCAACGAGGGTCTCAAGATTGCACGGGGCGCATTGATCGCCTTTCTCGATGCTGACGACGAATGGTTGCCTTCAAAACTCATGAAGCAAGTCCATGCGTTGTCGTGTAACTCCGCCGCGGTCATCGCTACATGCGGCTGCCGGTTCGTCGACGCGGAAGGCAACGTTTTCCGCGAATTCGGAATACCGCCCACCGGCACCAGCAAGTTGGAAGTCTGGCGTGCGCTGCTTGCTGCCACGTTCATCGCCAAGCCCTGTGTTGTCGCGCGTATGGACGCACTGCGAAAGGTCGGACCATTCGATACAAACCTGCCGGTGGCCGAGGACCAGAACATGTGGATCCGGCTTTGCATGCAGGGTGAGGTCGAGTTCATTCCAGAATATCTGACGATTGTCCACGAATCACCGGACAGCCTGACCAAGGTCTATGCGGACAAGGTGGACAAGTATGTATTGCCAATGGTGCGGCGTCATCTGGATGAGCAGAAGCACAGGCTGTCGCCCTCGGAGGTCAAGGATATACTTGGTACACGCTTCACCTCTGTCGGCCGTAATTTATATCTGACCGGATCGCTCCTGCGGGGTGCTGCCCTGATCTTCCGTGCGATGATGTTGGGCAATCAGGTCAAGGAAAACCTTTGGTACCTGCTGGCGGCGTCACCACCAGCCAGAATGCTGAAAAAACTGGTTGGTCACCCGAGCGGCCGGCTGGGATCCGGTGACAGCCCTGCATCGGTGACGCATCCCGAAGGCGGTTTGCTCAAACCATCGGCGAGCAGCCTCGTGGATATCCCGCCAGGGCCGCCGATCCTGATCGTGTTGATCGATGCTGAAGCGGAATTCGATTGGGATGGACCCTTTCTGCGTTCGCACGTCAGTGTGAGAAACCTGAGCCGGCAGGTGACCGCGCAGAACATCTTTGATCGGCTCAATGTACGCCCGACCTATCTGGTGGATTACGCGGTCGCGACGCAACCCGAAGGGTTCGAGCCGATCCGTGAGCTCCTGCAATCGGGGCGTTGCGAGATTGGCGCGCATTTGCAGCCTTGGGAGAACCCGCCATTTGCCGAGGAGCTCAGTGCTCGGACGTCGTTCAACCACAATCTGCCTGCCTGGCTCCAGAAAGAGAAACTACAGCGGCTGACGGAGGTCATAGAGAGCACGTTTGGGATCAAACCGATTTCGTATCGTGCCGGACGATATGGTGTGGGCAACGAGATGGCGTGGATACTGGAAGAACTGGGCTACCAGATCGATGTCAGCGTGCTACCAGGATACGACATGCGGCTGCGGCATGGCCCGGATTTCCGTCACGCTTTCGCGCGGCCGTTTTGGATCGGCAGGAACCGTAACCTGCTGGAAATCCCGCTTACGACGGGCTTTTCCGGTCTGTTGGCCAAGGGGCGGGCGCCGCAGATCTCCAGCGCAACGCTGTATGCCGCGCTATCAAGTCCCGGAGCGGCGCGGCTTCATCTGCCTGGCGTATTCGCGCGGCTGAGGCTGCTGGAGCGCATCACCTTGACGCCGGAAGGCGTGTCGATTCAGGAGTTGAAACGCCTGACGCGACTGCTGCTTGGGCGCGGGCATCGGGTATTTACGTTCAACTATCATAGCTCGACACTTCTGCCCGGTTATACCCCGTATGTTCGGACGGAAGCAGATCTGGATCGCATGATTTATACGATCGACGAGTATTTGCATTTTTTCATGGACCAACTCGGTGGAATTGCGATGACGCCGACAGAATTCCGTGCGTCGGTATTACGCGAGCCGGTTGAAAAAACAGTACCGGAGTTCGCCGGCTCGCTGGCGCGGTGATCGCTTTGCGTCAGAAGCTGCGCAGCTTGGCCTATTGTTCGGGTGCGCTGTCGCTGGCCCGATGGCGCCAGCGCGATACGCTGACGGTCTTGATGCTGCATCGTGTGCTCGACCAAGGTGATCCAGACTTTATTTATGCAGATCCGGCGTGGACGTTGTCGCTGTCATTGTTCGAGCAGTTCCTGGAATTTCTTGTCAGGCACTATGAAGTTGTCTGTCTTGCGGACGTAATTGCCGCGCAGGAGGGCATCAGGCGACTACCATCGCGAGCGATATTGATCACGTTCGACGATGGCTGGGCGGACAATCTTCGCTATGCCGCGCCTGCCTTGCGGCGGCGTGGATTGCCGGCGGTGGTATTTGCGGTGGGAGAACCAATTGCATCGTCAGGGCGCGTCTGGTGGCAGGAATTGGTGTTTGCCGCCGCCCGCCTGCACATGATGGACGAGTGGTTACAGCACCCGGACGTGAAGCGCGCGCTTGAAGGACTGGGGAAACTGCCGGGCGGTCTCGACATGATTAGCAGGCTTGGCGTGATGGACCATGCGGAGCGCGATGTGTTGCTGGCCACCCTGCCGACAAATCCGTGCCACGCGCGTATGATGCTGGAGCCTGGCGAGCTACGGCAGCTTCCCGAGTACCGCATCGATGTGGGGCTGCATGGCTATACACACGTGCCGCTAACGGCCGTTCCGGACATCAAGCGCGAACTGCGATGTGCGCGTGAGACGATCGGAGCGCTTTCGGATGGGGCGGCCAAGATAAATGCGCTTGGGTGTCCGCATGGGCGGTACGACGACAAGGTTGTCGCGGAGGCATTTGCTCAGGGCATCCGGCACGTGTTCACCAGCGATCCCTGCCTGAATGTAACGCAACGTGGCATGCTGGACCACAAGCGGACGCTTGGCCGCATCAATGTGGTGGCTCGGCATATCGAGGCGGCGCCAGGCGACCTCGATCCGGCAGGCGCGGCGCGCTGGCTATGGGCGAGGGAGATGCGTTAGGCATGTCGCCCGATCGGCTGGCGGCCCAAATTCGCGCGGGCGCAGGCCGGCGTGGATCCAGGTGATCAGCGAATAGATGTCGTAAACGGGCAGGCCCAGTGTCTCGCGCAATGCGAAGGCGTAGGGCGGCATGTTGGTGCACTCCAGCACGATCGCGCCGATGTCGGGATGGCGCGAGACCAGCGAGTGCCCGGCTTGCAGGATGTCGGCGGCGGCGAGGCCAACGTCCATGTCTGGTTTTTCACCGCGGATCAGTACACGGAAGAACTCGCGGCCGTCCTCGGTGCCGACGAACGGCGTATCGGGCGCGACGCCAGCGGCGACAAGGTGGCGCGGAGTTAGCGATTGAGCGGAAACTGTTATTATTCCCACTCGCTTGCCAGGTGGCAGGGTGGCCTGCACCCAGGGCACCTGAATGAGCGAACTGGTCGCCACCGGCACGCGGACATGCGCGGCCAGTTCCGCCTGGAACAGTGACAGGAAGCCGCAGTTGGTCGTGATCGCCTCGGCGCCATGGTCTACCAGATCCGCCGCGCCGGCGAGGAAAGCGCCCAGCAGGCCGGAGGCGGCGTTCAGCACGACGCGTTCCGGTGTGGCGCCCTTTACCACACGGTAAAGCACCGGGAACGGCCAAGTGGCGGCGTTCCCCATGTCGCCGGGAATGCGCGGAAAACGCGCCTCCAGCATAAGAATTCCGAGCGGGGCGCCGTACAGCGCCTTGCCGCCTCTGGCGATGACCTGCATTGTGACAACATGCCTCAACCGGACGACAGGAGGAAGTGATGGCGGACCGCCCATTCACGCAGGCCGACCTTGACGTATTGGCGCAGTGGGATACGCCGACGATTTGCAACGGGCTGGAGATCACCTCGCCGGAGCGCCGTGCCTTCGGTTACACGGTTGAGCCGATGGTCTGTCTGTATCCGAAGGCGAAGCCAATCGTTGGGCTGGCGCGTGTCGGCATGATCCGCTCCACCGAGCCGCCGCGTGGCAAGGTGACCGATCGTGCCGACTGGTATGAATACGTGGCGGCGACCGATTTTCCGACGATTGCGGTGATCCAGGATATCGATGGGCGGATCGGTTATGGAGCGTATTGGGGTGAGGTGCAGTCGAATATCCACAAGGCGCTGGGTGCCATCGGCTGCGTGACCAATGGTTCGTTCCGCGATCTGGATATGTGGGCGGAAGGATTTCAGATGGTTGGCGGGCGCGTCGGACCGAGCCATGCGTGGGTGCACATGGTGGAGTACAACAAGCCGGTGAACATCTTCGGCATGCTGGCCGGGCATGATGACGTGATCCATGCTGATTACCACGGCGCGGTGGTCGTGCCGGCGGATGCGGTGAAGAAACTGCCGGCTGCGATCGAGCTGATCTCGCGACGGGAGAAGGTGATCCTGGACTTCTGCAATGCACCTGATTTCTCGCCCGCCAAACTGCGCGAAGTATTGAAGCGGTCGGCAGAAATTCATTGATCACGGCTATCCGCAATGCGGAGATGGTGGTCGCGTGGGACGCGGCTGCCAGTTTGCATGTGTATATGCCGGATGCCGACGTCGTGTTCGACGGTGGCGCGCTGACGTTTGTCGGGCGTGGCTATGGTGGCGCGGCGGACGAGGTGGTGTCCGGCTGCGGTATGATGGTGATGCCGGGGCTGGTGGACATCCATTCGCATCCGTCGAGCGAGCCTATGAACAAGGGGCTGATCGACGAAATCGGTAGTCCAGGCTTCTATAATTCCTCCCTGTACGAATACTTGCCGATCTTCCGAGCGGATGCGGAAGCGGTTCCGCATTGTGTGCGGGTCGCGCTATCAGAACTGTTGCTGTCGGGCGTGACGACGCTGGCCGATCTGTCGATGGCGCATCCGGGCTGGCTCGACCTGCTGGCGGAAGCGGGGATGCGCGTGTGCGTGGCGCCGATGTTCCGGTCTGGTCGCTGGTACACGAAGAACGGGCATTTGGTGGAATATGCGTGGGACGAAGCGGCCGGCGAAAAGGCAATGGCGGAGGCGCTGTCGCTGATCGAATGTGCGGAGCAGCATCCTTCGGGGCGGCTGTTCGGCATGGTGGTGCCGGCGCAGATCGACACCTGCACGGAGGGGCTACTGCGCGAATCATTCGCCGAGGCGAAGGCTCGTGGTGTGGCGTGGCAAATCCATGCCGCGCAGTCGGTCAGCGAATTCCACGAGATAACACGTCGGCATGGCTTTACGCCGATCGGCTGGCTGGATCATCTGGGGCTGCTGTCCGAACGTTCGATCATCGGGCACGGGATTTTTCTGGACGACCACCCCTCGACGCGGTGGCATACCGATACGGATGTAAAGCGGCTGGCTGAGACCGGGACCACGGTGGCGCATTGTCCCACGGTGTTTGCTCGGCGTGGCATTACATTGAAGGACTTCGGTCGGTACCGGCACGCGGGCGTGAATATGGGTGTGGGGACGGATACCTATCCGCACAACATGCTCGATGAGCTGCGACTGGTGGCGTATCTCGCGCGGACACAGGCAGGCAATCCGCGCACGCTGAGTTCCACGGATCTGTTCGACGCTGCGACGATTGGCGGGGCGCGTGCATTGGGGAGGGACGATATCGGCCGGCTGTCGCCAGGTTGCCGCGCCGACGTCGTGCTGGTGGACATCACGCATCCGATGATGCGGCCGACGCACGATCCGATCCGCAGCCTGATCTATGCAGCCGGCGACCGTGCCGTACGGACGGTGTATGTGGATGGACAGAGGGTCGTCGATGAAGGCCGTGTGCTGACGATGGATTACCCCGCCGCGGCCGCGGCGCTGCATGAGGCACAGAAACGCGTGAAGGCGAACGTGCCGAACCTCGATTGGGATCACCGTACGGCGGAGCAGATTTCGCCGCTGACATTCCGGATGCAATGACCGCTCTGCTATCGGTCAATGGTCTGCGCACCGTGTTTCGCACGTCCCAGGGCGAAGTCGCCGCGGTGGATGGTGTCGATATCTCGGTGGAGCGCGGGCGCACGCTTGGTATCGTCGGCGAGTCTGGTTGCGGCAAGTCGGTGCTGTCGCTGTCGGTGATGCGGCTGGTTCCTCCGCCGGGCCGCGTGGCCAGCGGTGAAATCCTGTTCGAAGGCAAGAACCTGCTGGAGCTGTCGCCGGCGGCGATGCGCGATATCCGCGGCAACCGGATCGCTATGATCTTTCAAGAGCCGATGACCAGCCTGAATCCGGTCTTCACTGTCGGCGATCAGATTACCGAGGCGATGCGCGCGCACGACCGCACGGCTTCGTTCAGCGCGCTGCGAAGCCGTGCGATTGCGGCGTTGCAGCGTGTGCGAATTCCGGCGCCGGAGCGTCGGTTCGACGAATATCCGCATCAGATGTCGGGTGGCATGAGACAACGGGTGATGATTGCGATGGCGCTGGCCTGTGCGCCCGATCTGCTGATTGCGGATGAGCCGACAACTGCGTTGGATGTCACGGTGCAGGCGCAAATTCTTGATCTGTTGAGAGAGCTACAACAGCAGACCGGCATGGCGATCATCCTGATCACGCATGACCTGGGGATCGTGGCTGAAATGGCGGATGAGGTCGCGGTTATGTATGCCGGGCGCGTGGTGGAACGAGCGCGGGGCGCGGCGATCTTCGACGATCCGCAACATCCCTATACGTTGGGTCTGTTGGGAAGCATTCCGAAGATCGAGGAGAACCGCGATCGACTGCTCGCGATCGAGGGCACTGTGCCGGCACCGTTCGCTCTGCCACAGGGCTGTCGCTTCCACCCACGTTGCGTGTTTTCCGATGCGGCGTGTACGATGCAGGACCCTGAGTTGCGATTGATGTCCGAGGACCATCGCGCGGCCTGCATTCGCGCGCCGGTGGAGGCGGTGGTGTCTTGACCTCTCCGTTGTTGGAAGTTGAAGACCTGACCAAGCACTTCAATGTCCGGCAAGGCTTGGTGCTGGCCAAGACGATCGGCGTGGTGCGGGCGGTGGATGGTATTTCGTTTGCAGTGGGGCGCGGCGAGACATTGGCACTCGTGGGCGAGTCAGGCTGCGGCAAGTCAACCACGGCGCGTTGCGTGCTGCGGTTGATCGATCCCAGCAGCGGCACGATCCGCTTCGAAGGTGTGGACATCACCGAAATGCACGGTGAACCGTTGCGTAAGCTGCGTCGGCGCTTGCAGATCGTTTTCCAGGATCCGTTTGCCTCACTGAATCCGCGCATGACAGTGGGGGAGATCTTGGAAGAGCCGCTGATCGTGCATGCGATCGGCGATCGGATGGCGCGGCGCGCGCGGGTGAACCAGTTGCTGGGGTTGGTTGGGTTGGCTTCCTATCATGCGCAGCGTTATCCGCATGAGTTCTCTGGCGGGCAACGGCAGCGCATCGGCATCGCACGCGCACTCGCGGTGGAGCCGTCACTCGTGGTCTGCGATGAGCCGGTATCAGCGCTGGATGTTTCAATCCAGGCGCAGGTGGTGAACCTGCTGAAGGACCTGCAGGCGCGGTTGGGGTTGTCCTATCTGTTCATCGCGCACGATCTGGCCGTGGTAAAACACATGGCGGATCGGGTAGCTGTGATGTATCTGGGGCAGATCGTGGAGATGGCTCCGAAGGACGTTCTGTTCTCGGAGCCACGACATCCGTATACACGCACGCTAATGACGGCAATTCCGCGCCCCGATCCGCACCGGCATACGGCACGGCAATTGCCGGGCGGCGATGTGCCGAGCCCGATGAATCCACCTTCGGGATGCCGGTTCCATACACGCTGCCCGTTCGTGATCGACCGGTGCCGCGAGGAAATGCCGGTGTTGCGCACATGGAGCGACGGGCATTTGACTGCTTGCCATCGCGCGGAGGAGTTGCCGCCAGCGGGTGAGGTGATCGAACCGGGGCACGTCGCGCCTATGGCGGCCAGGCGGCTGGCGCTTTACGCGAAGCGGCGGGCGGAGGTGGGGGCGGAAGCAGGATAGAGAGGGCAGGATTTCCGGCCACTTCCCGTTCTGGTGGCTTTGTGGTGATGCTTCGCCCCACAGGAGGACGCCATGACCACAGTGAACGCCAGTATCGTTGCACCGCGCATGCTGCTCATCGGCGGCGGTGCGGTGCGGCAGATCGTCGATGTGCTGCGCAAGTTCGAGCTGTCGCGTCCGCTGGTGGTGACCGATCCATTCATGGTGTCGTCGCGGCTGGTGCAGAATTGTCTGGAGCCACTCGCAGCCGCTGGCATCCCAGTGACCGTGTTCAGCGACACGGTGCCTGATCCGACCGATACCGTGATCGAAGCCGGTGTGGCGGAGTTGAAACGCGGCGACTTCGATTGCCTGATTGGCTTTGGTGGCGGCTCGCCGATCGATACCGCGAAAGCGATGGCAATCCTGGCGGCCGGTGGCGGCAAGATGCGCGACTACAAGGTGCCTGCGCAGGCGGATCGTGGCGCGCTGCCAGTGCTGGCGATCCCGACCACCGCGGGCACCGGCAGTGAATGCACTCGCTTCACCGTCATCACCGACACCGAGCGCGACGAGAAGATGCTGATCGCCGGACTTGGCGCGCTGCCTCTTGCGGCGATCGTGGATTACGAACTGACCTATAGCGTGCCGGCGCGCACCACGGCGGATACCGGCGTGGACAGTCTGACACATGCGCTGGAGGCGTACGTGTCGAAACGCGCCAATCCGTTCTCCGACGCGCTGGCGCTGTCGGCGATAGAGATGATCGGGCAGCACATCCGCACCGCCTATGCGGAGCCGCGCAATGCTTTGGCGCGCGAGGGCATGATGATCGGTGCGAGCAAGGCCGGGCTGGCATTCTCCAACTCGTCAGTCGCGCTGGTGCACGGCATGTCGCGGCCGATCGGCGCCCATTTCCATGTGCCACACGGGCTATCCAACGCCATGCTGCTGCCGGCGGTCACGCGCTTTTCGGTATCGGCGGCGGAGGCGCGCTACGCGGAAGCATCGCGCCGTGCTGGCTTGGCCGGCAAGCATGACTCCGATGCGTCCGCCGCGGCAAAGCTGGTCGCGGGACTTGAAGCGCTGAACAAGGAGCTTTCGGTGCCAACGCCGGCCGAGTATGGCATCGACGAGCGGGTGTGGAACGACAAGATGGGCTTGATGGCCGAGCAGGCGCTGGCATCCGGCAGCCCAGCCAATAATCCGCGTGTGCCGGACAAGGCGGAAATCGTGGCGTTGTATCGCGAGGTGTGGACCGGGGCGCCTCGCAACGCCTGATTTTCCGCGTTTGCGTCCGGGCAATGCCCCTTGCTAGGCTCGGTTAGTACTACACGAAACCAGGGGGAAACGATGCCGACGTCTGTGGAACAGACTGCCATGCGCAAGGTGTATCTACACCTGTTGCCGCTTGCGATGATCGTCTATTTCTTTTGCTATCTCGATCGGATCAATATCAGCTTTGCCGCGTTGCAGATGAACGCCAGCATCGGCCTGACAGCCGCGGCCTACGGGATGAGCTCGACGGCGTTCTATCTCGGTTATTGCATCTTCGAAGTTCCCAGCAACGTGATCCTCGACAAGGTCGGCGCGCGCATCTGGATCGCGCGGATCATGATCACATGGGGGATCGCATCTGGCGCCACAGCGTTCGTCACAGGGCCGTACAGCTTCCTGGTCGTGCGTTTTCTGCTTGGCCTTTCCGAGGCGGGTCTGTTTCCGGGCATCGTGCTGCTATTCACCTACTGGTTCCCCGATCACCACCGTGCACGCATCGTTTCCAGCTTCACGCTGGCGCTGCCGATTTCGGTTGCCCTGGGGGCGCCAATATCAACATCGATCCTTGGTATTGATGGTTTCCTCGGCATCGCCGGATGGAAGTGGATCTTTATCATGGAAGCGATCCCCACCATCCTGCTCGGCTTCTTTGTGCTGTTCGCGATGACCGATAAACCGGCCAAGGCGAGCTGGCTGTCGGCGGAGGAAAAGACCTGGCTGATCAACACACTGGAACACGAGCGCCGCGCGGTGGAATCGTCGCGCAAGTTCGGCATGCTGGAAGGCATGCTGAATCCGAAGATCCTGCTGCTGTCGATCAACTATTTGGGCATCGTCACCGCCAGCCTCGGGCTGCTGCTGTTCGTGCCTCAGATCATCAAGTCGCTTGGCGCCACGAATATGGGGACGGGTTACGCGACGATGCTCGCATATATCTGTGGCGCGATCAGCATGCTGGTGTGGGGCTGGGTGTCGGATCGCATGGGTGAGCGGCGCTGGAACCTGTTTTGGGCGTGCATGCTCGCCACATTCGGCCTGGTGGTGACCGGCATGACGATCGGCACATGGTGGGCGCTGGCGGGCATGTGTCTCGCAACTGCTGGCTTCTACGGGACGAAGGGTGCGTTCTGGGCCATGCCATCGATGCTGCTGACGGGCACCGCCGCTGCCGCGGGGATCGCGTGGATCAACTCCATCGGCAACGTCGGCGGCGCGATCGGGCCGGCGATCGTGGGTTGGCTGAAGGATGCGACCGGCAGCTATGCCGGCGGCCTGTATGGCCTTGCGATGTTCACCGCGGTCTCAGCGATCGTAGCGGCGGTGGCGTTGCACATCCCGCGGCAGGTGCCTGTGCGTGGCCGCCTCGGTGTCGCTGCTGAGTAAATGGTTGCAGGGGCCGGCATGGGTGCCGGCCTCGGCCGCCATGAGGCCTGCTTTGCCGGCAGCCTTTGCAGTAGCGTCCGGAAGTTCAATCTGTATCTTCGCCATTCTTCAGTGCCTATCCCAATCGGAATGCCGGCTTCCGCTTCTCGGCGAAGGCGGCCATGCCCTCGCGCTGGTCGTGCGTGCCAAATAAGGAGAGGAACAATGCACGCTCGTGGCGGACGCCCTCCACCAGCGTGGTCTCGAATGCGCGGTTCACTGCCTGCTTAGCCAATGCCACGGCCACGGGCGAAAGATTTGCGATGCGCTCGGCGATCTTAAGTGCCTCGGGAATGAGCTGATCGGCGGGGAAAACCCGCGACACAAGATTGGCGCGCTCGGCTTCCGCTGCGTCCATCATGCGCGCAGTCAGGATCATATCCATCGCCTTCGACTTGCCGACCGCGCGCGTGAGACGCTGCGTGCCACCGGCGCCCGGCAGGACGCCCAGATTGATCTCCGGCTGGCCAAATTTCGCGGTATCTGCGGCCAGGATGAAATCGCACATCATCGCCAGCTCGCAGCCGCCGCCAAGGGCAAAGCCCGCAACCGCGGCGACCACCGGCTTCTTCACACGCAGCACGGTTTCCCAGCGCGCGCCGATGAAATCTTCCAGCAGCGCGGCGGGATGTTCGCGATCCTTCATCTCCTTGATGTCGGCGCCGGCGGCGAAGGCCTTCTCGTTGCCGGTCAAGACGATCGCGCCGATGCTGGCGTCGGCGTCGAAGGCAAGAATCTGGCCTCCCAACTCCTCCATCAGCGCATCGCACAGCGCGTTCAGCGCGCTAGGACGGTTGAGGCGGATCAGGCCGACGCGGCCATGCGTCTCCACGATGATGTTCTGGTAATCGGCCATGTATCGCTCTCCTAACGCTGGGTACGCGGACAATAGAACGTGCTGCGCGCCGACTGGGTGACGCGGCGGATGCCAGGGCAGGCGGGGCGCCCTGGGCAGCGCTCGCACGGTTCGCCCTCGTGGCCATACACCTTCCAGGCATGCTGAAAATAGCCCAGTTCCCCGTCGGGCTGAACGTAGTCGCGCAAGGATGATCCACCGGCGGCGATCGCTTCCTGCAGCGTCTCCTTGATGGCCGGAACAAGGCGCGCCGCACGCGTCCCAGGAATGGTATGCGCCGAACGCAAGGGACTGAGACGGGCCCGGAACAGCGCCTCACAAACGTAGATGTTGCCGAGCCCAGCAACGACCTTTTGATCCAGCAGTGCTGCCTTGATGGGCGTGCGCTTGCCGGTCAGCGCTGTGGACAGCCGGGCGGGAGTGAACGCCGGATCGAGCGGCTCTGGACCGAGTTCCGCGAGCAGCTTGTGGGAGTTCTCATGTTTTGTTGCAACAAGATCCACCGAACCGAAGCGCCGTGGATCAACGAAGCCGAGGCGCCAACCGTCATTGGTTTCCAGCACGAGATGTTCATGCGGCGTGGGTTGATTGGGCCGCACCGGCGACAGCACCATGCGGCCGGACATGCCAAGATGCAGCAGCACGAAATCGCCGCCATTCAGGCGCATCAGGATGTATTTGCCGCGGCGGCGGAAACCGGTGACACGCGCGCCGGTCAGCCGCGTTTGCAAGCCCTCGGGCAAGGGCCAGCGCAGGTCGGGGCGATGCGCCTCGGCGCGCACGATGGTGCGGCCCTCCAGCCGTTCGCGGAGGCCTCGCATTACGGTCTCAACCTCGGGGAGTTCCGGCATGGGGGCAGGGCACGCTATAGATGGTGCGCATGAGCGACAACCCTGTATCGGCTGACACCACCGATTTCGGCTACCAGCGTGTCCCGCGTGCCGCAAAGCGCGGCATGGTGCGCGCGGTTTTCGACAGCGTGGCACCGCGCTACGATCTGATGAATGACCTGATGTCGCTCGGGGTGCATCGCGCGTGGAAGAGCATTTTCGTGACAGCGCTGCGGCCCAACCCGCGGCATATGCTGCTCGATCTGGCTGGTGGAACTGGCGACATCACATTCGGCTGGCTGGAGCAGGGCGGCGGGCCAGTGCTGCTGAGCGATGTCAACGCTGCAATGCTGGAGGTGGCACAGGACCGGGCCATTTCCGGTGCAGTGATCGCACACGTGTCGCTGCTGGTCGCAGATGCGGAAAGGCTGCCGTTGCCGGATCGTGCGGTGGATCGCGTGTCGATTGCATTTGGCCTGCGTAACTGCACCGACAAGCAGGCAGTGCTGCATGAGGCGAGGCGCGTGCTGAAGCCGGGCGGGCGGTTCTTCTGCTTGGAGTTTTCGCGTGTGCAGGCGGTGGCATTACAGCCATTATACGATGCGTGGTCGTTCCGGGTGTTGCCAATGCTGGGACGATATGTCGCGAAGGACGAGGACAGCTATCAATATCTGGCCGAGAGCATCAGGATGTTTCCGGATCAGGAGACGCTGGCGGCGATGATGCGAGAGGCAGGCTTTGCGCGGGTTGCGGTGCAGAACCTGTCGGGGGGCATTGCGGCAATTCATTCGGGGTGGCGGCTGTGATCGATGGTAAGCGCGTTCTGCTGATCGTTTCCGGCGGGATTGCTGCCTATAAGGCGTTGGAGCTGATACGGCTGCTGCGCGGCCGCGGCTGTGGCGTGACGTGTGTGCTGACGGAGAACGGCGCCCAATTCGTGACGCCGCTGTCGTTGCAGGCGCTGAGTGAGAGCAAGGTCTACGGCGATCTGTTTTCGCTGACGGACGAAAGCGAGATGGGACATATTCAGCTTTCGCGCAGTGCCGATCTGGTGGTGGTTGCGCCGGCATCGGCGAACATGTTGGCGAAGATGACGGCGGGGATTGCGGACGATTTGGCGTCCACGCTGTTGCTGGCGACCGACAAGCCCGTGCTAGTGGCGCCGGCGATGAATGTGCGGATGTGGCTGCATGCTGCGACGGTGGCGAATATGGCGTTGTTGGCGTCGCGCGGCATTCATGTGGTTGGACCGGACGAAGGGGCGATGGCGTGCAATGAATACGGCCCCGGGCGGCTGGCGGAACCACCGGCGATATTGGGAGCGATCGAGGCGTTATTGTCGCCGGGCAAGCCGATGTCAGGGAAGCATGTGGTGGTCACCAGTGGGCCGACGCATGAGCCAATCGACCCGGTGCGTTATATCGCCAATCGTTCCAGTGGGCGTCAGGGACATTCGATTGCTGCCGCCCTTGCAGCGCTCGGGGCACGGGTGACCCTGGTAAGCGGGCCCGTGTTGGTAGCCGATCCCGAAGGCGTAACGGTGAAGCACGTGGAAAGCGCGCAACAGATGTTGGATGCGTGTCTGGCTGCGTTGCCGGCGGATGCGGCGGTGTTTGCCGCGGCAGTGGCCGATTGGCGTGTGGCGGGAACGTCGAAGGGCAAGATCAAGAAAGTGCCAGGCGCGGCACCGCCTGAGCTGGAACTTGTGCCCAATCCCGACATTCTCGCGACGATCGCCGAAGCGGGACCAAAACGACCTCGGCTGGTAGTGGGGTTTGCGGCGGAGACAGATGACCTGATGGCGAACGCGCAAGCCAAGCGCCTGCGCAAGAACGCAGATTGGATCGTTGCCAATGATGTATCGCCGGAGAGCGGCATCATGGGCGGCGAGGAGAACGCCGTGCACTTGATCACAGGTCATGGCGTGGAGGATTGGCCGCGGCTGGCGAAGCAGGAAGTCGCGCGGCGGCTGGCAGCGCGGATCGCGGAAGCGCTGGGGTGAAAGGCCGGTGCCCGGCCCAGATGTTACGCGGCCTTTTTCTGCTTCGGCCAGCGCGACGCGACGAGCGGCAGTACCTGTTCGATCAGCTTGCGCGTCTGGTCCAGCATGTCGTCGTCGCCTCGTGCGGCGGGGCGCAGGATGAACTTGGAAGCGCCGGCTTCGACGTAGTCTGCGATGCGCGAGAGCATCAGGCCGGCGTCGCCGATGGCGAAATGGCGCTCGGGATCACGGCCCGTGCGGTTGCGATAGGCCTCCATCACCTGAGCGACGCCTGGGTCGTCCACCCGGCCGAAGTGGTACGCGAAAGCAGCGCCGTAGTGATCTTCGTCTATACTGCGGCCAGCCTCCAACAGTGCGGCTTTGATCTCCGAGATGATGCGGCCAACGTCGGCAGGCGTTTCTGCCCCGGCTTGCCATCCGGTGCCGTAACGCGCAGTGCGGCGGACCGCGGCAGGCGAGGAGCCACCGATCCACATCGGCAGATCTGGCTGCGCCGGCTTTGGCGAAATGGAGGCACCAGTCAGATGATTGAAGCGTCCCTCGAAATCGACGGTATCCTGCGACCATAGCCGGGCGATGATTTCCAGTGCCTCGTCAGTGCGGCGGCCACGTGTCGCGGTATCGATGTGTAGCGTGGTCCACTCCGGACCCTGCGGGCTGCCGATGCCGAAGCCTGGCAGCAGACGGCCTTGCGACAGCACGTCGATCGTCGCGCACTGCTTCGCCAGCAGAACCGGGTCGCGCAATGCCAGCGACACGACGTTGACGCCGAACTTGATGCGGCGCGTGCGGCCAGCGATCGCGGCGAGCGCCGTCATGCATTCCAGGATCGGTTGGCGGCTCACGATGCGGTCAGTTTGCCAGATGGAATCGATCCCGCCTGCTTCGCACAGATCAACCCAGCGCCAGAAACCCTCGGTGCTGGAGAAGGGAAATTCCATCAGGCCGACGCCGATGGCGATATTGCGTGCCATTAGTTATTACCTATTGCTTCGCCGAGCGTGTCACCGATCTCGCGATGAAGGACCAGATCCGCCAAAGGGTCGAGGGACGTTGGCTCGCGATTCAGGATCACCAGCCGTGCGCCGTTGCGCGCCGCGAGCTCCGGAAAACCCGCAGCCGGATACACCACGAGCGATGAACCAATTGCGATGAACAGGTCAGAAGCGAGCGATTCCTCTTCGGCGCGGATCATCGCCGCGGGCGGCATGGACTGGCCGAACGAAATTGTCGCGGTTTTCACGAAGCCGCCGCAGGCATTGCAGTTCGGCGCTTCACCGGTGCGTTCAAATTCCTCGCGGACGTCGGCGATTTCGTAGCGCTGCGCACATTCGAGGCAGTGTGCGTAGGTCGTGTTGCCATGCAGTTCGATCACGCGGCTGGGTGGGACGCCGGACGCCTGATGCAGGCCGTCGATATTCTGCGTGATCACGACCGATGCCTTGCCGCGGTTGACCAGTGCGGCGATCGCGCGATGACCACGGTTTGGTTCAGCGCGCCGCATCGTTTCATCGGTGGCGAAACGCCTCCGCCAAGTCTCACGGCGGGCCTCGGCCGATGCCAGAAAATCGGAAAAATCGATCGGCCGCATCTTCGTCCAGATACCGCCCGGACTGCGGAAATCAGGTATGCCCAATTCCGTGCTGATGCCCGCGCCGGTGAAGATCACCACGCGCTCCGCCTCATCGATCATCTGGCGCAGTTCGGTGATGTCTGGGTCCATGCGATCCCTCCGCTGCGCCGCATGGTACCAGCTAGCATGCGTCGGCAACAGTGTTGCGGCACGCCCCGCCCGGCGGCAGGATCGCACGAAACGACGAGGAACGTCCCGAGGTGTCTGAATTGACCGCAGCCCGGCCGGCAAGCCGCCCGGCATGGCTGATCGACAGCGCGGATTTCTGGCGGCTTTGGTCCGTCGGGCTCGTCGTGTTCACGGTGCGGTGGGTGGAAACCGTTGCCGTCGGCATCTTCGTTTATCAGCGCACTGACTCGGCGTTTCTGGTCGCGATGATGACCATGCTGCGCCTGTTGCCGATGGGACTGTTTGGCGCATTCCTCGGCGCGATGGCGGAGCGGATGGAGCGGCGGACCAGTCTGGTGATCGTGGTGACCAGCATGGTGGTGACGTCGGTGACGCTTGCCGTCCTGGCCCATCTGCATGTGCTGGAAGTCTGGCACCTGGCGCTTGCCAGCTTCATCAACGGGATTGCCTGGGCGACCGACAATCCGGTGCGTCGCGTGATGATCGGCGAAGTCGTTGGTTCGGGGCAAATGAGCATTGCCATGTCGGTCGACGTCGGTGCAAATAACGCGAGCCGGATGATCGGACCCACGGTCGGCGGATTGCTGCTGGTAACTGTTGGTATTGCCGGCGTCTTCACCTTGAGCGTCGTGCTTTACGTGGTTGCGCTGGTTGCGGCGTCGCGCGTCCGTTATCGCAACAGCTTTCCTCCGGCGACCGCTGAGACGGTGCTGGCGCGCATCGCCGAGGGTCTGCGGCTGGTGCGCAGCGATCGGCGATTGATCGGCGTTCTGACAGTCACCGTGATCTACAACGTGTTCGGCTGGCCCTTCACCAGCATGGTGCCGGTGATCGGACAGGATCATTTGCAGCTTGGGCCGGAGGGTATCGGTGTGTTGGCCAGCATGGATGGTCTCGGCGCGTTCGTCGGCGCGGTGCTGATGGCGGCATTCTGCAAGCCAGCCTTCTATCGCCGCGTCTATGTCGGCGGCGTGCTGATTTACATGGTGATGCTGACGGCGTTCGCGCTGATACCGTTCCCGGCAATCGCTGGTTCAGCGTTGCTGTTCACCGGGCTCAGCGGCGCCGGGTTCAGTATCATGCAGGCGACGTTGGTCTATCTATCCGCGCCGCCGGAGATGCGCGGCCGGATGCTCGGCGTGCTGTCGGTGTGCATCGGCGTCGGTCCAATCGGCTTTGTTGCGCTTGGCTGGCTGGCAGATGCAATTGGCGCGCCATGGGCAACGGCGGCAACTGGAATGACTGGACTGGCGATGATGTTTCTGACGCGTCGGCTATGGCGCGCTATTTGATTGAGGCGGATAATGTGAGCCAAGCCTGAAGCAAAGGTGACGGACATGGACCTCGTCCAGCTCTCCCGCCTGCAATTCGGCCTGACGGCACTGTATCATTTCTTGTTCGTGCCGTTGACGCTTGGGCTTTCCGTCCTGCTGGCGATCATGGAGAGCATCTACGTCACAACCGGCCGCACGATCTGGCGCGACATGGTGCGGTTCTGGGGGACGCTGTTCGGCATCAACTTCGCCATGGGTGTCGCGACCGGCATCACCATGGAGTTCGAGTTCGGCACCAACTGGGCCTACTACGCGCACTATGTGGGTGACATTTTCGGCGCGCCGCTGGCAATCGAAGGACTGATGGCGTTTTTCCTGGAAGCCACCTTCGTCGGGCTGTTCTTCTTCGGCTGGCAGCGGCTGTCGCGCATACAGCATCTGATCGTGACGTGCCTGATGGCGCTCGGCACCAATCTCTCGGCACTATGGATCCTGATCGCCAATGGCTGGATGCAGTATCCAGTTGGCGCGCGCTTCAACATCGCGACGATGCGCATGGAGGTCACCGACTTCTTCGCCGTGGTGTTCAACCCGGTGGCGCAGGCGAAGTTCGTGCACACGGTGTCCGCCGGATACGTCACCGGCTCGATGTTCGTGCTGTCGATCAGCGCGTTCTATCTGCTGCGCGGGCGCTATCGCGGTCTGGCGATCCGCTCGCTCACGGTGGCGGCGAGCTTTGGTCTGGCGTCTGCGCTGTCGGTCGTCGTGCTGGGCGATGAGAGCGGCTACCTGGCAGGTGAGAATCAGAAGATGAAGATCGCCGCCATCGAGGCGATGTGGCAGACCGAGACGGCGCCAGCTTCCTTCACGGTGATCGGTATTCCGGACATCAAGACCCACACGACTGAATATGCGGTGCGCATTCCCTGGGTGCTGGGCCTGATTGCCACTCGATCGATCGATCAGCCGGTTGAGGGCATCCAGAACCTGGTGGACGAGGCCAGACAGGGGATCAAAAGCGGCATGATCGCCTATGGAGCGATGGCAACACTGCGTACGCATCCCGATGACGCGGCCGCGCGGACACAGTTCCAGGCCAACGTGGACAATCTCGGCTATGCGCTGCTGTTGAAACGCTACACGCCGAACGTCACCGACGCCACCCCGCAGCAGATCGATGCGGCGGCGGAGGATACGATTCCGCCGGTGCTGCCGCTGTTCTTCTCGTTCCGCCTCATGGTGGGGCTTGGCTTCTACTTCATCGCGCTGTTCGGCACGATGTTCGTGCTGGCATCGCGCCGCATGCTGGAGCGATACCGCTGGGTGCTGCATGTCTGCCTGTGGTCGCTGCCGCTTCCATGGATTGCCGCGGAACTCGGCTGGGTGGTGGCCGAGGTAGGGCGGCAGCCGTGGACGATCGATGGCGTGCTGCCAACGTTCCTGTCGGTATCCAGCGTGCCGGCGAGCGACGTGTGGATCTCGCTGGGGGGATTCGTGCTGTTGTACTCGGTGCTGGCGGTGGTCGAGCTGTTCCTGATGGTGCGCGCGATCCGCCATGGCCCCGATGTGCCGGATCACCGGGCCGGCGCCGCAGTTACCGTCGCAGCGCAATAGGAGCCGGCGATGTCAGCATATGAGGCTCTACGGTTGCTGTGGTGGGCGGTGCTCGGGGTGTTGCTGATTGGCATCGCGGTCATGGATGGTTTCGATCTGGGGACTGCGATCCTGATGCCTTGGATCGGGCGGACGGATATGGAACGCCGCGTCGTCATCAACACGATCGGGCCGGTGTGGGAAGGCAATCAGGTCTGGCTGATCCTGGGCGGCGGCGCGATTTTCGCCGCCTGGCCGCCGCTTTATGCCGTGGCGTTCTCCGGCTTCTACCTGGCGATGCTGTTATTGCTGTGCTCGCTGATCCTGCGGCCGGTGGGCTTCAAGTTCCGCAGCAAGCTGCCGGGCGAGCGATGGCGTGCGGTGTGGGATTGGGCGCTGTTCGTCGGTGGCCTGGTGCCGGCGCTGGTGTTCGGCGTGGCGTTCGGCAACACGCTGCAAGGCGTGCCGTTCCGGTTCGATGACACGCTGCGGATGACCTATACTGGAACGCTGTTCGACCTGTTCAATCCGTTCGCGCTGCTGTGCGGATTGGTGAGCGTGGCGATGATCACCACGCACGGGGCGGCGTGGTTGGCCTGCAAGACTGAAGGTGTTTTGCGGGCTCGCGCACAGCGGGTTGGGATGTTCATGGCGCTGGCGGTGGTAGTGCTATTCGCGCTGGGTGGATTGTGGGCCGCGCGTCTCGATGGCTACGTGGTGCAGTCGTTTCCCGGCATGGACGCGGCGTCCAATCCGCTGGACAAGCATGTGGTTCGCCAGGCGGGGGCGTTGATGGCGAACTACGATGCGGTGCGATGGGCGATACTGGCGCCGGCCGTTGGTCTCGGCGGCGCCTTGCTGGCCGCGCTGTTGCTGGCCACGCGGCGGCTGCGGTGGCTGGCGTTCCTGTGCAGCGGCCTGTCGATCGCCGGCATCATTGCGACCGCAGGTGTCAGCCTGTTTCCGTTCCTGCTGCCATCGTCACTCGATCCGGGATCGAGCCTGACGGTGTGGGATGCATCGTCGTCCATGGTGACGCTACTGGTGATGACGATTGCGACGGTTGTGTTCCTGCCGATCGTGTTGGCGTATACGGCATGGGTGTACCGTGTACTGCGTGGTCCAGTCACACCGGAACAGATCGAATCCGAGCCACACATCAGTTATTGAGGCGTTCACATGTGGGACTTCTCATGGATTCTGGGGCTGAGCTTCGCGGCCGCATTCGCGGCACTCAACGCGATGTGGCTGGAGTTGGCGCCGGGTCAGGGCTTGCCCGACTGATCGGAGCTCAGTCGAGGTCGAGCGCCATCAGCTCTTCGTCATAGAAGCGGCCATCTATCTGCAAGGCACGCCGCTCGATGCCGTACGGCACGAAGCCCATGCGACGATAGAGACGCTGTGCCGGCGTGTTGCCGATGGTGACGGAGAGCTGCAGCTCCAGTGCGCCGGCATCGCGCGCAGCATTGATGACGGCGGTTATGAGTTGCGAAGCGAGTCCTGCAGAGCCGCGATGCTCGGCACCGACGTACATGCTGAACAGATGTGCCTTGTGACGCTCCTTGGCGCCCGCGCGTATTTGGAGGCCGACAAGACCAACCAATTCTTCGCCGGCGAAGCCACCGAAGCGCGTCAAGCCAGGCGTTACAAGGCGTTCGGCGAACTCTTCGAGGCTGAGTTGCGCTTCGTCTTCATACGCCGCCGCGAAAGCCTCCGGATGAAGGCGCAGAGCGTCAAGGCGCACATGCCGGAAGGCTGCGGCGTCATCTGGTGTAAGGATACGAACAGTGTACTGCATGCTGAATTAGCGCTAGCCCTTTGCCTTGCAGGCGGGATTGGCGATCTCTACCCGGCGGTTCCTGGTGCGCCCTCCGTCCGGGGCATTCAAGGCAATAGAGCGCGTCTTGCAGAACCCGTGCGCGGTCAGCCGATCTGCCGCCACGCTGTGTCGATGTGGATGCCGTCGGTGCTGGCGGGGATATGGGCGGCCTTTCCGGATGCGACCGTCAGGCCATCATGGTTCCCGTTGGGGTAGAAATCGACCAGCGTGTGGCCGCCGACATCGGCGCCGCCAATCGTGACGATGTAGCGGACCTCGGCGTCGGCTGCTTTGGCAGCGCGGGGCATCGCGAGGACGCAGAACAAGGCGAGCGCGAGTCCCACCGGCGTCGTGACGTATCGCATGACGCACTCCCCTCCACCAGGCAACATTATTTTGCATGCGGGGTGTGATTGCCACCGAAAGGGGGAGCGAATCTTATGCTTTACGCAATACATAAAATATGCCAAAAATCGTAGGATGATCCAGAGCCTCAGGTGCGGCAGGACCGAGGCGCTGTTTAAGGGTGAGGGTGGCGATCGGAGATGGCGAAGCTTCGAAAGGGTAGCACGGCGGAGACTGCTGATGCTGGACGGTGCGCACGCGTTGCTCGATCTTGCTTCACCACTTGGGAACCGACTGGAAGCGTTGAAGGGCGATCGGCAGGAGCAATACTCGATCCGGATCAATGACCAATGGCGCGTGTGCTTTGTGTGGCACGACGGACATGCGTACGAAGTTGAGATTGTCGATTATCATTGAGGAGGTGTGACCTTGGACCCGCGACTGCTGATCCACCCGGGTGAGATTCTGAAGGAAGAGTTCCTCGTCCCCTTTGGGCTGAGCGCGAACCGCGTTGCCAAGGCGATCGGAGTGCCAACGAATCGAATCACGGAGATTGTCAACGGCACCCGCGGCATCACCGGCGAGACTGCGGTGCTGTTCGCGCATGCATTCGGAACGACACCAGAATTCTGGCTGAATTTGCAGTCGCGATACGAGCTTGACTTGGCAAGTACGAGAGTACCTCGGGAGGCGATTCAGCGTGCGGATGCATTCCACAAGGACCTACGAGCGGCGTGATTGCGCCGCAACTTTTTTACCGGTCGGTGCACTATACCTACTTCACCCAACTTCTCTGCGCCTGCCTCCCATGTGGGTGGAGTGGGATTTGTGATCAGGCTCTATGATCCAGCCCGATATCCAGCACCTGTGCGCTGTGTGTCAGCCAGCCGACTGACAGCAGATCGACGCCAGTGGCTGCGATGGCGGGGGCGGTATCGGGGCGAATGCGGCCGGAGGCCTCGGTGATGGCGCGGCCGCCGACAATCTCCACTGCCTGGCGCAGCGTGTCGGGTCCCATGTTGTCGAGCAGCACCGCATCGACGGGAAGCGTCATTGCCTCCTGAAGCTGGTCCAGCGTGTCCACTTCGAGCTCGATCTTCACCAGGTGGCCAACGCCGGCGCGGGCGCGCTCCACCGCCGCGCGCACGCCGCCGGCAATCGCGACGTGGTTGTCCTTGATCAGCACCGCGTCATCCAAGCCGAAGCGATGGTTCGAGCCGCCGCCGACGCGCACCGCGTATTTCTGAGCGGCACGCAAGCCGGGCATGGTCTTGCGGGTGCAGACCACCTGGGCCTTTGTCCCTACGATCGCATCTACAATGCCGCGCGTGGCGGAGGCAACGCCTGACAGGTGGCAGAGAAAGTTCAAGGCAGTGCGTTCGGCGGTCAGGATGCCGCGTGCCGGGCCACGGATCACCGCGATCAGGTCGCCAGGGTAAGGCGGCGTACCGTCCGGGCGTTCGATCAGCACCTCGATGGCGGGATCGATCAGGCGGAACGCGGTCGCGGCGTAGTCCAGTCCGCCTACCACGCCCGCCTGGCGCGCCATCAGCGCGCATTCGGTGCGCGCGCTCGGCGGGACGATCGCATCCGTCGTCAGATCGCCGGCGCGGCCGAGGTCTTCCAGCAGCGCGGCCCGTACGGCGGGTTCGATCAGGATGGAGGGAAGCGGAGGCGGCATTCTATTCTCCATGTTGCGGCACCCTCACCCGGCGCTTCACGCCGACCTCTCCCACTTCGTGGGCGAGGTGGGTTTCATCTCACTTCCAGCATGCGTTCGACCGCCTGCCGCGCGCGGACGGCGACGGCAGGATCGATCGTGACCTCGTGGCGCATCTCCTCCAGAGCAGTGCGGATGTTCGCAAGCGTGATCCGTTTCATGTGCGGGCAAAGATTGCACGGGCGCACAAACTGCACTTCCGGATGATGGACGGCCACATTATCAGCCATCGAGCACTCGGTGATCAGCACAACCTTTGCCGGCTTCTGCTTGTCCACGTAGCCAGACATGTCCGCGGTCGAGCCGGTGAAGTCGGCTTCGGCCACGACTTCGGGCGGGCACTCGGGATGCGCCAACACGATCACGCCCGGGTTCTCGGCGCGTAGCGTGCGGATCTGGGAGGCGGTGAAGCGCTCGTGCACTTCGCAATGGCCGGCCCAGGTGATGATCTTCACGCCGGTCTGCGCGGCGATGTTCTGCGCCAGGTATTCGTCGGGCAGCATGATAACCTGGTCGGACCCGAGCGATTCGATCACCTTGCGGGCGTTGCCGGAGGTGCAGCAGATGTCGGACTCGGCCTTCACCGCGGCGGATGTATTGACGTACGTCACCACGGGCACGCCGGGATAGCGCTGGCGCAACAGGCGCACGTCGGCCGGGGTTATCGACTCTGCCAACGAGCAGCCGGCGCGCCGATCGGGGATCAGCACGGTCTTGGTCGGGTTCAGCAGCTTCGCTGTCTCGGCCATGAAGTGGACGCCCGCCAGCACGATCACGTCGGCGTCGACCTTCATCGCCTCGCGGGCGAGGGCCAGGCTGTCGCCGACGATATCGGAGACGCAATGGAAGATCTCCGGCGTCATGTAGTTGTGGCCGAGGATCACCGCGTTGCGCCGGCGCTTGAGCGCCAGGATGGCGTCAATGTCGTCGGCAAAGACCGGCCATTCCATAGGGGGGATCACCGACTTTACCCGGTCATACAGCGGGGCAGTGCGGGTCAGGGCCTCGGTGTGGGACATGGAACACCCTCCTTTATGCTCTGAGTGAGCATTTCCTCCCTTATGCTAGTGATGAGCATAAGGATGTCAAGGGGAGGGTTCTCGGTGGAGGCTCCGTGTGCTCCGTGTGAAACCTTATCGCGCCAGCGGCAGCTTGCTCCCGGCTGCGGCACGCTCCGCCACGACGTCGCGGCGGAACCGGAACAGCTTGGCAGGTCGGCCGCGCGTTTCGGTGGTGATCTCGCCGGTCTCCTCGACCAGATCCTGCTGCTCGATCAGGCGACGAAAGTTCTGCTTGTGCAGCGGCCGGCCTGCCAGCGCTTCCACCGCCTGTTGCAGTTGCAGCAGGGTGAAGCGCGGCGGCATCAGCTCGAACACGACCGGTCGATATTTGATCTTGGCCCGCAGCCGGGCGATGCCGGTGGCGAGGATGCGGCGATGGTCATGCGTCATCGGCGTGCCCTCGACCGGCTCCCGTGTCTCGGGGGCTTCCGGTACCACGCCCGCCTCCCACAGCAGCTCGTAGCGCTGGAGGATCAGCTCCTCATTCCAGGCGGGACCGAAAGTAGCAGCGACACGGTGCTGGCGCTCGCGGCGAACCGTCACATCTTCGGCTGCATCTGCCCATGTGCGAAGCCGGGTGCTGATCTCCTCGACGATCGCCGGGGCACCGCCGCGATGGTCCTCCCAGGGGAAATAGCGGTACCAGCTCTGCCAGCTTACGCCCGGCTCGCCTGCGCGCGCCGCCTCGCGGGTCAGCCCCAGGTAGCTGATCGCCACCATCCGCCGGCCGGTCCGAGTCCGGTCGCGATCTGCGAAGGTGTAAAGCTGCTCGACGTAGCCCAGCGGATGGTGAGTTTGCTGTTCAACCCAGGAACGCATGCCTACCTGGAGTGACCGGTGCGTCAGTTCGAAGGGGCCAGACGGCAACGCCGTGCCATCGTCGATCGTCAGCACACGCGGCTGGCCGCCAGTGACTGCGACGATCACGGCGATCAATTCGGCGGTCGCCTCGGCCACGGGCCGGCGACGCGTGCGGACCTGGTCCATGCGAGTCGGTATGTGAGGAAGCCCGCAGCGTCATCGCATGCGGTACGGTCGTTGGCAAAGGAAGGCCGCGGGCGCCAGCACGGATTTGTGACGGGTCAGGACGATGCCGGGCTGATACCCATGTCGCAATTCCGAACAAGACGGCGCCCGCGGACCACTCTACAGTGGGCGGACGCGCGGGGAAGAGAGGTGGCTTCGAATGAGCGGATCCCAATCGGATGCGATTGTGTTTTTCGGCGCCACCGGTGACCTGGCGTACAAACAAATCTTCCCCTCGCTCCTCGGGCTGGTGCGCGATGAGGACCTGAACGTCCCGATCATCGGGGTCGCCAAGGCCGGCTGGGCGCTGGACCAGTTGAAGGAGCGCGCCGACGACAGCCTGAAGCACGCCGGTATCAACGACGCGAAGGCGCAGCAGCGGCTGATGGAGCTGCTCCGCTACGTGGACGGCGACTACAACGATCCGGCCACTTTCGCGGAGCTCCGCAAGCAGCTTGGCGAGGCGAAGCGTCCGCTACACTACCTCGCTGTGCCCCCTAGCCTGTTCGCCACAGTGGCGGAGGCGCTGGCGGAGTCAGGGTGCGCGGAAGAGGGGCGCCTGGTGATCGAAAAACCGTTTGGTCACAACCGCGAGACCGCTCGCACGCTCAGCCGGTTGCTCGGCAAGTACTTCGCCGATGAGAACATCCTGCGCATCGACCACTATTTGGGCAAGGAGTCGGTACAGAACATCACCTACACGCGGTTTGCCAACCTGATGTTCGAGCCGCTATGGAACCGCGACCACATCGCCAGCATCCAGATCTCCATGCCGGAGAGCTTCGGCGTGGATGATCGTGGGCATTTCTATGACGAAACCGGCGCGGTGCGCGACGTGCTGCAGAACCACCTGCTCCAGGTGCTGGCGCAGCTCACGATGGACCCGCCGACGGGCGAGGAACATGAGGCCATGCGCGACCAGAAGGCCGCGCTGCTGAAGGCGGTGCGGCCGTTGGACGCGGCGCATGTCGTGCGCGGGCAATATAATGGCTACCAGCAGGTGGCGGGGGTGCGGGCCGGCTCGCAGGTCGAGACCTATATCGCGGTGAAGCTATTCATCGAGTCCTGGCGCTGGGCGGACGTGCCAATCTACATCCGCACCGGAAAATGCATGCCGGTGACCGCGACCGAGGTGCTGGTTCAGTTCAAGCGCCCGCCACGCCAGACGTTCGATGAACTGGTGCCGGCGGGGTCGAACCATGTGCGCATGCGCCTCAGCCCCGACGTCAATATCGCGATGGGCGTGCGGGTGAAGCTGCCTGGCGAACGCATGGTGGGCGACGATGTCGAGCTGGTGCTGACCCAGCAGGCGCCGAACATGCGCCCGCCCTATCAGCGCCTGCTGGGCGACGCGATGCGTGGTCGCTACGAGCTGTTCGGCCGCGACGACATCGTCGATGCGCAGTGGCGTATCGTGGAACCCATCCTGGATGACGTGGTGCCGGTGAAACCTTATCAGCCAGGTACCTGGGGCCCAGCGGATGCCGAAGCGTTGATCGGCCACGACGGCCCGTGGCGCAACCCTAAGGGACAAGCGACGGACAAAATCTGATGCATGATGTCGTCTTCCTGTTCGATGTGGACAACACACTGCTGAACAACGATCGCGTTCAGGCGGACCTGGATGTGCACATCCGTGTTGAGCACGGCACGTCGGTGCGCGACCGCTATTGGGAAATCTTCGAGACCCTGCGCAACGAGCTTGGTTACGCGGATTACCTTGGGGCGCTGGAGCGCTACCGGCTGGAGGATCTGCACGATCCTCGCCTGTTGCGCATTTCCAACTGGCTGGTCGATTATCCGTTTGCTGATCGGCTGTATCCCGGTGCGCTCGACGCGGTGAAACACGCCCGGCAATGGGGCCCGGTGGTCATCCTTTCGGATGGCGATGCGGTGTTCCAGCCGCGCAAGGTCGATCGCTCTGGGCTGTGGCAGGCGTTCGATGGCCATGTGCTGATCTATGTGCACAAGGAAGAAGAGGTCGACGATGTCGAGCGGCTGTATCCGGCGCAGCGTTATGTGATGATCGACGACAAGCTACGCATTTTGGATGCGATGAAGAAGATCTGGGGCAAGCGCGTCACCACGGTGTTCCCGAAGCAGGGACACTACGCGGTCGATCCGGAGATACTCGCGCAGTATCCGCACGGCGATATCCAGCTCGATCGGATCGGCGATCTGGTGCACCACGACCTGTCGCAGTGTTGAGAAGGGGAGGGGAGTCATGACCGCCTGGGACGCACTGCAAGGGCATTACGACGCCATCAAGGGCAAGCATCTGCGGCAGCTTTTCGCCGATGACTCGCGGCGCGGCGAACGTATGGTGGTGGAAGGTGCAGGACTGTACCTCGATTATTCGAAGAACCGCGTCACCGACGAGACGATCGGGCTGTTGTTGAAGCTGGCGGAAGAGCGCAGCGTGGCGATGCGGCGCGACGCGATGTTCCGCGGCGAGAAGATCAACATAACAGAGCAGCGTGCGGTACTGCACGTGGCACTGCGGGCGCCGAAAGGGACGCGCATCCTGGTCGATGGCGAGGATGTGGTGCCGGAAGTGCATCGCGTGCTCGATGCGATGGCGTCGTTCGCCAACCGTGTGCGTTCGGGTGAGTGGCGCGGGCATACGGGCAAGCGGATCAAGACCGTCATCAATATAGGGATTGGTGGGTCGTATCTGGGGCCAGAGATGGCGTATCGTGCGCTGCGGCCGTTCAGCGATCGGTCCATGGCGTTCCGGTTTGTCTCCAATATCGACGGCGCGGATTTCACCGAGGCGACACATGATCTGGATCCGGCGGAAACGCTGTTCCTGATCGCCTCGAAGACCTTCACGACGCTGGAGCCGCTGACCAACGCGGCGACGGCGCGGAAATGGGTGGTGGATGCGCTGGGCAGCGACGCAGCCGTGGCGAAGCACTTTGCCGCATTGTCCACGAACACCGAGGGCGTGAAGAAATTTGGCATCGACACCGCCAACATGTTCGGTTTCTGGGATTGGGTTGGCGGGCGGTATTCGATGGATTCGGCGATCGGCCTGTCCACGATGATCGCCGTTGGGCCAGAGGGCTTCCGCGACATGTTGGCCGGCTTCCATGCAATGGACGAGCATTTCTGCTCGGCGCCGCCGGAGCGGAATTTGCCGCTGCTGTTGGGCTTGCTGACAGTCTGGTACAACAACTTCTTCGGTGCCCAGAGCCTGGGCGTGATGCCGTATTCAACGCATCTGGCGCGGTTCCCCGCCTATCTCCAGCAGTTGCAGATGGAGAGCAATGGCAAGCATGTCGGGCTGGACGGGAAGGTGGTGAGCACTCAGACCGGTCCGATCATCTGGGGCGAACCTGGGACGGACGGGCAACACTCATTCTACCAATTGCTGCATCAGGGCACGAAGCTGGTGCCGTGCGACTTCATTGGATTCTACCAAGCCACTGAGCCCGTTGGCTCATCACCATGCAATGCTGATGGCGAACATGTTCGCACAGGCCGAGGCGCTGGCGTTCGGCAAGACACTGGCGGAACTGGAAGCGGAGGGATCGCCTGCGTTCCAACGACCGTTCCGGGTGATGGAGGGCAATCGGCCGAGCAATACGATCCTCGCCGATGCGCTGACGCCGTTCAGCCTGGGCACGCTGGTCGCGCTATATGAACATAGCGTATTCACGCAAGGTGCGGTGTGGGGGATCGACTCGTTCGATCAGTGGGGTGTCGAACTGGGTAAGGTGCTGGCGCAGAGGATTATCCCTGAGCTCTCGGACACCGGTGAGCCGAAGCTTGCGCACGACAGTTCGACCAATGCGCTGATCCGGCGGTTTAGGGCCAGAACCGGCTAATACCAAAGCTCACTGACCCTGACTTATCTGTCGCTCTATTGTCATGGCCGGGCTTGACCCGGCCATCAGTATACATTGGCACCGTTGTGTGCGGTTGAGGCTGATGGCCGGCTCGGGGGCCGGCCATGACAATAGAGCGAATGGGTCGCGGTCAGCGAGCAGTGGTACAACGTGTCCTTGCGCGCGTAGCGAAGCAATCTCGTCGGGATTGTTTCGCTACGTGCGCAAGGACAGAAACGCCCACACCTATTCTCTGCCAATCGCGTCTTCGACGTCCTGCAAACGATCCTTGCCGAAGTAGATGTCGTCGCCCACAAAAAATGTCGGCGAACCGAATGTGCCGAGCGCTACTGAGCGTTCGGTGTTGGAAAGCAGTTCCTGCTTGACGTCAGGCTCCTGCACCAGCGCGAAGATCGCGTCCGCGTCGAGATCTGATTCCAGCAGTGCTGTACGCAGCACCACCGGGTCATCCATCTTCTTCGGCTCAGCCCACATGTGGCGATAGACCTCGTCCACATATCGCCCGAACACCCCAAGCCGCTGAGCCGCGATCGCGCCGCGCATCAGGGTCAGCGTATTCACCGGGAAGAACGGATTGGGCGCGAAATTCGTGATGTCGTGCCGCCGCAGAAAGCGCTGCGTTTCCAGGCGTTGGTATTCCGGCTTGTTCCTGATCCCAACGAGACTTTCCGCGGGCGAGCGGTTATTGGTCAGCTTGAACACCCCGCCCAACAGCACCGGCACATAGTCGAATTGTGCCCCAGTCCGCCGTTCGATCTCCGGGATCACCAGGTGACTCAAATACGCATTCGGGCTGCCAAAATCGAAGTGGAACTCGACCTGCATCACCATTTCTCCCCAAACGGCCGGATATCCATCTCGAACGTCCAAGCGTCGCGCGGCTGCTGATACAACTGCCAATACGCGTCTGCCACCGAAGCCGGCTGCATCAGACGATCGGGGTTTTGCAACCCGGCATCACCCTCGCGTTCCCTGATCCGATTGCGCACCCACTCGGTATCCACGCCGGCATCGATCACCAGATGCGCGACATGGATATTCTGTGGCCCAAGTTCCCGCGCCGCGCTCTGTGCCACCGCGCGCAGCCCCGCCTTCGCCGAGGCAAACGCCGAATATCCGGCGCCGCCGCGCAGGCTGGCGGTGGCTCCGGTAAAGAATATCGCGCCACGGCCGCGCGGCAGCATCAGCTTCGCTGCTTCGCGCCCTGAGAGGAAACCGCCGTAGCACGCCATCTCCCAGACCTTGCGGAACACGCGCTCCGTCGTCTCGACCAGCGGGAACCGCACATTGGCGCCGGGATTGAAGATGCAGACCTCCAGTGGTGCGAAGGCGTCGGCTTCGTGGAGGAACGCCGTGATGTCTTCCTCCTTCCGTGCATCGAGCGAGCGGCCGAGGATCCGCCCTTCGGAGTGACGCACCAGCTCCGCCAGCTTCTCACCGTTGCGGCGCCCGGCGAAAACCGTGAAGCCCTGACTGGCGAATTTCTGTGCGATCGCGCTGCCGATGAAATCGCCGGCACCGATGACCGCGACTGTCCGCTGTTCCATGCGTCCCTCCATCAATGGGCGTCCGCCGGTTTCGCCACAAGTGCGACCTTGCGCATCAGCGGTACCATCGTCGTCGCCACGGCAAAGCACAGCGCGATGACGAAGAATGCATCGGCATAGGTCTGGGTCTGCGCCTCACGCATGGTCAGCGACCATAGCCGTTCCAGCGCCACTACGTGGCCGTGCGCCGCGCCAACCTGGCCAAGCCACTGCCCCATTGCCGTGTTGGTGCTGTTCAGGTGTTCGGCGAGGCGCAGGAAATGCAGGTTGGTGCGGTCGTTCAGAATGGTGCCGCAAGTGGCAATGCCGATGGCGCCTCCGAGATTGCGCATCAGGTTGAACAGACCCGAGGCAAACTTCAGCCGCTCTGGCCGGATGCCGCCCAAGGTCAGCGACACCACTGGTGCCACCGCGAATTGCTGGCAGAAGCCGCGGAACGCCTGCGGCAGCAGTAGTTGCTGTGCGCCCCAGTCATGCGTGATCGGCGTGAAATTCCACATGCTGATGCCGAAGCACGCGAGGCCGAACATCATCAGCCAGCGGAGATCAACGAACCGGGTCAGCACCGCATAGAAGGGGATGGCGCAGACCTGGAAGACGCCAGTGGTGAACACGGCCTCGCCGATCTGCAATGCGCTGAAGCCGCGCACGCGCGCGAGGAACAACGGTGTCAGATAAATCGTCGAAAAGATGCCGATGCCGGTGACGAATGAGAAGAAGCAACCGAGCGAGAAGTTGCGGTCTTTCAGCGCTCGCAGGTCAACCACGGGTTCAGCATAAGTCAGGCTGCGCCAGATGAAGCCGATGCCGGCGATGGCCGAGATCCATGCGGTGGTGCGGATGGTGTCGTCGCCGAACCAGTCCCAGCGCGGGCCTTCCTCCAGCGTGTATTCGAGGCAGCCGAGGAACGCCGCCATCAGCGCCATGCCGAGATAATCGCCACCGCGCAGCAGCGACAGCTTCAGCCCGATCCACGCGTACCAACATCGGCACGACAATTGTGACGAAGATACCTGGCACGAGATTGATGAAGAACAGCCAATGCCAGGAATAATTGTCAGTGATCCAGCCGCCGATCGTCGGGCCCAATGTTGGCGCCAATGACGAAATGCAGCCGATGGTGGCCGCGGCGATCACACGCTGCTGGCCATTGAAGTAGTAGAAGGCGGTGGTGAAGACGGTGGGGATCATTGATCCACCGAGGAAGCCTTGCAGCGCACGGAACACGATCATGCTTTCGATATTCCACGCCCAGCCGCATAACAGGCTGGTCACGGTGAAACCGGCGGCGGATGCACAGAATAGCCAGCGTGTGGAGAACACTCGCGTACAGCCAACCGGAAAGCGGGATAACGACGATTTCGGCGATCAGGTAGCTGGTCTGCACCCAGGCAATTTCATCTGCGCCTGCTGACAGGCCACCACCGATATCGGCGAGTGACGCCGAGACGATCTGGATATCCAATAGCGCGATGAAGAAGCCGATGCTCATGGAGGCGAAGGCGAGGACCTTCGTCGCCATTGCCAGCTCGGAGGCTGGCGGAATGTGGATATCGGCCGTGGTGACGCTCATCGCTCGTCAACATCGGCGGTGACAGACAACCCAGGTCGCAACAGGCCAAGATTTGCCGCATCGCCATCGAGCAGCACGCGCACCGGCACGCGCTGCACGATCTTGGTGAAGTTGCCAGTGGCATTCTCGGCGGGAAGCACGCTGAACATCGCGCCGGTTGCCGGCGCGAGGCTGGCGACGCGGCCGTGGAATGTGCGGTCTGGCAGCACATCCGCTGCGATCGTCACCGGCTGGCCGGCGTGCATGCGCGCAAGCTGGTTTTCCTTGAAGTTGGCATCGACCCAAAGGCCATGGGCCGGCACCAACGAGATCAGCGGCGCACCGATGGTTGCGTAGGCACCATCTCGCGCGCTGCGGTTGCCGACTGTGCCGTCGATCGGAGCGCGCAGTTCAGTGTAGCCGAGGTTGAGCTGTGCAGTTTCACGATCCGCGATCGCGGCGGCGAGTGCGGCCGCGGTCTGCTGACGCTGCGTGTCAATCACGTCGAGCTGTCGCTGTGCCGCCTCCAGTGCCGCTCGCGCTTTCGCGTCGGCGGCCAGTGCCTTCTGGTAGTCTGCATCCGCCTGCTGGGATCTTTGCAGCGAGGCTGCGTGGGTCTCCGCCAGGGTGCGATAGCGATCGACGTCTTCCTTGCTGCGCTCGATCTCGGCGGCGGTCGCGGTGAGCTGCGCCTGCGCTTCAGCGATGACCGCCAGTTGCAGGCTGCGCTGCGCGGCGAGGTTGGCGAGCGTGGCTTGCTGACCGGCGACGGCAGCCTCGGCTTTCGCCAGTGCCGCGCGATAATCGCGATCGTCCAGCTTCACCAGCAGGTCGCCGGCATGGACTTCCTGGTTGTCGGTGACGGCGACCTTGGCGATGAAGCCGGCGACTTTTGGCGCGATTACCGTGACATCGCCGCCGACATAGGCGTCGTCGGTGGTTTCGATGAACCGGCCGACAGTCCACCAGTTGTAGCCATAGAAGGCGACGCCGACCCCGAGGGCGAGAGCGGCCGCCGCGATGGCAAGTTGCTTGCGGGAGATGCGGGCGGCGCGGACCGGGGAGGGTGCCAGGATGTCTCCGCGCGGGGCGATCGCCTGGTCGCTCATGGCTGAGGCCGGAGGTAATGCGAGCGGAAGTCAGGCTCGACCAAACGGCGACCGCTGTGCCGGTCCACCAGCACGGGGTCCGCCACTTCTCCGGTTTTGCTGTCCACCACTACGACGCTTGGGCCTTCGGGGGCGAAGTGCTTATTGCCCCAGGCGAGCAGCGCCCACAGGACGGGCCGGAAATCCCGGCCGCGCTCGGTCAAAATGTATTCGAAGCGGGGTGGGTGCTCGCTGTAGGCACGCTTTTCCAACAATCCGCTTTCGACCAACGCATTCAGGCGGCGGGTCAGCATGTTGGGCGCGATGCCCAGGCTGTCCTGGAACTGGTCGAACCTGGTCAGGCCGCGGAAGGCATCGCGGAGGATGAGGATGCTCCACCATTCGCCGACGCGCTCGAGGCTGCGGGCGATGGGGCATTGCATAGTGCCAAAGCTTTTGCGTTGCATGGGGACTGACCGTGACTTGCAGGATGCAAGCCATATGGATCAGTCCATAGCAATATGCAAGTTACTTATCGCGTCACGGGAATGTGAGCGGCGAGCCTGGTCATGGGACCGGTAACCGGCTCGCGAGCGGGGGTCGAGTACTCGCGAGCCGTCCCGCAGGCTAGCGGCGGCAGTATTCCTGATTTTGCCAGTCGCGGACGCAATGGTCATGCTCCCACGTCTCTTTCTGGTATTGGTCGCCGTGGAACGCGTTATGCGTCTGCCAGTCCGAATGCTGACGCCAATACGGGTCGTCGGCTCTGGCCGGCGAAGCAGCGATCGCGCCCAATGCGCTAAGAGCGATGCAGGCAGCGAGAATATTTCGCATGGAAAGGCCTCTCCAGACGTTGCGCTGAGACAAACGCTGTGGCGCGCTGGCGGTTCCAGTGGCGGGATCTGGTATGACACTTTTGGCACGGCGTGCTACATCGCGCTGCCCTTCGAAACGCGCCCTTAGCTCAGTTGGATAGAGCAACAGCCTTCTAAGCTGTGGGTCACTGGTTCGAGTCCAGTAGGGCGCGCCATCGACATTGAACCAGACGACCTAAGTGGCCAGCTTCGCGAACTCCGCCTCGATCGCTGCCATAAGTCGCTCCGGCTCGAGCGGCTTCCGGAGCAGGGGGCCCGATGCCAGGTCTTGAACGCCCGGCACATCATAGCCGGTGAGGTAGATGATCGGAATCGCGCGATTGCGCAAACGGGCCATTCTCCCCAGCGCTATCCCGTTGACGCTGTCTGGCATGACAATGTCGACTACCAATGCGTCTGGCTTGTCGTCAGCGTTCTCCAATGCTTCGAGGGCTGTCGAAAAATGCCGCGCTTCGGTGATGCGGTAACCAGCCTTCCGTAATCCATCCGCCATCGCGGACAGGAACATCGAATCGTCATCGACCAACAGTATGTGTCGGCTGGGCGCCACTGTTCGATCCCCCGACCGCCTTCACAACAGGATCGTGGTAGTAAGGTCCGGGCGAGTCAACGTGCTCAGCTCGTCGGCGGATCGGGCCATCATTGGTATTTGGGTGATGACGTTCCTCCCCTTCCTGCCGATTGCCTGCTAAGGCTTTGTTAAAGTCGCGTTAATTTGAGCTTGCCTTGCCGGCGTTAGCGGTTTAAAAAAAATTCATTACCAAAGTCATCTATCGAGCGCGCCATGCTCAATATGCTCGGCGTGCTCTTTTTTTGCCCTTACTGCGTCGCTTTCTCGCCCCCCTTCATCGCCGCCTCTCATGTGTCCAGCGCCAGTGGCACCCAGCCAGCGCGCCAGGTCGCGTCGCGGTGGTCACCCCAGTGGCGAGGGTTAGCTGACACTCACAGGAGGTCGACCCGCAAAGGCGGGCTGTGTGGAACCTCACCAAGCATGGCCGCGATCATCCGAGCACGTTGGGCGAGGTTCTCGTAGTGATGGGCCATCTTCAGCATCGTCGCTTTCGCGTCCGATCCAGCAAACTTATCGGCAGCATTTCTGGCCCGTGCTGCCTTCTGTCCCCAATACTCAGCGCTTTGCAAATGCATCGACCATCCTCCCCAGGTGGCATGATGCGATTCCCCGGCGGCTAGTCTGTTCGATGCGCGCATACAACGCAACGGCCAACAATGGCAACCGCACCGGGAGGTGCTGGACGAATCATGCGGCGCCACCCTCCGCTTCCTTCTCTGCTGCTCGTCGCTCGAGCATGCGGCCAACTTGCCGGAGCGCATCCCGCACGTTCGCCGTTGTGGCGGTTGCGGCCAAGAGCCGATATTCCCGTGCGCGCTCTCGCATTTCGGCGGCGCTTCGTTCCTCCAGAGGCTTGCGTACATCACCACTCATGCTCAGCGATCCACAAAGGGGCCGCCCAGCGAATGCGGACGGCAACGGTAGGAAAGCAAGGAACCCGCTCCGGCTACATCACCGCGCACCCGCGCGCTGTGACGTGGGTCACCGCAATCCTCGCCAGGTCCTCCGTTAGCATCCCAGTTGGTCCCGGCCGGTGAGAGCCCAACCTGCGTGCGGGCGAGTTGACAAAACCCAGGCTGTTTTGCCCAGGATAACGAGACTGAAACCGTCGGGAGGTGAGAATCTTCGAGCAGTGTCAGATTCCATACACGATGTCCTGTTGAAGTACCCGCCGAGGGAAATCGACCCGGTCGAGCGCCAGCTCATCGACAAGTGGCTGGCGCTCGCCGGCGATATCTCCGTGGCCTATGTGAGCGGACGCAAGTCCGACGACCCAGCCCTATTTCGGCGACTTGTGATTGCCGCGGGTCCTGGTGACCAACCAACACATTTGATTCATGCGCCTGTGGGCTTGCGGTTGTGGGTAAAATTGACTGTCGGCGGCATGGCGACGGTGGAAATGTTCGATACGCTTCTGACAGCGCTCAATTCGATCCGCCGAGTATTGGATTGACCGCAACGGAGCGCCTATCTCAAGTTCCCTTGGCAAAGCCCTCTGCCGTGAAGCACCAGAAACCGTGCCACGTCCACTGCGGTGTCGGCGCAATCCGTACCCGAGTCTTCCGACATGGCTACCGTGATGTAACGTGCCTTCCGCACGGCAGCCCTGGGAACGCGATGCGCCAGAAGTGCCGCATCGTATACGACCTTGTACGCTGTTTCCTCGGCAGTAAGGGCGCTGGCTTCCGTGCCAACCCAGAGGCCAATCGATCCGCCGATCAGCAGGACTACAAGCGTAGCGACTGATCGCGATCGCGGAAGGTGCAGGGCAACCTCGCTGTTGCGCTTAATTTTGGTGCTGCGCGCGCCGGTTCAGTAATAGTGCCAACGGCCGTATCGATAATAGCGGTGGTGGTAGTACATCCCGTGATAACGATAAGGGTAGTAGCCATGTCGATAGTAGTAGACGCGCTCGATCGGAACACCACTTGGCCCCTGCGCGATGAGTGGCGAGGCTGTGACCACAGGTGCGGCGTTCACTTCGTGGATCGAAAAAGTGCCCAACGCAGCAGCGAAGCATAAGGCACTTAGCAGGACCCGGCGCATGTGCGCTCTCCCCCGGTTACCGAGTATTCTTATCTAACCACAGCTATCACTGTGTTGCCTCGCTTTGGCTTCACGACGTCGCGCGTGCAGGATGAATTCGGTGTAACCATTCGGTTGCGTGCGCCCCTCGAACACGAGATCGCAGGCGGCGGCGAAGGCGGGACCATCGAATTTGGGGGCCATTGGCCGATATGCCGCGTCCCCCGCGTTCTGCCGATCAACCACTTTCGCCATGCGCTTCATCGTCTCCCTCACCTGATTCTCGGCGACGATACCGTGATGCAGCCAGTTGGCGATATGCTGTGAGGAAATGCGCAGCGTCGCGCGATCTTCCATCAGGCCCACGTCGTGAATGTCCGGCACCTTTGAGCAGCCGACACCTTGATCGATCCAGCGCACGACATAGCCGAGAATGCCCTGGCAGTTGTTGTCGAGTTCCTGTCCGACATCCTCCGGCGACCAGTTCGGACGATCGGCTGCCGGAATGGTAAGCAGGTCGGCAAGCGCTGCGCGCGTGCGCGTCGCCAGTTCCTCCTGTCGCGCGGCGACATCCACGTCATGATAGTGCAGCG
This sequence comes from uncultured Alphaproteobacteria bacterium, assembly GCA_963733475.1. Taxonomy (GTDB): domain Bacteria; phylum Pseudomonadota; class Alphaproteobacteria; order Acetobacterales; family Acetobacteraceae; genus JAMXLO01. The sequence goes on along the minus strand of CAVTEC010000006.1, from coordinate 153,346 downwards.
CATGCAGCGTGGCGGCGGTGGGTGACGGCACCCATGCGGTATTCGCGCCAGCCTTTGGATGGCCAATCTTCTGCTTCAGCATGTCGGCCATCCGGTCCGGCGCGGCCCACATGCCCTTGCCGATCTGTGCCTTGCCACGCAGGCCACAGGCCAGACCGATCTCGACGTTCTGGTCCTCGTAGGCCTTGATCCAGGCCGTGCCCTTCATGTCGTTCTTGCGGATCATCGGGCCGGCTTCCATCGAGGTATGGATCTCGTCGCCGGTGCGGTCGAGGAAGCCGGTGTTGATGAACGCCACGCGCTCCTTCGCGGCCATGATGCAGGCTTTAAGGTTGGCCGAGGTGCGACGCTCCTCGTCCATGATGCCCATCTTCAGCGTATTGCGCGGCAGACCCAGGAAATCTTCCACGCGCGCGAAGATCGTGCCGGTGAACGCAACCTCGTCGGCGCCATGCATCTTCGGTTTGACGATGTAGACGGATCCGGCACGGCTGTTACGGAGCTTACCGGTGCCGTTCAGATCATGCATCGCAATCAGTGATGTGACGGCGGCATCCAGCAGTCCTTCCGGTATCTCTGAATTGGACCCATCAAGCACCGCATCGGTGTACATGTGATGACCAACGTTGCGCACCAACATCAGGCTGCGTCCAGGCAGCGTGAGCGCGCCCCCATCCGGCGCGGTATATTCACGATCCGCGGCAAGGCGGCGCGTCACAGCGCGGCCACCCTTGGCAAAGCTTTCCGCCAGGTTGCCACGCATCAGGCCGAGCCAGTTGCGATAGGCAGCCACCTTGTCGTCGGCATCGACGCAGGCGACGGAGTCCTCACAGTCCTGGATCGTCGTGATCGCGGCTTCCAGAATTACGTCAGCGATGCCGGCAATGTCCTGTTTGCCGATAGGGCGGGCGCGGTCGACGACAATCTCGATATGCAGGCCGTGGTGCTTCAGTAACAGGGCGGACGGAGTGCTCTCGTCGCCCCGGTAACCAACGAACTGCGTCGTCTGCGCCAGACCGGTCTTCGCATTGTCGGTCAGGGTGATCGAAAGCCTGCCGTCCTCGACGGCATAAAGCGTCGCGTCACGGTGGCTCCCCATCGCGAGCGGCGCCGCCTGATCCAGAACCTGCCGCGCCTTGGCAATGACCCGCTCGCCGCGAACGCTGTTGTAGCCAGGGCCGCGCGTGGCTCCGCCGTCCTCCGGGATGGCATCGGTGCCGTATAGCGCATCGTATAGACTGCCCCAGCGCGCGTTGGCTGCATTCAATGCGTAGCGGGCATTGGTCACTGGCACGACAAGCTGCGGGCCGGCGATGCTGGCGATTTCCGCATCGACATTGGCCGTGGCGATGGAAAAATCGGCCGGCTCCGGCTCCAGGTAGCCAATGCCCCGCAGGAACGCCATGTATTCGGCGGTGTCGATTGGCTTGGCCCGATGCTCAAGGTGCCATGCATCGATTTGTTGTTGCAACGCGTCACGCTTGTCCAGCAGCGCCTTGTTGCGCGGCGCCAGCTTCGTCACCATCGCGGCAAATCCACGCCAGAAGGCGTCGGCCGCAACACCGGTCCCGGGCAGCGCTTCGGCGTTGACGAAGTCGTACAGCGGGCGGGCAACCTTCAGGCCAAAGGCCTCGACACGGTCCATGTCGCAACTCCTCGAGGGGCTGACTTCAAAACACGCTGCGATGGGTCGCTGGTCCGATCGCTGCCTGTCTTTCTTGTCGTTACCCCCCGGCGAGCGCGCTCAGCGTCGCTGTCGGGAGCCGCGCCATTGCTCGAATGAGGCGCGGGTTGCCTCGTTGGGTGGATATGTGCCTGGCAGCGCCGCGCCGCCAATCACACGTTGCAGAAGGAACTCTTCAAGCTCCTCCTGTTCGGCGGCATCATGCGCAACCTCATCGGCCAGGGCGGCAGGGACCACTACGATGCCATCGCGGTCGCCCACGATCAGGTCGCCCGGATAGACGGCGACACCGCCGCAGCCAATGGGGATGTTGCTTTCCACCGCGTGGTGCTGCGCCAGGTTCAGCGGCGCGCTGGGGCCGGTGCAGAACACCGGGAAAGCCATTTCGCTGATCGGGCCGGCATCGCGGATGCCGCCGTCACCCACCAGGCCGGCAACCCCGCGGGTCATCAGCCGCGCAACGAGGATCTGGCCCGCGCAGGCAGCGCGCGCCTCGCCGCGGCAGTCGATCACCAGGACGTGGCCCGCCGGCGTTGTCTCTATGGCACGGCGCTGCGGGTGTTCGGAGCTGCCAAGGATGGCGACGTTGTCGATGTCCTCGCGCGAGGGGATGTTGCGAAGGGTGAAGGCGGGGCCAACGAGGTTGGTGTCGTAGCGGCCCAACGGACGGACCCCCTGCATAAAGGCGTTGCGCAACCCGCGCTTAAAGAGCTGGGTCGTCAGCGTGGCAGTGCTGACCAGTCGGAGGCGGTCGAGCGTTTCGCGTGCAGGTTCTGGCATTCCTCCTCAGCCTGCCGCAGCGGCGGGCGGCGATCAATAGGAGGAAGGTTTTGCGCAAATTCAAGCAGGTGCGGCGCATTAGAGCGTCTTCGACATGACGGGAAAGCTGATGGGTTTCGCTTGCCGCTCAACCCATCCCACAGATGGTAGCCGAATGTGCTCTGGTCGGAATTTCCCCGCCGGCTGCATAAATCAATTGCCCAAACACAGAATTATCCCGTGATGCGCAAAGGACTATCTCCTCGCCATCGCAGACGGACAAGGAAACGAATAACCGCCGGGCGATGAACAAAACCGAGGAGAGAGACCATGAAACTTCTAATTCGCGCCGCGTTGCTGGCCGCCAGTATCGGTAGCATTGGCACCGCCTATGCTGGTGACGGTGAGGGCCCCGTGGCCAACACTCAGTTCAACGAGTTGCCGAACGTGATTGCCCAGGCTCCTGTGCAGAGTGACCGGGCGATTGCCGCGACCCAGAACCGCTCCGGCACAGCGCTGTTCGTGACCCAGCAGCGTGCGACTTCGGCGTTCCCCTGGAACCCCAACGAAGGCGTCGGCAGCTAACCGGTCCACTGATCTGAGAGACAGCACAGAAGAGGCCGGCACGCCGCCGGCCCTTTCTGTATTGCCTCTCCTCCTCAACTCAGCCCCGGCCGAATATGCCGGGGCTCTCTTTACGACGGGTCAGTAGGCCGCTTCCAACAACCGTAGCGCATCGTCAATCTGTTCCTGTGGCGGACGCAGGCCAGCGTTGGCGTTGAAGTTTTTCACCGTCTCATTCGCGATGGCGCGCAGGTCCTCGCGCGGGATTTGCAGTTGGCGCAGACGCGTGGGAACGCCGACACGGGTATATAGTGCCTCGAGCGTGTCGGCCCCAGCGAGCGCAGCCCGGCGCGCGTCCATGCCGTCGCGCCACACGTTCAACGCTTCCGCGACCTGGCGGACGGAACGCGGATCGACGTCTCGGGTCAGCCGGATCTTCGCAGCGTGGACGACCGAGGTTGCTTCACCCTGGCCGATGTGCGGATAGCGCACATGGAGCGCTGTGGAGACCGCATAGTCGCCGGCGAAAGCACCGCCACGGAACCGGCGAGAACCGTCATCCTCGGTGCGGTTCTGCACGAAGGCGGCAAGACCCAAATCGATGCGCAGCGATGGATTGTCGAGTTCGTCCATCAGCCGCGGATACGCTCTGTGCGCCAGGCGAAATGCATGGTTGCGATCACCCTCGGCAAGAGGGTTGATGTCGATTTGCGACATGGCAGCGACGTTGGTGGCGAACACCGTGGTCGCGGTGGAGCGGATCAGGTCGGGCGGCGCACTGAGCAGCGCATCGTTGTCCAGGAAGATGGCCTGCGGCCGCGTTTTTGGATCGAAATACTCCATCCGATGATCGAGGTCTGGATTCTTCAGGCCCGTCCCAGCACGGTTCATCGCGCTGGTCGGCGTGGTGGGGATGTTTATGATGGGCAGCTTCGGGGCAAGCAGTCGCGGACTGTAGGCCGGTTTGCCCTGCGGATACTGCGTCATGATTTCGAACGGATCGCCTGATTCGGCGAGGAAAATCGCGATTGCACGTGTCGCGACGATCACGCTGCCGCCGCCAACGGCGATCAATGCGTCGGCTCTGGCATCACGCGCAGCCTGTGTCGCGGCTCCGACCGAAGCATAGGTGGAGTCCTTCTCGATCCCGTCATAGACGCCTGCATATACACGGCCCAGCGCGACCGAGATGCGCTGGACGGTGTCGGTACGGCGATTGACGGAGGGCGAGCAGACCACGAATGCGCGCTTGGCATTCGCCCGATCGACAAATTCCTTCAGGCTCTGTTCGATAACCTGCGGGCCGCAGTGCAGACGCCACGCATAACCCGCCGCCCTGAAAGCGCTATCACTCATTTGGGAGCCGTCCTTCTCAATGAGATTGCACTGCGTGGCCCAACGGTCCCATTATGCCTGCGCCAAACGACAGAAGCGAGAACCACTGCCCAACGATAAACCAAGAAAAGAGGAGGCTTGCCATGGTGACGAGGGCTCCGTTCTTGAAGGCGCGTTACAGCGGTTACCATCATCGTCAGGTTCCCAAGGAAGATACCGAGTTGACGCATGTCGGCCCGAACACGGCATGTGGTGAATACATGCGACGTTTCTGGCAGCCGATTTGCTACTCGGATGAGTTGAAGGAACTGCCTCTGGCAGTCACGGTGCTCGGGGAAGAGTTGGTTGTGTTCCGTGACGGCAGGGGCGCGGTGGGTTTGTTGGAGCGCCATTGCCCACATCGCGGCACCTCGCTCGAGTTCGGCCTGGTCGGCCCGAAAGGGATACGCTGCTGCTATCACGGCTGGCTGTTCGACGTGGACGGTGCGATCCTGGAGACGCCAGGCGAGCCGGCGACCAGCACGCTGAAGGATCGGCTCTGTCATGGTGCCTATCCAGTGCACGAGTCACATGGCCTTGTCTTCGGCTATATGGGGCCGCCCGAACAGATGCCGGACTTCCCTGAGTATGACAGCTTCAGTCGGCCGGGTTATCGGATCATTCCTGGTCAGAAATACTTCTATCCGTGCAACTGGCTGCAAATTCTGGAAAACACGATGGATGCGGTTCACACCGCATTCCTCCACACCATTGTCAGCGGCTCGGTGTTCACCGACGAGTTCGGCGTATTGCCGGAGTTGGACTTTACCGAAACGCCAGTCGGCATCATCTACATCGCCACGCGGCGCGTCGGTGACAATGTCTGGGCGCGGATGGTCGAGAATGTGCTGCCCAATCTGCAACAGGTCGCGCCGATCTGGGAAACCGGCCAGAAGGCGCATCCTTTCAGCGGTCCCATGATGAGCCGCTGGATCGTGCCGCTGGACGATACCAATACAATGCTGATCGAACTCCGCCATGTCAGCGAGACTGAGGGCGTCGTGACACCGGCCTGGTGGGCCGATCGCAACACGGCGCTGCCGGGGCAGCTTGCGGCCGATACTTATGAGGAAAGCCAACGCCGGCCACAGGACTTCGAGGCACAGGTGTCGCAGCGGCCGATCGCTGTGCATGGCATGGAGCATCTCGGTACGACTGACCGCGGGATCACCATGTTCCGCAACCAGATCCGCGGCGGCATTCGAGCAGTCAAGGCGGGCAACGATCCGACTGGCCTGTTTCGCAATGGCGGCGGGGTCATTCCGACGTTTTGCAACGACACGGTTGTGCGTGTCCCGCCAGCGAAAACGCCTGAGCTCGACAAGAAATTGCTGCGTGAGACCGGCCGGCGGCTGGCCGAGGGCTATATCGAGGCGCCACCGTTGATGGCCGCCGCGGAGTAGGCACCCGGGACCCTGCTCGCTCTCCGGCGCCGTCTTTTCTATTGTGGCGCAAGATCGAGCAGGGACCGAAGCAAGATGACTGAGCCGACCGGGCCACTAAAGGGTATCCGTATACTTGACCTGACGACGGTGCTGTTTGGCCCGTTCGGCACGCAGACATTGGGCGACTGGGGCGCCGAGATCATCAAGGTGGAGAGCCTGACCGGCGACACCTGGCGCACTTCAGGTGTGTTTCGCAACCGCGGCATGAGCGGGCAGTTCATGGCGGTCAACCGCAACAAGCGCAGCATCGCGTTGGACTTGAAGCATCCGGACGGGAAGGAGGTGCTGCGGCGGCTGATCCCGACAGTAGATGCGCTGGTGTCCAACATCCGGCCCGCCGGACTGGCGCGGTTGGGTTTCAGCTATGAGGCGTGCCAGGAACTGAACCCGCGGATCATCTATGCGACGGCGGTAGGGTTTGGCCAGGACGGACCGTGGCGCGCGCGGCCGGCATTCGACGAGATCATCCAGGCAGCGTCGGGGTTTGCCTCGGCCATGGGAACGGACGAGGAGCCGGTGTTCGTGCCCAGCCTGATCGGCGACAAGATCTGCGGGATGGCGCTGACCTCGGTCGTGACGGCCGCGCTGCTGCATCGGGAGCGCACCGGCGAGGGCCAGATGGTGGAAGTGCCGATGTTGGAGACGCTGGCGGCGTTCAACAGCATCGAGATGTTCGGCGGGATCGCTTTCGTGCCGCCTGTTGGGCCGGCGGGCTACAAGCGGATGAAGGCGCGGCGGCCCGTGCGGACGAAGGATGGCTGGCTGACCATGCTGCCTTACTCGGGCGACAACTGGTCCGCGTTCTTCGAGGCGGTGGGGCACCCGGAGTGTATCGAGGAGTTTTCCGTCCGCGACCCGGTGGCGCGGGCGCGCAACATCGATCGTATCTACGACCGTATGCGCGAGATCGCGATGACCCGGACGACGGCGGAGTGGGAAGAGTTGCTGCTGTCGATCGACGTGCCCCATACGGCGTTTGCGAAGTTGAGTGAGGTGGCGGAGCAGCCGCACCTGAAGGCGGTGGAATTGCTTCAGGAGGTGGAGCATCCGACTGAAGGGACGCTGCTACAGGCGCGGCCGCCGGCGCGGTTCTCCGCCAGCCCGGCGAAAGTGAGCCGGCTGGCGCCGCGGCTAGGCGAGCATACGCGGGAGGTGTTGCGTGAAGTGGGTTACGGCGAAGCGGAGATCGAGGGGCTGGTGGCGAGGAAGGCGATAAGGGCTGGGTGAGAGGGAGTGTTTCATGAACATCAGATTTGATTCGATCATCCCCATTCTGCGCATTTTCGACATCGCCAAGGCTGACGAGTTCTACCTGGATTTCCTCGGCTTCTCCGTCGACTGGGATCACCGCTTTGACGAGAATGCTCCCTTGTATCGGCAGATCTCGCGAGGCGGCCTAATTTTGCATTTGAGCGAGCATCACGGTGATGGCTGCCCGGGTGCCCGGCTTCGGATCATGATGCGCGGCGTCGAGGCGTTCCAACACGAGATCAGTTCGAAGAACTATCGCTATATGCGACCTTGGCTTGAACAGATGCCGTGGGGGACCCTGGAGACCGGGGTGATTGACCCATTCGGCAACCTGATCCGCTTTTGCGAACCGATCAAGCACGCGCGAGGCTGATCTGCTGTCGAGTGCGGTAGGTAATTAGTCTTGAACAGTGACGCTCCGACTTACTCACTGTCGCCCATTTTTCGCGAGCAGCGCAGTCGCCAGCTTCTGGTCGCTGCCGTGTACGTGCCGAAGCAGCCACTCCCGCAAATAGCGGACAATCAGGCTGATGCCGGCGTCATCCTCTGGCATATCCAGTGTCTCGAGGTCCTCTAGCAGACGCTGATGCTCCTCCCGGTGCCGGTCCAAGTCCTCGATCTGTTCATCGCGCATGATCTGCTCTTCAGTCGCAAAGTGCAGCTTTGCGTAACGGACTACCTCTCCCAGTTGCGCTCTGGTCAGGTGGCTGGCCTGGCCGGTTCGGAGAGTACATGCAACCTCGTCGATGAGCGCGGCCAGATGAGTGTGCTGTTCGTCGATCACTGGGATACCCAGCGCATGGGCCGCTCCCCACAGCAAGGGTTCAACCCGTTGCCCCTCCCGCGTTGCACGCTCCGTTGCCCACGAATATCGGCCCTTGCCAGCCCGCTTGGCGACGTAGAGTGCGGTATCGGCCGCGACCACCAGAGCTTCGGCGGAATCCGCATGCGTTGGGAACAGGGCAATGCCAATACTGGCACCGAGAAACACCTCTCGCGTGCCGATGCCCATTGGGGCGGCAAATGTGCCAAGCATACGCAGGGCGACCCACGCGGCGGACTCGTCTGTATCCAGCCCCGGCAACATGATCGCGAACTCGTCGCCCCCCAGGCGGGCTGCGGTGTCCGATTCACGTAAGTGGCTGCCAATGCGCTGCGCGGCAATCGCCAATGCCGCGTCTCCCGCATTATGTCCGTATTGATCATTGACCGCCTTGAAACCGTCGAGGTCGAGCATCAGTAGCCCGACCCTGCCCTGGTGAGAGGCGGGACGCAGGGCCCTGCGAAGCGTATCCATAAAATGCACACGATTCGACAGCCCGGTCAGACTGTCGGTGTAGGCAAGATAGCTTAGTTGCGTGGTCGAACGAACGCGTCTGGTGATGTCCCAGGCAAAAACGACGCAGGTGCGTTCGCCGTCGATCTCCAGAAATTCCAGAGCCAGTTCCAAGGCGAAGTTGCGCCCATCACGTCGCTTGCCAGACCCGAGATACGAGACAGGACCCCGTTCAGCAGCAGCGATCGAAGCAGAGAGGCTATCGCCCCGATCGTCCTCCGTCACCTCGCGCAACGAGACGCCGGCGAGCGATTCCGTCACGCCGAAAAGGGCCTCGCATGCGTGGTTGGCGTAAACGATCCGTTCACCGCGTAGCAAAGCCACCGCGATCAGTCGGCTGTTTGCCAGCACACCTATGGCACGCACGTCGATCGTCTGTGGCGATGTAGCCGCTTGACTGTCGCTTGGCGCGGCCAAGGCCCCCGCTTCGGCAGACGATAGCACTGCTAAGCCCATGTCCAGCCTCGCCTGAGGCGAATAAGAAAGGCGCGCAGTATTAAGGTTGATTTAATACAAGCGGCCCATTGCGGTGACCCGTGCGATCGTGATGGCCCGAGATACGCCCACGCCTGTCGGGTCTGATTTTGCCGCACTTGCTGTCGTGCTACCATTCGATCGTCCAAGCGGGCCACGCAATTCAACGCAGAGTGCGCGAAGGAACGCGAAGCTCGCCAAGAAGATTTCCAGGTCCTTCAGACCACGGCGCGAAGCTCCCAAACTGTCCTTCGCGATCTTCGCGCCCCTTCGCGCGCTCTGCGTTGAATTCTCTCCACACGCATAGTTCTGGCCCGGGGTCACGGCATGCTTAAGTTCATCAGGCTGGTCCGCGACAACCTCATGCATCGCAAGCCCTTGCAACAAATGCTCGACCCAGTCGCCCTGGACATCAAATTAAACCGGACAGCCGTGGGGATACGCGCGGCCAAGGCGATGAGCGGTGCCATCCAGCGAGCCACCACATTGGGCAGTTGGTCTAACCGCTACCGTGTTCAATACGGTTCACGCACGAAGATGAACGTCGTGCCGGTCACGATCGGTGCGCTTGCGCCGACAAACGACACGTTGGCGTCTTTCACCTGCCGTGACCCCGCGCGCCCTGATGCCTGCAGCGCGCCCTCGATGATGTGCCATAGCCCGTGGATGCGTCCCGTCCCGAGGCTGCCGCCGAACGTATTCAGCGGCAGTTCGCCGTCCAGCTCGATCCGGCCGTCCTGGATGAAATCGAGCGCCTCGCCTTCCTTGCAGAACCCGTAGGAACTCCAGACCATAGATCACCGACGCCGAGAACCCGTCGTAGATTTGCGCGACATCGACATCCTTTGGCGAGAAGCCTGAGCGTTCCCAGGTCAGCTTCGCCGAACTGCTGCCGCCCAGCATGTAGTCGCTCAGGCTGCCGATGCGTCCCGCTACTTCGAAGTGCAGACGCTGGCCATACCCTGCGAGATACGCCGGTTGCGGCTTCAAATCGCGTGCCCGATCGGCTGTCGTCAGCACGATGGCGACGGCACCTTGCACCGGGATATCGCAGTCGTACAGGCAGAACGGATAGGCGACCCAGCGCGAGTTCAGATAGTCCTCGCGCGTTAAGGGCGCGCCGTAGAAGTATGCGTGGGGATTGTGCTGCGTGTGTTTGCGCTGCGTCACCGCGAGGGTGGCCATCTTCTCGCGGTTCTGGCCGTTGCGCTCCAGCCAGCGTGTATAGGCAACTGCCATACCTTGGCCCGGGCCGCCAAAGCCATAAGGCGCAGTGAATTGCGCAGCACCGGTCGCATATGTTCCTGGCAGGTTCTGGTAGGTGCCGCGCGGGTTGTGCATCGCGCGCCAAACAACCGCATACTTGCAGACGCCTGCGAGCAGCGCGTTGACTGCCTGCTGCATCGCGCCGCCGATATTGGTGGTGCCAACCTGAATATGCCAGGTCAGGTTCGGCAGCTTCAGCATCGCCATCATGCAGTTGACCGAGACGACGGAGATGCCGTCCACCTCCGCATGTCCGGTCGCCGGGAGTTCGGGATAGGTGGCCAGGCCGTCGATGTCCTCCATGCTCAGGCCGGAATCAGCGACCGCTTGCTTCACTGCGGTCAGCGCGTGCGCGGCAAGAGGGATGTCGACGCTGCGCGACACCTTTGAATAACCAACGCCGCTGACGGCGATCTTGCATCGGTTTTCCCACATGTGCGGTGCCCCCACCTCACCCAGCCTCTCCGCCCCCAGGGGCGGAGAGGGGGCTATTTGCCAGCCGGAATTGCGGCAGGGTGATGTCGTCGTTTAGTGTCTCGAACACGACTACGACGCGGCGGCCGACTTTCGCCTCGGTGTAGGGTGCTTCCAGTAAGTTGCCGGCGAGCAGGGCACCTGGTGCGTCGTCCAGCTCGACGATGATGCTGGCATAGGGCACGGCGGAGGCAAAGCGCTTGTCGCCGGTGTGATACATGATTGTATACGCATAGATTGCGCCCTGGCCGCGCACCGGCTCGAACTTCAGGTCGGTGGAGACACATTGCACGCAGGTCGCATAGGGCGGGTGCTGGAAATGGCCGCAGCTCTGGCAGCGTTGCAGCTCCAGCGTGCCGCGTTTGGCCGCGTCCCAGAACGGTTTGGTCCATTGGTCCGGCACTGGGATGGGGCGGGTTACGTTGCTCCAGTCACTCATCGGCTTCGTCCTGTATCGGGTCGAGTTCAAGATCATCGTAGATTTCGCTCATCGTCAGCGAGATGCCGACGGCAGGCAGCTCGAGCACACCCTCCGGGCCTCCGATCTCCTGCGGACGCAGATTGAAGTCGCCATGCGGTCCGCGGCTGTAGACGTGAACGAGCCGCGCCCTTTGTTCGATCAGCACGTAATGCGCGATCGATGCGGTCGCATTGTAGTCGGCCAACTTGATCGTCCGGTCAACTCGCTGCGTGTCGTCCAACAGGATTCCGGTGCGCATCAGCATGTCAGAGGGGAACGGGCGGCATTCTGACCCTCGCAACTTTGGTGCGGTGGTAACGAGCAAATTCACCTGAATGATGTTGTGTGCCTCGCTCGCGCCGGCCATGGCGATCGGCTCGCCATCGACGAACTCGTGCTTGCGCTCCTGGCGCCGTTCCCAGTCGAGGAACTGCTCGAAGGTCATCGGCTGCTGCTTAGCCTGTGACATCACCTTTCTCCGTGCCACCGGTACTGTAGCATGGGCTGGGTGGCGTCAATCAGGGACGTGGCGCCCGGAGGAAACCAAACCGATGGATGCACTAACCGAGGATACGCGTTTGCCGCCCGATATCGATGCGCACCCGCTGGTGCAGGCGGCGATCGCTCTGCGGCCGGACTTGCGCCGTTACCACGAGGATATCGAGCGAGAGCAGCGCTTTCCGGCGGCCCTGGTGGCACAACTGCATGAGGCCGGCGTCTACCGCATGATACTGCCGCGCTCGCTGGGCGGCTTCCAGGTCGATCCGCTGACTTACACTCGGGTGGTCGAGGTGCTGGCGGAAGGGGCGGGCTCTGTCGGCTGGAACATTGCCAATAACAGTATTGGCCAGCTTGTCACGCTCGGTTTGCCTGATGAGGGGGTCGAGGAAATCTACCCGGGCGGACACGCCACCGTGATGGCGGGGACCGCGGTGCAAGGTGGCGGGCAGGCGATGCCGGTTGAGGGCGGCTACCGCGTCACCGGGCACTGGACGTTTGGCAGTGGCTGTCAGGAGGCGACCTGGATGTTGGGCAGCTTCCAGATACTGGACGGCAATGGTCAGCCGCGGCGCCGGCCCGACGGCGGCTCTTACTGGCGCGGCGTGTTTGCACGCTCGGAAGTGGACGTTCTGCCAGGAAGCTGGGATGTGGCGGGGCTGCGTGGCACAGGCAGTTTTGATTGGACGGTGAAGGACGTGTTCCTGCCGGAGCGCCGGACCATGGTTCATGCTGGCGTGCCGGTCGACAATCAGTGGTCGCGTTGGCCAGGACTTACCTACGCGTTGCCGAGTGTGGCGTGGGTGGGACCGCACCATAGCTCCGTCATCACCGGCATCGCACGTGCTGGGATCGATGCGCTGATCGAACTGGCGGTGGAGAAGACGCCGCGCGGCCGCACCGGCATGTTGTGTGAGTATCCGCAGGTGCAGGAATCGATCGGCCGCGCTGATGCGATGCTGAACGCGGGGCGTATTTACCGCAGCGCGATGCTCACCGAGCTGTGGAACTCGATCGCTGTCGGGCGGGAAACGACGCTGGAGCAGCGTGCGCGCTGCCGGCTGGCGCCTATCTTTGCCGCTGACTGCGCGCGCGATGCGATGGACATGATGTACCGTTACGGTGGCAGCACGTCGTTCAAGCGGGCAACCCGGCTTGCCGAATGCTGGCGCGATCTGCATGTGGTTGGGCAGACAGCGACGATCGGACCGGAGTGGTATCCGATTGGCGGGCGGGCCTTGCTGGGGATGGATAGCGGACCACGGCTGCGTTAGCTGACGATCATCGTCGACACGACGGTGTGTCCGGCACTGAGGGTGAATAATGCCTCCAGCCCAATGCGCTGACCGTTCCCCGACCGTCATGGCCGGCCCATGCCCTCGGGCTTGACCCGAGGGTCGAGCCGGCCATCGGCCTCAACGGTACGACCGTGCCAATGGATACAGATGGCAGGGTCAAGCCCTGCCATGACGGAAGAAGGCAGCGTGAAATGAGTCAGTGCATTGGTCCGTTGGCATAAGAGTCAACCGCTTGCTGACGCGGCGGGCACTCTCTACCGTCCGCGTCCTTACCAGCGGAGGAGCAGTGCCATGGCCATTCCTGATCGTCCGGAATATCAGAGCGACCTGTTCAAGAAGGGTCTGGAAGTGCGGCGCGACGTGCTGGGCGGCGACTATGTCGATGGTTCGCTGACTTGCGCCGACGATTTCAATGCGGCGTTTCAGCAGATGACCACCGAGGTCGCGTGGGGAATGATCTGGACGCGGCCAGGACTGTCGCGCAAGACGCGCAGCATGATCAACCTGACCATGCTGGCCGCGCTCAATCGTGGTGCCGAGTTCCGGCTGCATTTGCGCGCGGCGCTCACCAACGGTGTGACGCGCGACGAGATCAAGGAGATCCTGCTCCAGATCGGTGCCTATTGCGGCATTCCCGCCTGCCTGGAAGCGTTCCGCATCGCGACCGAGGTATTCAAGGAGGTTGACGGCGCGAAAGCCGGCGACTGACGCTACATCCCCAGCGCGCGGCGATACACGTCGAGCAGCGTCTCCTGCTCCTCGACATCCGCCGGTTCCTGCCGACGGATGCGGATCAACTGGCGTAGCACCTTCACGTCGAAACCGGCCGATTTCGCTTCGGCGTAGATGTCGCGGATGTCGCCGCCGAGCGCTTTACGCTCTTCCTCGAGCCGCTCGATCCGGTCCACCAGGCTGCGCAGGCGATCGGCCGCGATGCCACCGGTTTTCGTATCGGTCTTTTCCACCGCGCGCAGCGCCATTGTTCCCCTCCGAGCCGGCAAGGCGCGCGGGGATAGCCGTCGCGCCATGCTGGGTCAATGACCCTGACTGGACTTTGCGAACGCCGCCTTCTGTTCGGCGCTGGTTTCCTTCTGGTGCTTCGCCTGCCACTCCTTGTACGGCATGCCGTAGACGATCTCGCGCGCATCGGGATCGGCCAGGCCGATGCCCTGAGCCTCGGCGGCCTCGCGATACCAGCGGCTGAGGCAATTCCGGCAGAAGCCCGCAAGGTTCATCAGATCGATGTTCTGCACGTCGGTGCGCTCGCGCAGATGCTCGACCAAACGGCGGAACGCGGCGGCTTCCAGCTCAGTGCGGGTCTGGTCATCGAAGTTTGGTGCGGTCATGGCTGCCCCTCCTTAACCAATGCAACATGGCGCGTCCGGCGCCAGTCCGCCATACTCCGGCGCATGACCTGGGACGATGCAAGCGCCCGCGCGGCGCTGAGAACGCTGTTCGACACGGCTATCGCCGCGGCTGATCCTCGTAAAGTGCTGGCGGAGCACCTGCCGCCCAAGCCAACTGGCCGTTGTATCGTCGTGGGTTGTGGCAAGTCGGCCGCAGTGATGGCCGCCGCGCTGGAGGAGGCGTGGCCCGACGTGCCGCTGGAGGGCACAGTCGTCACCCGCTACGGCCACAACGTGCCGACACGGCGGATCGAGGTGATCGAGTCCTCGCATCCTGTACCTGACGCCAACAGCGAGCGTGGCGCACGCCGGCTGCTGGAGCGCGTTCAGGGACTGGCGCCGGACGATCTGGTGGTTGCGCTGGTCTCGGGTGGTGGTTCGGCGCTGTGCGCGGCGCCTGCGGCTGGGCTGGCCCTGGCGGACAAGCAGGCGATCAATCGCGCCCTGCTTGCCAGTGGCGCGAACATTACGGAAATGAACTGCCTGCGCAAGCATTTGTCGGCGATCAAGGGCGGCAGGCTGGCGGAGGCAGCACGGCCGGCTCGTGTGATCACGCTGGCGATCAGCGATGTGCCTGGAGACGATCCGGCGGTGATCGCTTCGGGGCCGACGGTGCCAGACCCAACCAGGTTCGCGGATGCGCGCGAGATCGTCGCGCGTTATGGCATCGAGGTGCCACCGCATGTTGCGGCTCGCCTGAAGCAGGACGCTGACGAAACGCCGAAGCCGGACGATCTGCCGAACAGTGAATTCCGATTGATCGCCACGCCCATGATCGCACTGAACCGCGTTGCTGAAACAGCGCAATCGCTTGGCTTGGCGCCGGTCGTGTTGGGTGACGCGCTGCAAGGCGAGTCACGTGAGGTGGGTATCGTGATGTCAGGCATCGCGCGCGGTGTGCGCATGCACGGCCGCCCGGTGGAGGCGCCAGCAGTGATCCTGTCGGGGGGCGAAACCACTGTTACGCTTGGCAAGGGACCCACGGGGCGGGGAGGGCGCAATACAGAGTTCCTGCTGTCGCTCGCGATTGCCCTGGATGGGGCAGCCGCTATTTGGGCGATCTCCGGCGATACCGACGGGCTGGACGGCATGGACGACATCGCCGGCGCCATCGTCACGCCAGACACTTTGGCGCGCGCCCGCGCCAGGGGGCTTGATCCACGTGCGATGCTCGCGGCACATGACAGTCACTCGCTGTTCGACGCCCTTGGCGATGCGATCCGCACCGGCCCCACGCTCACCAATGTCAATGACATTCGTGCCATCCTGATCGCCTGAAGGAACCCAGCATGGCTACTCGACCGAAGTTGCGTCGTCGCCGGCGCACCAAGATCATTGCCACGCTTGGCCCGGCCAGCTCGTCGCCGGAGGTCATGGCGCGGTTGTTTCAGGCTGGCGCCGACGTGTTCCGTCTGAATTTCTCTCATGGCACTCACGAGGACCATGCGGAGCGCTTTGCTCGCATCCGTGAGCTGGAGGATCGGTTCGAGCGGCCCATCGGCATCCTGGCCGATGTGCAAGGACCCAAGCTGCGTGTCGGCACGTTTTCTGGTGGGCGGGCGTTCTTGCAGACCGGGCAGCCGTTCCGCTTGGACCTAAACCCGACGCCAGGTGGGGCGGGTCGGGTCAACCTGCCACATCCGGAGATCATCGAGGCAGCGTCGATTGGCTCCTCGCTGCTGTTGGATGACGGCAAGCTGAAGCTGCGCGTGGTGCGCAAGCGCGCCGATGCGCTGGAGACAGAAGTGGTGTTTGGAGGTCCACTATCGGACCACAAGGGCGTCAACGTGCCGGATGTCGTCTTGCCAATACCGGCACTGACGGCGAAGGATCGCGAGGATCTGGCGTTCGCACTGGAACATGGTGCCAATTACATCGGCTTGTCGTTCGTGCAGCGTCCTGAGGATGTGGCCGAAGCAAAGAAGCTGATCGACGGCCGCGCCTGGACGATGGTGAAGCTCGAGAAGCCGCAGGCTTTGGACAATCTCGACGCAATCATGGCGCTAACGGACGCGGTGATGGTGGCGCGCGGCGATCTGGGCGTGGAACTGCCGCCGGAAGAAGTGCCTCTGGCGCAGAAGCGCATCGTGCGGCTCGCGCGCCAGTTGGGGAAGCCGGTCGTGGTGGCAACCCAGATGCTGGAAAGCATGATCGCCGCACCGGCCCCGACACGCGCCGAGGCCTCGGATGTGGCCACCGCCGTGTTCGATGGCGCCGATGCGGTGATGCTGTCAGGCGAAACGGCCGCAGGGCAGTATCCCTACGAAGCGGTTAACATCATGGATCGCATCGTGGCGCGGGTGGAGCAGGATTCCGGCTGGCGCGCGATGATCGATGCGAGCCGGCCAGAGCCTGAACACGCCACAGCGGATGCGATTGCGGCCGCCGCTCGGCAGGTGTGCCACACGATCGGCGCACAAGCAGTGGTCGCGTTTACTGCCTCGGGTTCTACCGCGCTGCGTGTGGCGCGCGAACGGCCGGAGGCGCCAATCATCGGGCTGACACCACATCTGAGTACGGCGCGGCGGATGGCCGTCGTCTGGGGAGTGCATGCAGTGGTATCGCAAGACGCGCATTCGATGAGCGAGGCCATCACGCGCGCAACCCGTGCAGCGCAGATCGAAGGCTTTGCGCAGCATGGCGAGGAGATCGTCGTGGCAGCCGGCGTGCCGTTCGGTCACTCCGGCACCACCAATTCGCTGCGGGTTGCGACGGTGAGGTAGCGGGTCGCTTTCGTGTTGATCGTGGGTTAACGCATGGTGGCTAGAGTAACGCGAGGATGATCGCGTTCCTCTACAACCTATCGGATCTAAGCGTCGCCATCCTGTTCGGCACGGTGGCTGCGCTTGCCTTCACCTCGGCGCCGCTGCTGCGCGCACGGCTATTCGGCGAGGTCAGCGAGGGTACCTCTGAATTTGCCCGCGCGACCATGACGACCATCACCGGCTTCACCGGCGCCTTACTGGCTTTCTCGCTCGTGCAGGCCCAGGGAAACTTGCGCTCGGTGGAGAAGATGGTCGCAACCGAGGCTATGCAGCTCCGTCAGATGGACCGCGTTCTCGCCAGCTATGGCGATGAGAGAGTTGTGGTGATCCGCGACGCAGTGCGTGCCTACGCACAGTCAGTGGTCTCCGATGAGTGGCCCAAGCTATCGGAAGGAAGCAACAGCCCAGTCACCGCTCAGTTGTTCCGCACCCTGTCACAGAAGATTCTTGCCATCGAGCCGGTGCCGGGGCGACAGGCAATCATCTACGGCGATTTGGTGAAGATGGCCGATCAGCTTGCCGAGAGCAGACAGGATCGCCTGAGCGCGACCGATCTCGCGTTGCCGTCGATCTACTGGGAAATGATCGGCTGCCTGATGGTGCTCTTGATTACCTTCTCCGCTTTCGTCGCACCCAGACGAGCCATCTCCCTGGGTGGCCTTGGAGCTGGTCTCGCGCTGCTCATAACCCTGGTCTTCATCTTCGACCAACCGTTCCTTGGGGACGTGTCGGTTACGCCTGATCCCATTGTCAGAGCGCTTCTGGTGATGGGCGACAGGGCGATATCACAACCGCTTATGCCGCCTGGCGTAAATTCACCGTCTTCGCATCTTCAAGAATCATATCCGACGCCTTCTCCGCGATCATGATCGTCGGCGCATTGGTGTTGCCGGCGATAATCGAGGGCATGATCGATGCGTCCACCACGCGGAGCCCCGCGACGCCATGCACACGCAGCCGAGGATCAACCACGGCATTGAGTCCGTGGCCCATGCTACAGCTTCCGACCGGGTGCAGGTTGGAGACGCCGCGCTGGCGCACTTCATCGGCCAATTGTTCATCTGTTGCTATCGCCGGACCTGGCAGCACTTCCTCGACGATCAGTCGTTGCAGGGCATTCTGCCGCGCGATGTGACGCGCGATGCGCATGCCTTTGATGATCGCCTTCATATCGTAATCGCTGCGCAGGAAGTTGAAACGGATTTCGGGCGGAGCGAGCGGGTCGGGACTTTTCAGCCGCACTGTACCGCGACCTTCGGGGCGTAGATGCACCGGGCTGATGGCGAAGGCGGGGAAGGGGTGCGAGATGATCCCGTCGCGCGTGCGGTCGATCGTGCTCCAGGCGGAGATGTTCATTTGCAGATCGGGGCGCTCCAGCGCGGGATCGCTGCGTACCAGCGCGCCAACATAGAGGCCGTTGCCGGACATCGGACCGCCGCGCCAAAGCACATATTTCATGCCGGCAATGAGCTGCAACGGAACGCTGTGATGCAGCGGGTTCAGCGACAGTGGGCGTGAGATACGCCAGGCGCAGTATGTGTTGAAGTGATCATGGAGGTTGGAACCGACGCCGGGCAGGTCGTGCATCACCGCAATGCCCATGTCCTGTAGATGCTGGGCGGGGCCAATGCCGGACAGCAAGAGAAGCTGCGGCGAGCCGTAGGCGCCGCCTGAGACGATCACCTCGCCGGATGCACGTGCTGTGCGCAGGCCCTGGGGTGTGCGGAACTCGACGCCGATGGCACGGCCATTCTCGACCAGGACGCGGGTGGCGTGCGCGTGGGTCTGGATCACCAGGTTGGGACGCGTGCGGGCGGGGCGCAGATAGGCAGCGGCGGTGCTCCAACGGCGGCGATTGTTTGTGGTTGTCTGGTAATAACCACAGCCTTCCTGCTGCGCGCCGTTGAAGTCGGGATTGGGCGGGATGCCAGCCTCGACGCAAGCTTGCAGCAGCAGCTTGCCAATCTCCCACTCATACGGCTGATTGGAAACGCGCAGAGGCCCTCCGGCACCGTGGAATTCGGAGGCGCCGCGTTCGTTGTCTTCCGCTTTGCGGAAGAACGGCAGTACGGATTCCCAGTCCCAACCTTCGCAGCCAAGCTGGCGCCACTGATCGTAATCAGAGTGGTTGCCGCGCATGTAGATCATGCCGTTGATCGAGCTGGTGCCTCCCAGCACCTTACCGCGTGGCTGATACATGACGCGGTTGTTCAGGTTCGGCTCCGGCTCGCTATCGAACATCCAGTTGACGCTTGGATTGCAAAAGGTGCGGGCGTAGCCGAGCGGAATGTGGATCCAGGGATTGCTGTCCTTGCCACCGGCTTCCAACAGAAGGACCCGATGCTTGCCGGATTCTGAGAGGCGGTTGGCAAGCACGCAGCCGGCCGAGCCTGCTCCAGTGACGATGTAGTTGTAGGCCTGCTCTGTGGTTGACATGTTTCCCCCGTTCGCTTGCCGGACAGCGTGCCGTGATGGACGGCGCGGTCAAGGGGCGGAGGTCAGTCCGAAGGGAAGACACCATCGGCGAGCATGGCTTCGTCGGAAATGTCCTCCCATTCCGACGGTGCGGTGACAGGCGACCATTCATGATATGCTACTCTAAGTCGCCGGTAATGCCGCCGTCAGCGTGGTGATCACGCATCAGGCAGGTCGCGGCACCGGGCAAATGGGACATGACATGGCGCCCGAAATGCCGCTGGTGCCACCAGAGTTACTGAACCGGGTCGTGGAATACTTTCACCGCCGCCGTGTTGTGCTGTTTGGCTCACGCGCACGTGGCGAGTCTGGACCGGACAGCGACGTTGATCTTCTCGCCATCGTCGACGACGACACGCCCGCGGAGCGGATAAGCTAACCTTGCGGGCTGGCTGGGAAGCGCGGCGTGGCTATGAACGCCCCGCGGATGTGATCCCGGTGAGGGACGCCGTCTACCGCCGCCGGGCCAAAATTGCCGGCACGCTGGCCTATGAAGCGGAAATCGACAGGATTGCCGTGTATGAGCGGCCCTGAACAGCCCATCCAGCCCGACAATCGGCTGGAGGCCAGGCGATGGTTGGCGATCGTCGAGGAGGACATCGATGTCGCGACCGCCGCCATGCGTCTCTCCCGCCTGGGAGCCAGCGCATATCATATACAGCAGGCCGCCGTACCCACGATCTGGCCGATCTGGCGTCGCGGTTGCTGCCGGTTTATCCGCAATTCAGCGGTCAGGCCGAGGCCGTGCAACACCATTCCGTCTGGGGTATCGCATACCGCTATCCGAGCCTGGAAGACGTACCTGAGCCATTGCCTGAAATTGAAGAACTGGAGCGAATGATCGGTACGCTGACGGAATTCGCCGCCGTGGTCCGACGCCTCATCGAGGAGGAATGACCCGGACCGGTTACGATGTAGTGGTATGTCGTAGCTTCGTCGGCCATTCGTCTCCCTTTATCTCTGTCGTCCGCGTTCGGCGTGATGGTTCAATATCTCCGCGAAGTGCTTCGCAAATACGCCGCGCGCGTAATGTTCTTCGGCATAGCAGCGGGCATTTCGACCAAGCCGATCGGACGTCTCCGGCTCTCGAAGCAGACGCTGCATAGCCGCCCGTAACGCGTCGGGATCACCGGCTGGCACGGTCAGGCAATTCTCGCCGGGTTCCAGGAAATCACGTACACCATCGGAGTCGGTGACGATAATTGGCTTCCCCATGGCCGACGCCTCGGCGAGCGTGGTGATGCCACTGGCATTAAGCGTGTGAGGCTTCAGTGGCAGCACAACAAATCGGCTACGCGCAAACAATCCACGATAGGCGAGGAAGTCCAAACGTTCGGTGGCCAGACGAATTGACGCTCCCGCGGTTGGATCGAGCGACACTGCCAGGCGCGTACGGATGACGAGGTCGCTCGGAACGCCCCGCATCGCCGCTACCAGCGTCGGATAATCCCGTCCGGGATCGTCACCTACCGACAGGATGTGTTCGGCAGGCTCGTTATAGCGAGGGTGCCAAAAGTCGGTGTCCATCGAGTATCCGGCGACCGAGACGGGGATGTGCGAACCCCATCGCCTGGCGATGTACGGTACCTGCTGGGAATGAACCACCAGGATCCCATCGACACGTGGCAGGACGAAATCCTGGATACGTTGGCGCAGGCGCCAGTACGTGGCCGGCGACAGATCCCAAATCAGTATCGGCGTCCTGAAGCCAACGAGCCGACGCAACATGACCAGTATGGCGGCGCCACTATCCTGGGCGACTATGACAAGATCATAGTTGCGACGCATGAACAGCGTCTTGAGTGCGCGATACGGATCGATCGACTGGTAGAATGAATGGCGCCCCGCCAACGGATTCAGCGGCCAGGGCGTGGGATCCACCATCTCGATATCAACACCACACTGGGAAAGCCGCTGCCACTGATCGAATGGGTCCGGCCGCGTGCCTGGCAGGTAATCTTGCGGCGCGACACGGCGCGGAATCGGCGTGAGCAGTAGCACGCGCAGCCGGCGTGAAAGGGTGTCGTGCTCCGCCATACTATTTTCTTTGGTCAGGCTGCGGCACGACGCGGCGTCGACATGGCGTCTTCCAGAATCATGGAGGCGGCCTTCTCGCCGATCATGATGGTGGGGGCGTTGGTATTACCACCGACCGCAACCGGCATGATCGAGGCATCGGCAACGCGTAGTGCCCCGATGCCATGCACGCGCAGCCGTGGATCGACAACGGTGTTGGGTCCATGCCCCATCGCGCAAGAACTGGTGGGGTGCTGATTGGACACGCCGGTCTGCCGCACATAGTCGGCGAGTTCAGCATCGCTTTGGATCGACGGTCCGGGTGCCAGTTCGTGTGCGATGTATGGCATCAGCGCAGGCTGCTCGGCGATCTTGCGGCAAAGGCGCAGGCCGAACAGCATCGCCTGCATATCATACTCGGTGCGCAGGTAATCGAAGAGCACTTCTGGCGGTGCCAGCGGATCGGGATTGGCAAGCCGTACGGTGCCGCGGCCCTCGGGGCGCAGATGCACCGGACTTAGCGTAAAGCCGGGGAACGGATGCGGCACAATCCGATCCTTGTCGCGTTGCAGCGTGCTCCATTCGAACAGGTTGAGCTGGATGTCAGGACGCTCCAGACGCGGATCGCTGCGCGTAAAGACGCCGGCATGAATGCCATTGCTGGCCATCGGTCCGGAGCGGAACAGCGCATAACGCACGCCTGCCACTGCCTTGCGCAGAGGACTGCGATCCAGATCGTTCAGCGTGATCGGCTTGGTGCAGCGCCACGCAACATACGTGTTGAAATGGTCGTGCAGATTGGCTCCCACGGCCGGCATGTCGCGTACGACGGTGATGCCTACATCGGTCAGGTGCTGCGCGGGACCAACGCCTGACAGCAGCAGAAGCTGCGGTGAGCCATAGGCGCCGCCGGACACGATGACCTCGCCGCTGGCATACGCGGTGCGGCGGCCTTGCGCTGTGTGATACTCGACGCCAACGGCGCGGTTGTCCTCGATCAGCACGCGCG
Organism: uncultured Alphaproteobacteria bacterium; assembly: GCA_963733475.1. Taxonomy (GTDB): domain Bacteria; phylum Pseudomonadota; class Alphaproteobacteria; order Acetobacterales; family Acetobacteraceae; genus JAMXLO01. Next base: position 130,792 of record CAVTEC010000006.1, on the reverse strand, counting down.
TGGCATGCGCGCCGGTCTGGATCACCAGATTGGCACGCTGGCGCGCCGGATGCAGATAGGCGCGTGCGGCACTCCAGCGGCGCTTGTTGCTGGTGGTGGTCTGGTAATAGCCGCAGCCTTCCTGCTTCGTACCGTTGAAGTCTGGATTGCGAGGAATGCCAGCCTGCTCGCACGCTGCCAGCACCGCCTCGGCCAATTCGAACCGCGCCGGTTGGTCAGACACGTTGAGAGGGCCGCCGACGCCGTGAAATTCATCGGCGCCACGTGTCTGATTTTCGGCTTTCCTGAAGTAGGGCAGCACGGAATCCCAGTCCCAGCCTTCGCAGCCGCGCTGACGCCATTCGTCGTAGTCGCCGTGGCTGCCGCGAATGTAGACCATGCCGTTGATCGAACTGGAGCCGCCGAGCGTCTTGCCGCGTGGCAGGTAAAGTCGACGATTGCCAAGTTGTGGCTGTGGCGCGGTCTCGAATTTCCAGTTGACCCTGGGATCGACATACGTCTTGGCGTAGCCCAGCGGAATGTGAATCCAGGGGTTGCGATCGGGCGGTCCGGCCTCAAGAAGCAGCACGCGGTACCGGCCGGATTCGGAAAGGCGAGCGGCGACCACGCAGCCAGCGCTGCCAGCCCCAGTGACGATAAAGTCGTAGGTATCGATGTCGTTTCCCATTGGTCCCACTGTCATTGCGAGCGTAGCGAAGCAATCTCGCCGGGGTTGCGTATTGTCATCGGGATTGCTTCGTCGCGTTGCTCCTCGCAATGACAGGTGAAGGTGGCTTACAGATCAGCCAGCCTGATCCAGGTTGCGATCGCCGCGGCAACCACGACGCCAATCGCGATGGTGATTGCGTTGGCGGCTGACAGTTCGTGCGCAATCGCCGTCCACAGGATCAACACGGCAATCCCCACGGCAATGCCACCGATAAGGCTGGACTTGCCCTGCTTGACCCGAAGACGACCGCTCATTCGGCCGCCACCTCCACATGGCCGACACGCGGATCGTCGCTGGTATTGCGCACGCGCTTCAGGTCGCGCCGAACGAAGCGTGTCCCGTAGCCATTGAAGATGTGTTGCAGCAAGCCGCAAGCGAGATCCGACGTGCCAAAGAACCAGTCGGCGATAGGGTAGGTCAGATTGAAGTTACGCTCCATCATGAGTGCCGTGTTGTGGTGAGCGATGTGATGACGGCGGATCGAATTCACCAGCGGGATCTGGCGGACGATGCTGTCGTCCTTCACATGACAGCAGTAGTGGAACAGCTCATAGTTCAGATACAGCGCCACATTGGTGATCAGCAGCAGCCAGCCGGCGTTCGGCAATCCGATCAGTCCGAGAATCGCCGCCGGTGGCAATGACAAAGCCATGAAAGCCACCAGCGCGTAAGGCGGGAAGAACACGATGCGGAAGTCGCGCGTGTTGTCGATTGTCGGTTCGATGTGGGTGAAGAACTGATGGTGCGCGAGCGTGTGGCGCTTGTAGATACCCATGAAGCCCTTCACCGGGCGATGCATGACGTAGCGGTGAATCCACCACTCGAAGGCATTCGAGATGCAGAACGCCACCGGGATCACCAGGAACTCGTACCATGCCGGCGCGACGATCTGCCGCGCGCAATACCAGATCGCGGCGAAACCGAGCGCAAAAATCAAAGCAACGTGGACCCAGCCGAAATAGGCGGGCGCAATGCGGGTGCGGAAATCGGCGCGAAACGCGGCCTGCCGCTGCGACATTTTCTGCGTATCCATTAGCCTGTTCCTCCGTCTCAGTGATAGGACGGAAATCCAAGCCGCGACAAGTCCTCGCGCGCTCACCCCCTGGACATCAGCGAGCGGTCTGCTGGAAAGGGCAGGTCAATTGGAAAAGATGCCCGCCATAATATCGCTGGTTGTCGCGCTGGTATCGGTGGCGTCCAGCTTGATGGTGAACGGCGTCATCCATCCGTACCGCCATTTGAACCTGCTCGCGAGAATGTCGGTATATGCGACGAAGAACTCGCGGGTGGTGACGGCGTGCAATGCGTATTCGCCGATATTCGGATCGAAGAAGTGCACGCGTCCGTCCGAATCCGCATGATACGCGACAGCGTGCCCTGTCGCGCTGTCGGCAATTGTCAGCCACGCGAAGATGGCACTGCCGGCCCCGGCACGGCTTGCTTCGCGAGCGAGGAACGGGAGATCAACGGGAGCCTCGGGGGCTTGGTCGACCACCTCCAGCGAGTAATCAATCGCCAGAAATTTGATATCCATGTCGCCAACTGTTAGTGCCTTCATGTATTCAGAGTTTGCCGCCAGCATGCTCATCATGGAATCAGCACTGTAGGTGTCTTTCTTGGAAGGTATCCCTTTGGCGCGGTGGTAGTATTTTTTGCCGCCGAATTGCTGGGCGATCCAGCCCATGGCGAAGGAGGCACAGGCGCCGCCCTTCGCCAGTTCGAAATGTTCCTTGGGGATATTGCCTTTATTAACGTTGAGCAGCACCGCCTGCTTGAACTTCACCAGCTTGTCGGCGAACTGCTGCAATTCGCCGAAGGTGTGGAACGTGCCCATAGCTTCCCCCGATTGATGCTGTGGCTATGCCTCCAGCCGCAAAGCGGCATCAATATCGTCGCTGGTCAGCCGCCAGGCATTATCCAACTCGGCGACGACACCGCGCATGAAATTCTCGCACAGAGTCAGAGCCTGCTGCGGATCGCCCAGGTGGTCGGCCAACAGTGCCAGCGCCAGTTGCCGCGGACCGTCGCCCTCATAGGTCCATTCGAAGCCGGTCGGGCTGAAGCGCCTGATGTCGAAGCGTGGATCGAGCGGTGCGCCATCCACGGTCACCACCGCGCCGTCCAGACTGCGGCCGCCCTCATAAATCTTCATCCCAACATCACAACGCTGCGCACTGTTTCGCCGCGCTTCAATGCGGCGAAGCCGTCGTTGATCTCTTCCAGACGAATGCGCGCCGAGATCATCTCGTCCAGCTTGAGTAAGCCGTCCAGATAGGCGCGCGTCAGCAGCGGGAAATCCTGCGCCGGTTTTGCCCCGCCATAGGAACTGCGGGTGATCCGCTTCTCCTGCATCAGGCTGCCCCAGCGGAATGCGACCTCTTCATTGACACCTGTTTTGCCCAGCCACACCACCTGGCCACCGGGGCGCACTGCCTCCATCGACATACGGAAGGTTTCCGGCCGCCCGGCCGCCTCGATCACCACGTCTGAACCTCGGCCATCAGTCAGCGAGCGCGTCAGCGCCACCGCGTCCGCCGGACCGCATGCCCTCGTAGCACCAACAACTTGCGCCAACTGGAGCCGCGCCGGGTTCGGATCGACCGCAATGATCGCGTCGGCGCCTGCCATGCGGCAGCCTTGCACTGCGGACAGGCCAACAGCGCCGCAGCCGATAACCATCGCGGCTGCGCCCCATCGCAGGTCGGCAATGCGTGTTGCCGCTCCCACGCCCGTCATGACGCCGCAACCCAACAGAGCGGCGCGATCGAATGGCATGGCGTCCGATACGCGGATCGCGCTCTGCGCCGGCACGACGCAATATTCGGAGAAGCCCCCCAAATACATGAGCTGATGCATCGGCACGCCTTCGCATGACAGACGTGGCCGGCCGTCGAAGTGGAAGGCCTTTGGTCCGTTGGCCAGGAAGGTCGAGCACAGGATCGGCTGCGCGCGCTCGCAATAGAAGCAGCGGCCGCAATGTGGGTTCCACGACAGCACGACGCGATCGCCGATGGCCAGATCGCTGACATCTTCGCCCAGCTCAGTGATCTCGCCTGCTGCCTCGTGGCCGAGCACGGCAGGAAGTTTGACGGCCAGTGACCCTTCAATCGCCTCGAGATCCGTGTGGCACAGGCCGGCGGCACGAATGCGCACCAGCACGTCGCCGGGCGCGACAGGTCCCACCTCGACCGTCTCGATCGTCATTGGCGTTCCGGTCTGCCGCAGGACCGCGGCACGGGCTGCTGGCATGATCCCCTTCCGTCAGGGTGACGAGCGCACCGGCTGACGGGATGGCGTGGCCCTGCCGCGCGCGACGCGCATCAAGGCGAGCATGAAAGCGATGACCAGTCCATAGGCGAGCAACTGCGCGCCATTCGGCGTCGCTGTGTAGCCGACCAAGGTGTGGAACAGCCGGCCTGGCATGCTGTCGTCACTCAGCAGCCACGACGTATCCCACAGCGGCGTCGCTAGGCCCTGGAAGTAGTTGGCCTGCTGGAGGAAAAAGACCGCCTGTGAGGCGAGGCCAGCGGCCAGCAACGTGATCAGCCCGGTGGTGACGGCGAACAGGCGATGTGCCGGCACAGCCAGCAAGCCCAGATAGAGCAGCGCGGAAAGCGCCGCGCCCAGCACGATCCCGCCTGCGCCGCCGACGACCATCTCGCCCACCGAGGTGCCGCCTGCGGCAAAGATGCCGTAGAGGAACAGCACGATTTCAGAGCCTTCGCGAAGGACCGCAACTCCCACAACGACTGCCAGGGCCGTGAGCGGCCGATCACCGGCGGCCACAGCGCTGCCGATAGCCCTGACCTCGCGGGCCAATTCCCGGCCATGGCTCGCCATCCAGGCGTTGTGCCAGGTGAGCATACCAACGGCGACCAGCAGGATGGCCGCATTGAACAGCTCCTGACCGGAGCCGTTGAACAACGCGCCCAGCTCACCCGCGAAAGCTGCGACCAGACAGGCGCCAAGAGTTCCGCCCAGGACGCCGAAGGCAACCCACAGGCCCCGCCTGGGGACGCCGCGCGTCGCTGCCAGGACGATACCGACGATCAGCCCTGCCTCGATGACTTCCCGAAACACAATGACCAGGCTGGCGAGCATCGATGCTCCTAATTGCGAGGCATTCGCAATTAGGACGTAGGACGGCAGCGGCCAAAGGTCAACAGCATCCGCAGGTTCATTCCGTCCTGACAGCTGCGTTACGGATGAAACCCCGTCCATGCACGCCGCGTTGCCCGAAACGACAGGACTGCACAGGAGGCAGAATTATGCGAATGACATATGCGATCGCTGTTGCCGCATCTCTGTTGGCTGCACCAGCGATGGGCCAAGTGATTATTCAAACCCCGAATGGCGATTCAGCGCGCCACCAGGAGCAGGCAGACCAGGATCGTTCGGCTGCGCATGCGGAACACGAACAGGCGCGGACGGATGCCGCGATGGGGAACTATGGTGCGGCAGCGCAAGCGCAGGCCGGCGCACGGCAGGATTGGCATGCCGCAAATCGACAGGAGCATCGTGCCGATGAGGGCACGGGTGCGGTCGTGATTGGGCGTTAGAGTACTTTCAACGTGACTGGAGCCGTGATGGGTTTCGCTTGCCGCTCAACCCATCCTACGAATGACGTAGCACGGTAGGATGCGGTTGAGCGCAGCGAAACCCATCAATTCTGGGCTGCCTGAAAGTGCTCTAGCGGAAGCTTTTTTGGCGGTGGCCAGTGTCGGAAGGCACTTGCCACCCGTTCGCTTTACTCTGTGCGCGGTTCCTGACTGAACGGCGGGGCGGTGATCAGATCGGTGATCACCGCGATCACGGTATCGCGCGGAAATCCGGCACGCACGGCTTGACGGATCAACTCGGTCAGACGCGGCCGCAGCCAGTCATGCAGCGGGGTCTCGCTCATGGCATATTGCTCAAAAATTCCTTGGCACTGCGAGCAGAGAGTTTATGCCACGCTGCAACGCGACGACGAATTGCGGAACAACGGGTTGGCGGCGCACGGCGACCGGCTCGCGCCTGACCGCAACAGACTCGCTTGGCCACGGCGCAACAAACGTCGGTGGTGGGTGGTAGGCCGGTGGGGTGAAATGCTCCGGCTGGGCAGGTGTCGGGGCTGGCGGCACGGGCAGCGGGGGCACGTAGGTGGCGGGCTGCGGCGGCGCTTCGTCCGAGCTGGCGGGGCCAACGGCTGGCGCGGGGTCAGCCTGCGCGACAGTCGTCTGGACGGTTGGTGTTGAGACGATCGGTGCTGGGACGCCTGGTGCAAAAAGGTGAATGTCGGCAATGGCGGCGACACCGGTGAGGACGCCCAGCGCCCCGAGCAGCCCGAACATCATCCCATTCCGCCGCGCCACCCGCACTGTCTCGCGTGCCTGTTGAAAGGCGTCCTCGGCCTGCTGTGAGGCTGCGATCGCGATCGCAGTGAGATGCTCCACCTGCTGGGCGACATCGATTTGGGTGAAGCTGCCAAAGGCTGCCAGATCGAAAGCTGGCGCCTTGGCTGGAACCCCGCGGGCCAGCGCGTGGGAACGGCCGACCAGCGATGGTTCCTGGCGGGCGAATTCCAATAGTGTTCGGGCCACCTGCTCGACAGGAGGCTCGAAGGGATCACCATGCGTCGTGGGTGTCATGAGCGCGCCTCGGGCGAGGCGGCAGAAATGCACATCGTCACGTGGCGCGTCCAGTCACGACTGGGCGCGCGGCTGGAGGTCCGGGCGGGAATCGAACCCACATTCGCGGTTTTGCAGTTCGGCGATTGGCCTTACAGGGCACAGCAACCGCATCCACCGCGCCCTGAACCGTTTGTTAAGTGCTGGCCGGTAAACCAGCGCCTTCGGGCGCCGTTCGTCGATGGAATGGCAACCGGGGGGTACTTGACCGACTCGTTGCCCCAAGACAACCAAGCTTCAAGGAGCCTGACTTATCAAGCGACTGCGTCACTATCATGCGTTGAAGGATTATTGCATGACGATGATCGATGTGCCGGCCGAGAGCGAGCTTGCCGAGTTTATCATGGCCGCAGTGACCGAAGCGCGCGCGCACGGCGCATCCGACGATCAGATCATGAACGCACTGGCTGACGCGATTAAGTGGCTGTTCGAGGACAGCCGGCCCGCTTGCGAACGGGACTCCGGCGCCTCCGGCTTGAGCAGCAGCACCCAGCGCGGCTGGCCCCTCGCACCTGTTGGTGTACGGATCGACCGGACAGCAGGGCGCCATATACGGACGCTACGCCCGTTTCTTGCTCGCTGAAGCAACGGGCGATGAAAGGTTCGCCGCCAATCTGCGTTGAGGCGGTTGCTGCCGGGCCACGGGGGCCGTTAACGTGACGGCCATGCCTACAGAGCCTCAGACTCCGTCCGGGTTGGCCGCCGAAGGATCCGGGGAAGGATCCGGGGATGACCGGTATCTCGCGTTGCTCCAGCGTATCGAGCAACACCTCGGGCGCATTGCCGATGTTCTCGAAGCTTTGTCGCCAGGGCCGTCGCAACTCGTGAAGGATCTTGGCCCCGTTCGAAACGCGCTGAAGCCCAAAGACCGTTGACGCAAGGTCCGCTGTGGGTCCGCCGCTCCGGGGCAACATTCTGGTTGGAAACATAACCCATTGAAAAACGCGGAGGTCCGGGCAGGAATTGAACCCACATTCCTGATATCGGCCTTCTAAGCCGCCTTTTCTCCGATTTGGTGTCGCAGATGTGTAGCGGATTGCTAGGCGCCTGACCGCATCGGGCCATTGTCATTGCACGGGCGCCCCATGGCCATCTCCTCCAACCGCTCTGCCATCCGCAGCAGGACTTCCCGGGTGTTGGGGGTCGGCGCCGCTGTTGCCAATCTCCGATAGTCTGCTGCGCGCGCGAGAAGCTGCGGAGGTGTGAGTTCGGACGGATGCGGTCTAGGACCCATGCCCCCGATCTGCCCCGTCTCCGTTATCGATTCGTGAATAGATCGCAGCCGGTCAACGGCCCCGTGCCGATGCCATCGTGTCGTCCCGCTCGATCTGATGGCGCTGGTGGCACGCGGGTTGGGTGACGTGGCGCTGGTGCGGTTGCCGTTGAGGATGTTCGGATTCAGGCCGAATCAGAAAAATGTGAAGTCTCCGGAAGCTGTTGCCCCGTTTATCGTTACGGGATCGGCTGGCACGCTATGGGGCTGGGTAACGGTAGAACATAGGGAGGTTGCAATGCCTGCCCGTGTCGTTCTGGTTCTTGATGAACCGGGGTTCGCCGAGAAGGCTGCGAAGTTGCTGAACGAAGCCGGCTACGATACGGCGCCGCTGTCAGACCCATATGCCGCCTTGGACGCGCTGGAGGGCGCCCGCAAGATCGAAGTGCTGGTCACCTGCGAAGAATATGGGCCGGGTAAGCCCAACGGGATTTCGCTGGCACTGATGGCTCGACATAAACGACCCGGCATCAAGGTGATTTTCGTTGGCACCGCCGGCACAGCCGATTTCGCTGAGGGTGTTGCAGTCTTTCTGCAATTGCCGGTCACCGTGGATGGCGTTGCGCGTGCCGTGACTGAGATGTTGTGTGCCGACGAACTTAGCGAGGCGGACCTGATCGAGTGATCGGCGGCACGTGCCGCCACGTGAAGGCGCGAGGTGCAGAAGGTAGCGCCTCGCCCTGGAGCCGACGGCGATTGCCAAAACCTCCAGGATGTCTGACCATCCGGTGGGGCATCGAACATGGTTCCACGGGGCAAACGCCAGATAAAGGCACTGTTCGTCGCCGTCGCAATGGCGGCGCTCGCCGTCGTGGTGACGTGGTGGAAGCACTGACAGCGACATGCCACACCATCGCTTCAAGCTGGGTCAGACAGTTGTAGCCCACGCGCCGGGCATACCTGAGGGACCTTACACCATCGTCCGGCTTCTGCCGCTGGTCGGGAAAGACCCGAGCTACCAGGGGAAGAGCGACGATGGCGTGGTGCGGGCGCTGTTGGAGTCTCAGATCACGGCGGTTCCGCAGTCTTCGGGGATCGCGGAACGCGTGTTTCCCAAAAGGTCGTAGCGCGATCGATGACATCACCAATCCAGTGTGATGTTCCATCGTCGCAGTAGAGGTAGAACGGGAGGACGCCGCTTCCGTAGGCTACGACCGCATTTACACCGTGGCCCCGCGAGGGGGTTAATCTCTCGACTGTAACGCTCTTGCGACCCAACACGCGATGCTGTGACGCTTCGGCAACGTCCCGAAGTAGCCGCAAGTCAGGGCAATCCGCGGTGTGTATAGCGTCGAAGGCTTTGTGGGCGGGTGACGTCCTGTAGTCCTCGTCAGGGTGCGAATCATACCAGTGCCACTCAAGCATGTGCCACAGGGACCAAGCAGCCATCAGTGCAGTGTAGGTGGTCGCATTGGCACGGAATGCCTCAACGCTTGGCGACACAACGATGGACCAGAACGCCTTCGCGTTCGGTATGCTCAGGTCTACGCAGAGTAGCTTGCTCATGCCGTCACGGTAGCACAACGTCGCGCTGGAGTTCAGAGGGTGGCGGACCACCATCGCGGATTGCGTCGGCGCGAGGTTGGGTCTCGCCAGCTTCTCCACCAAACTGATCGGGGATAATGTCGGCCCGCAATATGGCGGAGGGAACAATGGTTATCATCTTCGCGAACAAGCTGGGGGAGTATGATTTCGTCGTTCTGACCAGCATCGCATTTGCTCAAGCAAAGATAAACTTTGGCGCGAGCGTGCCTGATACGCGCGTTGAAGCATATTCGCCGCAGCTCGATCTCAGCAACGAAACACGGATCGCGCTGATAGGCCATGGCCAGATCGGCCAAATCCAGGACGTCCCAGCCGCTACAATCGGCGATTTCCTCGCGGCGAACCTCAAGAAGAAACTGACTAAACTGATCATCACCTCGTGCTGGGCCGGCGCGCAAGTTGGGAACAAGCCGGGCACGTCAACTGTAGAAATTGTCGCTGAGAAATTGCGCCATCACGGACAAGGGGGCTTGGAAATAGTCGGCTACAACGGACCGAGCATAAAGAACGCCCAGCTTGGGAGTTTTGTAAAAGTCGTCGATCCGCCGCAGCGCCCGGCTGCGGGGGTAGTGCAAGGCAACGTTCTGCAACAGACTGGTGGTGGGTTAAGCGCGCTGGCGACACCGTTGACCAATACGATGACCGCGCAGGGCGGCGCTGCCGCACTGGCGAGTGCTAACTTCTATGCAGCGTTCATCAACGAGCTTGATCGGCAGGGTATGTTGCTTAAAGGCGACGATGTTGCGCGAGTGTCCGTGGTTTTGGATTGAGGCCAATGCGAACCTGCGCTTACATGGATGTTAGAAAGAAATGGCGTGGTAATTTTGGATTACGCGTGAGCTGGTATCGCGTCGTCCTGGCTTACCTTCGACATGCAGAATGTCGTCCAATCATCCATCATCGCGCAGCGCTTCGCGAGCATGTTCCCGCGTCTGTCGGCGGCGCCTGCTTTCGAGTCGGGGATGGACTGCACCTCGTTCAAGAACTCTTGTTCCATCGTCAGTGCGTGCAACGCCTCGCGAACCGTGGCGGGTCCGCCTTCCTGCCGGACAAGCCGTCGTATGGCGGGCGTGCAGAGGCGCTCATACCGTCGGTCGAGCGCACCAGCTTGCCGCCTCGCATGCGCTTCGTCCGTCCCGTAATTCTTCCACTATGTGGCAATCCCGATGATCGGCTGGAGCCAAAGGGGAACGCGTCGGCGGTAGAGGAACTTGCGCCCGCGCTGGAACAGATGGGGGCGTCGACGGGTCCTAGCGGGAGCCAACAAGCCAAAAGTGACCAGAAACCATAGGAATATCAACGATTTCATGGAGTCGCTGGAGGTCCGGGCGGGAATCGAACCCACATTCGCGGATTTGCAGTCCGCTGCATCACCACTCTGCCACCGGACCGGGCGCAAGAGGCGGCGTATATCGGGTGTGACGGGCCGCCCGGTCAAGGCCGCCAGGCGATGGCCCAGGACGAATGCGTCTGGTACGGCACCCTTCTCGAGTGAACGGACGCGCCCATGTCCCTCCAAAGTTCCGAACGTATCTCGCAAACCGTCCGCCGCGTTGCGCTGCTGAATTTCGGCTATTTTGGCATTGAGTTCGCCGTGGCACTCGCCATCGGCTCGGTGTCGCTGTTTGCTGACAGCATCGACTTTCTGGAGGATGCGTCGGTCAACCTGCTGATCGTTGTTGCGCTGGGCTGGTCGGCGCGGGCCCGGGCACGACTCGGCATGCTGCTGGCGGGCGTCCTGCTGATCCCCGGGTTGGCGACGCTGGTGACTGCCTGGAGCAAGTTCACTCACGCGGCGGTGCCTGCGCCTGTGCCGCTGACGCTCGCAGGCCTTGGCGCGCTGGCCGTAAACACGAGTTGCGCCCTGATGCTGGCCCGCATCCGGCAGCACGGCGGCAGTCTGACACGGGCGGCGTTCCTTTCGGCACGCAATGACATGCTGGCCAATGTGGCAATCATCGCGGCAGGGCTGGTGACGGCCTTTCTCTGGCACTCGGCTTGGCCAGATTTGCTGGTTGGCCTCGCCATCGCCGCAATGAGCTCGGATGCCGCGCGTGAAGTGTGGACAGCCGCGCGGGACGAGCACAGCGCGGGTGTCTGAGAGCCGCATTGGCGCCAGGGCTGGTGCACCTCTATAAGCGAGCGAACCAATCGAGCGACGAGCCCGCCATGGACTTTACCGAAACCCGGAACCGCATGGTGGACAGCCAGGTCCGCCCCAACAAGGTGACCGACCCGCGGATCATAGCGGCCATGCGGCAGCTTCCGCGCGAGCGGTTCGTCCCATCCGAACGAGCATCTCTCGCCTATGCTGACGAGGATGTGCCGTTGGGCGGAGGCAGAACACTGCTCGAGCCGATGGTGATCGCGCGGCTGTTGCAACTGACCGCAGCAGATGCCGGCGAGCGCGTCCTGGTGGTCGCAGCCGGCACAGGTTACGGGGCGGCGGTGCTCGCCTCGTGTGGCGCCAGGGTCACAGCGCTGGAAGAAGCTCCGCCTTTGCTCGCGATCGCGCGCGAGACGCTCGCTGAGTTTGCTCCGTCCGTCAGCCTGGTATCCGGGCCCCTGGCGGCTGGCTGGCCACCGGGGGCACCATATGACGTGATCCTGATCGAGGGGGCCGTACAGACGATCCCGGCCGAGATTGGTGAGCAGCTTCATCGGGAAACCGGGCGGCTGGTCGCGGTCTGCACCGGCGAGAATGGCTGCGGTCAAGCCGTTTTGGCGGAGGTCACGCCGGCGGGGTTGCGAGCACAACCCATGTTCGATTGCGCCACCCCGCTGATACCTGAGCTGATTAAGACTCCGGGGTTCGTCTTCTGATATTCTGCCACTTGGCGTTGGGTTGCCCGGTGTGGCAAATGGTCGACCGGCTCCGCATTTCAGGAACGAAGGAGCGGATATGACGCTGCGTTACAGTTGGTTGCTGGTTTTTGGTGCGACGCTGGCTGCTGCACCAGCCTTCGGCCAGGGGCCGACAAAGGCGGCGGCGCCTCCGGGAGCCGCGGCAGTCAGTGTGGCGGGGCAGAATAGCACTCCTCACACGCTGGCCGAGGCGCTGGCGGCCACCTATGCAACGCAGCCAGCGCTGCTGGCGGAGCGGGCAAAGCTGCGGGCCACCGACGAGAACGTGCCGCAGGCGCTGGCCGGCTGGCGCCCAACGGTCGTGATGGCAGGTACGGCCGGCTATGGTGATGGGTTTAGTCGCGCCTATTCTGGCGTATCGGGCCAGTTCCTGAACGCTCAGACCGACCGCGTGATTGCCACGGCACAGGCGACACTGAGCCAGCCGCTCTATACCGGTGGCAAGGTTCAGGGGAACATCAATCGCTCCAAGAACCAGGTGATGGCTGAGCGAGCCAACCTGATTGCTCAGGAGCAGACCAGCTTCCTGAACACCGTGACGGCCTATGTCGGCAATGGGACAGGAACGCTTGGCGTTGTCGAAGCGCAGCAGCTCCTTGCCCTCGCGATCAACAACGAACAGGTGCTGGCGAAACAGTTGCAGGCAACCGACGACCGCTTCCGCGTCGGTGAGATCACGCGCACCGACGTGGCGCAGGCGGAGGCCGCATTGGCGGGTGCTACGGCCCAGCGACAAACCGCGGAAGGTAACCTCCAGACCGCACGCGGCACGTTCCAGCAGGTCATAGGCTTCCTGCCGCCTGGTGATCTGGTCGCGCCGCAGCCCCTGGCTCTGCCAGTCAAGACCGAGCAAGACGCAACGGCGATGGCCTCCAACAACAACCCTGTGGTGATCGCGGCGCTGTTCAATGATGCGTCCGCCAAGGATGCAGTCGACGTGGCATTCGCCCAACTCTTGCCGCAGGTGAGCTTCCAGGGACAGGTATTCCAGTCGAATAATTCCGGGGCGCGCAGTGCGCAGGTGAACGGCTACCAGGCCGTCGTACAGCTTTCGGTGCCGATCTACCAAGGTGGCTCGGAATACTCCGCCGTTCGCCAGGCCAAGCAGTCCGAACAGCAGACCAGTCGCTTGGTGGATGATGCGCGGCGGACTGCCGTGCAGAACGCTGTTCAGGCGTGGGAGACGCTGGTCGCCGCAAAGGCTTCTGCTGACAGTACGCGTGAGGCTGTCCGCGCCAACGCGGTCGCGCTGGAAGGCGTGGAGCGCGAGGCCATCGTGGGCAGCCGCACGACCCTGGACGTGCTGAACGCGCAGCAGGCGCTGCTGAATTCGCAGACGACGCTGGTGCAGAACCTGTCGCAGGTCGTCACGGCGTCCTACCAGGTCGCCTCGGCCCTTGGGCGACTGACTGCGCGCGACCTCCACCTGCCGGTGCCACTGTATGACGAAACTGCCTATTACAACGCGGTGAAGAACAAGTGGTGGGGTCTTGGGGACTGCCGCCACGGACCAACCTAACCGCTGACAGGGCGCGTGGAACCATGAGCGGATCACAGCCACCCCAAGGACCGAATAATGCGGGGCCAACGAGCGGCAGTGATCCGTCCATGGAGGATATCCTTGCGTCGATTCGGCGCATCCTGAGTGAGGATGAGGCTCCCGCGGGAGCTGGCTCGCTGACACCGCAGCCACCGCAGCCCGCGGCTGCAGCAGACGATGGTGTGCTGGTGCTCGATCCGTCGATGATGGTCCAGGAACCGGTGCCAATGGCCAAGGAGGCGGCAGTGTCCGAACCAATGCCCACGCCGGCCCCGCCAGAGCCGCCGATAGCGGAACCGCCAGCATTGGCCATTTCGGCCCTGGTCGCGCCCGAGGCAGCGGCGGCCGCGGCTTCATCCGTCGACAGCCTGGTACGGACCTTGGCGCACGAGCGGTATACCCAAGTGCACACCAGCGGGCCCACGATCGAAGACCTCGTTCGTGAGGAGATCCGGCCGCTGCTGAAAGAATGGCTGGATGCGCACCTGCCTCTCCTGGTCGAGCGGCTGGTGCGTGCCGAGATCGAGCGCGTCGTAGGCCGCGCCGTACCCTAAGGCCTATTGTCATTGCTGGCCTCCTGCGGCATCCGCGTGAGGCCGCAGGAGAGCGAGATGCTGGACAAGACTTACAATCCCGCCGAGATCGAGACCCGCCTGTATGAGGGCTGGGAGCGAGGCGGGGCATTCGCCTGCGACCCGAACTCCAATGCGGCACCCTACACGATCATGATTCCGCCGCCGAACGTCACCGGCAGCCTGCATATGGGCCACGCGCTGACGTTCACCGTCCAGGACACGCTGATCCGCTGGCATCGCATGAAGGGGCGCGACGTGCTGTGGCAGCCGGGCACCGATCACGCCGGCATTGCCACGCAGATGGTGGTCGAGCGGCTACTTGCGGAGCAGGGCATCGATCGGCGCGAACTGGGCCGCGACAAATTCATCGAGCGCGTCTGGCAGTGGAAGGCGGAGTCAGGCGGCACGATCACGCGGCAGTTGCGGCGATTGGGCGCATCGCTCGATTGGCCGCGCGAGCGCTTCACGATGGATGATGGGTTGTCGCGCGCGGTGCGGAAAGTGTTCGTCGATCTCTACCGCGAAGGGCTGATCTATCGTGATCGGCGGCTGGTGAACTGGGACCCGAAGCTGCAGACGGCGATTTCAGATCTCGAAGTGGAGAACCTCGAGGTAAAAGGATCGCTGTGGCATATCCGGTATCCGATCGAGGGGACGGATCGATTTATTACGGTTGCAACGACCCGCCCGGAGACGATGCTGGGCGATACCGCGGTGGCGGTGCATCCGGAGGATGTCCGCTATCGCGACCTTGTCGGCAAGTTCGCCATCCTGCCGTTGGTCGGGCGGTGCATTCCGATCATCGCCGACGAATACTCCGACCCGGGAAAGGGTACCGGCGCGGTGAAGATCACGCCTGCGCACGATTTCAATGACTTTGCCGTGGGGCAGCGACACGGATTGCCCATGCCGTCCATCCTTGATCGGCAAGCGCGCGTGACGCTGGCGGAGATCGAGGATGTATTGGCGCCGGACGCCGACGTTTGTCCGCGTCCTTGGATGGTCAGGATCGCATCACGGCACGCAAGGCGATCGTGGCGGAGCTGGAGCGGCTGGGGCTGCTGGAGAAGGCCGAGCCGTATACACACCAGGTGCCGCACGGCGATCGCGGCGGTGTGCCGATCGAGCCGATGCTGACGACGCAGTGGTACGCCAACGCGGAGGTTCTTGCGAAACCGGCGATCGAGGCGGTGGAGAGTGGCAAAACCGTCTTTGTGCCGAAGCAGTGGGAAAACACGTTCTTTGCCTGGATGCGCGACATCCAGCCGTGGTGCATCTCCCGGCAGCTCTGGTGGGGACATCGGATCCCGGCATGGTACGGACCGGATGGTTCAGTGTTCGTCGCGTACAACGAAGAGGAGGCGAAAGCAGAAGCACGCACGAAGTATGGCCGTGATGAACCACTGACCCAGGATGAGGACGTGTTGGATACCTGGTTCAGTTCGGGTCTGTGGCCGTTCTCCACGCTTGGATGGCCGGACCAGACCAAGGAGCTGGCGCGTTATTATCCGGGCGACGTGCTGGTCACCGGCTTCGACATCATCTTCTTCTGGGTCGCCCGCATGATGATGCAGGGCATCCACTTCATGGGTGATGTGCCGTTCCGCACCGTGTATATACACGGTCTGGTGCGCGACGAGCGCGGCCAGAAGATGTCGAAGTCCAAGGGCAACATCATCGATCCGCTGGAGCTGATCGATCGCTATGGTGCGGATGCGCTGCGCTTCACGATCTGCGCGTTGACCGGTCCGGGACGTGACGTGAAACTGGGAGCGGCGCGCGTGGAAAGCTACCGCCGCTTCGTGACCAAACTGTGGAACGCGGCGCGGTTCTGCGAGATGAACGGGATTGCGCCCGATGCGTCGTTCGATCCGTCGCAGGCGACACTGCCCCTGACACGCTGGATCCTGGATGCGTTGAACCGCGCTATTGCGGAAGCCAGTGCAGCGTTGGAGGCATATCGCTTCGACGAATATGCGTCGGCGTGTTGGCGCTTCACCTGGGACACGTTCTGTGACTGGTTCGTGGAATTTGCCAAGCCCGTGCTGACAGACGGAACCGAAGTGCGCCAGACTGCGGCATATGTTCTGGGCACATCCTGCGCCTGCTGCATCCCGCGATGCCGTTCGTCACCGAGGAGTTGTGGGACCGCTTCGGCTATGGCGAGCCCTACAGCCTGATCCGCGCATCCTGGCCCGAGCCCGTTGTTGCGCCTGATGCAGCAATGGCGGGGGACGAACTGGATTGGGTGGTGCGGCTGATCTCTGATGTGCGCTCCGTGCGGACCGAAATGAATGTGCCGCCCGGTACGCTGACACCGATTTTGCTGCGCGATGCCGCCCCGGAGACGCTCGCGCGTGGCCAGCGTTGGATAGATGCGATCCGGCGGCTCGCACGGGCGTCCGAATTGCAGGCGCTGACGGGCGAAATGCCGAAGGGTTCCGCGCAACTTGTGCTCGATGAGGCGACGGTTGTGTTGCCGCTGGCCGATGTCATCGACGTTGCCGCGGAGCGTGCGCGGCTCGGTAAGGAGCGCGACAAGACGCTTGGCTGAGGCACGCAAGATCGCGCAGAAGCTGGACAACGCCGACTTCGTGCGGCGCGCGCCCGAGGAGGTGGTGGAGGAGAACCGCGAACGCCTCGCCGCCATCCAGGCCGACATCGCGCGGCTTGAGGAGGCGGCGCAACGGATAAGGTAGGGCGATCTAGCCCATCTTATTCGTCTGCATCTGGCCGGTCTCGCCGGACGAACGGATCAACATTCGGGGCGTTGTCCCGCGCCCCAACTACCAGACTGTTGGCACCATCGGCGCTTCGGGGAGGCCCGCAACCTCCCATGCCTCTCTGCCGCCGCGGTACCAGTAGACCTGGGTGTAACCGAGCGCCACGAGCCGTAGCGCCAGATTGCGGCCGCCGAAGCGTTCCGAACTCCAGCCTACGACCACGATGACGCGCGTGCGATCGTCGCCGGTCAGTTCCGCCATCTCCCGGCGAAGACGATCCTGCATCGGATCTGCGACGCTGGTGCCCCAACCGGATTCCGCGAGGCCAACAGCGCCGGGCAATGACCGCCCTGAAAACGATTCCATCGTATCGACGATGATCGGCGTGCGACCCGCCAGCAGGCGCGCGAGGCCCTCCGTGCGGATCGTCGCGGCACCCGGTGCGGCGGTTGGAGTCGGTCCGGCGAGATCGTCGTCCTCGTGCAATCGGTCGTCCGATTTCGTACCGAAATCGGCGCCTTCGTCGGCGTGGTCGCGCAGGCCGGCGAGACGAAGCGCCTCGCGATAGCGTTCCATTTGGGCCGCGTAGATCGGGCTCGTCATGTTTCCCGGGGCGTGGCTGCGCACCGTGTACCAGGGCCAAACCTGGTCTGCCTGGTCTACGAAACGATGTGCTTCCTCGAGGTGCCCAAGGCGTGCATTGGCGGCGGCTTCGTGCAGCATGTGTTCGGCGCGCCAGACCGGACGGTTGTTGGGGTTCGCCGCCAGCGCGCGCTGGTCCCAGGCGATCGCCTCTTCATCACGACCCAGCAGCAGAGTCGCGAATCCAAGCAGCGCATACCGGTCCGCCATATAGGGGGCATGCGGATCGGCGCGAATGTTCTGCTCAAGCGCCGCAACCGCCTCTTCCGCCCGGCCAAGCAAGTTCAGGCAGTAGCCGGCTGGTGCGAATGTCCAGGGCGGAGCGTGAGGAAATTGCTCCCGGAGGTATTGGAAAGCGACCAGGGCGTCGCCGCAATGGCCTCTGGCGAGAAGCAGATGCGCATTGGCCGTCAACACGCTTTGGTCGTTCGGTTCTATTTGCCGCGCGCGGTCGATCATCTCCTCGGCCCGATCCAGTTCCGGCCCTTTGTGCCCCGTCTCCATCAAGGAGAACGCCAATCCCAGCAGCGCATCAATGGAGCGGGGATCCAGGGTCACGGCCCGTTCGAATAGCTTTTGCCGTTGCTCGACGCTGCGCGTGTCCGGCGTGTGAAACCACAGCGAGCGGGCCTGCAGGATCAGATCGAAGGCATCAGGGTCGTTGGGGTGCTCTCGCTTGGCGCGGGCGCTCGCGACGTCGGTCAGCGCGATGTTCGTGGCCTGTCCGATCTGACGGACAAGACCGTCCGGCCCGATGCCGCCGCCCGGTGGGGGCAGATCGAACTGGTTGGACCAGAGATGTGCCTCGGTGTCGGTCTCGATCAAGTCCACGTTGATCCGTGTAACACCGCCGGCCTCCTGGACGCTGCCTTCCAGCACATACCGCACGCGCAACGCATCGCCGATCTCGCGCGGGCTGGTGGATTTTCCTCCGTAGGTCCTGGCAGCCGTGCGGGCGATGACGAACATTCCAGAGATGTGCGACAAATGCGTCGTGAGGTCGTCGGTGACCGCCTCCGCCACCGGATCGTCTTTCGGATCGCCGCCGATATTTTCGAACGGCAGCACGACGACCGATAGCAGGGGGCGATCAGCAAACGGCGTCGTCGTGATGCGAAACCAGGCGTAGCCGCCGGCCGCGAGGCCCAAGGCGGCGACCAGAACGACGCCGGCCCAAAGGCGCATGCGCGTCCGCGGGCTCCCTACCGGTGGGACGGACGGTTCGTCCAGACTCGTTTTTGGCACGGGCACGACGAGAGCGTCGGAGGACGGTAGCGGCGACCGTACGACCCGCGGCAGGAAGCGATAGCCGCGGCCCGGTATCGTCTGGATGCAACTTCCGTCCGATCGTTCGGCATCCAGAATCCGCCGCAGCGTGGAGATCTGCATGGTCAGGTTCGCGTCCTCGACCAGGACTTTCCCCCACACGGCTTGCATGATTTCCGATTTGGACAGCAGGGTGCCACCTTGTTCCACCAACAGGCAGAGCAGGTCGAAAGCACGCGATCCGATCGGGATCGGGGTTTCATTTCCGGCGTCGTCGACCCGGGACAGGGAACGTTTGTGCCGATCCAACAGAAAACTGTCGAACCGATACATTCGAGGCCGTGAAATATCGTCCATCGCTGGGATCCGCCGCCGTGACGTGAACAGGCGCGCGATGCATCGCGTCGGACGACCCGAGGACTGCCGCGCGCGGCCTACGGCGGTTCGCGATAGAGAACGTCAACGCAACCTACAGCTTGTAACAGCTAGTCGCTGTGTCGTAGTTCACATAAATCTCATCGTTCGGCGGTCGCGTCGGCCGCCACGGTTTTGATGGCGTCACGATTTCGCCGGGGGTTCTGCCGTCAGACCCAGGACAGTCGATTGATTTCAAATCGTTTTGCAGGAATTTGGCGCGATTTGTATGAAATTCGTGGCGCCACTGCCCGACGTCCGGTTACCGACGCGGCCAATCCCGCTCCAGCCGGGATCGGTCCGGGAAAGCCACGAAAGACTTACACCTCGGTTCATGGAGGTAGTCGATGCGAGTGGATCCGGATTCCGCTGAAGGTCGAATTCATTCCTTTTTGGCCGCGCCTACGGATCGCCATCGAGCGCCACAAGCTGTGGTGGTCGTGGGCCCAGCGACTGAGACTGATTCCGACGCGACCTGGGTCGCCTTTCTGCTTGCGCGTTGCGACCCGGTACAGGCGCGAGACTTCGCACGCGCCATGGCGGAGCGAACCGCGTGGGACATCGAACTCGACTGGCACGACCACTGGGAGCGGGTCGCCGCTTTGCTCGGCGACAATGCTGCGATGAGTTCGTGGGCGCCGATACAGGATGCCGCGGTGCCCGCAGGCACCGGCCCGTTTGTGGTGCCGTGCCAACAGCGAGCATGCATCGCGCGCGATGAAAGCATGAAGTTTGGATGACAGTCGAAGGCCTGTCAGCCGGGTAAGAGCGACCGGCGGATTGCGATCCATCGAAGTTAAATTCGATGAAATCAGGCAGCATCGTGATCTGCGTCACATACTCCGAAAGGCGTACGTGCCAAGTGTGTTCAGATCGACATCATAGTTTCCGACGCACCCATCGCCGTACTGATGCTCGGCTCCAGCAAGGGGGTATTTCGTTTCCCATCCATACGACCACTATCTGGAGCAGCACTCATGCTTGGACCGATCCTGGCTGCCGTTATTCCGGTTTTGGCGACTGCTGGACTTGGCTTCGCCTGGGTCCGTTCGGGCCGGCCATTCGAGAACGCGATGTTCACGCCGCTGGTCGTGGATATCGGAACGCCCTGCCTGATCTTCGGCACCTTTGCCAAGACCACCATCGCACCGGCGCAGTTCGCGACGATCGCGCTCGCTTCGACGACGGCGATCGCCTGTTTCGCTCTGGTGGCCGCGATCGTTCTGCCGATGGCCGGGCTTCGACTGCGGACCTTTCTCCCCTCGCTGAGCTTCCCGAATAACGGAAACCTGGGGTTGCCGCTGGCCGCCTATGCCTTCGGGGATGCAGGGCTGGGCTACGCGATCGTCTTCTATGCCATCTGCATGATCGGCCAGTTTACCGTGGGCCAGGCGATCGCCGCTGGCTCGGCAAATTGGCGCGGCATGCTACGGTTGCCGCTGATATACGCCGTCCTGCTCGGCGTGGGCGTCTCCGTCTGGCACGTGGCGTTGCCGCATTGGTTCACCAACACCATTTCGCTGATCGGTGGCATGACGATCCCACTCATGTTGTTGATGCTTGGCGCCTCGCTTGCCCGGCTCCGGGTGATGGCGGTTTCCCAGGCGATGGCGCTGTCCGCTTTGCGAATTGGCGCTGGTGCCTGTATCGGCCTGGTGATCGCTTCGATGTTTGAACTCGATACGACCGCGCGATCCGTGCTGATCATGCAATGTGCCATGCCGGTTGCTGTCTACAACTATCTCTTTGCCCAGAAGTGGAACAACCAGCCGGAGGAAGTAGCGAGCCTGGTGATCGTCTCTACACTCGTATCAACACTCACTGTGCCGGTTCTGCTGCGGATCCTGATGTTCTGAGGGACACCACCGATGAAGGTTCCTGTGACGATGATCGAAGGCGTCGCCGATTTCAGCGGTGACGGAGGACGGCCATTACATGGCTCTCACGTTGCGGGAGCCATCTGGCGACTTTCTGACACTCGGCGTTCCGGGCGAGGAGGTTCCACGCCTTATCGATCGAGCGGCCCGCGCGCTGAGCGACCGGGAACGGATCCTTCGGCCTGATGGAAGCGCGAGGTTCGTGGCCACCTGGTGGAACCTCGTCCGACAGGGTGACGAAGGCAACTTCGTCCTCTCATTCACCTTTGGCACGGGCGGTGCGCTGTCGTTCGTCCTGACCCACGATATGGTCGCAAAGCTGAAGGATACGCTGTGTTGCCTTATGGGGTCGGCTGCGCCCAATGGGGACGTTGGAGTCCGAACCGGGAAAGCGTGAGGCGTCGCATACGCGGCTGTCGAGCCGCACCGTAAAATACAGCGCCCGAGCGGCTGTTTGCCGGCAGAGCATTGCGCGGTGGACAATGCGGACGCCAACTGCGCCCATGACCATCACACTCATCGCAGCTATCGCCGCGACCGGCATCGTGCTCGGCATCGCCATCGGCGCCGTCGGTATTGGCGGCGTGCTGCTGGTGCCGTTCCTCACAATGACGCTCGGCATCGATGTGAAGCATGCGATCGCCGCGGCGCTGCTCAGCTATCTGCCCAGTTGCATCGTCGCGGTCACCCTGTACGGCCGTCGCGGTTCCATCCCCTGGCGTGAGGCGAAGCTGCTCTGTCTCGCCGCACTGCCCACCGCGTATCTCGGTGCGCATGCCGCTCAGCACGCCCCCACATTGCTGCTGGAGGCGGCTATCGGCGTCCTGCTGATGGCGGGCGGTCTCTATGCACTGGTGCCGTCGCGCAGCACCTCCGTCGCTTCGCGCAGGCTAGCAGCACCGGTATTGCTGGCAATCGGCTGCGGCACCGGCTTCCTGTCCGCACTGACCGGCGCGGGCGGGGCTTTCGTGATGCTGCCGATACTCTTGCTGCTGGACATGCCGGTACTGCCGGCGATCGGGCTCGGCCAGGCGATCGCATTGCCGATCGCCGGCGTTGCCAGCGTGGCCAATGTGCTCGCCGGCGAACTGGATTTCTGGCTCGCCACCGGTCTCGCGGTGACGCTGACGCTCGGGATTGCGATTGGCACGCCAATCGCGCATGCGTTGCCGCAGCTTCTTCTTCGCCGCCTTCTGGGTTCGGCCGTGGTGATCGCCGGCGTAGCAATGCTGCTGCGCACGGCGTTCCGATGGCTGAACGCAGCCTGAATACGGGAACCGATCGCCATGAGCAGCACTTCGATCCGCGGCGCCGACATCGTCATGCGCACGCTGCAACTCGCAGGCCACACAACGATCTTCACGCTGTCCGGCAATCACATCATGTCGCTGTTCGATGCCGCCATCGATACGCGGCATCGGCTTGTGCACACGCGGCATGAAGCAGCGGCGGTGCACATGGCCGATGCGTGGGGACGCCTGACGGGTGAACCTGGCATTGCGATGGTTACTGGCGGTCCGGGCCATGCCAATGCGGCCGCTGCGTTGATGACCGCAAAGGGGCAGGAATTGCCGCTGGTGCTCCTTTCGGGCCACACCGAGACCCACCAGCTCGGCCGCGGCGGATTTCAGGAACTGCGTCAGGCGGAGGTTGCGGCGCCGATGGCGAAGGCGTCATGGACAGCAACGGCGACGGAGACATTGGAGGCCGATGTGGCGAAGGCCATCCGGGTTGCCCGGTCTGGTCGTCCTGGACCGGTGCATCTGAGTTTGCCGTCCGATCTCCTGGATGCAACGATCAGCGCGGACGCTGTGGTGCGGCCGGAGCTGAGCGCGTTTGCCACCGCACCGGTGCCGCTGGGCGACGCCGTGGCCGAAACGATCATGGCGAACATTGCCACTGCACAGCGGCCGTTCATTCTTGCGGGTCCCGCGCTGGCGAACGGCACGGGACGCGATCTGCTCGCGCGCATCGAGGCGGCGACGAATGTCCCCACGGCCATCATGGAAAGCCCGCGTGGTTTCAACGATGCGACCCTGGGTGCGTTCGCCGATGCGATCCGTCGCGCGGATCTGATCGTGCTGCTGGGGAAGGCACTGGATTTCACGTTGAAGTTTGGCGAGCCGCCGGCAATCGATGCCGCGTGTCGCTGGATCGTCATCGATCCCGAAGCAGAGTTGGTGGATCGGGCCATTCGCGAGCGCGGCGACCGCGTCGTGTTCGCCTGCGTAGCGGACACGCACCCTGCCGGTGAAGCACTGATCCGCCATACCCGTCCACGTGATCCTGCATGGCTTGGCGAGGCGCGTTCGTTGCTCACCAATCGGCCCGCAGCGTGGGAGGCGCTCGCGTCGAAGACACCGGGCAAGCTGCATCCAATCGAGGTATTCCGCGCATTGAAGCCGCATGTGCCGGCCGATGCGGTGCTGATCTGCGATGGTGGTGAATTCGCGCAGTGGGGTCAGAGCGTGCTGCCCGTTGTGCCACGGCGCATGATAAACGGCGTGGGTGGGTCGATTGGTTCCTCACTGCCAATGGCCTGTGCTGCGCGCGTCGTTGAGCCGAAGGCGCCGGTGATTGTCGTGCTCGGCGACGGCACGTTCGGTTTCCATATGGCGGAGTTCGAGACCGCGGTGCGCTGCGACCTGCCGTTCGTTGCGGTGGTCGGGACCGATGCGCGGTGGAACGCGGAGTACAATCTCCAGGTTCGCGACTATGGACCTAATCGCACGTTCGGCTGCGAACTGCTGCCGACGCGATATGATCTGGTCGTCGCTGCGTTGGGTGGGCATGGCGAGTTGGTGCAGAGCGCCGACGAAATGCCTGCCGCAATTGAGCGATCGCTGGCGAGCCGCAAACCGGCCTGCATCAACGTGATGATCGAGAGCATTCCGTCGCCCGTGGTACGGCGAGTTGCTTCGATCAGTTGAACCGCGTATTTTTGCTGCATGATTACCCTCGAACTGCCCGAAGCCCAGCGAGAACTTCCGGCCCTGGCTAGTAAGGCGCTGCAGGGCGAGCAGGTCTTTATAACTGTGGGAAACAAAACCCTCCAGCTCTCTCCAACAACCGGGACGGATGCTAGTGAACCCCGTACCTCGCGGCCTGGACGAGGCACGTGGAAGGGGCGGGTCACCGTACCAGATTCATTCTATGAACCGTGGACAGCCGAGGAGCAGGGAGAGCGGGAGAGCTAACGCTTGCGCCTATTGCTCGATACTCATGCACTACTGTGGTGGCTGATGGACGATGCCAAATTGCCGGCACGCTGTGCAGCTTGGATCGAAGATCTAGCCAATGACGTGGCTGTCAGTCCGGTAAGTGCATACGAGCTGGGCTTCAAAGCCACCAAGGGTCTGTTCCCTGGCGGGAATGAGCTTGCAGCAGCGATCGGCCCCACAGCGGAAAAAGCCGGTATCTCAATACTGAATGTAACTCTCGACCACGCGCTTCGTGCCGGCTCGCTGCCATTGCCTCACAGGGACCCGTTCGATCGTCTGCTGGCTGTGCAGGCGATCATCGGCGATTATGCCATCCTGTCCATAGACGAGGCTTTCGATAGCCTTGGCGCCCAGCGCGTTTGGTAGACTTACTCCGCCGCTTGCGGCACCTCGTCGCCCAGGCGCACTCCGCGCACCACGTATTCCGCCGCGACCTTGATTGCCTCGATCATGCTGACCGCGCTCGCTTTGCCAGTGCCGGCGATATCGAACGCCGTTCCATGATCAACGCTGGTGCGGAGGATCGGCAACCCTAGCGTGACGCTGACGGTCTTCTCGAAGTCCATCATCTTCGCGGCGATGTGGCCCTGGTCGTGATACAGCGACAGCACCGCGTCGTAGCGCCCGATGCGCGCCATGTGGAACACGCTGTCCGCCGGCACCGGCCCACTGACGTGCATGCCACGCGTACGGGCAGCCTCGATCGCCGGCTTGATGGCGTCCATCTCCTCGCGGCCGAACAGCCCATCCTCGCCGCCGTGCGGGTTAAGCGCCGCCACGGCCAGATGCGGTGCCTCGATGCCGAGTTGGTGCAGCGCCTTCATGGCCTTCTCGATGCCCGAGAGTGTGCGCTCGCGCGTGATCGAACGGCACGCATCGACCAATGACATGTGCCGCGTCAGGAAGAAGATCTTCAAGCCGCTGATCGTGAACATCGTCATCTCTTCGCGGGCGCCGGTGTGCTCGGCGAACATCTCGGTGTGGCCGATGAACGGGATCTTCGCCGCCTTCAGCGATTCCTTGTTGATCGGTGTCGTCGCCACACCTTCGATCCGTCCGGCCATCGCAAGCTCGATCGATGTGCGGATCGCTGCATAGGCTGCCTCGCCACCGAGAGCCTGCACCTTGCCGAACTTCAGCACCGCGGGATCGGCTGTGTCCTGGTGCATCACGTCAATGAACCCCTCACGATCGGCGATCGCTTCGGGACCAGGAATTTTGTTGAGTGTCGCGTACTCCCCGCACACAGACAGGGCTTGCTCGAACATGCGTGCGTCGCCGATCAGGAAGCTGCGCGAGCACGCCCGCACCTCCGGCGACAGCAACGCGCGCACCGCGATTTCCGGGCCGATGCCAGCAGGGTCGCCCATCGTGACGGCGAGGACAGGTCGTTGGGACATGTCTAAGGCTCCTCTCGGGCTGGCATCAGTTTGCGCCGGCGTTCCCATAACCGCAGGCCAGCCACCGCTTTATCGGCGATCGCAGGCAGCAGGCGCGGCTGTAGCAGGTTTGGATCGAAAGCACTCATGCGCCGCGCGTTCTCACGATAGCAGTCCTCGACGAATTGGCGAAAGCTAAATCCTTCCAGAAACATGGTGGCCTCGGTGACAGCGAAATCGCGCCCGTCGTTCACGTCCTGTCCGCGCCGGACCATGCCAAGCAGGCGCCTTAAGGCACGTGCATAGTACCACGCCGAGGTCAGTGCCCGCAGTGGCGCGGCGCCACGGCCACTCTGCACCTCGCGCCACGCCATGTAGTTGATGAAGAACACGATGTGGCGGGTTTCCTCGTACATCAGCACATCGAAGATCTTGAACATCTGCTCCGGGAGGAACTCGGATTGCCGCGCGGTCTTGAAGGCGCCGAAGCCCAGGAAACTGTCCATGCATTCGCCGAAGCCGAAATCGATGAAAGCCGTCTCGACGTTCGCGGGAAGCTGTTCCAAGGGCTGCTCCGTCGCATCGATCCCGTAGCGGTCGATCATCACGCGGAGGAGGTGAGCGTGACGGGTTTCCTCTACGCCCTGCAACGCGACGGCCTCACGCACCAGGGGGTCAGCGACCGTCGGCGTGAAGGCGGCGACGATCGCTCCGGCGCGGCGCTCGGTGTGATAGACCTCCTGCCAGAACGGCACCCCGCGCAGCCGCTTGAGTTGCGCTTCATCCAGCTCCGGCCACGGCAAAGTCGCCGGGTCGTAGAGCTCGTGAGTATCGAGAAACTGCTGGCAGAACAGCACCTTATGGGCGTCGGAGCCCACTCTGATCGGTGATTTTGCATCCATGCATGCATAGTGTAGCCTCGCTGGATCAACGGCAATCTCGCCGGTAAGCAACAATTCTGGAGGGGATGTATGCTTCGCATCTATGGTGCCGCGCGGTCACGCGCTCTACGCACTTTCTGGATGGTTGGGGAGTTGGGGCTGGAATACGAGCACCTGGATTACGCGCCCCGGTCACCGGAGACCCGGACGCCGGAATACCTGGCACTCAACCCGAACGGCGCGGTGCCGACGATCGACGATGACGGTTTCGTGCTCTCGGAGTTGATGGCGATCAACTTTTATCTCGCGAAGAAACACGGCAAGCTCAATCCGATCGGAGCGAAGAACGAGGCACTCGCCTGGCAGTGGAGCTTATGGGAGACTGACAAGCTCGATCGTCAAATGACGGTATATGCCAATAATGCGTCCGCGCTACCCGAGGCACAGCGCAACGCCGCGCTCGCCAAATCGACATGGGAAGAGATCGCGACGGCACTCAATGTGCTGGAGATCGCGCTGAGCAAGGTGAAATGGTTGGCTGGGAGTGAGTTCTCCGTGGCCGATCTGAATGTGGCGTCGGCGATGTATCGCGCTTTGTCATTCGACCTGGCTAGATGGCCGCACGTGCATGAATGGCTGCATCGCTGCTGGGATCGGCCGGCGGGTAAGAAGGCGCGCGCGATGCGCGAATGATGCCCGCGGCCGATTGGCTCCAGGCGTGGGACTCGCAGGGTCTGCATCGAACCGGCACCGATGGCGACGAGGCCGGTGCGGCGTGGCTCGCGCGAGAGGCGGCGTCGCCGGGTGCCTCGGTGAGCAGCGAAACATTCTCGCTTGATCGCATCGATCCAGTGGATTGCTACGTTGAGGCCAATGGGATCCGGATAGATGGTGTGCCGGTGTTCGACGCGCCGCCAACGGGTCCCGACTCCTGAGGTCGCAGCGCCCGCTGCCGTTCCGTTCAGATACGCGCTGGTGTTTCGGATCGAAGCGCGCAAGATGCGGCGACAGAGCGAAAAGGCTCTCCGTTATCCATTAGGGACCGTCGGTTCCTCCGCGCTGGGTTTCATGACAAACTGACCTTCGGTTGTCGGTGATTGCGAACTATCTTGGAGGTTAGCACTCGGGGCACGCACGACCCGGACAACTCCGGCGAACCGGTTCGCAATCCCTGCGCGGACAAGAGGCAACGACCAGTGAGCCCCTGGACGGTAACGGGTGACGAGATCCGTCGGCTTCAGGGCCGCGATATCGAGTTCACGACCCTTCTGAACGAGCTACTCGGGGCAGCTACCGCCGGCCACATGCCGCCAACAGCCCTGCGCCTCAACGTGAAGACGCAGGCACCGGACGGCGGAGTGGATGCCGCGATCGACGGGGGCGTGCCAGCGATCCACGACGAGTTTGGTCCTGGCAGTCCCCACCTGCTGGCAGTTCAAGGCGTGTCCGTCGGACCACATCAAGCCGGCCCGTGGGCAGTCCGGCGGACAGGAGGCAGCTGCTCCGAACCGAGATTGAGAAGCCTCACGCACGCCAGCTGCTTCGCGCAAGGCTACGGATACCGGCTGTGCATCGCGGATTCCCTGACCCCGCAACAGCGGCAGCGGTGGGAAGGCTGGCTGCTGGACGAAGCCCGGAAGATCAACCCGCAGGCGCCGGCCCCCATCGTGGTGTCAGCCGACATCCTCGCCGACTGGTGTTCCCGTCATCCAGGGGTCGTCATCCGACTGCGGCCGTACCTGGCCGCGGTCCACGACTTTAGGACCTGGGAGCGGATGGCGTCGGCCCAGTCTCCGACGTTCGTGCCGGTCGAAATCCGGCAGGCGGCGAGTGCGGCGATCCGCCGGTTCGCCGACCTCGCCCAACCCGCCCGCGACCCGGTATTGACGGTCGGCGGCGAGGCCGGGGTGGGGAAGACCCGGTGCGTGCCTTGAGGCCGTGCGGGCCCTGCCTGGTATTGCCGCCCTCGTTGTCGCCACGGACGACGAGCGAACGGCCGTCGAACTCATCCAACGCCTTGTAAACGACCGAACCTCGCGGGCTGTGTTCGTCTTGGACGGAACGGACGTGGCGACCCGCGCCAGGCTCTGCCAGCTCTTGGCTGCCGATGTCCACCGCCTCCGCGTCATCGCCGTTGATAACGAACGGCGAGAGGCAGCGGCCGCCGAGGGGGAGGTACGACTGAGGCCACTCGACCGCCAGGATGTAGAACGAATCCTAGCCGCGAACTTCCCGGCCGTTCCTAACGAGACTCGTTGGGCGATCGCCGGCCTGGCGGACGGGTTCGTGCGGTTGGCCGTGGACGTCTGCCGGCACATCCACCTGCTGCCCGCGGGCGGCGACATGGTTGCGCTGGTCCCGGTCATCCGCGATCAGTACCTCGCCGCCCGGCTGACGGACGAACAGCGGGCAGTGGTCGAACTCGTCTCTCTGATGGCCCGGGTGGGGTATCGCGGCGACCATGCAGTCGAACTGCACGCCCTGTGCCGCGGTCCCGGCGGCCGGGCTGACTCCCGAGCGGGTGGTCACAATCGCCGCCGGAATCCGGCACGCTCCGGGGTTCGTCGCCGTCGGCCCGCGCTATCTGTATGTGACCCCGCGCGTTGTCGCGCAGGCCGCGTTCCACTCGGCGTGGGAGCGGTGGATCCGCGCCGATCCGGAGGCGTTCTTCGGCGCGCTTCCGGTCGAACTCGAAGACGCGCTGTACCGCCAGGTCCGCGACGCCGGGACGGCCGAAGCTCGGAGGCTCGTGACCGCCTTCCATGAGTCATGGGTTCGGCGGCTGGCCCCGACGCCCTAGCGGACCCGGACGCCATGTACCGGCTCTTTCGCCTGGTCGAGGTCGAACCTGAAACCCTCCTCCCATACCTCTCCGATCTGATCGAGTCGGCAGCTGCCAACCAACTCGCCGGCTTGGACCGCCACCCGGACCTGCGCCGGTCCTGCCGCGATCGGTGGGCGGCTCGGCGGCGGCTGGTCTGGCTGGCCGAGTGGCTGCTCCGATTCCCGGAGTTCTATCTGTTCGCCGAGCGGATTCTTATACCGGCTCGCGCTGACCGAGACGGAGGACTGCGGGAACAACGCGAGCGCGATCTGGTGCCAGAGTTACCGACCCCGCCTCTCCGGTACCCCGATCTCATTCGCGGAGCGGCTGGCGGGACTCGAACGCCGTTTCGGTGCTGCGCTGACCGACGTGGACGTCCGGCTCTGTCTCCGCGGGCTGGTGGGGCCGCTGACCGCAGACGGCCCCGCTCACCGAATGGGCTCCCCACCGCTCGTCTCCGGTCGCATCCCCCCGCCGGACTGGTCGCCAGTGCCGTGGGACGAACTCCGCGGGATTTGGCGGGCCACCGTCGATCTTCTCGCCCGCCTCGCCCGACACCCGAACCCGGCGGTCGCCGACGGGGTGGTTGATACTGCGATCCGGAACGGAGTAGGGCCGATTCGACGCCACCTGCAGGACTTTGTTGTGATCGTCGAGTCCCGCCCGATCGGGGAGGCACGGCGGGTTGCGATCCTGGAGTTGCTCGAGCGATTCCTGCAGGTCTATTGCCGGCCGGGCGGCGCGTCGCCTCGGCGGAGACGGAGGCGGCCGTCCGGGCGTGGCGGCAGCGGCTTCTCCCTGCGGCCCTCCGCGACCGGCTTCGGACGACGATCCGCCGGGCATACTATGACCTCCATTCGTACTTGGAGGATCACGGAGAAGCCGAGTTGTCGAGCCTCGCCCGAGAACTCTTCGCCGCGGAACAACACCCTGTCCTCGGAACTCTCCTGGCTGTACTCGGGTGAGGCAAGGAGCGCCCACGCGCTTGGCATGCATTTGGGGCGACTGGATGAGCACGGCGACCTTCTCGACCAACTCGCAGACGCCGCCGTGGGCAGGCCGGACGTGGCCTTCCTTCGGGGGTACGTCATCGGGCTCCTCGACAACCGCCCGACGGTGGCGGGTCGAGTCTCCGATCTGCTCGACCGCTTGACCCCCACTCACCCAGACCTTGCGTTCGAGTTGTTGACGACGGGGCTCGACTTTTCTCAACCCACTGGGCCGTACGCTCGCCTTGGTGGATGCGGGTCTGCTCCCCGCGACCCACCTTCGGCTGTACTGGCGACTCATCGGGACACGCTCGCTCAGCACGGACGAACTGACCGCTGTGCTAACCCGGATGCTAGCGGCTGCCGGGGGTGGGGACGCAGAAGGCGCGCGCGGCGCGGTGGACGTCCTGTTGGCACAGGTGCATGCCTGCCACCGCCAGCGGCGTGCTGGGGCGGCCTTCGACGACCCGCTCTTGCCGCTCGTCCGCTCCGTTCTGAAGGCGAGCCTGGCGACCGATCTGGGCCAAGACGAGTACGCCTGGGGGGAGGTGCTCACCGAGTTGGGCCGGACTGAGCCTATCGAGGCTATCCGGCTCGCCGTGGCCGCCCTGGGCTCCGACAACTCCGTGGCCCTTTCGGACGCGACCGAGGGCTACCTCGCAGCAGCCGCACCGCTTCACCCGGAAGCCCTGATGGCAGAACTTGGGGACGTCCTGCTGGACCCGCACCGCGGGATGCGCGTTCGGGCTCACGACCTCACGTTGGTCCTCGGGGCAATGCCGATCCGTGTCGTGCAGGAGTGGGTGGACCGGAACGGACTCGACGGGCGCGGGCGATCGCCCGGTTGCTCCCTGCCCCGTTCCTTCAGCATGGCGTACCCACCGTCCCGGAACTCACCGCGTTCGTCATGGATCGGTTTGGGGAAGACGAGGAGGTCTTTTACGAGTTTCGTCTGGGAGCGAGGAGCCATGCTGGCCGTGTCGGAGACATCGCGGCCGACTACGACCAAGACGCGGCGGTGGCGCGGGCGTTTCGGACTCATGCCTCCCGCTGGGTACGCGAGTGGGCCAGATCGGCTGAGGAGAGTGCGCGGGTGTCTGCGGAGTGGTGGCGTGCGGACGACGAGGAGCTGGAGGCACCGTGACTCTTGCTGCGCGTTCGCGCTTCGGTCTGCATCAACCGCCTCATCGAACTGCCCTTGGACGCACGGGACCCCAGAAGAGCCGCCAGCGGCCGCTGCAGCTACGAGTTAATACCGATCCGAGAAGCCGGGGATGTAGCTCTCCAACCTCAAGAGGCGCGGGGCAGGTGTGTTCCCTGAAGCCGGGGCGGCCGTTCACGGGCTGGACTTGCCTGATGCTGGGCGTCCGCATAGGTCAGCTGCATGAGGCCGCAGCCACTACCTGTGGGACTCTGGGATCAAGTCCCGCCTTGTCGCTCAGGCGGCGATCTTGGCCTTGGTTGAGCAGTACGAGCAGCGGTTGCAAGACCTCCAAACGAAGATCGACGACTTACAGCAGCGCCTCAACCAGAACTCCACCAACTCGTCGCGTCCTCCTTCGAGCGATATGCCCGGCGTCAAGCGCCGCCCGCCCCGCTTGCGCACCGGGCGTAAGAAGGGCGGCCAGCCCGGCCACGTCCTTCAGCAACGGCCCCTGCTGCCGCCCGACCGCACCATCTCCTGCAAGCCGCGCGCTTGCCGACGGTGCGGCTGGTCCCTCCCAGTCGAACGCACGGTGCGCGCAGCGTGGCGTCTTAGGAGCTTTCAAGTGCGCCTCCGCCTCGTCGCGACGGCGGACCAGATCCGCATTGGTCTGGTCGTCCTTCAGCAGCCAGTTGAGGTGGAAGCGGGCGGCGAACCAGGCTTTGTCGGCTTCGGCATTGGCCGCCTGGATGAGATGCCATCGGCGCGGGGCCGGACGGCTCCCTATCGGCACAAGCCGAGCACAAGCAAGACAACTCGTAGGTTAATGAATCCAAGATGGCCCTTTCTGTACTGTCACTTCTGACTCGCCCGCTCCTCCAACGGCGTGGCGTCCCACACGCGGACCGTGCCGTCAGCACAAGCTGACGCCAGCCGTCGGCCATCCCGGCTAAACGCCACAGCCGTTACTGCGTCGGCATGCCCCCGAAGCGTCAAGGCCAGCTGTCCGGTGGCCGTGTTCCACAGCGTAACGGTTTTGGCATCGCTGGCGACCGCCAGCCTCGTACCGTCCGGGCTGAACACCAGCCCGTTGACCCTGGGCGCGTACTGGCCCAGCTCGGTTCTGCGTCCCGTTTCAATATCCCACGAGAACAAGGATCCGCCCGGCTCGTGGGTAGCGAGCGCCTTGCCATCTGGACTCCATGCAAACGGTCCACCAAGTGAGGTCGTGATTTCCTTCCCTGTCTGGGCGTTCCATACCTTAATAAGACCTGGAAGGAGCCTGTTTAGCTCCCAGCCCCAGAACTGTGTTATTTCCGCGGAAGCCAGCCATCGGCCGTTGGGGCTCCAGGAAACTGTCCAGGCAGGAACTGTCTCGGGAATTGCGCCCACGGGCGCCTGGTAGCCCTTCAAATCGGCAAGCACCTGCCCGGTCGCAGCGTCCCAGATCTTCACCGATTTGTCCGCACTCGCTGACGCTAATCGATTGCCGTCGGGACTCCAGTCCACCGAGTAAACGGCGCCCGTATGGCCGGAAAACGTGCGAGATTCTTGCCCCGATTGACCGTCCCAGACCTTGACCGTGCCGTCTTCACTCGCAGAGGCAAGCCACCGGCCGTCCGGCTCCAGGCGACCTGGTAAACGTCAGCGGTATGGCCGCTGAGAACCATATCAGGTTCGCGACGTCCCGGCGACCAGATGCGAATCGCCCTATCAGAGCAGGCCGAGGCCAGCCGACCGTCGGGACTCCAAGCTACAGCATTGCAGCTTCCGGCCGAGGCGCAGAGTCGAAAGCAGGCGATTATTGTCCCGCGTGTCCCAAACGCGAATCGTGTGGTCAAACCCAATCGTGGCCAGTCGGCGACTGTCCGGGAACCACGCCAGCCCGTAGACGGTGTCCTGGTGCCCGAGGAGCTTCGTCGTTGCGTTGCGCGTTAGGTCATGGACGTAGGGCGGCCTTTGTAGTCCCGTACCCACGAGTCCCCTCGCCGCCCACGCCACTTGCTCCCCGTCTGGACTGAGGGCCACGGCAGTCGGTAGAACCGGGATGCCCTCCAAGGAGATCTCTGGTCGAGAACAGTTCGCGCTTGGTCGGGGCGTCCCAAACAACTATCTCCTGCTCCCACGGGCCGCCACGAGCGATGCGCCGCCCATCGGCGCTCCACAAAAACGAGTGTGCCGAGCGCCAGGGGTCCGCAGGTGGTGGGAGAGTCGCCTCCTTTCCCGTTTCAGCGTCCCACATGCGCATTCCATCCTTGCCGGCGGTGATTACCTGCTTGCTGTCAGGGCTGAACGCGGTGCATGAACTTTCCGGAATGGTTGCCAGCTCCCCGCCGGTTGTCGCGTCCCATACCCTTGTCTCTGGGACGCCCGAAGGGTCGTTGCTGCCATTATTACGCTCGCGGCGTGAGTACCGGTATTGCACCCCTACCGTCGAAACGATCTTCCTGCCGTCCGGGCTAAAGACGACATGGGTGGGCGCGTCCTTGTGCCCTGGTAGCGTAAGCAATTCCCGGCCGCTTTCGGCATCCCATACTTTGACAGTCTTATCATCGCTGACGGTGGCTATGCGCTTGCCGTCGGGCCTAAAGGCTACGTCGCGGACGATGCCGCGGTGGCCGACCAGGGTAAGAACTCTTTGTAACGTTGCCGCATCCCAAATAACGACCGCATCGTCGAAGCTGGCAGCGGCGATCCGTCGGCCGTCGGTGCTTACGGCCAAGGGAACATCGCGGCTGCCGGCTAGCGATAGCAATTCCTGTTCGCGGGAAACGTCCCACATGGTTGTTTCCCCCGCGACACGAGGGTGCGATTCCAGCAGGAATCCGTCACGGGGCATCGCGCTCACAGCCGCGATTTGACGCCCGTCGGGGCTAAAGGCCACATCCGTCACGGCGAGACGATGCTGGCCATATTGCCTGGCTTCGATGCCGCAGGCCCCGTCCCAGAATGACAGCTCCGTTTGCGTCGGCTCGTTATGAGCCTTACCATCCCACTGGGAGGCCACGGCAAAACGCAGCCCGTCAGGGCTGAAGTCTACCGCTGAGACGTACCCGTCCGTTGCCCTGAAGGAAAGAAGCCTTTCGCCAGAAGGTACAGCGAGAACCATGACGTGCCCAAGGGCCCCATCCACAGTGCCATTGAGGATGAGACGGCGTCCATCCGGGCTGAACGCAAGGCTATCGACCGATGCTGAAAAAAGATCTGCCGGGAAATCGAACCGTTTCTCACCAGTGTTAGCGTCCCATACGGCATTGGTGGTGGCCAAGAGCCGACCATCGGGGCTGAATCGAACGCACTGGCTCCAACTCGGCACGCTGAGCAGCTCTCTACCATCGGTCGCGTCCACGATCGCGACCTTAGCAACGCCGCCCCCGCCGCCGCGGCCGAACTTGAAGCCGGCCTGGTGCAGGCCAGCCGCCCGCCGTCCGGACTGAAGGCGGCCACGTTCGGTCTGATCCCAGCCACAGGGACAACGACGGCATCCTTGCCCGTCTGAGGATCCCAGAGACGAACTGTGCCATCGCGGTCGGGCGAGGCGACCCGTGTGCCGTCGCCGCTGAACGCGACGCTATTCAGTTGGCCGGCGAATCCAGCCTTACGGCAGATTTGTTCGTGGGTGTTGAGGTCCCAAACAATGACCTCGCCGTCAGGCACGGCGTTTCCATCTGGGGGGAGATCGCTGCAGCCGGCGGCCAGAAAACGTCCATCCGGACTGAACGCGATGCTCCAAACAGGTGCGCTGTGCGTCAGGGTGAACAGCTCCTTGCCGGTGGGTACGTCCCACAGCTTGACCGTTTGGTCCTCACTTGCGGTCGCTACCCGTTGCCCATCCGGGCTGAAGACCACCGCCGTTGGTTTGCCGGCGTGTCCACGCACCGTTCGCAGGAGCGGATGGCATAGTCCCTTAACGAAGTACCATTCCCATCCGCGGAAGTCCGGCTTGCAGGCGTCTAGCAAGCGGTCCCCGCTTTCAAAATCCTTGCCCTCCCATTCGTAGTGGGCCAGTACGACGCGCTGGGATGACAGGTTTGCTTCGGAGCCCCCGGAGGGCCGTCTCGGCCCGTTGCCACAGGCTGGTGACGGTGACGAAGGCGGCCAGTACCAGCACGACGAGCGCGGCACTCATCCCGGCGATGGCCGGTCGACGCCTCGCCCACTTGATCGCGCGCTCCAGCCGACCGACCGGGCGCGCCTGCACCGGTTCGCCCCGCTCGAACCGCCACAGGTCCTCCGCAAGCGCCTCCGCCGAGGCATAACGCTTGGCCGGCTCCTTCGCCAGGCATTTCAGCACGATGGTTTCCAGATCGCGGTCGATCGTGCGATCCAGGCTGCGCGGCCGCGCCGGCTCCTTCTCCATCACCTGCATCAGCGTGTCCAAAGGCGTCGGACCCCGGAACGGCGGCCGGCCCGTCAGCAGCTCGTACAGGATCGCCCCCAGGCTGTACACGTCCACGGCCGTCGTCAGGTCCTTCTTCGCCGCCGCCTGCTCCGGCGCCATGTAAGCACGGCGTCCCCACGATCGCTCCGGATTGCGTCATGCCGCTGTCGCCGGCCACCTTCTTCGCCAAGCCGAAGTCGGTGACGTGCGGCTGGCCGTCCTTGTCCAGCAGGATGTTCGCCGGCTTGAGATCCCGGTGCAGGATGCCGCGCTGGTGGGCGTAATGCACCGCCCGCGCCACCTTCGCCATCAGCTGCACCGCCTGCTTGCGGTCCTTGCGCAACGCCTCGATCCGGTCGGCCAGGCTGCCGCCCTCGATCAGCTTCATCGAGAAGTAGTGGCTGCCGGCGTGCTCGTTCACCTCGTAGATGGGGACGATGTTCGGATGGTCGAGGTTGGCCGCCGCCTCCGCCTCCCGCCGGAAACGCTGCACGTCCAGCGGCGTCGCCAGCTGGCCGGCCAGGATCATCTTCAGCGCCACGATGCGGTTGAGGCTCACCTGCCGCGCCTTGAACACCACGCCCATGCCGCCGCGCGCGATCTCCGCCAGGATCTCGTAGTCGCCGAAGTAACGCATGTTGTCGCCGACGGCGGGGACGCCGTCCACCGGCGTCGTGGCGCCGACGGTGGGGGATTCGGAAGCTGGCGGGGTGAGCGGCTCGGCCAGACAGGCGAACTCCTCGCGGTTGGCGAGGAAGGAGGCCAGCTCATCGGCCAAGTCCGGGTGCCGGGCCAGCAGCTCCTGGCGGTCGGGCGTTTTTCCCGCTTCGACCGCTTGCAGGTAGTCGGCCAGCACTTCTTGCAGGCGTTGTTCCCGGTCGGACGGACTCGGCGGCGTGTCGTTCATGGTGCACTCAGGGAGGCGAGGGATTTCTTCAACTGCTGCAAACCGCGATGGATCAGCCCGGCGACGGCGCCGGGCGTGCGGTTCAGCCGTTCGGCAATGCGGGCCAGCGTCCAGCCGTGCCAGTGCTGCAGGATCAGGGCTTCACGCGCGTCCGGCGGCAGCCGTTCCAGGGCGTCGGCCAATTGTACCGCCGTCTCCTTTCGCAGGATCTGCTCGCTCGGCGACGACTGCTCGGCCGCCAGGAACGCCTCCAGCCGGGCCGAGGAGGCGTCGAGCGCCTGTTCGCGATCCACGTCGCGGGCGTCGGTGCGGAGTTTACGGACCTCATCCGTCAGGTTATTGGCCAGCAGCCGGCGCAGCCACGCGGCCTGCTGAGCCTCGTTCCAGTCGGCGATGCGCTGCCGGGCCAGGTGCGCCTCCAGCAGCGTCTGCTGGACGACGCCGGAAAGGTCGATCTTGCCTTGCAGGCGCGGGTCGATCTGGGCGCGCGACAGCAGCGTCAGGTACGGACGGTACTTCTCCAGGCCCGCGTCGGGGCTGGCTGCAGGGTCGGGCATCGCCCTCTCCTGATACAAGCGTGACGACGGCCTCCATTCTGCGCGGAAATCGCCGACTTGTGGCAAAAAATGTACCACAAGCCCTTGGGCACGGATGCCGCGCCACGGCCAGATGCGCGGACCCGCTTCATGTGAATGCCGGACCCATTGGCTGAATCAGTACGTTGCTTGCTGACGGCCGGGGTTTCAACGAGGCTGAGACGGCGGTCAGGTCGTGCGTGGCGTGCTGAATTGGTTGGAGGGAAAGGCCTGATGATACCAGACGGTCAACCAGCGAGCGCCGCTGCGAGGCGCGGTTGGATGGGGTCTATCAAGGGTCCAGGGCGTCCGGCGACATGAAGTTATTCCGGGATAGGCAACCAAGGAGCAAACAGAAAAACCACTGATCCTCTCGCGCCGAGTGTCGCCACGCCCTCGCGCAGCTCATCGCCGATGGGCGCCGCACCAGGCCGACGAGCCGACATCATGCAAGACGTCCCCACACCGGACGCTTACCGAGAAGGCGGGGGCGTACCTCCCTATCCTCAAAGGGCGCGGGGCAGGTGTGTTCCCTGAAGCCGGGGAGGGCGCCCGCCGACGGCCGGCTCGGCCCCCGACTTCCCTCCGGAGGCGCCGCCGGTTCGCCCACGTTGGCCCACGACGCGACCGGGCGACCGGAGGCGGCCCACGCCCCAAACGACGAAAGGCCCCTGCCGTGCGGGGGCCTCCGTGGTGACCGTGGGACGGCCGCCGCCTCGCCCGCCCGCGGCCAGAACGAATTCGCCGCGTCCGGTTTTGGTGAAGCGGGACTGCGTCCCGCTTCACCAAGACCGCACGCGGCAAGTTCGGCCTGACATCAACCGCCGCGCCCTGTACCGCCTGCTCTAATAGTACCAGATCGAGAAGCCGGCGGAAGGGCGGGAGAATCGGTTTCCGGCGGCTCCGAAGAGGAAGCGGGCGTAGCGACCTGTTGATTGTGCCTAACCGACGCGGTTCAAACGGGTCGGATGTTGGTGTTTGAAGGCCCGCGCTCCGGCTCGGGACGAGGTGGCGGGTGTTTGGTTGCAGCGAGTACCCGCACGATTTCATCCGCCGGCATGCCGCGCTGCACCATTTCCACTGTAAGCTGGTGTTCCCTGATCTTGGCCTCTTCGCTCGGCTCATCCACGGGACCGCCGAGCACCCGGGCGATCTCCTCGGCCGACATGCCGCGTTGAACCATGTCCTGCTTCAGCGCAGTTTCGACTTCGAGCTTTCGCTGGGTGAACCAGCAATGGATGCACCATGCGAGAAGGCCCCCCAGCATGGGAATGCCCAGAAAGGCGAGCGCAAACCACAGGATGTCCGGCATGATCCACCTGCGGCGTCACGGCACCGATCCGCCGGGCAACCACAGTGCGCGACGGGCAACCGACCATGAAACAATCATACCTGTTCTCTTGCGTCATGCAACCGAAATGCGGTGGTGGCCTAATTTGAAAAAAGTCGCCGACGCACCGTCGGGCGTCGATGCGTCGGCATCTAACAAATGAGGCCTGATGCGACGGGAGGTCAGGCTTCAGTGGTGCCCTGGAAACATCGTGGGAAGGGGCGGACGTTCGACGTGAACGAGTTCGAGGTTGCCTGACCCTGATCTCCTTCACGACGCTGCCGTTTGCGTGAAGCGATTCCCTTTCGCTTCGCTCCGTCCCATCACTTGCGCGCGGCCAGACCGAATTTGCCGCGCCCGGTCTTGGTGAAGCGGGACTGCGTCCCCTTGGTGAGCGTCTCCTTGAGTAGGGCGCTATAAAGAGTCGCTGCGGGGGTCTTGCCGCCCGGGCTGGTCCAGTAGCCCCTGGCGGCCATCGCGGCGATCATCTCCGGGCAGCCCATCGCTCGGCCTTCCTCGGCCAGCACCTTGGCCGCGGCGTCCAGGGCGCTGAGCTTGCCGGGCTTCGCCGCGGCGTCGGCCGGACGCGTCTTCGCCGCCCGGTTCTTGCCGCGCCCCTTCGGCCGGGCCGTCGCCTCCGCGGCCGCCGCATCCCCGCCCGCCTCCGCCGGGGCCGGCGCCGCTTCCCGGCGCGGGTGCCGGCGCGTCCTCGGCCGCCTGGGCCGGCGGCCGCGCCTTGTGCGTCTCGTTGACCGCCTCGGCCCCCGGCACATCGGAACCGGCCCCCTCGAGCTGTACCGTCTGGGCGCCGACCGTCTCGGCCGCCGTCCCCTCCGCCTGGCCGACCTCGACGACCGCCGCCTGGGGGCCGTTGGCCTCCGCCGCGTCGGCGACCGCCGCTTGCTCCTTCGGGGCCTTCCGGCGCTTCGCCGCCGGGGTCGAAGTCTTGCCGCTCTTCTTCGCCATGATGCTGCTCCCTTCGATTCGGGTGGTCCACGTCGGCGTCGCGCCTGCCGCGACGCCGCAACCGGTCAGGACAGTTACCTCGCCGGGCGGGACCGCATCAAGCTAATTCCTCTCGGATTTATGGTAATTTGCTTCGTCGCTCGGAGGCCGCGTCGCGGCCGGCGTCGGCGGCGCCAGCGGGCCGGTCGCACGCCCCGCGGCGGCCGCCCCGCCGGAAGCATTCCCACAGCCGCCGCTGCCGCCGCCAGTCCGCCGTCGCGGCGATCGGCAGCAGGTCGTGCAGGATGACCGGGTCGCGGCCGCGCTCGGTGCGGGGCAGGAACAGGATCTGCTCCTGGATGTCGGGGGCCAGCAGCAGCAGAGCCATGACCTGGCTGATCCGCGCCCGCGTCACGTGGCCCAGCCGGGCCAGCTCCGCATAGTCGCGGACCACGCCCGTACGCACCAGCCGCTCCAGGCGGTGCGCCACGCTAGTGGGTCACTTGCCTTGCAGCTGGCCATAAGCGTCTACTGGCATATGCTGGGTGGAACCATCGCACCCAGGAGCCGTTATGACCCGCCGCCGGAAGGATTCGCTTCGACCCCTCACCGACGCCGAACGCCACGAACTTAACCGACTGCGCCGGTCCTCGGCGGCCCCGGCCGCCCCGGTCGCCCGCGCCGCCGCCTTGCTGCTGGTCAGCGACGGGGTCGCTTATCAGGACGCCGCCCGGGCGGTGGGCCGCAAGAGCGGCGACGCCGTCTCCCACCTGGTCACCCGCTTCAACCGGGAGCGGCCTGGCCGCTCTCGAACCCCGGCACGGCGGCGGCCGGGCGACGGCCTACGACGCGGCGGATCGCGACCGCATCCTGCGGGAGGTCGCGCGGACGCCGACCCCGGAGCGGGACGGGACGGCGACCTGGTCCCTCTCCACGCTGCGGTGCGCGTTGCGTTCGGCCCCGGACGGCCTGCCGCGGGTCTCGACCTTCACCCTGTGGCGGGTACTCCATGACGCCGGATACAGCCATCAGCGGACCCGCACTTGGTGCCCGACCGGATCGGCGCTGCGTCGCCGCAAGGCGGGTACGGTGACGGTCACCGACCCGGACGCCGAGCCGAAAAAAAGTTGATCGAGGGCGCCTACCGGCTAGGCAAGTCGCTGGGCCTGGCGGTCTGGTGCTGCGACCAGGCGGGGCCGTTCCAGACCGTGCCTCACCCCGGGCCGAACTGGCGACCGGAGGGCGACCCCGCCCGCCAGCCCCACGAGTATATTCGCAACGGGACGGCCAAGGTGCTGACGCTGTTCCACCCCGCCGACGGCCGGGTGCGCATCGAGGGGGTGGCGACCTGTCCCAATGCGGTGTTGCACCCCTGGCCGAAGCGAGAGTTGTCGGAGATCCTGGCTGGGTTGCCCGACCCGCCTCCCACAGCGACGGCGTCGCGGGCGGCGTGGGAGCGCTGGCAGGCCGGACTGGCGGTCAAGCCGACGCTGCCGACGGAGTTGCCGCCTTTGCGGATGCTGTTGGTACTGGACAACCTGGCCGGTCACAAGACGCCGGAGTTCGTCCTGTGGCTGTTCGCCCATGGGGTCATGCCGGTGTACACGCCGGTGGGCGGGTCGTGGCTGAACATGGCGGAGAGCATCCAGCGGGTGCTGAAACGGCGGGCGTTGGACGGCCAGCACCCGGCGACGCCGGAAGAGATCATCGCCTGGTTCGAGGCGGTGGCGCGGCACTGGAACGCCGAACCGACGCCGTTCGAGTGGGGCGGCCAGCGGGCGGCGCGGCGGAAGCGTCAGCGCGAGCGTCGGCACCGCCTCGGCGGATCGGGTGCGCAGACGCGGCGGCCGCTGGGGCGAAAGGGCCAACGGGCTTATGGCCATGTCCAGAGCAAGTGACCCACTAGCAGGCGCGCCGCCCGAGGCACGCGGCCCGGCGCGGCCGCAGGCGGCGGCGCCGCGCCGGCCTCCAGCTCCTTGCGGCCCCGGCCGCGGCGGTTGAAATGCACCTCGCACTCGATGCTCAAAGGGTTCATGCGCGTCGCTCCTCGGCCCGGACGGCCAGCTCGTCGGCCAGCGCCCGGATGCCGGTCGGATGGAAAGAGATGGTCACCTTGCCCTTGGCCCCGTCGTAGTCCACGCGCTCGACCAGCAGACCGACCACGCGGGCCTGCTCCGCGGCCGTCAGCGTCCCCCACAGCGGGTCGAACAAGGACAACGCCGTGGCCGCCTCGTCCTCGCCCAGCATCCGGTCGCGGACGGCCTGGATCTGCTCGCGCACCTTGCGGACCCGGCCCTCGACCAGGCCGATGCGTTCCTGGAGGTCGGCGAGGCGGGCCACGACCGGGTTGTTGTCCTCGCCGGGCCGGATGTGCAGCGACAGGTTGCGGACCTCCGCCTGCCAGCCGCTCAGGTCGCGCTCCAGCCCGCGCTGCTCCGCCTCCAGGTCCACGCCGCGGGCCTCCTCCTCCCCACGCGCCTGGGCCAGGATCTCGCGCAGCAGGGCCGGGTCGCGGCCGACGCCGCGGATGCGCTCCAGCACCAGCCGTTCGATCTCGTCGGCGGGGAGGGACTTCGACGGGCAGGCGTCCCAGCCGCGCTTCTGGGCGTTGGTGCAGGTGTAGTAGCGGTAACGCCGCACCCCCTTGGCCGAGTGCGAAGGCGTCATGGCGCAGCCGCACGGCACGCAGCGCAACAGACCCCGCAGCAGCGCCCCCAGGCGGTTGCCGGCCGGCGCCCCGCCGCCGCGGCCGCCGCCGTGGAGCAGCTCCTGCGCCTGCCGGAAGACGGCCGGGTCCACCAGGGCGGGCTGCTCGCCGTCGTGGACCTCGTCCTTGTAACGCACCTTGCCCGCGTACAGCACGTTGGTCAGCAGCCGCCGCAGGCCGACCTTGCGTGAACGGATCGCCGCCGC
The DNA here is from genome assembly GCA_963733475.1 of uncultured Alphaproteobacteria bacterium. GTDB lineage: Bacteria > Pseudomonadota > Alphaproteobacteria > Acetobacterales > Acetobacteraceae > JAMXLO01. Next base: position 88,205 of record CAVTEC010000006.1, on the reverse strand, counting down.
TCTCCTTGCCCGAACGCGTCCGCCAACGCTTGTTGGACCAGCCCCGCGCCTCCAGCTCCCGCACCACCGGCGGCAGCGACTCGTGCTCCAGGAACAGGGCGATAGACGGCCCGCACCCGCTCGGCCTCCTCCGCGTTGACGGCCAGCCGCTGGCCGCGCGGGTCCACGTCGTAGCCCAGCAGCGGCCGGCCGCCCGACCACTTGCCCTTGCGCCGCGTCGCCGCGATCTTGTCCCGCGTCCGCTCGGCGATGATCTCCCGCTCGAACTGGGCGAAGGACAACAGCACGTTGAGCATCAGCCGGCCCATCGACGTGGCGCTGTTGATTTGCTGCGTCACCGACACGAAGGAGACCTGGTGCGTCTCGAACGCCTCCATGATGCGGGCGAAGTCGAGCAGCGAGCGGGACAGGCGATCGACCTTGTAGACGATCACGCAGTCGACCTTGCCGGCCTCGATGTCGGCCAGCAGGCGCTTCAGGGCGGGCCGGTCCATGTTGCCGCCGGTGAAGCCGCCGTCGTCGTAGCGGTCGGGCAGGCACGTCCAGCCCTCGCCGGCCTGGCTGCGGACGAAGGCCTCGGCCGACTCGCGCTGGGCGTCGAGGCTGTTGAACTCCTGCTCCAGACCCTCCTCCGTGCTCTTGCGCGTGTAGATGGCGCAGCGGACCAGGGGCAGCGTCGATCGCGGCGCGGCGCGGTTCGCTTGGTCTCATCGGTCGCCCCCTTTCCCGGCGATTTGGAAGAACAAAAAGCCGTTGCAGTGGCTGCCGGTGATGGCCTTGGCGACGGCGCTGAGGGAGGGGTAGACGCCGCCCTCGAACTCGAAGCCGTCGGCCAGCACCCGCACCTGCAGCGTCTGGCCCCGGTACTTGCGGACCAGCACCGAGCCGACGGGCGGCAGCCGGCGGTCCCGCGCCGGGGCGACGGCGGCGGCCGTCGCCGTCGCCTGGGGCGCGTCGTCGGCCTTGGGTCGGGGCGGGTTCAGGCGGAGGTCGGCGTCGTTGGCCAGCTCCTCGGCGCGGCGGCGGGCGCGTTCGGACAGGTCGCCCTCGGCCAGCGCCTGCAGCCGCCAGGCGATGCGGCGGATCAGCCAGGTCTTGTTGTGGGCGGGCGTCGTCTCGCCGAACGACCTCGGCGTAGCGCCCCCGCAACTGCTTGGCCCCCATCCGTTGCAGGGCGGCGACTTCCCGGTGAATGTTCAGCTCCATGCGCTGCTCCTTTCTCGGCGACTCGGATACGGTCAACCCGACTGGACACTGAGCACGGTTTCGCCGGGAAGCTCAAGGCAATTCGGGTCGGTTTGAGGAAGATTATTCGGAGCGGGTCGCCGCCGAAGCAGGGGACAACACGGGGCGCCGTCGTCGCGCCGCAGGCCAGGAACGGTGCGAAAGGGCGGCGGCAGCCGCAGCGGAAGGGCGTCGCCACCGGGGCGGATTTGGCGCAGGGACGACAAAGAGAGGGCAATATCAGGCGAAAAGGTGCCAAAAACGGCCCGCAAACGCGATGTAGGGTGACAAGCCATAACCGCTCACCCAAAATAGAGTTGCGACAAAATCGGCCCGTTTGCTGAAAACCGGGCCCTTCTCGCATCGGTCCCCCGCAGGCCGGTTCACTTGCATAAGTTATTGCTATATAAAAACTTGCAACGAACCTCGTGGGCGAACTCGCGATCGGCCTCCGAGCGACAATCTCGATTTTCGTGCCATACGTGCCAAGACGGCTTTTGGCGGACCCTCCGGCGACGTGTAAGAGACGGCGACTCCTGGCGCCCTGTCCGAGCGCAGCAGGTTCACGAACTGTTCCCCGTTGATGTCGTCCGGGGTCAGACGCCCATGGTCTCGGCGGGCCGTCAACCGGCCGAGGGCGGCCGGCCGAGGACCTGAGAGGTCGGGGGAGACGATGGGCATATGTTTCGGTTGTCGCGACGGGCACGGGCGCCGGGCGGCGCTGTCGCGGAGAGGGGAGAGGGAGCGTGGAATCGTGCGGAAAAGGCCACCAACGCCAACCGCCGGGAGCGGTCGCTCTCGGCGGCGGGCGTCAACTCGTCGGTCGGGCCTATTCGCTTCGGATCAAAAGGCTCCCCGATCCGAACCCTCCTCGGTGGGTCTTGAGAGGCGAGAGCGGTTCCGCCAACGAAGGTTGGACCTACTGGAAGGAGGTGGGTAATGCACCGCCTTACGGGCTGAGCAGCGGCTCTCCCGGACACCTTCACCCGAAAGGGTCGAGGGGAAAACAGCATGGCGGCAAAAGGCGAATATGCCGAGCATAAACGGCCAAGAGGTTCGTCAGCAAGGCTGGCCGCCTACCTCATAACTCGCGCACGAAAATACGCGAGCGGAGTTAACAAGCCGTCCAGAAGCGACCGATCACAACGCCTTGCAAATAAGATGCTTGTGGCACGCGAGGAGGCTTCCTCTCGGCGCGGTGCGCGTATTCCGTGTCCCGTTCAGGCGATCGTCTGCAACGGAACCAATTGCCGCCGATCCGCCTGGCCATTGAGGTTTTCATGACCCCCAAGTATTCGATCTAAATTGACATTTTGAGATGGATATTACGGTAATAAGGGGTATGGGCGCGTCTTGGCGTTCTGTGCTTCGACGAAGGAAAACCAGTGACAAGGCGCCAAGTCGTGGCCGGACAGCCAGGCGTCGGACCCGCCGTCCGCCAGCGTCGGTGCGAGCTGCAAAGCGGTGCGGACGACCGCATCGGCGACGGTCTCGGACGGCCCGCGCCAGCGGTAACAGAAATCGCGCGCGGCGGTTCGGAAGCACGCCCCTTCCGAGCCGAGCCTCGGCGAGCGGGATCGAGTCGGTCGCCGGGCCCGTGGCGAACAGGCTGCCGCAGGCGTTGGCGCCGCCGAAGTGCCAGGCCGCCGCCGCCTCGTCCCAAGGGCCGCGCCAGTCGAAATGGTCGCGAAAAACCAGCCGGCCCTCGCGGCGGACCAGGAAGTCCTGTCGCAACAGCGCGAACCGAAACCGCTCCGACTCCCGGCCCCGCGCGTAGCGCCCCGCCAGCCAGACGTCGCCCCAGAGCAGGCCGGCGCCCTCCTCCAGATCGACCTCCACACGCTGATAATAGCGGCAGCCCTGGAACGGAATGGCCGGCCCCGGCAGCACCACCAGCAATCGCGCCGCGGGCGACGTGCACTCGCCATTGTTGCGTGCAGAGACCGCTGACGGCACGGGTGAATCCGCGTCGCCGACTGCCCGACCACGACGGCCCGAACCCCGGGGCCGGCCCGCAGCTCGACCAGTTGTCCGTCGCCGTCCATCAGCCCGGCGGTGGGATTGAGCAGGTACAGCAGCGCCGGCCGGCCGGGGCCGAAAGTGAAAGGGCGGCAGGACGCGCAACGGCGTCTGCTGGTAACAGGCCGCCAGACGCGACTCCGTCCGGCCCGGCGGCCAGCTCCAGCCGCACGCCGCCGATGCGTCCGGCACCTTCCGCCGCGAGGGGCCAGCGCCGCAGGTCCGGCGGGATCACGAAGTCGGACGCGCTGATGCGAATTGCCGTCCCACCCACTGCAAGAGTTCCGGGACGCCGTCGCCGTTGCGCAGGCTGAGCAAGAAGGAAAGGCCGGTCGCCGCGCATCCGCAGGCTGTCGCGGCGCATCACCTCCAGGTCGGCGCCGACGTGCGGCGCCAGGTCGATCTTGTTGATGACGAGCAGGTCGCTGCGCGTGATGCCCGGCCCGCCCTTGCGCGGGATCTTGTCGCCCTCGGCCACGTCGATGACGTAGATGGTGCGGTCGGCCAGCTCGGGCGAGAAGGTCGCCGCCAGGTTGTCGCCGCCCGATTCGATGATGACGATCGCCAGGCGCGGGAAGGCCTTTTCCAGCGCCGGCGACGGCGGCGAGGTTGATGCTGGCGTCCTCGCGGATGGCGCTGTGCGGGCAGCCGCCGGTCTCGACGCCGACGATGCGCTCCAGCGGCAACACCTGCCGCGCGCCAGGAACTCGGCGTCCTCGCGGGTGTAGATGTCGTTGGTGACGACGGCCAGGTCGTGGGCCGGCCAGAATTCCCGGCACAGGCGCTCCACGAGGGCGGTCTTGCCCGAGCCGACCGGGCCGCCGACGCCGAGCGTGAAGACGCGCCGGCGCGGGCCCGGAGTACGTGCCCCGCCGCCTGCCCGATGAGCGAGTGGTCGTGGTGGCAGTGGACGAACGGGTCCGGGCACGCCTTCAGGATCGAAACAGTCGCGTGTATAGGCGACTTTGCGCATAGCACAACACCTCATAGGCGGGACAGAACGCCCCCGCGTCTTCCAGGGGGCGATCGGCCATTTCCTCGGCCAGCGCGTACAGCTCGTCGTGCATCCGGGCGAGGACCTGCTGGCCGTGGCTGTGGCCGACGGGCACGGCCTTGACCCCGGCGCCGACGACGCCCATCGCCGCCTGGTGCAGGTAGAGCAGGACGGCCTCGCGCGGCGCGGCCCCGGCCGACGCGGCCAGGGCGCCGAACACGCAGGCGTGATGCCAGCCGCTGGTCGGCAGACCTCGTCCGCGACGAAGGGCGGCGGGAGTGGCCGCCGCCCACGGCCACGCCTCCGCCAGGGACAGCAGATGTCCGCCCATTTCGCGGCTCGCCGCTCGCAGCGTCGGGGGCGTGAGGCCGACGGCCAGGATTTCGTTCGCTCGCCGGACCTCCGGCCAGTCGCCGGCTGCCGCCGCGCGGCAGGACGCGGCGGCGACGACGCCCTCGGACGGCCCCGCCGCGTACCGCAGCCAGCACCGGACCCAACGCTCCAGGGTCGGGGCGTCCGACACCAGGCCGCGCGCCACGGCGGCCTCCAGGCCCCAGGAGTGGCTGTAGCCGCCGATCGGCAGGGCGGAGTCGCCGAGCTGGAGGAGGGCGAGTTTCATCAGAACAGGAAATACCGCTGCGCCAGCGGCAAAACCTTGGCCGGCTCGCACGTCAGCAGCTCGCCGTCGGCCCAGACCCGGTACGTGTCGGGATCGACGCGGATGTCCGGCGTCGCCGTGTTCCGCGGCAGGTCCGCCTTGCCGATCTTGCGGCAGCGGTTCACCGCCGACCACGGGCCGCTGCAAGCCGCAGCGCCCCACCACGTCGGCGTCCAGCGCCGCCTGCGAAACGAACGTCAGGCTGCTCAGCGTCAGCGCCCGGCCGAAGGCGGCGAACATGGGCCGCGGAAAGACGGGCTGCGGCGTCGGAATGCTGGCGTTGGCGTCGCCCATCTGGGCATAGGCGATCAGGCCGCCCTTGAGCACCAGCTCCGGCTTGACGCCGAAGAAGGCCGGCTTCCACAGCACCAGATCGGCCCACTTGCCCGGCTCGACGCTGCCGACCTCGGAGGCGATGCCGTGCGTGATCGCGGGGCAGATCGTGTACTTGGCCACGTAACGCTTGGCCCGCTGGTTGTCGTTGCGCGGGCCGTCCCCGGCCAGCGGGCCGAACTGCACCTTCATCTTGTGGGCGGTTTGCCAGCGTGCGCAGGATCACCTCGCCGATCCGGCCCATCGCCTGCGAGTCCGAGCTGACCATGCTCAGGGCGCCGAGGTCGTGCAGAATGTCCTCGGCCGCGATGGTCTCGGCGCGGATGCGGCTCTCGGCGAAGGCCACGTCCTCCGGGACCGTCCGCGACAGGTGATGGCAGACCATCAGCATGTCGAGGTGCTCGTCGATGGTGTTGACGGTGAACGGCCGCGTGGGGTTGGTGCTGGACGGCAGCACGTTCGGCAGCGCGGCCATGCGCATGATGTCGGGCGCGTGGCCGCCGCCGGCGCCTTCCGTGTGATAGGTGTGGATCGTCCGGCCGGCGATGGCCGCGATGGTGTCCTCCACGAAGCCCGACTCGTTGAGCGTGTCGGTGTGGATGGCGACCTGCACGTCGAAGCGATCCGCCACGCGCGAGGCAGGAGTCGATGGCGGCCGGCGTGGTCCCCCAGTCCTCGTGCAGCTTCAGGCCGCACGCCCCGGCGCGGACCTGCTCCTCCAGCGGACCCGGCAGACTGCTGTTGCCCTTGCCCAGGAAGCCGAGGTTGATCGGGAACCCCTCGGCCGCCTGGAGCATGCGCTCGCATGTTCCAGGCGCCGGGCGTGCAGGTGGTGGCGTTGGTCCCCGTGGCCGGGCCGGTGCCGCCGCCGAGCAGGGTCGTCAGCCCGCTGGCCAGGGCCGTCTCGATCAGCTGCGGACAGATGAAGTGGACGTGGCTGTCGATGCCGCCGGCCGTCAGGATCAGGTTCTCGCCGGCGATCACTTCCGTGCCGGGGCCGATCACCAGCTTCGGATCGACGCCGGGCTGGATGAGCGGGTTGCCCGCCTTGCCGACGCCGACGATCCGGCCGTCGCGGACGCCGACGTCGCCCTTGACGATGCCCCAGTGTAGTCGAGGACGACGGCGTTGGTGATGACGAGATCGAGCGGCGGCTCCGTCTGCCGGCTCGGGCAGCGGCGATTGACCCTGGCCGTCGCGGATCACCTTGCCGCCGCCGAACTGCACCTCCTCGCCGTAGACCGCGAAGTCCTTCTCGATCTCGATGATCAGCTCGGTGTCGGCCAGGCGGATGCGGTCGCCCGCGGTGGGGCCGTAGTGGCCGGCGTAGGCGGCCCGCGACAGTTTCACGCTCATGAGGATCGCCCTCCCTGACCTCGCCGCATCGGCACGTGCCGGCGTCGCCGAACCCGGCTTGCCGCAATCGTTCGAGGCTGCGCTCGCGCACGGCCGGGTCGTCCAGCGGACCCGTAACCAGGGCGCTGCCGCCGTACACCTGCCGCAGTCCGCCCAGGGCGACGAGGCGAACCGTCTTGATCTCCCCCGGCTCGACGCGCACGGCCGTCCCGGCGGGCAGGTCGAGGCGCATGCCGTAGGCCGCGGCCCGGTCGAAGACCAGCGCCCGATTGACCTCGAAAAAGTGGAAATGCGACCCGACCTGAACCGGCCGGTCGCCGGTGTTGTTGACCTGGAGGACGCAGGTGGGCCGGCCGGCGTTGAGTTCGATCGGCTCGCCGTCCAGAAGGTATTCGCCCGGCGTCATGGCTAGGGCTCATCCGATGGGTTGGTGGACCGTGACGAGCTTGGTCCCGTCGGGGAAGGTGGCCTCGACCTGGATCTCGGCGATCATTTCCGGGACGCCGTCCATGACGTCGGCGCGCGTCAGGACGGAGCGGCCCGCGCTCATGATCTCCGCCACGCTGCGGCCGTCGCGGGCCAGTTCCAGCAGGTGCGCTGGTGATGAAGGCGACGGCCTCGGGATAGTTCAGCTTGAGGCCGCGGGAGCGTCGGCCGTGCGCCAGTTCGCCGGCCACGTGAATGAGCAGCTTGTCTCGTTCCTGGGGGGTCAAATGCATGTCGCGTTCACCCTCCCATCGCACCCGCAGGGCGGGCGATATTGTAAGAAGGGGGTGTGACGGGGGCAAGGAAGATTTCACCGTCTTTCCTTTATTGCCCGCCCCCCGGTAGGCCCGCATCGCACGGAAATGCCGCAAATCCCATTAAGCTAGTTCTTCTTCCCAGCCGATTTGGATTCCACAACAAGCCCGGGCGGCGCACCCCGCCTCTCTCCAACCGTCTGCCCATGGCAGGGCCAAGGAAGCCGGCCCGAAGCGTAGGACCGACCACACGGAGGTAATGCAATGAAGCTATGGAAATGGAGTTTCAAGCTGGGAGTGCTGGCCCTGGCCGGCGGCAGCGTCCGCCGCCCAGGCGCAAGCACCGGCGACGCCTCGCTCCCTAATGCTGCAACCCATGACAGCGGCGGCTCCCGCCGCAGGCCCTATGACCACGGCCGCCCCGATGCCAGGCGGCGCGCCGATGCCGGTCGCCGCCGACAACCGGACGCAACGCCGGTACGCCGCCGACGACCGGCGCTTCAATGCCGGTCACGCCGCCGCCGGCGAGACCGTGTCTCCGAATGCCTCGCCCATCGCGGGCAGCCCGGGCAATGACGGAGACGAGAAGCGAACAGCCCGCCGCGGACCAGGAGGCCACGCCGCCGGCGCCGCTCGGCCCCACGCCGCTGCTGGACGTCAAGATCTTCCAGAAGCTGCTCACCGACGACGACCCCAAGCCCTGGCTGCATGTCGCCGGCTGGATGGATTTCGACTACACCTACCGATCCACCGGCTCCGGCGAGAACAACGTGGCCCCGGTCATGAATCGCTTCGGCGACGAGTTCTTGACCCGCCAGCTCGGCCTGTACCTGTTCAAGCCGCTGGACGAAAAGTGCTGGTCTTGGGGCTTCAACGCCATCTTCATCGGCGGCGCCGACGCCTCGTTCCTCACCCCCACCGCGGGCGGCTGGAATAACACCAACCCGCGCTTCGGCGCCGACTTCACCGACCTGAACGTGACCGCTCCACATGCCGATCCTCACGGACGGCGGCGTGGACGTCAAGGCCGGCCGGCAGACGACCGTCCTCGGCCCGATGGGCGCCCTGCCGTGGCAGCGCACCTTCGATTCCAGCGACTACGCCTGGTACAACATGGAAGAAGGCCGCTATACCGGCGTCTCCGCCGTCTGGCACGTCAGCAAGCAGCTGGACTGGTACAACGGCTTCGAGGAGGGCTGGGGCACCTTCTTCGACGACAACACCACCGGCATCGATTACATCACCCAGCTGACCTATTGGCTCGACCCGGAGGCCAAGAAGACCAAGGTGTGGACGACGGTCTTGACCGGCCCGACCTCGCAGTACAGCGGCGCCAACACCACGGTCCTTGAGCTGGGCCTCCAAGCAGAACTGGAACGAAACCTGGTACCAGATCGTGGACACGCAAATGGTCTGGTCCAAGGGTCCGGTCGGGCGCCCTGTCCCGCCCGGCTACAACGAAAACGCCTACGACGTCTACACCTACATCGGCGCCCACCTCAACAAGTGCTGGGACGTCAACAGCCGGTTCGAGTGGTACGACGACGTGGACGGCCTGGGTTACGCGGGCGGCTTCGGCAACCACCTGCACACGAATTACTATGAAGTGACCCTCGGCCCGGACTACCACCCGTACAAGTGGATTCAGTTCCGCCCCGAGATCCGCTACGACTACGCCACCCACCCGAACTTCGGGCCGGATTACGACAAGCAAAAGCAGCTCAGCATCGCGGCCGAGGTGCTCCTCAAGTTCTAGGGAGCTTTTGTTTGAAGGTCCGAGCCGCGCAGCACGCGGCTCGGACGAACCTTGAACAGAAGGTCCGTTAGCTTGCTAGGACGATGGGATAGGGGCTTCGACCAGCCCGCGACGTGAAAAGGAAATCACTATCCTTGATCGCGTCGTGGGTTGCCTTCACTGCTATGAATCTAGGCAGTGTGTACTCGTTTGCGCAGCATATCCTCATTAAGCAAATGAACAGAAACGGCTAGAACTTGTTTCATTATTGATGCTTAGGTGAATCTCCCATTTTGGCCCGTCATTTGCATCCCTAGCCGACGGATTCCACAACTTGCCTGAGTTGCGGCTTGCTCGCGGCCCGGGGTCGGTTACACGCCCCGAATGTCGCTGTGATGACAATCCACGCACCGAAGGACGCCTTGTGGATCGCAAACACCGTATGGGTTCGCCTCTCCCCCTTGACGTGTGTGAGCGAGTTCCTTGATGCGTAAGCCGGCCTCCCTGGCCAGTCTTGACCTCGCCAGCCTTGCCCGCCTTTACCGGCGTGGGGAGACGTCTCCCACGGATGTCATGGGGTGCGTGCTGGAGCGGATATCCACCCATCCGGACCCGGCCGTTTGGATCCACTTGCTTTCGCCCGAGGAGGTTCTATCAGCAGGCGGAGGAGGTCGCCCGACGGCGCCGCGCCGGGGAAGTACTGCCGCTCTACGGCGTCCCCTTCGCGGTGAAAGACAACATTGACGTGGCCGGCCATGCCACCACGGCGGCTTGCCCCGCCTTCGCCTACCGTCCGAACGCACGGCCCCGGTGGTGAGCCGCTTGCTGAATGCCGGGGCCGTCCTGGTGGGCAAGACGAACCTCGACCAGTTCGCGGCGGGCCTGGCGGGCGACCGGACCCCTTACGGCGCCTGCCGGAATGTGTTCGATCCACGTTACATTTCCGGCGGATCCAGTTCCGGGTCCGCCGTGGCCGTGGCGAGCGGGTTGGTCAGCTTCGCCTTGGGGACCGACACGGCCGGGTCGGGCCGCGTTCCGGCGGGCTGCAACAACATCGTCGGCCTGAAGCCGACGCCTGGACGGCTGCCCACCGAAGGCGTCGTCCCCGCCTGCCGTTCGCTGGACTGCGTTTCGATCTTCGCCCTCCGGGCGGACGACGCCTTTGCGATTTACGAGATCGGCGCCGGCGGATTTAGTTCCGGCCCTTCCGCGCGCCCGACGGGCCAGCCGGTCCGGTTCACGTTCGCGGTCCCGCGGGACGACGACCTGGAGTTTTTCGGCGACGAGGGCCAGGCGTCGCTGTTTCGGCAGGCCGTCGCCGGGCTGGAGAGGCTCGAGGCGCGCGCGCCGCGCGGCGGTCGATTTCGGCCCGTTCCGCGAGGTCGCGTCGCTCCTGTACGACGGGCCGTGGGTTGCGGAGCGGCTGGCCGTGCCTGGAGGAATTCGTCCGCGACGCGCCGTCCGACATGCATCCGGTGACGCATGCCGTCCTGGCCCGCGGCGCCGACTACAGCGCGGTGGACGTATTCAAGGCCATGCACCGGCTCGGAATCCCTGCGGCCGCGAGTGCCTGAAGGTCTTTGAGCGATCCGAAATGTTGGTGGTCCCGACGCTGCCCGGCCTTGCCGACGCGGGCCGACGTCGAGGCCGATTCGGCCGGCTGGAGCCGGCGGCTGGGCCGCTACACCAATTTCGTCAACCTGCTGGGCCTGGCGGCGCTTGCGGTCCCCGCCGGCTTTCGGCCCGAGGCGGTCTTCCGGGAGGCGATCACTTTGATCGGCCCGGCCGGCAGCGAACGGCGCTTGTGCGAGATTGGCACGGCCTGGCAGCGGTGGACGAAACTGCCGCTCGGCGCGACGCAGTACCTCTACCCGACGGAAGAGGAGCCTGCCCGAATGGAACAATCGCGGCCCGCGGCGAAAGGCATGGTGCGCGTCGCCGTCGCCGGCGCCCACCTGTCCGGCCAGCCGCTGCACGACGATCTGCTGCGCTCGGGGCGCGCTTCGTCCGGGCCTGCCGCACGGCGGCCCAGTATCGCTTTCGTCGCCCTGATGGACCTGCAGCCGCCGCGGCCGGGCCTGTTGCGCGACCACGAGCGACGCCGGCGCGATCACCGTGGAGATTTACGATCTGCCGACCGAAGGTTTCGGCGACTCGACGGCGTCGGTGGCGCCGCCTCTGGCCATCGGCACGATTGAGCTGGAGGACGGCGAGGCGGTCAAGGGTTTCCTGTGCGAGTCGTTCGCCGCCGCGCGGCCCGCGACATCACCGACTTCGGCGGTTGGGCGCCTTTCGTGAAGCGTCCGCTTAGAAGCGGTTTCCAACCAGCCCCGCGCCAGCGAGGGGTTCCGGCAACCCCCTCGCTGGGCTCGAGCTGGTTGGGATCGTTTGTGAACGCCCTGCAATGCGGCAATGTTTCCTCTGAAAGGAACCAACGTGAAGATCCCCTCCTGGACCTTTTTCAAATCACTCCTGTCGGCGGGCGTATTGGCGCTGGCGGCCTGCGGCCTGAGCGGTTGCGCGGCCCGCCAGCGGACAGCTGCCGCCTCCGGCGACCTGACCATCGGCTTCATCTACGTCGGGTCCAAAGGACGACTACGGCTACAACCAGGCCCACGCCGAGGGGGCCGCGGCCGTCAAGAAGATGCCGGGCGTCAAGGTCCTGGAGGAGGAAAAGGTCCCCGAAACGGTCGATGTGCAGAAGACCATGAAGAGCATGATCGAGCACGACGGCGCCAAGCTGATCTTCCCGACGTCCTTCGGCTACTTCGACCCGCACGTGCTCGAGATGGCCAAGGAATATCCCGAACGTCACGTTCCTGCACTGCGGCGGCCTCTGGGAGAAGGACAAGCATCCCGAGAACGTCGGCACCTATTTCGGCTACATCGACGAGTGCCGGAATATCTTTCCGGCATCGTGGCCGGCCTACGCCACGAAGTCGAAGAAGCTCGGCTTCATCGCGGCCAAGCCGATCCCGCAGGTGCGGCGCAACATCAACGCCTTCACCCTCGGGCGCGCAGCGTCGATCCGATCGATCACCTGCACCGTCATTTTCACCGGCGACTGGTCGATGCCGGTCAAGGAGGCCGAGGCCACGAACAGCCTGATCGATCAAGGCGTGGACGTCCTGACCTGCCACGTCGACAGCCCAAGGTGATCGTCGAGACCGCGGAACGCCGCGGCATCCACTGCACTGCGGCTACCACTGCAGCCAGGCGGTGCTCGCGCCCAAAGGCTATCTGACCGGCGCCGAGTGGAACTGGGAGAAGGTCTACACCGACTACGTCAACGACATCAAAGCGGGCAAGAAGATTCCCGAACCTGCTCCGCGGCGGACTGAAGGAGGGGATCGTCAAGACGTCGCCCTACGGCAAGGACGTCAGCGACGAGGCCAAGAAGAAGGCGGACGCGGTCAAGGCGAAGTTCATGGACGGGACGTTCGTGATCTTCAAGGGTCCGCTCAAGGACAACACCGGCAAGGAAGTCATCCCGGCGGGCAAGAGCTATCCGGAAACGGCCATCGAGCTGGAGAGCATGGATTACCTCGTCGAAGGCGTCGAGGGCGAGTAAGGTCAGCGCCATGCATTATCGAGCCGCGACCGAACGGAGCGGTTGGCGAAGCTGCCTGACGGTCGCGGCTCATGCGTCGTGCATCCTTCGGAGCGGCTGCATGAACGGGCGTGGACTGCTCGAAACCCTGACGATCACGCTCGCGGCCATCGCGACGTCGCTGGTCGTGTTCGGCGCGTTCATGGTGCTGTTCGCGCACGTGCATCCGCATCGAGCTGTATTACTGGATGTATCGCGGCGGCTTCGGCAGCCACGCTCGCGTGGGAAGACACGCTGACGCGGGCGGCGCCGCTCATCCTGACGGCCCTCTGCACCGCCCTGCCGGCGCGGCTGGGCCTGATCATCATCGGCGGCGAAGGGGCGCTGGTGCTCGGCGGGCTGGCGGCGGCCGCCGCCGGGCTGCTGCTGCGCTGCCGCTCCGTCGCCGGTGATCTGGTCGTCATGGCCGCTGGCCGGGATGCTCGCCGGCGGGCTGCTGATCGCCGTCGTCGGCTTCACTGCAATATCGCCGCGGCGTCAACGCCACGATCTCCAGTCTGCTGCTCGCCTACATCGCCATCGGCGTCTTCTCCTATCTGGTGGAAGGGCCGATGCGCGACCCGGCCAGTCTCAACAAGCCGTCCACTTATCCGATCCCCGAAGAGGCGATGCTCGGCTCGATGCTTCCGGCCTGTCGACGTCCACTGGGGCCTGGCGTTCGGCGTCGTGGCCTGCGTGCTGGCCTACGTGCTGATGGACCACAGCACCTTCGGCTTCGCCGCGCGCATGGCGGGCGGCAATGTGCGCGCGGCTCAGGCCGCCGGGCTGCCGGTCGGCCGGCTGATCTTCATCACCTGCCTGTCTCGGCGGGGCCGCGGCGGGGCTGGCCGGCATGGTCGAGATCGCCGCCGTCCAGGGGCAGGCCAACGCCACGCTCATCGCCGGCTACGGCTTCACCGGCATCCTCGTTTCGTTTATCGCCCGCCACCATCCGCTGGGCATTATTCCCGCCGGCGGTCCTGTTCGGCGGGCTGAGCGCTTCCGGCGGCAGTCCTGCAGCGCCATCTGCAACGTGCCCGACGCCTCGGTCCAGGTTCTGATGGGCATTATTTTCGTCACGATCCTGCTTTTCGAGACCTTTACGGCCGGATTCGCGCGTGTTTCAGCCCGCGCGAGGTCCGGGAGGCGTTGCGCCACAGATGAGCGATTCCGTCTGCAGACCTCGGACTATTGGGGCGGCCTGGCCGTCGCCGTCTTCGGCGGCGCCATCCGCGTCGGCACGCCCTTCCTCTTCGTCAGCCTCGGCGAGTGCATGACCGAGAAAGTCGGGCCGCGTCAACCTCGGCCTGGAAGGGACGCTGGTGATGGGCGCGATGACCGGCTACGCCGTCAGCTACCTGACCGGCTCGCCCTGGCTCGGCGTTCGCCGTGGCTGGCGTGCGGCGGCCGCGCGTCGGCGTGCTCGGCGCGATGCACGCGGTGATCTGCAACCGGCCGCGCGTCAACTCCGTCGCCGTCGGCATCGCCATGATGGTGTTCGGCATGGGCCTGGCCGTTCTACCTCGGCAAGCCGTTCATCCAGCCCAGCGCGCCGCAGCTGCCGGCGATCGACTTCGGCTGCTGGTCGTCCAGTCGAGCAGGTGCGCGCCGCCCTGCAAGTCAACGCCCTGTTCCTGATCGGCGTCGCCCTGGCGCCGTTGCTGGCGTGGATGCTCAAGAACACGCGCTGGGGACTGATCCTGCGCCTGGCCGGCGAGAGCGAAGAGGCGGCCGCGGCGATGGGCTACTCGGTCCATCGCATCCGCATCGTCGCCACGGCCGTCGGCGGCGCCCTGGCCGGCATCGGCGGCAGCTACCTGTCGCTCTATTACCCCGGCGCCTGGACCGAGCAGATCTCTTCCGGCCAAGGGCTGATGGCCGTGGCCCTGGTGATCTTCGCCCGCTGGGATCCGATCCGCTGCCTGTGGCCTCGCTGCTTGTTCGGCGGCGGTCGGCTCGCTCGGGCTGGCGCTGCAGGGCCAGCACCTGGCGTCCGCCTCGACGGGCTACCTGTGGAACGCTGCGCCCTACATGCTGACCCTGGGCATCATGATTCTGACCTCGTCGCGGGCCTGGCGCCATGATCGGCGCCGGCGGAACTGGGCCGGGTGCGCTGAGCCGCGGTTGTCAGCGGCACGCCGGCGTGAGCTGAGGAAGCACGAGCCGCCTGCGCCCGAGACTGGCACGAGAAGGACGAGCACGCATGAACGAGACCTTCGTCAAGGCGAACCCGTATCCGTGGCCGTACAACGGCGACCTGCGCCCGGCGAACACGGCCGCTGATCGTCATCGACATGCAGACCGATTTCTGCGGCCAGGGCGGCTACGTCGACAAGATGGGCTACGACCTGTCGCTGACCCGCGCGCCGATCGAGCCGATCGGCCGCGTCCTGGCCGCGATGCGGGCCGAGGGCTACCACGTCATGCACACGCGCGAGGGCCACCGCCCCGACCTGGCCGATCTGCCGCGCCAACAAGCGCTGGCGCTCGCAGCGCATCGGGGCCGGCATCGGCGACCCGGGCCCGTGCGGCCGCATCCTGGTCCGCGGCGAGCCGGGCTGGGAGATCATCCCCGAACTGGCGCCGCTGCCGGGCGAGCCGATCATCGACAAGCCGGGCAAGGGCTCGTTCTACGCCACCGACCTGGAGCTGATGCTTGCACCGCCTGGGCGTCGAGAACCTGATCCTGACCGGCATCACGACCGACGTTTGCGTGCACACGACCATGCGCGACGCCAACGACCGCGGCTTCGAGTGCCTGCTGCTGGAGGATTGCTGCGGCGCCACCGACCCCGGCAACCACCTGGCCGCCCTCAAGATGGTCACCATGCAGGGCGGCGTGTTCGGCGCCGTCGCCCCTTCCGCAGGCGCTTCTGGAGGTCTTGCCATGACCCCGAACGCCGTCAGACTGCATCCGCCCGACGACCGACGCGGCCGTGGCACAGGCGAACAGACACGCGGTCGCCGCGCCACGTCCAGTCGACGGACCGCCGCCCCTGATCGAGGCCAGCAACCTTTCGAAGCGCTTCGGGGCGTTGCAGGCGCTGACGGACGTGTCGCTGACGCTGCGGCCCGGCAGCTTCCGCGCGCTGCTCGGCGAGAACGGCGCCGGCAAGAGCACGCTGGTCAAGTGCATCATGGGCACCTACCGGGCCGACTCCGGCTCGGTGCGCGTCGGCGAGCGCGAGGTCGAGCTGAACAACCCGCGCCAGGCCCACTGCGCTCGGCATCGGCATGGTCTACCAGCACTTCACGCTGGTCGAGAACATGACCGTCGTCGAGAACATGGTCATGGCCCGCGAGCACGTGCCGGCGGTCATCAACTGGAAGGCCGAGACGGAACAGCTGGCGGCGTTCATGAGCCACGATGCCGTTCCGCGTCGATCCGCACGGCCCTGGTGCGCAACCTGTCGGCCGGCGAAAAGCAGAAAGTCGAGATCCTCAAGCAGCTTTATCTCCGCCGCAAGGTGCTGATCCTGGACGAGCCGACCTCGGTGCTGACGCCGCGACGAGGCCGACGAAGTGCTCGGCATGGTGCGCGGCATGTGCACGCAGGGCTGATCAGCGTGCTGATGATCACGCACAAGTTCCGCGAGGTGATGGCCTTCTGCGACGACGTGACGGTGCTGCGCCACGGCAAGTTCACGGGCGAGGGCAGCGTCGCGCGACCTGACCCCAAGGCGATGGCCCGGATGATGATGGGCACCGCGACGCTGCCCGAGCAGGCGGCGCGCAGCACCCGTCCCCGACGGCCGCCCCCCGCGAACCGCGGCTGCGTGATCCGCGACCTCGCCGCCGACGAACGAGACCGGCGTCGCCGCGCTGCGCGGCCTGTCGCTGGAAGTCCGCCCTCACGAGATCGTCGGCATCGCCGGCGTGTCCGGCAACGGCCAGCGCGAGCTGGTGCAGGTGCTGGCCGGCCAGCGGGGCCGAACCGGCGGGACAGATCCTGGTCCACGGCGAGCGACTACCGGGCCACCCGCGAGGAGATTCGCCGCCACCACTTCCACGTGCTGCCGGAAATGCCCTTGCAGAACGCCTGCGTCGGCGATCATGACGACCGGCGAGAACCTCGCCTTCCGCAACTTCGACCGCCCCGCCATGACGCTGGGGACGCTGGTTCGTCAGCGCGTCGGTCCATCCGCCGCCGCGCGGCCGAGCTGATCCAGCGCTACCGCATCCGGCCGCCGTGGCCCTCGGCCCGCATCGGCAACCTGTCCGGCGGCAACGTGCAGCGGGCCGTGCTGGCCCGCGAACTGGCGCGAGGACGTCGACGTGCTGATCGCCGCCAATCCCTGTTTCGGCCTCGACTTCAACGCCGTCGCCGAGATCCGCTCGCAGATCATGCAGGCCCGCAACCGCGGCGCGGCCGTGCTGCTCGTGTCGGAAGACCTCGACGAGATCCTGGAGTTGGCCGACCGCATCCTGGTGATTTCCGACGGCAAGATCGTCCACGAGACGACGACCGAGGAGGCCGACCGCCAGGTCATCGGCCGCCACATGGCCGGGCACTGACGCCCGGTTTGGCGGGTTCCCATGGTCCAAGGCCAGGTGCCGCAGGCGCTCAGACCTGAGACGTTGTCCACGGAGGAGCGTCCGATGCCGACCATCGCGGCCCAGCCCTACGAATACACGTTCGAGCCGGCGAGTCTGGCGCTGGTGATCATCGACATGCAGCGCGACTTCATCGAACCGGGCGGCTTCGGGGCGGCGCTGGGCAACGACGTGCGGCTGCTGGCCCCGATCGTCCCCACCGTCGGCGCGCCTGCTGAGCGGCGTTCCGCGAACTGGGCCTGACGGTGGTCCACACCAAGGAGTGCCACCGCCCCGACCTGTCCGACTGCCCGCCGGCCAAGCTCGAGCCGCGGCCGCGGGGTCGCTGCGAATCGGCGACCACGGCCCGATGGGCCGCATCCTGATCGACGGCGAGCCGGGCAACGATTTCGTGCCGCCGCTGCGGCCGCTGCCGGGCGAGGTCGTCATCGCCAAGCCGGGCAAGGGGTCCTTCTACGCGACGCCGCTCCAGAAGGAGCTGCAGGCCCGCGGCATCACCCACCTGCTCGTCACCGGCGTGACCACCGAGGTGTGCGTGCAGACCACCATGCGCGAGGCCAACGACCGCGGCTACGAATGCCTGCTGGTCGAAGACGCCACGGAAAGCTATTTTCCCGAGTTCAAAAAGGCGACGCTCGACATGGTCCGCGCCCAGGGCGGCATCGTCGGCTGGACGGCGACGGCGGCGCAGGTGCTGGCCGCCCTCGGTTGAGAAGCCGTTTCGGAACCATCCCTACCAGCCGCGGCGCAAGCGGCCGGTGCCGCAACCCAACCCCTGCTCGCGTCGCGGCTGGTAGGGATGGCTCGTTCGTTCCTCCGGTTTCCTGTTCGTGCCCGCCATCCCGTTGTTCATGTTGCGTGGCAGTCCCGGATCTCCTACCGTTGTGGAGGCATCAGTGAAGGCAAGTCGCAAATCCAGCTTCGTCGCCGCGGCGTCAACCGCCGGCAGTTCCTCAAGAAGACGGGCCTGACCCTGGCCGCGGCCCAGGCCCTCTCCCCCTTCGTCCTGTCCGGGTGCGGGCCCGGCGGCGGCACGGCCGGGGGCGGCGGCGACACCATCAAAGTCGGCATCCTGCACTCGCTGACCGGCACGATGGCCATCAGCGAGACGTCGCTCAAGGACGTCGGAGCTGATGGCCATCGACGAGATCAACGCGGCCGGCGGCGTGCTCGGCAAGAAGATCGAGCCGATCGTCGAAGACCCGGAATCCAAGTTCACCGACGTCTTCCCGGAGAAGGCCAAGAAGCTGCTCCTCAAGGACAAGGTGCGCCGTGGTGTTCGGCTGCTGGACCTCGGTCAGCCGCAAGAACGTGCTGCCGGTCTTCGAGGAGAACAACGGCCTGCTCTTCTACCCGGTGCAGTACGAGGGCAACGAGTCGCTCCAAGAACGTGGTCTACACCGGCGCCGCGCCGAACCAGCAGATCCTGCCGGCGGTCGAGTGGCTGCTGAGCAAGGCGGGCGGCGAAAGAAGAAATTCTACCTGCTCGGGTCGGACTACATCTTCCCGCGCACGGCCAACCTGATCATCGTCAAGTACCTGGAATCCAAGGGCCTGAAGCCGGTCGGCCGAGAAGTACACGCCGCTGGGCCAGCAGGAGTACCAGAACATCGTCCAGGACATCAAGAAGGCCGACCCGGACGTGATCTTCAGCACGATCAACGGCGACAGCAACGTCAACTTCTACAACGAGCTGGCGGCCCAGGGCATCACCGCGGACAAGATCCCGGTCGTGGCCGTCAGCGTCGGCGAGGACGAGCTGCGCGGCCTCGACCCGTCCAAGGTCAAGGGCCACCTGGCCGCCTGGAACTACTTCCAGAGCATCGACACCCCCGAACAAGGAGTTCGTCAAGAAGTTCAAGGCGAAGTACGGCAAGGACCGCGTCACCGACGACCCCATCGAGGCGGCCTACTTCGGCGTCTACTTCTGGAAGCTGGCCGTCGAGAAGGCCGGGAGCACCGACGTGGACAAGGTGCGCGAGGCCATCGTGCACGGCACGGCGACGGCATCGAGTTCGACGCCCCCGAGGGCAAGGTCAAGCTCGACCCCAAGACGCAGCACACCTACAAGTACTTCCGCATGGGCAAGATCCGCGACGACAAGCAGTTCGACATCATCTACACGACGGACCTGATCGCGCCCGACCCCTACCCGCAGATCGCCTTCCCGGGTTGGAGCGTCGACTGGACCAAGGGCGGCCTGATCAAGGGCTCGGCGGTGAAGATCGGTTAAGTAGTTCCTGCGTGCCGGCGTCGGCGATGCGTGGTGCGCGGCGGCTCGCCTGCCAGCTCACAAGCAGGCGAGCCGCCTGCACCACGACGGCCTGCTCGCCGCCGCCGTCGCTCCAGAGACCACCGCGGGAGTCATCCATGAACCTTACCGACCTGAGTTCCGCCCTTTCCAATAGCATCAGCCTCGGCTCCATCCTCATCCTCACCGCCCTGGGCCTGGCGATCACGTTCGGCGTCATGCGCGTCATCAACATGGCGCACGGCGAGATGATGATGCTCGGCGCCTACACCGCCGTGGCGGTCTCCAACCCCGGCCTGTTGTTCGCCACCGACCCGAGCACACGGCCCTGATCGGATCGGCCGCCCACAGCGGCCTCAGCTGCTCCTCGCCATCCCCGCCTCGTTCCTCGTGGTCGCCTTCGTCGGCTATCTCATGGAGGTCAGCCTGATCCGCTTCCTGTACGGCCGGCCGCTCGACACGCTGCTGGCGACCTGGGGGGTCGGCATGATCTTGCAACAGGTCGTGCTGCTGCGCTTCGGCGCCAACCTCCAGACGATGCACTTGCCCGAGGCCTGCAAGGCGGGCTGGGCCGTTGGCGGCCTCACCATCCCCGTCTACCGGGTCTTCATCGTCGGCGTCACGCTCCTCTGCCTGCTGGCCGTCTACCTCTGGTTCTACAAGACCTCGTTCGGCCTCAAGATCCGCGCGGTGGTTCAGAATCGGCCGATGGCTTCCGCCCTGGGGATCAACACGCGCTGGGTGGACTCGCTGACGTTCGCCTTCGCCAGCGGCCTGGCCGGCGTGGCCGGGTGCATCCTGGCCCACCTCTACACCGTGAAGTACAACATGGGCGCCGATTACATTGTCGAGGCGTTCATGGTGGTCATCCTGGGAGGCGTCGGCCAGCTGCACCGGGACCGTCGGCGGCGGGGCGCTGATCGGCACGGGCGACAGCGTCGTCGAAAAACTGCTGGGCAACGCCTCGCTGGCCAAGGTGGTCGTGCTGCTGGCGGTGATCGCGTTCATCCAATTCCGCCCCTCCGGACTCTTCGTCACCAAGGAGCGGAGCTATGAATGAGGCGATTCCGCCCGGCGTGAGCGCCGAGAAGGCGAAGGAGGCGGCCGCCCCCACCTATCCCGTGCGGCCGCCCGTCCCGACGACCACTTTCGCCGTCAACCCCCAGACCACCGCCTCCAAGCTGCTGGGGTGGCTGGGGATCGGGCTGTTCGTGGCCCTGCTGTTCGTCCCGGGCGTCATCTATAACGGCGATAAGTACTGGCTGCCGCTGTTCACGCGCTACATGGCCCTGGCGCTGTTCGCCGTCAGTTTGGATCTCGTTTGGGGCTATACGCGGCCTGTTGAGCCTCGGGCCAGGGGCTGTTCTTCGGCATGGGCGCCTACGTCATCGGCTACTCGCTGAAGCTGCAGACGGCCGCGCTGGAGGCCGGCAAGCCGCTCGTCGCCGCCCCGGACATGGCCATGCCGGACTTCATGGCCTACTGCCGCCTGGACGCCGTCCCCTCCTGGATCGCGCCGCTCATCAACATTTACGTGGCGATTCCGCTGGCGATCCTGTTGCCGACGATCGCGGCCGCGGCCTTCGGTTTCATCACGTTCCGCCGCCGCATCAAGGGCGTCTACTTCGCGCTCATCACCCAGGCCCTCGTGCTGGCCGCCTTACACCTTCGTCGTCAACCAGCAGCCCTACACGGGCGGCGTGGTCGGCATGACGCGGCTCGCCAAGCTGGAGATGTTCGGCGTCCGCTTCCACATGAGTTCCCTGTACTATCTGGTCGTCTCCGTCCTGTCGGTCTGCTTCGTCGGCTGCCTCGTCCTGATGCGCAGCAAGTTCGGCAAGATCCTAACCGGCATTCGAGACAGCGAATACCGCGTTCTGGCGCTGGGCTACGACACGGCGATCTACAAGACGTTCGTCTTCGCCCTGGCGGGGGGCTTGGCCGGCCTGGCCGGCGGCCTCTACGCCGCCGATCTGGGGACCACGGGGCCGGACGTGCTGGGCATCGTCTTTTCGATCAATGTGGTCGTCCTGGTGGCGGTGGGCGGCCGCGGCCGGCTGATCGGCGCCGTGGTCGGCGCCGTTCTGGTCAGCTTCGCCGAGACGTACATCAACGACAACTACAGCGACTTTTTCCGGAAATATCTGCACGGCGAAGGCTGGCCGCTCCTCATGGGCGGCCTCTTCGTCGTGGTCGTCGTGTTCTTGCCGGACGGCCTGGTGGGCGGACTGGCCAAGCTGGCCGCGCGGCTCCGGCGGCTCGTCACGATGCGCCCGAAGCCGGCGCCTGGGGGAGGGGTGTGACGATGGACTGCGCGGCCCGATACTACCGTGGATGAGATCCTCAAAGTCGATAACGTGACGGTCGCCTTCGGGGAATTCAAGGCGCTCGAGGACCTGTCCTTTTCGATGGCCCGCGGCGAGCTGCGGGTCGTCATCGGACCCAACGGCGCCGGAAAGACGACGCTCCTGGACGTGATCACTGGCAAGACGCGGCCGCGCTCCGGCCAGGTCTGGTTCCAGCCGGCGGCCGGCCCGCGGATCGACGTCACGCGGCTGCCGGTGCAGAAAATCGCCCGCCTGGGCGTGGGCCGCAAATTTCAGACGCCCAACGTCTTCAAAGACCTGACCGTGGTGGACAACCTGCTCCTGGCCCTGAAGTTCGATCGGGGCGTCCTGTCCACCCTGGCCGCGGCGTTCCGGCAGGACGGTCGGTGCGCATCGAGGAAATCCTGCACACGATCGGCCTGGGGCCGAAGGCGTTCCGCAAGGCGGGGACCCTGGCGCACGGCGAAAAGCAGTGGCTCGAAATCGGCATGGTCATGGCCCAAGGGGCTGAGCTGCTCCTGATCGACGAACCCGTCGCCGGCATGACCCCGCGGGACTCGGAACTGACGGGCGAGCTGCTGATGGCGATGTCGCGCCGGCACAGCATCCTGGTCATCGAACACGACATGACGTTCGTCCGCCAGATCGCCTCGAAGGTGACGGTGCTCGACGCCGGCGAGACCCTCTGCGAAGGCTCCGTGCAGGAAGTTCAGAACGACCCGCGGGTGATCGAGGTCTACCTCGGCCAGGACCGGGAAGAGTACGCCCCGGATCGGGAACCGACGGACGCCTGCACCGCGACGCCGCCCGCCGGGGCGGAGGGCGTCACGGCCCACGCCCCGCCGCCCGCCGAGCGGCGCCTGAAACACTGAAAAACATGCTACAGATCCAGAATTTGTCCGTCTCCTACGGCGAGACCCTGATCCTGCGCGACGTGGACCTGACGGTCGGCCCCGGCGAGGTGGTCTGCCTGATGGGCCGCAACGGCGTGGGCAAGACGACGCTCCTGAAGAGCCTCATGGGCCTGCTGAAGCCGCGCGCCGGGCGGATCCTGTTCGGCGGCCGCGGCGAAACGCGCGACCTGACTCGGGCCGCCCCGAACGTCCGCGCCCTGGCCGGCATCGGCTACGTGCCGCAGGGCCGCGAGATCTTCCCGCAGCTGACGGTGCTGGAAAACCTCAAGATCGGCCTGATGGCCAACCCGCGCCGGCCCCGGAATGTGCCCGACAAGGTGTTCGAGTACTTTCCGATGCTCGGCTCGATGCTGGAACGCAAGGGCGGCTTCCTCAGCGGCGGCCAGCAGCAGCAGCTGGCCATCGCCCGCGCCCTCGTCGCGGAGCCGTCGCTGCTCATTCTCGACGAGCCGACGGAGGGGATTCAGCCCTCGATCATCTCGCTGATCGGCCAGGTGCTCGGCACGCTCAAGAAGCAGGCCAACGTCGCCGTGCTGCTGGTCGAGCAGTACCTCGAATTCGCCCTCAAGCTGGCGGATCGCTATTACGTCATGGAGAAGGGCGCGATCGTCATGCACGGCAAGGCCGCGGAGATCGACAAGGAAGCGGTCAAACCCTATCTTGCCTTCTGAGCAAACGGCCGCGGACGTTGGGGCACCATAACCCGACCCGCCGACTGGCCGCTCTCCACCATCCGGAGCGCGAAATCAATAACGGGATTTTCATGCAAGCGACGGTTCAAAGGCCCGAGGACATGCCCGCGGCTTTTGCCAGAGGACTTGAGAGCGGCGACATCGAGCAATTGGCATGTCTCTACGCGGATGAAGCGGCGGTCCGCACGTCCGAGGGGCAAGTCGTTCACGGCATCGCCGGCATCCGTGAGGTGTTCCAGGGCTTATTGGCAAGGAAGGCCCGCTTCGACGGCAAGGTGCGCTGGTCCGTCGCCGTCGGCGATGTCGCCCTGATTATCGTCGATTGGAAAAGTCGCGAAACCAAACACAACGGCGAGATCGCATTCTTCACAGGAACCTCGACGCATGTGCTTGGACGAGGCGCCGACGGAGGTTGGCGGTTCCTCATCATGAATCCGAACGGAACGGTTGGTACGGCCGACTCTGGATCGAGTGACGCCGCGGACGTCGCAGTTTCTCGCTGATTCGCCTCCTTGGAGAAGGAGCGGGCAGGAACAGGTTCGGATTGGTGGCATACGCAACCAGTGCGGACTCGGCGTAAGACCATCTGTCGGCGCCTTGAGCGTGGGCTGGAACAAGGAGAGGTTCGTTATGCTGCGGGGGGCGGTCCCGGAGCGAGTCGTCCCGGCATGCCGGTTGACTCTCGCCGTACTGAACACCGACGGCGCCTGCCCTGGTCAATTCATCCCTGTCGCGGCCGTCGCCCGCGGCGTCGGGCGCGACCCGGTGCCCGCGGACTAGAAGATATTTCAGACAAATTGTTTCCGGATTGCACTTCCTTCCGGACTGCGGCAGCTGCGGCGGCGGCCGCATTCGGCCGGACCCCCTACAGCATGGCCGCCCGGCGCTGGCGGCTCGATGGACGACCGGCTTTCATGTACTCGTACGGGATGGATCGGTGGATTGTCGCCTACCGACCTTGCGTTCGCACGAGGCCGGCGCAACAATATACCCTTTCTTCATCCGCCAAGGGGATGCCATGAGCGATTACTACGCGCATACCGTACCTACGAAGGCCCAGACCGACTGGCAGCTGTTGAAGGACCACTTACGGGAGGTGGCGCAGCGCCTTGGTTCTCGCCCGGATGGCGTGCCCGGCCGACCAAGTTCTTGCCGCAACGGCCCACGCGGCCGGGTTGCTGCACGACCTTGGTAAGTATCAGCCGGAATGGCAGCAGTACCTGAAAGATTCGGCGGCCGGGCTTCAACCCGCCACCGTCGTCCACGCCATCCACGGGGCGGCACATGCCGCCTACACTATCGGGAACCAAGCCCTGTGTCTGGCTATCCTCGGACACCACGCCGGGTTATCGGACTTTGATAGAGTCCAAAACGACCTTGAGGCTGGCTACTCGAGTCTGCAGCCGCTCGTCGAGAAGCTGGTTGCGGCGGCTCGTGCCGATTGCCCCAACTTTATCGATGCGGTCCCGGATGATCCACCCGACCTGGACGACAAGGCCGCCTGCCTGCGCTACGAATTTTGGATCCGCGTTCTCTTCTCTATTCTCGTTGACGCCGATCGGCTAGAAACCGAACGGTTCTACACCAAGCAAGACCGCCCACGGCGGGATCTGATGGATGAGAGGCAAGGGCCGACAGCGGAGGGTCTTCTCGCCCTGCTGGACGCGGAGCGCCGCCGTCGGGCAGAGGGAAAGTTCGGCGTCCTCTCTGACCTCCGTAACCAGGTTTTCAAAGGATGTCAAGAGGCCGGGGACCGGCCGCAGGGGTTCTATGAATTGACAGTCCCCACCGGCGGGGGCAAGACGTTCTCCGGAATGGCGTTCGCCTTAGCCCACGCCAAGCGCCACGGACTAGAGCGCATTCGAGTTTGGTCTAGGCATCGGCAGGCTGATCGGTTATGACGGATGGCTGAACCGCCGAGGGTCAGCCATGAAGCCTTACTCGATGGACCTGCGCCAGCGGGTGCTGGACGACTGCGACGCCGGCCTGGCCACCGCCGCCGTGGCCGCCAAGTACCGTGTCAGCCCCGCCTGGGTGCGACGCCTCAAGCAACGGCGGCGCGAGACCGGGGTTGTCGCCCCGGCGCGGGGCCGCACCGGCCCCCGGCCGAGCTGGGACGCCTACGCCGACCGGCTGCGCGAGGCGGCTCGCCAATCGCCGGACGCCACCCTGGCCCAGCTGCGCACTGCCTGGGGCTGGCCGTCGCCCTGTCCACCCTGTGGCGGGCCGTCGCCGCCCTGGGCCTGACCGTGAAAAAAAAGTGACGCGGGCCGCCGAGCAGGTCCGTCCGGACGTGGCCGCGAAGCGCCGGGAGTGGCGGGCCGCCCAGCCGGCCCTTGATCCGGAGCGGCTGGTCTTCATCGACGAGACGTGGGCCGCTGCCAACATGGCGCGGCGCTACGGGCGGGCGCCGGTCGGCGAGCGGCTGGTCTGCCCGGTCCCGCACGGGCACTGGAAGACGACGACCTTCGTGGCGGCGCTGCGGGCCGGCGGGCTGACGTGCCCGCTGGTCATCGACGGGGCGGTCAGCCGGACAGCCGTCCACGCTGAGGTTCCAGACCTCCCCTTCATACCGAATCGGCTCGACCCGCTTCACGTAGCGGAGGGAATACTCCCGGCCGTCGTGCTCCATGCGCGTAGGGCAGCCGCGCCTGGCCAGTTGGCCCCCTTCGTAGAAGTACAGGTAGTAAACTCGCCGCCGGCTCTGGAACCGCCGCTCGCCGATCCCGCCCGGGTCCGCCGGCGGGTCGTAGGTGTAGAGGTTCGCCCGATACCCGACAGATTCCGCCAGAAGGCAGAGGTGCGCGGCCAGATCGGCGGACACGGTGTTGCCCTGCCAGTAGGCGCGATCGTGGACCTTGCAGCCGTCGCCGTTCAGCCAGCCGTGCAGGACGGCGCTTCGCTTGTGCGCGGCAGTGTAAAGACCTCCGGGGCGAGACGCTTGCCGGCGGCACCCCGCCCTCCCAGCGTCTCGAACAGCTCTCCGGCGTCCCCGTCGAACGCCATCACCCTCAGGCCGCTGGATGGCGTCGGCTCGTAGTCGTTGGGGTCGTATTCGCGTGCGTTCGGCCACCACCTGTAGATGCGCTCGGCCGAGGCCCTGTCGCCTCTTGTGGATCGAGAACACCGGGTAGCGGCGGTCCCCGTGACCGGCGCGTTGCAGGTGCCCCTGGGCGAGGTACAGCCCGAAGAGGAACCAGTAGTCCTCATCCACCTCGGGGAACGGGTCGGGGCCGTCGCCCGCGAGGATCGGCGTCATCGTGTAGTCGCCGATCCTCACCTCGTCGCCGCGCACCCAGCCGACCTCGCCGCCTACAAAGGCGGCCCTCCGGCGCGTGGGCCGCCAGATCAGGAACGGGTGATTGTCGGACGTGTCGGTCGTTACATTCCCGCCCTTGGCCGAGATCCGGTACAGGCATTCCGAGGTGTAGGGGTGCGAAGACGCGTGCGTGACGTCGTGGAAGCGGCCGTCGCCGGAGAACACCCGGTCGCCGGCCCGGACCGCCCGGATGGGGCGGTAGCCCGACTCCGTTAGGACCAAGGCGTCGGGGTGAAAGCACAGGTGGATCATCGCCTGCGGGCTAACCTTCTTGACCGACCACAGATCCGTG
Source organism: uncultured Alphaproteobacteria bacterium (assembly GCA_963733475.1). Classification (GTDB taxonomy): domain Bacteria; phylum Pseudomonadota; class Alphaproteobacteria; order Acetobacterales; family Acetobacteraceae; genus JAMXLO01. The sequence continues at coordinate 61,208 of CAVTEC010000006.1, read as the reverse complement.
GCGTTGTTCGGTCCAAAGAACTGGTGGGCGGCCCCCTCGCGCCAGCCGTAGAAGCACCACTCGTGCGCCCCCATGTAGTCCTTCCTCGTCAGCACGGGGTGCTGCTTGTCCCAGATGATGGCCTGCGAGTAGTACAGGCCGACTTCCTTCAGGACCGGCGGGTAGTTGCCGACGTTGGCGTAGCCGCCCCAGAGGTAGAAGGCCCGGCCCGGAAGCAGCACGCGCGCCAGGTTGCCGAACCACGCCTTCAGCAGCCGGTCGAACTCCGCGTCGGGGACGAAGTCGTTGGCCAGCGGGCGGTCCTTGGCCCGCATCTTCCGGGTGGTCGGCCGCGACTTGTCGGGGCGGCGACTGCGTCGCGGCCGGGGTCGCCGTTGCCGTAGCCGGCGAAGGAGCTGAGGCCCGCCGCGATCGCGTTGTTGGAGCGCGGCTCGACGCGGACGTTATACGGCGGGTCGGCGTTGACCAGGTGGACGGCGGCGCCGTCGAGCAGGCGGTCCACGTCGTGGGCCTGGGCCGCATCGCCGCACAAGAGGCGGTGCCTGCCCAGGACCACAGGTCGCCGGGGCGCGTGACCGGCTCGTCGGGCGGCTCGGGCACGTCGTCGGGGTCGGCCTGTCCTTCATTCGTCTGCGAGCCGAGCAGGCGCAGCAGGTCGGCGGCGGAGAAGCCGGTGAGGTCGAGGTCGAAGGCCATCTCCTGGAGCTGGGCCAGCTCCAGGGGCAGCTTGTCGTCGTCCCAGTCCGACAGCGTGGCCGTCTGGTTGTCGGCGATGCGGTAGGCCCTGGCCTGCGCCGGGCTGAGGCCGACGGCCGCGTGGACGGGGACCTCCGGAAGCCCCAGCTTCAAGGCGGCCTTGTAGCGGGTGTGGCCGACGATGACGACGCCCTGCTCATCGACGACGATCGGCTGGCGGAAGCCGAAGGCGCGGATGGAGGCGGCGACGGCGTCCACGGCGGCGTCGTTCAACCGCGGGTTGTTTTCGTAAGGCCGGATGGACTCGATCGGACGCATTTCCACAAGCATGGCGGGTGCCCCCCTTTCCTTTAAACTCGCGACGTCCTGGATTCCCTGTTGGCCCGGCGCACGCCGGTCGGCGGAAAGAATCGGCGGTTTTTCTTCGGGCCGGCCGCGGTGCGCGGGAAGCGCCGCCCGGCCAAAAAAGATGGAATTCGTCTCCGAATTCGCTTGCCGTGCCTTGGGCGGCTGAGGTAACTGTCCAGACCCTGACGGGCGTCGCGACGGGCGCGGCGCCGCAAGGGACCACCCGCTACGAAGGGAAGAACATCATGGCGGCCAAGCAGAAGACTCCGACGACCACCACGCCCTCCGGCCTGCAAACGCTGCGGATCGGCAGCCGCGTGCGCCGCACGGACGACGGCGTCGAGGGACGGATCGTTCGGGCCAACGGAGTATCGGTGAAGATCCAGTGGGACGACGGCGAGCACGTCGCCTGGCGGCGCGACTCGCTGGCCGAACGGCCCATCGCGATCCTGGCGGGCGACGTGGACCAGCCCGCGGCGCCGGCGGCGCCCGAGCCGGCCGAGGCCCCGAGCCGCAGGCGCCGCCAGCGGCGTCGGAAGCGGGCCTGGAACCGGCCTTGGCGGAGACCCCGGCCTCCGAGCCGACCGCGGCGGAGACGGCGCCGGAGTCGCGTCAGGAACAGCCCGCGGTGCAGGCGCCGGCGGCCTCCGAGCCGACCACGCCGGATGCGCCGGCGCCGGCCGCACTGCCTGCCCCGGCAGGGGAGCCGACGTCCTCGCCGCCGAAGCCGGCCGACGCCCCGGCCGACGCCGGCGAGGCGGCCCAGACGGGAGCCAAGCCGCGGCGTCAGAAGGCTTCCGCCGGACCCAGGGAGAAGAAGGTGAGCGCCCTCGACGCGGCTGCCAGGGCCTGGGTGAGGCCGGGCGTGCCATGACCTGCCAGGAGATGATCGACGCGATGGCCGCCAAGGGATACTGGACCTCGCCGGGAGGCAAGACGCCCGCCGCCACGCTCTACAGCGCCATCCTCAAACAGACGCGGACCAAGGGCGAGCAGGCCCGCTTCGCCAAGGCCGACCGCGGCAAATTCGCACTCCGCGACAGGGCGTAACACGCCCCGCGACGCGTTCGCCCACGAGACCCCACGCGGGGCCTCGCGCCGCTGACGGCCCCGCGGGCCGGGTTGCGCCGTCGGACGCGGCGTGCGCGAACACGTGCGAACCGACGGCCGGCCGGGGTTCCGGCGGAGCCAGCGGGACGGCCGGGCGCCGATGGGAGGGCGGGGCTGGACGACGGAGGTTCGATTCCGGGGGTCGGGCATGGTCGCGTCTCCGTTGCGGCGGCGAACGGTACGCGACCCAGCCTAGCGGAAGGCGGCGGGGCGTGTTGATCAAGTCAAGTCAAGCGGAGTCAAGGGCTTGACTACAGGTTCTGCCGATCCGGCGGCGGCGACTTGCCGTGCCGCGCGGCGTACTCCCTCCCGATCTGCCGGATGCGCTCCTTGCTGCTGACGATCTGCCACCCCTTGTCGGCCGCAAGCCTCTTCAGCGCGGCCACGATCTTGTCGTAGGGCATGGCCCGGCCCTTGCAGCACTGCCGATAGACCCAGGCGTCGCGGGCCTCCTGACGCGGGGCCCGGCGGCCCCTCCGCGTCGGTCGCCTCGGCGGGGCGGCCGCCCCTGCGGGGTCCGCCCCGGCCGTCCGCCCCGCGGGCGGCGGCGGTTCCACGCCGGCCGGGCGGGCCGAGTCGCCGCCCGTCTCCGGCGCGGGCCGTGCCTCGGCCCCGGCCAGTCGCCGGCGGCACCACTCGCTCACCGCGTGCAGCACCGTCAGGGCCTTGTGATGGTCATACATGTGGGGATAGGTCGTGGGCACCACCGGCAGCGAAAGGACCAATTCCGGCGGGCAGAACGCCCGGGCCAGGGCGTCGGCCTGCCGGCCGACCTGGTGGATTTCCAGGTCGTAATGGGCTGCGTGCGGGCCCCGTCCCGCATGCGGGCCGCCAGCACGTCCACCTGCCGCTCGCACCAGTCCAGCAGTTCGGCGACGCCGCCGGGGGCGCGTTGGACGGGCCGGCCGCCCGCCCGGCCCGCCCCTCCCAGAGCGCGTCCGTGGAGCGGACCAGCAGACAGGTGAACGGCACGGGCCGGTCGGACGGGGCCAGGGGCCGGCGCACCTCCGCGCCGTAGACGGGGACCTGGCGGCCGGGGTGGTCGGCGTGACTGCCGTACAGCCCCCGCGCCCGCACCACGCTGCTGTTCTCGTCCGGCCGCCAGCCGACCACGGGGCGCTCGACTGCCACGCCCATCTCCGCCGACAGCAGGCCGCGACGCACCGCCTGATGCACGGCCCAGGCGGCGGCGCCCGGCGAATGTCCATAGCGGAGGGCCAGCTCGTCCACCAGGTCCTGCGCGAGCACGACGCGGTGCCCGCGCCGGGGTGCCGCCGCCCCGTGGCGCGTTTCGTTGGCCATCCCCGCCAGCGCCGCGGGCAGGGCCCGGTCGGCGCGCCGACGGACTCGTCCGGCTCCGGGGGATGATCCGGTGTGGTGTCCAGGGGCGACATGGCGCCTCGCTTTCCGACGTATAAGCCCGGCCGGCCACGCGGGCGGGCGCGGCCGCCGCGCCGTCCGGCGCCGGCACGGCCGGCCGTCGCGGCCCCTTCCATTGTAACGGCGCGTTGGCGGACGCGGGCGGCCCACGCCCCCGGCGAGGGCGACGGACGGCTGCATCAGCGGCGGCGGCCGGCCTCGGCCAGCCCCCACAGGCGTCGCTGACGCTTCCAGTCCGCCGTCGCGGCGATCGGAAGCAGGTCGTGCAGGATGACCGGGTCGCGGCCCCGCTCGGTTCGCGGCAGGAACAGGACCTGCTCCTGGATGTCCGGGGCCAGCAGCAGCGCCATGATTTGGCTGACCCGCGCCCGCGTCACGCGCCCCAACCGCGCCAGCTCCGCGTAGTCGCGGACCACGCCCGTCCGCAAGAGCCGGTCCAGCCGGTGCGCCAACGCCAGCAGCCGCGCGACCCGCGGAACGCGGCCCGAGGCGGCCGGGGGTTGCCGCGCCGCGCCGACCTCCAGCCCCTTGCGGCCGCGGCCGTGACAATGGAAATGGACCTCGCACTCGATGCTCAAAGGGTTCATGCGCGGCGCTCCTCGACGCGGGCCGCCAGTTCGTCGGCCAGCGCCCGGATGCCCGTTGGATGGAAGGCGATGGTGACCTTGCCCCTGGCCCCGTCGTAGTCCACGCGCTCGACCAGCAGCCCGACCACGCGGGCCTGCTCCGCCGGCGTCAGCGTCCCCCACAGCGGGTCGAACAGCGACAGCGCGGTCGCCGCTTCATCCTCGCCCAACATGCGGCCGCGGATGCCCTGGATCTGCTCGCGCGCCTTGCGGACCCGGCCCTCGACCAGGCCGATGCGTTCCTGGAGGTCGGCCAGCCGGGCCACGACGGGGTTATTGTCCACGCCGGGCCGGATGTGCAGCGACAGGTGGCGGACCTCCGCCTGCCAGCCGCTCAGGGCCCGCTCCAGACCGCGCTGCTCCGCCTCCAGCTCCACGCCCCGGGCCTCCTCCTGACCACGCGCCTGGGCCAGGATCGCACGCAGCAGTGCCGGGTCGCGGCCGAGGCCGCGGATGCGTTCCAGCACCAGGCGTTCGATCGCGTCGGCGGGGAGCGACTTCGACGGGCAGGCGTGCCAGCCGCGCTTCTGGGCGTTGGTGCAGGTGTAGTAGCGGTAACGCCGCACCCCCTTGGCCGAGTGCGAAGGCGTCATGGCGCAGCCGCACGGCACGCAGCGCAGCAGGCCCCGCAGCAACGCCCCGAAGTGACTGTGAACCGGCGCCCCGCCGCGGCCGGCGCCGTGGAGCAGCTCCTGCGCCCGGCGAAAGACGGCCGGGTCCACGATCGCGGGCTGCTCGCCGTCGTGGACCTCGTCCTTGTAACGCACCTTGCCGGAGTACAGCACGTTGGTCAACAGGCGACGCAGGCCCACCTTGGTGAACGGATCGCCTCCGCTCTCCTTGCCCGAACGCGTCCGCCAACGCTTGTTGGCCCAGCCCCGCGCCTCCAGCTCCCGTACCACCGACGGAAGGGACTCGTGCTCCAGGAACAGGGCATAGACGGCCCGCACCCGCTCCGCCTCCTCCGCGTTGACGGCCAGCCGTTGGCCGCGCGGGTCCAGGTCGTAGCCCAAGAGCGGCCGGCCCCCCGACCACTTGCCCTTGCGACGCGCCGCCGCGATCTTGTCCCGCGTCCGCTCCGCGATGATCTCCCGCTCGAACTGCGCGAAGGACAACAGCACGTTGAGCATCAGCCGGCCCATGGAGGTCGCGGTGTTGAACTGCTGCGTCACGGATACGAACGATACTTGGTGCTCGTCGAACGCCTGCATCATGCGGGCGAAGTCGAGCAGGGAGCGACTCAGGCGATCCACTTTATAGTACGATGGCGTCCACCCGACCCGCCTCGACGTCGGCCAGCAGGCGTTTCAGGGCGGGCCGCTCCATGTTGCCGCCGGTGAAGCCGCCGTCGTCGTAGCGGTCGGGCAGCACCGTCCAACCCTCGCCGGCCTGGCTGCGGACGAAGGCCTCGGCCGACTCGCGCTGGGCGTCCAGGCTGTTGAACTCCTGCTCCAGGCCCTCCTCCGTGCTCTTGCGCGTGTAGATCGCGCAGCGCGACCAGCGGCAGCGTCGCCCGCGGCGCCGCGGCTCCCGTGGCTCGTCATCGGCCGCCCCCTTTCCCGGCGATCTTGAAGAATAAATAGCCGTTGCAGTGGCTGCCGGTGACGGCCTTGGCCACGGCGCTGAGGGAGGGGTAGACGCGGCCCTCGAACGCGAAGCCGTCGGCCAGCACCCGCACCTGCAGCGTCTCGCCCCGGTACTTGCGGGCCAGCACCGACCCGACGGGCGGCAGCCGGGCGTCCCGCGCGGGGCGACCGCGGCGGCCGCCGCCGTCGCCTGGGGCGCGTCGTCGGCCTTGGGTCGGGGCGGGTTGAGGCGGAGGTCGGCGTCGTGGGCCAGCTCCTCGGCGCGGCGGCGGGCGCGTTCGGACAGGTCGCCCTCGGCCAACGCCTGCAGCCGCCAGGCGATGCGGCGCACCAGCCAGGTCTTGTTGTGCGCGGGCGTCTGCTCGCCAAAGACCTCGGCGTAACGCAACCGCAACTGCTTGGCCCCCATCCGTTGCAGGGCGGCGACCTCCCGGTGAATGTTCAGTTCCATGCGCTGCTCCTTTCTCGGCGACTCGGAAACGGTCAACCCGACTGACACTGAGCACGGTCCCGCGGGAGACCTCAAGGCAATTCGCGGTGTTTTTTGGAGATTTTTCGGAGGGGGAGAAAGGTCAAGAGCAGGACCGGAAGGTCCCCTTGCCAAGGAAGACGGCCGGGGCTCTGCTCCGTTCGTTTATATACGGTTGTACAGGAAAAAGGGCGGTTTTACCTGCCACCAACTGCCAATAACTGCCAATTACGGGTCTCGGCGGCGTCAACCCCGGGCGTGCGGCCGTCCGAGGCTCTGAGAGGCCGTGGGGAGACGATAAGCGTATGTTTCGATTGTCCGGAGGAGCACGGGCGCCGCTCGGCGTCTCGCGGAGAGGGGAGAATCGGCGGCCAATCGTGCGGGAAAGGCCGGAAACGCGAACCGCCGGGAGCGGCTGCTCTCGGCGGTCGGCGTCAACTTACGGGGTGGGCTCACTCGCTACGGATCAAAAGGCTCCCCGAGAGGGACACTCCTCGGTGCGTCTTGCGAGGCGAGAGCGGTTCCGCCAACGAAGGTTGGCCCTACTGGAAGGAGGTGGGTAATGCACCGCCTTACGGGCTGAGCAGCAGCTCTCCCGGACACCTTCACCCGAAAGGGTCGAGGGGACAACAGCATGGCGGCAAAAGGCGAATAAGGCCGAGCATCAACGGCCAAGAGGTTCGTCAGCAAGGCTGTCTATGGGCAAGGCTACACTGCTTGAACTCCAGTCCGCCGGGACCCGGTTCATCCCTTGGGAAAGATGCTGAGACCCGAGATCCGGTCGTCGTCGGCTCATTCGAAGAAAGCAACGACCTTCCCGACCGGACGGTCCCCCAATGAGGGGGCATACGGACGAACGGAGGCCCTACCGACAGACCGAATCGCTCTACGCAACCAAGAGATCGCCTAAAGGCGGCAACGCCCATGGCGACAGAGTCCCCGTAGTAGCCCAACGCCTGGGGCAACGCCCAGGACATGACGAAGGGGGACAGGCCCCGGGGCTTCCATCGACCGGAGGCGTCCGTATGGACAAGAAGGCTCCGACTCGATTGGAAGCACTATGGAGGACGCGCATTGTCCTAAGTAGCCTGGGGCCGGAGAGCCGGATGCTGTGAAAGCAGCCCGTCCGGTTCGGGAGGGGGCGGTTGGTGTCCCTCGCAAGAGGGCCTGGCCGCCTACCTCATTTACAATAGTCTCTTTGCCGAATGCCGTAAGCGCTTTCGGCAATGACACTTGCCGAGTTCGAGTCCCTCTCGGTGGTTTTCGGGTTGAGACGGGTTACGAACTGCCCGCAGCCAACTCCAGGAATGGGCGCGGATGCCGCCTCCGACGTACCCGCTTTCCCGCCCCGACGCGCCGCTCGCCCTCCCTTTCACTCCGATGCGGGGGCAGACGAGGTTTTCAGGTCCGCAGCCCGCAGCGGCTTGCGTCGCGCCGCCTCTCTAAACCGGAAGCCCGTGACACTCGACCTCACGGGCATATCGGGATATCGGGAGTAGGATTCATGGCGGCGTCGCCCGGGACGATCTCACCCGGCCGGAGGCAGGGCGAAGTCGGGGCTTTGGATGTGGCGGACATACGCCTCCGCCTGTTTGTGCCCACTCTCGATACCCCGCATCCGGGTGACCGTTTCCTGCAGCGCGTAAAACCGATCCGGCGCCTGGCTGGCGTGCGCGTAGCAGGCGAGGCGCTTGCGGGGTTCCGTCTGGGAAATGTCCACGTAGTGGGTCGGGGCGAACTGCACCGTGTCCTCCCCGTTCGAGACCTCGTAGTAGTAGAGCGCGAACTTCCGCCCCAGCCGCACCCAGGCGTCATAGACCAGCATGGACATGGCCCGGTGATCGGCGTGGTTGTCGATGGGCCAGTGCGTAAAGACCGCGTCCGGCTTCTCGGCCTCCAGCAGCCGGCGGAATTGCCCGTAGTGCTCCGCATCCACGATGGCGTGGGCGTCGATCTGGCCCGCGAAAACGGGACGCGCCTTGAGAATCTCACAGGCCTTCTCCGCCTCTTTCGTCCGCGACGTCGCTGGCCGGGCGAAGGCTGTTTCGGCCGGATCGCCCCGGTTGAGGTAGAGCAGCACCACCTCGTGCCCCAGATCCGTATAGCGGGCAATCGTGCCGCCGCAGCCGTATTCCGGGTCGCCGGGATGCCCGCCGGTGACGACCACCCGGAGTTTGCTCCGGTCGGTGGAGGGCGCCGCGTCCGCCGGTTCGGCGGCATGCAGGGGCGCATCGCATCGAGCAACGGCAGCGCGGCGGTCGTGCCCAGGCCGCGCAGTAAGCCACGGCGGCTGAGGGACCGGCGTTGGCAGGGGGTGGTGTTGCGCATGGCATTCGATCCCTTGTGCGGTCCCGTTTTTGGAATCGGAAGCGAGGTTATTTCGCGGCCTCCCATTAGGAGGGCGCGCAATCTGAATGCCCTTCAAGCTCCGCAGCAGCGCCGCAATGTAATACGGTCCCTCGTGCTTGATGATCCCCGGCGCGGCGGATGGCCGGGGCCGGCCGCTCGGCGTCGCCCGGTCGCCGGCGACCAGGCCCCGTCCGCAGGCGAGAGTACACGATCCGCGAGGCCGGGGCAAACGAAACCCGGAAGGGGTAGTGGCCTAATCTGACCTTTTCGACCCTGATGCAGATTGAACTTACGACTCAAATTGGGCCACTACCCCCGCTTGGGCCAAGCCCGCCCGGCGCAGCGGATTCTCCAAACGGGGCTACTTGTGCTCGTTTCGGCGTTCCACCGCGCTTGTTCCTTCGGCCCAAATCCCAGGACAAGCACCCGGGCAAGTGTCGAAACAGGCCTTGAACGCTTGCTCGATGAGCGCCACCCCCGTTGCAACGACCGCCCTGCGCCACTCGTGGTCGGCCGGGCAAAACGCTTCCAGAAGTTGCTGTTTGGCCCAGCGATACGAGCGGGCGTCCCGCGAGGAGAAGTAATATGCTCGGTTCTCGGCGCAACGCCCCAAGCACCCGCAGATCGGAATACGTCCCGAACTCGGCCGTCAGCCCGTGATACTGCTTGCCCGAAAGGCGATCGCGGAAAAACGTCGTCAATCCCCCACGGATGGGGGACGCCATCTCGCCGCCCAGCGTTTCGACAATCCCCTCGCCGAAGTGGCTCACTTGCCACCGCTGCCGTGCCGACCCTGTTTCATCCTTGGTGAGCATCCGGTAATCGGCATACCTGCCGAGGCCCGTATGGTAATCCAGGTGCAGGACCAACTCGGCGTCTTTCACCCAGACGGGCAGCCTGTCCCGCAGGACGCGCGTGGTCTCCTCGTCTCCGGCTCCCCCGTAGAACAGGCCGGCAGGGGCATTCGTATTGCCCCACCGGCAAGGTCTTCTTCAGTTCCGCCAGTCCAAGGTCACGGACGGCTCGCACAGCGAGGAACGACGGACGCTCCTCCTTTGGCAGACGCGCCCTTGCACTGTACCCTGCGCAGACGATGCGGTGGATCGCCTTGACGGTGTACGGTTCCCAGCGCGAGGGCGGCGATTGCGGGTTCAGGAATGAGGCGAAACGCTGGTAAGCGGCACGGCTCTCCTGGAAGCGATTGTCATCGGTTATGAAGCTGCGGTCGTCGAGAAAGTTGCGGTTCAGGTCGACGTTGTTCTCGTTCCAGCGCCGCAGCCAGGCGAAGCCAAAGGGATTGAGCGCATGGACCAGGATCAGGGCCGTGTGCGGCGGTGGAGACCAGACGGTTCCATGCGTCTGGAGCCAGGCGAGTTGGACCGCCGACCCGAAAAGCCCCTCGACGCCGTGCAGTCCGGACGAGACTACTACGATGCGTTCGGCCTTCGGGCTGCCGCACGTGGCGACGTCCATCGTCAGAGGCTCGCCGCTGGGCCCCTTGGCGGTAAACTCGTGCGATTCGTGCCGATACGCCAGGCGCCGAACCGCTTCGAGGAAGCGGTTTTTCGCCGTGGCGTAATCCGGGGAGAAGAAAGCCGCTTGATCCACGCTTCACCTCGCTCAAAATGATCCCTGTTCCGCAACCACGTTACGCCTTCTCACAACAGGTCCAGGCCCCCCACACCGCAGGGTCGGCATGTGTCGTGCGCAGATTCAATTGGGCTGCGCAAAGCGCGTCCCTGCTCGACCGCCCCTCTGGCCGCCGCCGGTGGAACTCCACCAGCAATACCCGCCGTGCCTCATCCGGTATCGGCCACAACGTCGCCACCACCGCCCGCGCCCCGGCCAGGAGAAAGGACCGCGGCAAGCCGACCAAGGCCAGATCGAACGCCCCTTCCCTGATCCCGCATGGCGGCAGAACCACCACCTCGGTCCGGTCCGAGATCCAGCCCGTTCACGTCCCACGCGGTCAGCCGCCCTTCCTCGGCGTCCCGGTTTGCTCCCGCCAGGGCCATCCCTGTCCGACGCAGCGGGTTCTCCCAACCCCGTTGCTTCGCCGCTTCCGGCGTGGCGCCCGTCGGACGGAGGGAGTCGCTCCCCTTCTCGACGAGGGCGAAGGCGTGCGTCGCCAGGTGCAGCACGCGGGGCGAGCGGCACGCGGTCAACCGCGATTTGGCGGCCTCGCCGCCCACCCAGGGGCGCACGCCGAGCAACTCGGCGACCTGCTCGGCCTCCAGCCGGGTTCCAGGAAGGGGCTTGAACAGGCACACCGCCTGTGAACGGGTCGTCTCCTTTGCGGGTTGGCAGACGCGGAGTGTAACAAACCGCCGAACCGCCGTCCACACGCGCATCCAGATAAGACCCTTCCGCCGCGGCGCGGGGTCCGGCGTCGTCTCCGCACCCTCGCCGAAGTCCGGATCGCCGACGACCACGGGCGGCGCCGCCGCCCCATCGGCCGGCACCCCGGCCCGGAGCAGGTCGCGGCCTGTAGGGACGTAATGGATCGCGTATCGGTCGATCAGGTAAGCGCCGTCGTCCGTCGGCAGCGCGTCGAACGGCACGCGCAACAAATCTCCGTCGGGGGTCAGCACCAAACGGCGGCCGTCCAGACCCGCCGTAGCTGGATCGAAGATGGCCGCTCGCAGGGCCTTCCCGGCGGCGGCGACGACGGTAGTGCGCCCCGGCCTCTCGGTGCCGAGCAGAGCGGCTCGGTACTCCGTCGCCAGACGATCGATGACCTCGGCCGGGCCCAGATCGATCATCTTCACGGCGTCGGGCCGACCGGCGGGCAGCACGAACGCCAGGTAGCGGGCCGCCGGCGCGGCCGGCTCGGCTTGAGTGCAGAGCGCCAGGAAATCCCACTCCGGTGAGCGGACGTACTCGACCAGGGCGCCGCCTTCCGGCAGGACCGCGGCCAACGACCGGCGATCCGCCGCCCGCTGCCTCTTCCGATCGTCCAACTCCGGTATATGGTCCGCCAGTTCCGTCTCCAACCGCTCAGCCCGGCCCTCCCAGTCGGCCAGCAGCCGCTCGTGCGTCGCCAGCCCTTCCGGCCCGGGGCCCTTCCACCGCCGCGCCGCGGCCTGCCGGCGCAGGAAGTACAGCGCCTCGATCGGGCGGCGGTGGTTCGGATGCCGTTCCTCCAGCAGTGTCTTGCGGCAGGCCGCCAGCACCTCGACCCATAGCGCCTTGCGGCGCAGCACCAGGTCGAACGCCCGCCCGACGGCCTCGGGAGAGTCGGCCAGGCGTTGCGCGGCCAGCGACACGTAAGCGTGGGTGAACGCCTCCTGGTCCTGCCAGGCCGCCGCCCGCGCCGGCGCGGTGTCCAGCGCCATGAGCGACGGCAGCGACCGCTCCCCCAGCGCCGTCGCCTGCTCCAGCAGCGTCAGCGCCTCGGCCTCGCGGCCGGCGGCGGTGCAGACGCCCGCCAGCAAGTACAGCACGTTGCCGTATTCCGGATGCTCCTGGCCCGCCGCGGCCCGCACCTGCCGCAGCGCCTGCCGCAGCGGCGCCTCCGCCGCCGTCAAGTTCCCTTCCGCCAGGTGGGTCAACGCCAGCCCCTTGAGCAGCGGCGCCTGCAAGCCGCCGTCCTCTGGGGCCGACCGACGCACCATCGCCAGCGCCTCCCGGTAGGAGGCCGTCGCCGCCGCGAGGTCGCGCAGGCCCGCTCCAGGCCGGCCCGGAGGTGCAGGCTGGCGGCCACGAGCGGGTGGTTTTCCGGACATAAACGCTTCGTGATCTCCAGATGGCGGCGGGCGAGCGGTTCCGCCGCCTGGAAGTTCCTCCCCGAGCAGTGGAAATCGATCAGCACGCGCAGCGCGTTGGCGTACTCGAAATGCTCCTCGCCGAACGCGTTCTTGATAACCGCCGTCGCCTGACGATAAGCCTCCTCGGCCTCGTTCCGACGACCCATGGTCTGGTACAGGGCCGCGAGGTCGGCCAGGCCGCCGGCGACGGCTGGGTGGTTCGGGCCGGCCGCCGCCCGGTAGACCTCCAGCGCCTTGCGGTACATCTCCTCCGCCCGGGCGTGGCGCCCCATACCTTGATTCACGCCGGCCAGCGAGGCGAGGTACGCGGCGGTTTCGGGGTGGTCCGGGCCTCGCGCCGCGCGGATCACGTCCAGGGCGCGTTGAGTCAGCAACTCCGCCGCGGGGTAATCGGCCAGCACCGGTACGCCATCGACAGATTGACCAGGTCGGCGGCGTGGGCCGGGTGGGCCGAGCCAAGCACCGATTCGTTGATCTCCAGAACCTGCCGGAGCAGCGGCGCCGCCGCCACATAGTCGCCCAGCACCGCGTACAGCCGCGCCAGGTCGGCGAGCAGCGGCGTCAGCTCGGGGCGGCCCTCACCGAACGCCTTCCGCCCCAGCTCCAGCGCCCGCCGCAATTCCGCCTCGGCCTGGTCGTAATCCCCCCGGGCCTGCCGCAAAAGGGCCTGCGACTGCAAGGCAGTGATGTAGTGCGACGACTCCTCCCCCCTGGCGGTGCGGAGTACGTCCAGGGCCTGCCGGACCATCGACTCCGCCTCGTCGAGCCGGCCGGCGGCCTGGTAGACCGTGGCCAGGTTGTGCAGCGTCTCGGCGAACTCCGGCGACGCCTCCCCCGGTCGGACGCGGCGCAGCTCCAGCGCCTTGCGGTAGTATGGCTCGGCCCCGGCCAGGTCGCCCGCCTGGTGGTGCAACAGCCCCAGGTCGTGAATGCACTCGGCCGCGGCCGGATGGTCCTCGCCCTCGATCTCGACGCGGACGGCCAGCGCCTGGCGCAGCCGCACCTCCGCCGCCTGGAAGTTGCCGGCCATGCGGTAGAAGTGCGCCAGGTTGCGCAGGGCGCGGGCGAAGCCGGCGCACTTGTCGCCGCGTCGCCGTTCCCCTTCCAGAGCCTGGGTCCACAGCGATTCCGCTCTGTCCCGGTCACCCAGCCGCTGGTAGAGGCCGGCGAGGCGACGGACGCAATCCAGGGTCTCGGCGTGATTCTCCCCCCTGGAGTGTCGTGTAAGTTCCAGAACCTCGCGGGCCAGTGACTCGGCCGCGGTCGGTCGGCCGGTATCCTGGTAGAAGGCCGCCAGCCGCTGCAACGCGTGCCGGTAGGACGGCCGATCCTTGCCGCCCGCCGCCGTGCAGACCTCCACCGCCTTTCGGTTCAGTGCTTCGGCCTCGCCGAACTCGCCACAGGCGGCGTGGAGGGCGCCCTGGGCGCCAAGACAGGTCGCCAGCAGGCCGGGCCGCTCCCCCGGAGCCGGGCCGACCCGGTCCCGGGCCTGTTGTGCGAGGGCCTTGGCCTGGGAATAGTCCTTGCGAGCCGCGCACATTCCCGACAGGCCCAGCAGGACCAATACCGTCTCTTCGGCGTAGCCGTCCGGGGCCTGCTCCACGATCTCCATCCCCTCCCGGAGCAGCGCCTCCGCCTCCTCGTTGCAGCCCCGCTCGCCCAGCACGCTCGCCAGCTGGAGCATCGGGGGGACGACCCCGGCGCGCGGACTCCCCGAACAGTTCGCGCCCAGCGTCAGCGCCCGCCGGTACAGCGCCTCCGCCGGCTCGAACTGCCCGGCCGCCTGGAGTACGCGGGCCAGCGTCTTCAGGGCGCCGTAGAACTGGACATGGTTTTCCCCGAGGGCCTGCCGCGTGATTTCCAGCGCCCGGCGGGCCAACGACTCGGCCTCGGCGGTGCCTTCCGGCCCTTGTATGCACCGCACCTGCGCCAGGGTCTTAAGGCTCCGCGCGTAGTCGGGGTGAGCCTCGCCCAGCAGCCGGCCGCGGATGTCCCGGGCGCGCGTGGCCAGCGCCTCCGCCTCCCCTAGCCGGCCCCGCGCAGGACGACCCACGCCAGCAGGTGCAGGACTCGGGCGAAGTCGGGGTGTTCCTCGCCCTGCGCCGCCAGGCAGATGTCGTGGGCCAGTCGGGCCAGCCGCTCCGCCTCTTGCATTTGGCCGCGGTGCGCTTCGATGCGCACCGCCGCCATCAGGCTCTGGGCGTAATCGGGATGCCCCTCGCCCAGCGCCTGGCGGCGGACCTCCAGGGCCTTCGGATAGGCCGTTCCGCCTCGGCCCGGCGGCCGAGCGTTTCGTGCAGCGCCCCCAGGTCGTTCATGCTTTGAGCGCTGTCCGGGTGCCCTTCGCCCAGCACGCGCACGCGGATCCCCAGCGCCGCCTGGTAGAGCGCCTCCGCGTGGCGGTTGTTGCCCATCGCCTCGTACAGCCGCCCCAGATCGTTGAGGCTAGCTGCGTACTCGGGCCGGTCCTTGCCTGCCGCAGCCTGAATGTTCAGCGCTTGCAAACAATACGGCTCGGCCTGGCTGAGCTGGCCCAGCTCGCGGTGAGCCTCGGCCAGGAGGCTCAGGCTGCCGGCCAGCTCCGCCGAGCCTTCGCCCGCCCGGCGCGGGCTTCCTCACAGGCGCGGGCGGCCAGCGGCAGTGCCTGCGCGAAACGGCCCTGGCGCAGGCAAGCCACGACCTGTTCGTCCAGTTCGCGGATCGAAAGATCAACCGTAGCGGTCATGATTTGAATCCCCTGAACAAAGCGTTTGCGAAGCAGACAAGGACGGGGTGGGCGAGGCCCCGTCGGGTCGCAGACGGCACCGGACCGTCCCCTGGGACGATATCCGGATGGGACGCGTCAAACCCCTCACCGCTCGACCGTGTCCTCGGGCCGGCCGTTGTGGTCGGGGCCGGCGCCCCACATGAGCCAGCCATCGTCGTTCAGATCGCCGGTCTCCAGGCAGAACAGGCTCCCCGCCTGCGTCGCGGCGTAAACGCGGCCGCGGGCCACCGCCGGCTGGAAGAGCACCGGTTCGCCGACCTGGACGGACCAGATCCGCTCCCCCGTCCAGGCGGAGAGGCAGCACACTTCGCCGTCGAGCGTGCCCAGGTAGACCTTGCCGTTGACGACGACCGGCGGGGTCAGCAGGCCGTCGAGCAGTTCCGACGCCTCGCGGCCTTCCTGGGTTGTCCGCTTCCAGTGGGGCTCGCGCGTTTTGGGATCGACGCAGTGCAGTGCGTCGCCGAGGGCGCTGTAGAGCCGGCCGCGCCACAGACACGGCCGGGACCCCTGGTGCGCCCAGACGGCGGAGATGTGGCCCTTGCCGAGGTTGCGCATGGCCTGGGCCATCTTGGCGTCGCCCTTGTGGGCGCCGAAACCGACGGCCCCGTCCGCGTGTTCGGAGGCCACATCCATCGGCGACCTCCGCCTCCGTTTGCCGTAGTCGAGGTAGTCGGCCGGGGTGCCGGTGCAATGCAGGGTGAGCGTCTCGGCGGCCGCGCCGAGACCTCGACGGGCGATGTGCTCGGTCTGCTGAGGCGCTTCGGCGCCGGGCTGTGGCGAGGGGACCTCGCCGCGCCGGCTGAAGTAGGACTGCCCCTTCCACACGACGGGCGCGGAGGTGGCGTTTTTCGGCTCCTGCCACACCGGGGTGCCGTCCTGGCGGAAGCAGCACAGGGTCCCGTCGAGGGTCGCCAGGTAGACGTGCCCTTCGGCCAGCACGGGCGCGGTGATGACCTCGCCGCCGATGCTTTGCTTCCAACACTCGCGGCCGTCGGCCAGGTCGAAGGCGGCGAGGTAGTGCCGGCGGTCGCCGCGGCTGTCGGGGTAAGCGACGTACAGCCGGCCGTCGCCCACGGCCGGCATGCTCATTAGCGGGTCGCCCAGCCAGCGTCTTCCAGACCGGCCGGCCCTCGGTCGTCAGGACCTCCAGCTCGCAGCTCTCGGTATTGAAGGCGATGTGGCCGTCCGCGACGACGGCGGCCGTCGGACCGTCGTCGGTGGTCTGGTAGCTCCAGACGACCTCGCCGCTGGCGGCGTCGAGGGCGTAGAACTCGTAGCTGCCGAAGCCGCCGCCGAGAAAGACGCGATCGTTGACGACGGCGGGCGTGGCCAGCAAGTGGTTGCCGGGGATCAAGACTTTCCACCCCTGGATCGGGCCGTTCGCGTCCTGGAACGGGCGGGGCGGATCGATCGGGGGCATTTTCCCGCGGCGGGCGGACGGAATCTGCATGACAGGGACTCCCATAAGATGGAACGGCTTGCGGCCCTCGACAAAGGGCCGGATGGCGCCGGGCTTCCGCCTCACACCCCATGAAACGGAGGGGGCGGCGGAAGGTTACTGGGAAAGGACAATGATGGCCGGGCTCAGGCTCACATGTAGCCGCGACCGTTGTCATTCGCCGGTCGTTGTTGCTTCTGCACGTGGGCCGGCGGTGCCTGCAGCGATCGCGGCGTCCGACGGCCACGGCAGGCGTCGATTTGTCTCCAGGCGAACTGGGCGGCGATCGAATCGGCGTAGAACATCCCACGCGGCGTGGGGTGAACGGCGGTCGATGTGACCTCCACCAGGTTCTCGTCCAGCAGGGCTCCGAACTCATCCGCGAAGTCGGTCAGCGGATCCGTTTGGAACAGCCGGGCGTAGGCGCGCGATTAATCTCCAGGGCTGCCAGCCGCCGCGTGAGGTGGAAAATGCGCAGGTCTGTCGAGTCATACGCGAAGAAGCGATCCGCGGGCGACCCGCCGCTCCGGACCGCGGCCACGTAGGCCGCCGCGGCGTCGGGGTTGAGTAACTTGAGGCCGCTCGTGAAGGACGGGTCGGCTGCGAAAGAAATCGCTCCCGGCCCGAAACCGGCCATGTCGCATCGATCGGCCTGAAAGCTCAATTCTTCGTATACGAAGCGCCGGTCGTCGCCCCGGTAGCGATCCCGCTCGAAGTTGGTCAAAGTCGTCTGCACGAAACCGCGTTCCAGCAACAGGCGCCGCAGCGCCAGCCAGTGCTCGGCCGCCTGCTCGTTGGTGGGCAGTCCGGCGAGCAGGGCCGGGTCGCGTGACCAGGCGGTGCCCAGCCCGCGGAACAGCACGAGGTGATACAGCCCCAGGTGATCTAGGCCGATGCGCATGGCCTGCCTCACGTCCAGACGCATCTGAGCAAGGCTTTGCCCCGGAAGGTTGAAGAGGAGGTCGGCCGAGACGGTGAAGCCACGGGCGTGGGCCGCCTCGACCACCTGCGCGAAGGTCTCGGCCGTGCCGAAGGCCAGCCGCCCCATCTGCCGCAGCCGGTCCTCGTTAAACGTTTGCACGCCCATGCTCAGGCGGAAATGGCGGGCAGGCATCTCTTCGGCCAGGATGTCCATCAGCAGGGGCTTGCGCTGGACGAAGTAGGCCGGCACGCCTTCCAGCGTTACTTCCGCGCTGGACAGGTCAAAGGCGGCGGCGAGCCGCCGGCAGAGCAGGCGAAAGGGGCCGGCGGGCGACAGGTTGGCGGTGCCGCCGCCGATGTACAGCGCGGCGACGCGACGGCGGGCCAGGGCTGGCTGGTGGACGAGCCGGCTATCGATCTCCTGCATGACGTGCTCGACGAGCTCGGCGGCGCGCCCGGTGTGGTAGCGCTCGTGTGGGAAGGTGCAGAAGCCGCAGCCCATGACGGCGGGGTTGCAGTAGGGATGGGGCAGTATGCCCACCAACAGGTCGCGGCCAGCGTGGGGGTCAAAGAAAACGTCGGCCTGCTGACTCGGGTCACGGCGGCGCATGGCCGCCGCGAGGGGGTAGCCGTGGAGCAGGCGGTGGCGCTGCGGCTTCCGCATCCGGTCGCGCAGCACCTGTGCGGCGTCTTCATGGACGGGAAGGCGTTCTGCGTCGTTCAGAGGAAGGGTTGCGAGCGGCAACATGGGACACCTCCAGTAGGTAAAGGTTGAATGCCTGTTCTGTTAATGCTCCAGGCTTCGCCGCAGCAGGCGCAGCTCGTACCGGGCGGCGCCGTACTCGGCGGACTCCACGTACCGTCGAACGTTCGCGAGGCGATTGGCCGCAAGGCTGAACTCGGCGCTTGTCAGCGGCAGCGCTTCGAGCATGGGACGAACCCGCTTGAGGTCGATCACTGGACGAAGACCGCGACGGGTGTGGGTCAGCAAGGCGTCCAGCGCTTGCAGCAACTCGAGGCGGCGGACATCCACGACGGAGACATGCAGAGGCTGCGGCATGGCGACGTGTCTCCCGGACTCCTGGTTGATCAACGGTCATGCGGGGAGGGCCTGGGAGTCCTCGCGGCGCTCCTCGGGAGGGCAACCGTTCGTCCCGCCACAGGGATCAGGCGCGAAAAACGCCCCGACGGACAGTTGTGTGAAAAAACCCCCGAACTTTCCTCGTCCCGATAAAATGGAAGCGTCTCCCCCATTCAGCGCGGGATTCCGAGGAAGCTGCCCCCTCAAACTTTACTGGAGTTGCCGTGTCCTCTGAATCGCTGTCGTCGAACGGCCTTACCGAGTTGTTGCGCCGGATGCAGGACGACGATCCGTCCGCCCGGGAGGAAGTGTTCCGTCGCGCCGGCCGGCGCCTGGAAGCCATAGGCGCAAGATGCTTCGTGGCTTTCCTGCGGTGAAGCGCTGGGAACAGACGAACGACGTGCTCTCCCGGGTGGTGATTACGCTGCTGACCGCGCTGAAGAGCGTACGCCCTGCTTCGACACGGGAATTCCTGGGCCTGGCCAGCTGTCACGTGCGTTGGGCATTGCTCCGGCTGAAGAAGGAGCTGATCGAAAACTCCGATGGGCCGGGGTACAGGCACCAGTCTCCGGGCTCCTACGAGGGCGAATGGCCCCCCGCCGTGGCCTGCACGAACCAGCCGCTCTGGAAGATCCAGCACCTGGTTGAAAAGCTGCCCGATCCCGTGCGCGAAGTTTTCGAGTTGCACTTCTACCTCGGGTTGCCAAAGAACGACATCGCGTCCTTGCTGGAGTTGGACGCGAGAACCGTCCAGCGCCGCTGGCTTGCGGCCCAGGAGCAGTTCAAGGCGCTGCTTTCCGACGGCGCCTGATGGTGGAAGGCGGCTGCTTCCGAGAAAAACATCCCAACTCTTGTCGTTTTTCCCGGCGCCCGGTTCTCATACCCCTGGAGACATGGAGAACGAAAGCCATGACCGACCAGCGGATCGAGGAATTGGTCGTCACGTGGTTCATCTTGCGTGATGAGAAGCGCCCCGTCCCGCCGGAGGAACTCTGCGCCCGGCGAACCCGAGTTGGTGCAGCCGCTCCGCGCGGCCATTGACGTCAAGTTGAGGCTGGAGAGCGAGCTGGGGCTGGCAGAAAAGCCCGAGCATGCGGAGGGTTCACCCCTCGTTCCTATCCCCAGACCCCTGCCCGATCCGTCCATCCCCCAGCCCCTTCGGGAGCTGACGGATCGGCACGGCTATGAAATCCAGGAGAAGCTGGGCCAGGGCGGGCAAGGTTCGGTCTACCGGGCGTATGACCGGCTGCGCCGGGACATGGTCGCGCTCAAGACCATACACTGCGTCGATGCCGCGCGCCTGAGGCACTTTCGCCGGGAGTTCCTGCTCGCCGCGCCTCTCCGGCATCCCAACCTGGTACGCCTTTACGAGCTGATTTCCGACGGCGAGGTCTGGTTCTTCACCATGGAGTTGGTGAATGGCAAAGACTTCCTGGCCTACGTCCGCTCGGGCGCAAAACGACACGGAGGCGCTCGAAACCGAGTCCTGGTCGCCTCCCGATCCCGAAGACGAGGCGGCAGGTTCCGCCGGCGCCGCGTCTCCTGGGCCGTCGCCCGCGGAGACCCGTTTGCGACACGCACTGCGCGAGCTTGCCGAGGGCCTGCACCACCTGCACCTGGCCGGCAAGCTCCACCGTGACATCAAGCACAACAACGTCCTGGTGACAGCCGAAGGCCAGGTCAAGCTCCTCGACTACGGCCTGGTCATCGAGTTGGACGAGCAAGGCACCGAACAGCACATCCCTGGCGTATACGCCTTCATGGCGCCAGAACGTGTGGACGGAAGACGCGCCACGCCGGCCAGCGACTGGTACAGCGTTGGGGTGATGTTGTACCACGCCCTGACAGGCCGGCTGCCCGACAAAGGGCCCCAACGAGCCGGCGCCGCCCCGTGAGTTCGTGCCCACAGTTCCCCCGGATCTCAACGACCTGTGCGTTGATCTGCTCCGTCGGGCACCGGAGGCCCGTCCCTCCGGGGAAATGGTTTTGGGCCGGCTTGGCGCTGACTATCTTCGTCCTCCTCCTCCCACCCGCTTCGTGGGACGCGAGGCCTACCTGGAGCAGTTGCAGCAGGCGTATGATGCCGTCCGGGATGGCAAGACCGTGCAGGCCCTGGTACACGGCGGGTCGGGGATGGGCAAGAGCGCGCTGCTGGCCCACTTCCTCAGAGGCATCCGAACCAGGGGCGAAGCGGTGGTCCTCGCCGGCGGCTGCAACGAGCGCGTCGTCGCGCCGTATGAGACCCTGCACAGCTTGGTGGATGCATTGACCCACTACCTGCGGAAGCCTGGTGTAGCCATCCGCGGCCAGGCCCTGTTACCGCGGGACGTCGGGCCGTTGCGGCGCCTCTTCCCCGTCCTGGAGGGCGTGGAAGCCGTGGCATCGGCGCCGCGGGGACCTGAAGACGCCACCGATCCGCAGGAGCTGCGCCGGCGGGCCTTCGCCGCGTTCCGTGAACTGCTCCAGCGCTTGGGCGACCGCCGGCCCCTAGTCCTTGCCCTCGACGACTTGCAGTGGGCCGACCTCGATCGCGCCCTGCTGTTGAACGCGCTCCTGCGTCCGCCGGATCCCCCCGACTGCTGTTGCTCGGCTGCTACCGCACCGAGGATGTCGCTCGGAGTCCGTTCTTGCGGGAGTTCCTGAATGTGTCCGACCCCAGGATCGACCAGCGCAAGGTGCGGCTGGAGGCGCTGACGACGGACGAGGCGACGGATCTGGCGGCTCAGCTGCTGCGTCAGCGCGGGGAGACCGATGCCGTCCGGGCCGCAGCTTGTGCCCAGGCGTCGCAAGGCGTCCCTGTCTTCCTCCAACAGCTGGTGCAGCACGCCCAGCCGGACGGCGGCCTGGTCACGTTCGAGAGTATTCTGACAGCGCGCGTCGGGCGCCTCCCAGGGGCCGGCCGCCGCCTCCTGGAAACGGTCGCAGTGGCCGCCCGCCCGCTCCCCATGGAGGAGCTGTTCGAGGTAGCCCCGCCCGACAGCGCGGACGGCCCTACGCTGGAGCGCCACCTCGACTACCTCTTGGTGGACCGGTTTATCAGCCGCACCGGCTCGGCCCGCGCGCCGCAAATCGAGATCTTTCACGACCGGATCCGTGAAACCATTCTCGCCGGACTGGCTCCGGAGGACTTGCGGCAACACCACCGGCGCCTGGCCCAGGCCCTGCGGACGGCGCGTCCACACGGGATCCGCGAGACGGACGCCGAGGTTCTGGGTAACCACCTGGAAGGGGCGGGGGAACGCGCGGAGGCGAGCCGGTGCTTCGGGGAGGCGGCCGCCGGCGCGGCGCGGCGCCTGGCCTTCGACCGCGCGGCTGGCCTGTACTGCCGCGCTCTCCAGCTCGCGCCCGCTGAGGCAGCGGAGCAGCGCCGCCTGCACGAGCAGCTCGGCGCCGCGCTGGCAAACGCGGGGCGCGGCGCAGAAGCGGCGGAAGCCTACGAGAAGGCCGCCAAGGGCGCGGAGGTAGGCAAGAATCGTGACCTGCGGCGGCGCGCCGCCGAGCAATTGCTGCGGAGCGGGCACGTGGAAGAGGGTCTGCGGGTGCTCGACGAAGTGCTCCGGGAAGTGGGCCTGAGCCTGCCCCGCACGCCGAGGGCCGCCCAGTGGTCTTGGCTGCTCCGCAGCGCCTGGCTCTGGCTCCGGGGCCTTCGCTTCCGCCGGCGGGAGGAGCGGGAGATCCCTCCCGACCAGCTCCAGCGCGTGGACCTCTGCCGCTCGGCCGCCGTGGGGCTGGGCATGGTGGATCCAATCCGGAGCGCCGATTTTCAGGCCCGCAACGCGCTGCTGGCGCTCCGGGCCGGCGAACCCGAGCGGATCGCGCTGGCCCTGGCTAATCAAGCGATGCTGTGCACGTTGTTCGGCGGTGGACGCCGGCGCTACGTCCGCAAGCTCCTGCGCGGCGCGGGCCCTGACCCACCCGACTCGCAACCCGCTGGCCTGGGCCAACGTCATTCTCAGCCGCGGGGGCATTGCCCTGCTGGAAGGACGGGACTGTAGGGCCATTCGGGTCTCAGACCGCGCCGAAAAGCTGCTCCGGGACCGCTGCACCGGGATTGCCTGGGAACTGAGCACGGCCCAGATCTTTTCACTCAGCGCCCGCTTGCGGCTCGGCCAGTATCGTGAGTACGGCCACGCCTTCCCCACCTTCTTGAGGAGGCGGAGGCCCGGGGCGACCTCTACGCCGCGACGCATGTGCGCTGTCGTTCGTGCGAGGTGTGGTTGAGCCGCGATCGGCCCGACCAAGCCAAGCAGGAGCTGCAGCATGCTATGCAAAAGTGGCCGCGCATGGAAGAGTGGCTGAGGCACGGGTTTCACTTGCAGCACTACTGGTTCCTGGCCGGACAAATCGAGATCGCCCTGTACCGCGGCGACGGCCCCCAAGCCTGGCAACTCGTCACGCGGTACGCGTCGGTGCTGCAGCGCTCTTCTGCTGCGGACGCAAGTGCTGCTGATGGACTGGTTGTATGTCCGCGCCCAGAGCGCCTGGCGGCCGCGGTGGCATCGGGCCCTAGAAAGCCACAGGACGCGCAGCCTCTCCTGCGAGAAGCCGAAGGGGACGCCCGACGGTTGGAGCGCATCAAGGTCGCCCAATCGCCGGGGATGGGCAGGATCGTCCGCGCCGGGGTGGCGGCCGCGAAGGGCAGAACCGAAGCCGCCGCGGAGTTGTTGATCAAGGCGGAAAAGGACTTTGACGCCGCCGGCATGGCCGCACTTCTTGCCGTCGCCCGCTGCCGGGCGCAGGTCTGTGGCCTGGACAATCTGTACGATGATACGATTGCCTGGATGGTGGAACACACGATCCAGAAACCCGTCGCGATACTAACCATGCTCGCCCCTTGGCCTAGGAGTCCCTTCTCCGTTGGCGGCTAGCAGGCCGGTGCGGGCAAGCAGGAGGAGGCGGAGCAGCAACTCCGCAGGCGCCATCCAGTTCAGGAATGACTACCCCGAGGCCCACTACAACCTCGGCCTCCTGCTAAAACAACAGGGCAGGCGGGAGGAGGCCGAGAAGAAGGACCGGCGCGGCCTCCAACTCAAGGAAAACGACCCCGAGGGGCAACACCAACCTCGGCAACTTACTGGTCGATGCGGGGCAGCGGGAGGAAAGGTATCCATGTAAGTGGCTTCGTACTTCGCACATCTATCCGCAAGGCAAGCGGCTGTAGTTGCGCGTTCTTGCAGTCGCGGCGCAGTTGGGCGGTGGTCCTCCCGACATCTCTTGCAGCCAGTTTCGGCCGATTTCCTTTCAGGTCGCCAGAACGAAGGAGCGACCAGGTGCGGGATCGATCCGGCAGCGAGCCGCGCTGGGCCGCCGGGTGACTCTCCCGCCAGCGCCCGTCCCTACCTATCGCAGAGACGCGGCTCCTGAGGTCGCAGCGCCCGCTGCCGTTCCGTTCGGATACGTGTGCGGTGTTTCGGAACCGACGCACGATGCGCCAATCGGCTGGGTTGGTTCGGTTGATGTGACCTCCGCGCCGAACAGAATGACACGATCTTATGGCGGTGCGGCGGATCGATGCCCGCTACTTAAGCGGGGCGCGTAGCAGTGTGACAGGAATTCTTCGCTTTCCATCGGCGTGGGGCCGCGGGCGGCCTCCGCGTAGACGACGACCTCACCGTGCTCGGTGACCTGACTGCCCGGGCCCTTGCGGCCCAGATCGGCATGCCGGCCGAGCACGTGTTCCAGACGCTGGTGGCGCGCGGCGACCGCCACGGCATCTGTTTCGCCGTGGCGCCGGGCACCGGCTGGCTCGGGAGCAAGGCGCTGGCAAGCTAACCGGCAACCGCAAGGTGGAGGCGGCGCCGCTCAAGGAAGTGCGGCCGTTGACTGGCGTCGTCCGCGGCGGCGTCACCGTGCCGGGGGCGAAGGAAGGCCTACCCGGTGCATGGAGAGGAGGCCATTGAAATGTTCGAGGTGGCGTCCGTCTCGGCGGGGAACCGCCGGCTCACGCCGCCCGTGCGCCGGATAATCCTTTCCGCCTAAAGCCGCAGTCCGCGCTCGGTTTCGATGGTGTGCGGGTCAGCGAAGCTCGCGGCCACTGTCATGCTTGCCGTCCGGCTGCCGCCGGCGTACACTGGCCCGAAGTTGATGGAGTTGGCAGTTGGCTCCCGATGCAGCGAGCGGACGCGGCTCGCGTCGCCGAGGCTTTTCACCAGTCGCCGGCCGTCCGCCGCGAAACAACGAGCGGCGCCCTTTCGACCGCTCACCTCCTTGCAATAGCAATGGGCCGCGGCCTCAGCTCAGAAAGGAAAACGCAAGCGTGAGAATCCATATTAGGCGGATCGCCCTTGCCCTCTACGTGGCTCTCGCGCCTCTAATCTTGCCGGCCTCGTTGGCGTCCGCACGAGCCGACAGTTCCGTCGCCGTAAATGACGTCACCTGGAATTCCCTCGGCACGAACGAAAATGATTCGATGCCGCTGGGCAACGGCGACGTCGCGCTGAACGTCTGGACGGAACAGAACGGCGACATCGTCCTGCTCATCGCCAAGGCGGATGCGTGGAGCGAGAACGGCCAGTTGCTCAAGCTCGGACGGGTGCGCGTCAGGCTCACGCCCAATCCCATTCGCCCTACCGGCCCATTCACGCAAACGCTGAAGCTGGAAACCGGCGACGTGCAGCTCCAAGCCGGCGAAAATCGCGCCCGCATCTGGGTGGATGCGAATCATCCGGTCATTCACGTGGAAGTTCAAACCGAAGCACCCGTCGAGTTGAAGGCGAAGTCCGAAGTCTGGCGCACCAAGTCATATCATCTGGATCGACAAGGGCGTCTCGCGGAAAACGGCCTTGGTTTCTTGGAATGGGGCAACAATCCGGACGGACTGGACTTTGATCCGGACACTATCTTGCCGGCGCAAGGACAATCCGTGTTCCATGGTGCCATTTCAATTCGCGCAGCATTTACCCGCTGGTGTTTGAACGGCGAACATCTGGAGTCGCTGCTGCCAAAATATCCCGACCCGCTTTTGCATCGTTGCTTTGGCGTCACCATGAAAGGCCCGGGCCTGGCCAGCAGTTCGACACCTGACCCTGAAATCATCGATCGGGTTCGGCAATCGCTGCGGCTGGACCTCTATGCGCTCACGCGAGCAAGCCGATACTCCCGGAGACTTGGCAGGTGACGAACTCGACCAAAATCGCAGCCATTGATGCCGTGACAGCCGGAGCGACGCACGCAAGGCCCATCGAGCAATGGTGGACGGATTTTTGGGATCGAAGCTGGATTCGCATGTCAGCGGCACGCCGGAGGCCGACAAAGGTTTCCCAAAGTTATGCCATGCAGCGATACATGACGGCCTGCGCCGGGCGCGGCGCGCAGCCGATCAAGTTCAATGGCTCGCTTTTCACCGTCGGGCATGACCTTCCCGAAGGCGCGATTCCTCGACAGGCGAACCACGATCCGGACTTACCGGGCGTGGGGCGCCTCGCTTCTGGAATCAGAATACTCGCCTGATTTACTGGCCGCTGATCGCGACGGGCGATGACGACCTGCTGGCGCCGTGGTTCAACATGTATGTGCAGGCTTTGCCGCTGGCCAAAGACCGCACCCGCTTGTATTTTCATCACGACGGCGGCGCGTTCATCGAAACGATTTATTTCTGGGGCCTGCCCAATGTGAACGATTTCGGCTGGAACAATCCCGGGCCGGAATTGCAAAGCGAGTGGATGCGTTATCACGTCCAGGGCGGATTGGAAGTCCTGGCGCAAATGCTGGACCGCTACGATTACACGCGAGGACGCGGATTTGCGCGCAAACCTCCCTGCTGCCGATGGCCGATGCCGTCATCACTTATTACGATCAGCATTGGAAACGCGAGCCGGACGGCAAGATTCGCATGGAACCGGCACAAGTCCATTGAGACCTATCAGGAAACGGCGGTCAATCCGACGCCGGACATCGCGGGCCTGATGAGCGTTCTGCCGCGGCTGCTTGGCGCTGCCAGCACGCGCTGACCAGCGAAGCGCAGCGGAGATTGTGGAAAAAGGTTTTGAACGATCTTCCGCCGATTCCGATGGGCACGACGGCCAAAGGCAAGCTGCCGCCCAAGGGCCACGGGCGATCCCGGACGGAAGACGCGACAATCCTTCCGGCGCAGAAATATGACGAGAGCCGAAAAACCACGAGAATCCCGAGCTTTACACGGTGTTTCCGTACCGGCTCTACGGCGTGGGCAAACCGGATCTGGGGCTGGCCCGGGACACGTTTGCCGCGCGGCTGTATCCATTCGCAAAATGCTGGGGGCAGGACGGGATGGAGTCGGCGCTTTTGGGTTTGACCGATGAAGGCAAAGAAGTGCAGTCCGTGGAGGAATTCACGTCGTATGGAAACCAGCGGTTCCGGTGGTTTTGGTCGAAGAACAGCGACTGGATTCCGGACATGGACAATGGCGGCGCGCGGGATGATGACGCTCCAACTCATGCTCATGCAATGCGACGGCAAACGGATCCAGCTTCTGCCGGCATGGCCGGAGGATTGGACGGCGGATTTCAAATTGCACGCGCCGTATCAGACGACGGTTGAAGGGCACGTCGAAGGCGGAAGAATATCGAACCTGAAAGTCACCCCGCAAGCCCGAGCGAAGGACGTCGTGATCTTGCCACAGCAATAACGGGCGTGTTTGCAGTTGCTGGTGGTCGGCCCATGAGACGCTCTGCGGTATGGAGCGAGTGAGTGACCCGGCTGCTCACCCGCGACGCGGGCTGGGATCATTGGGGCCGCGTGTATTCGACGGTGCTCGCCGGCGGCGTGCGTGGCGGGCAGGTCGTGGGCCGCAGCGACGCGCAAGGAGCCGTGCCGGCCGACAACCCGGTCCACGTCTCTGACTTTGTCGCCACCATCTACCATGCGCTCGGATATGGCGCCGAGACTCGCGTCACCGACCTGTTGGGCCGACCGCATTGCATTGTGCAAGGCGAACCGGTCCGCGAGTTGTTCTGATGGGAATTCAAAACGCAGCGACCTTGTTGGCCATTCACGGAGAAACAGACATGCACCTGGAATCGCGGCAACTCGGGGGGCGGGCGCGTCTCGTCGCAGGGGCGCTGCTCTCCCTGTTCATCTTTGGCTTCGCCGCCACGGCGCGAGGGGCCGAAGGCCTCGTCCCGTTCGACGGCGAGAAATCGTCCTGGCATGGGTTCGACCGCTACGACTTCCTCATGGACGATGCCACGGGTGCGATCACGCCCATGACGGCGCCCGCGAGCGAGGTGACTGGCTTTAGTATCGACGCTACGCTGAAGGACGGCAAACGACGGTGCGTCGTGGTCGTTCCCAAGGAAGCGGCGCCCGGCAATCCGTGGTCCTGGCGGGGCTGCTATTGGAACCACCAGCCGCAGACCGAAGTCGAGCTGCTCAAGCGCGGGTTCCATATCGCTTTTGTCGCACCCGACGGCGGCAGGCAAGGCAAAGCGTGGGACACGGTGGTACAGCTTCCTGACGGAGAAGCATGGGCTGGCGAAGAAGGCCGCTTTCATCGGGATGAGCAAAGGCGGGGTGAATGAGTTCAACTGGGGCGTGGTTAATCCCGACAAGGTGGCGTGCATCTATGCCGATAATCCCGCACTGTACGACGAGGACTTCGCCAAAATTCCGGAGCTGGCCAAGCATGACGTGCCTCTATTGCACATTTGCGGCAGTGAGGATTTCTTGCTGCAGCGGCACACTCGGGTCGTCGAGGACATGTACCATCAGTTGGGCGGCCTGATCACGGTGATCATCAAGGAAGGCCACGCCCATCACCCGCACAGCCTGCAAAATGCCAAGCCGATTGCCGATTGGATCGAGCAGCATATGACGCCGTCCACGGCCAACCGGCCCGCTTTCGTGGATGCGACGTTCACGAAGGGGTATTACTACAGCCTTGAGCCTTCCTTCATCTATCTGAAGGAAGAGGACACCTATGCCACGGCCCGGGGGCCGGGGTTCACGGAGTGTTACGACCGCTACGACGGAGCCGCTTCCGGCACCTTCAGGACGGGCGGCATGTCGATCATCGTGCCCAAGACCGTGGCGCCGGGAAAACCCTGGGTGTTCACCGGGGATCCTATCGAGAGGGATGCGACCGTCGAGCAGGCGCTGCTGGCGAAGGGCTACCACATTCTGATCCTCTCGCCCTATGGGATCGGGTATGACGCGAAAGCAGTGGGACGACGCCTATAAACTCCTTGTGGATAATGGATTCTCGAACAAGCCGGTGTTGAAAGGGACCGGGGCGATGGCAGGCGAAGCATACGCTTGGGCGATTGCAAACCCGGACAAGGTCTCCTGCATTTATGCCCGGAATCCGCTCATGAAGAGTCTCATGGCGGGCAAAGCAGCAACCGATTGACAACCTGGCGGCGTTGGCGAAAGCAGGCGTGCCGGTCCTGCACGACTGCGGCGCCTTGGATCCCTGGTTGGACAGCCAGACTCGCGTCGTCGAGAAACGTTACAAGGAGCTCGACGGAAAGATCACGGTTATCGTCAGGGAGGGCGAAGGGCATTTTCCGCTTTCGCCGAAAGACCCGAAGTCGGTCGTGGATTTCATTCTCAGCCGCCAAGAAACGAAGGGAACGGAACCGAAAACCACACCGCCGGAAGGTTCCCAGGCGGGCATCGGCCAGTATTGGCAGGTCGATTATCCCGCATCCACGGTGGAAGGCGAATTGAAGATCGCCGTCACTTACACGCTCTGGATTCCGGACGGCGTGAAGCAACTGCGCGGCGTGATCGTGCATCAGCACGGCGCCGGAACCACCGCCTCCAAGGAAGGTTCCACCGCCGCCTATGACCTGCACTGGCAGGCGCTGGCGAAAAAATGGGACTGCGCCCTGCTCGGCCCGAGCTACCATGTGCTGAACGAGAAAACCGACCTCACGCCCGGGGGATCGGAACTTTGGTTCGATCCGCGCCGCGGTTCGGAAAAGACCTTCCTCAAGGCCCTGGGCGAGCTTGCCGCCAAATCCGGTCACCCCGAGCTGGAGACAGTTCCCTGGGTGCTCTGGGGACACTCGGGCGGCGGCATCTGGGCCGATGTGATGAGCACGCTTCATCCAGACCGCGTCGTTGCCATCTGGCTTCGCTCCGGCTCGGCGGCCATGTTCCGCACTCGTGACGAGTTCCCCCAGCCCGAAATCCCCGCTGCCGTCTATGCGATCCCCATCATGGTGAACCCCGGCGTGAAGGAAAAAGACCCCACAGATTCCTGACGAGAAGGGAAAAGAAAAGGGCGTGTGGTGGGGTAATCTGGCCACCTTCCGGGAATACCGAGCCGAGGGTGCGCCCGATCGGCTTCGCGCCGGACCCACGCACCGGCCACGAGTGCGGCGACAGCCGTTACTTGGCCATTCCTTTCTTCGACGCCTGCCTTGCGATGCGCTTGCCGGACAAGGGCGGCAAGGATCAAACCCTCAAGCCTGTGGACATGAGCAAGGCATGGCTGGCGCCGGTATTAGGCGACACGGCCCAGCCGGCGGCTGAGTTCAAAGGCAATGCAAAAGAAGCGGTCTGGTTGCCGAATGAAGCCGGTGGCCAAGGCCTGGATGGAATACGTTAAAACCGGCGCCGTCAGCGACACGACTCCGCCGCCTGCTCCGTTTAATGTAAAAGCGACGTACCAGGCAGAGACAGGAGTCGAAATTACCTGGAACGCCGAGGCCGATCTCGAAAGCGGGATCCGCGGCTTCCTGGTGCTGCGCGATGGGCAGGAATTGGCACAAGTGCCGGAGAAGCCGGTGGGCAAATTTGGCCGTCCGTTGTTCCAGAGCATGACCTATCACGACACGCCGTCCAAGCCGCTGCCGAGATGCGCTATGTGGACACTTCGGCCAAGCCCGATGACAAGCACACCTATACCGTCATCACCGTGAACAGCGTGGGACTGAAATCGGAGCCGTCGGACAAGGCAGCGCCGCAGAAAGACCCGCCCCAGCAAGGCCGAGCGTCGAACGGGGATACCAAGGCAGCGGAATCCGCCAAACCCACCTTCGACAAGAACAGCCCCTTCTATTTCGATGGAACCATTTCGCGCCAAACGCTGGAAAACTATCTGGATCATGCAATCACCATGGGCTATTTCCTGGTTCCCGGCGAGCCGGAGGGCTACAAGTTTCCGTATCGGGATGATGATGTCCGCATGATCCACAACCTCGGCGCCAAATTTATCGGCCGGGCCATCTACCGCTGGGGCGAGGAGTCCAAACTAGGCGATCCCGCTTTCTTGGAGTATGCCAAAAAAATGGTGGATAGGGTGCATGCCGCCGATCCCGAAGTCGTTTTCCAAGGCTGCCTTTTTGAACAGGTCAGCACCGATGTTGATAAACTGAAAATTCCCGCCTGGGTTTTCGAAGACTTTGGCCTGCCCGTTGAGGACCGGACCTTTTCCCACGCTGCGATGATCAAACGGGAAGGCCGGCCAGACAAGGGTGGCGGCCGCGGCGGAGTGCCGATTATCAACAATCTTGAAACCCGGCTTTGGTTCTATTACCTCGCCGTCTCCTACATCAACGTCGGCTGTGAAGCCTTCCACCTGGGCCAGATCGGACTCATTGGCGCGGATGACAAGGACCTGAAAGTCTATTCGGAGTTTCTGGACAAAGTGCGGGCTTATGCAAAACTGCACGCCCGCCGCCATCTGGTGCTGATGGATGGTCATGTGCCTTCCGGCGGCATGATCAAGGACGGGGTCAGTCTCTTGGATTTCAATTCGTTTCCGCTGCGCATCGAGGCGGTTCCGGGTAAACCGCAGGAGGCCATCTTGGAAGTCGGTCACCTTGATGCCATATTCAAAAGAAGCAAGGGCTGCACTTCGCCCAGCGGCTGGAAATGTGATAGTTTGCCTTACCTGGTCGAATTTGACAATTTTGGCCGGGGGCCGAACCCCAATGTGGCTGACCCCAAATCCATGTTCTGCTGGGGCTGGGATGAGATTTCATGGTTTGCGCTGCAACCGGAGGAATACCGAAACCAATGGCTCCTCTATGCCCACGATTGGATCAAGCAAACCGACCCTAATGGCCACCTCGAAATGCCGGGAACCCGGATGATCTCCTGTCCCAATGAAACCCTGCGCACCTACTTTGCCAACACCAAAAGCCCGACCTGCCCGGTCGGCTATTCCCAGGAAGAAACCATAAAAAAAATCTGGAACCACGATGCCGCCGTCCAGAGGCGATAGGGAGGGCGAAGGGCATTTGCCGCTTTCGCCGAAAGACCCCAAGTCGGTCGTAGATTTCACCACCACGAGTGCTCGTTGATACCTGACGCAGAAAGGACAATACCATGAAGCGGCCAGCGTTGTTGCTCACCCTGCTTGCGCCCTTGGCTTTCGTCGCAGCGACGACGGGCGTTCGCGCCGCCGACCTCTTCGTCTCGCCGGCGGGGAACGACGGTGGAAGCGGGGCCCGCGCGACGCCCTTCGCCACGCTGCAAAAAGCCAGGGACGCCGCCCGCGGAACGCCGAAGCCCGTTACCATTCATCTGGCGGGCGGCACGTATTACCTGCCCGAAACGCTGGTGCTTGGGCCGGAAGATTCCGGGGTTGCCTGGCAGGCCAACGAAGGTGAAACCCCGATCGTCAGCGGCGGGGTGAAGCTCGACCTCAAGTGGGGGAGCTACAAAGACGGCATCCTGCAGGCGAAGGTCCCGGAAGACCTTGTCACCGAGGACCTGTTCGTCAACGGCGAGCGCCAGGTCCTCGCCCGCTATCCGAACTTCGACCCGAAGGCCAAGTATTTCGACGGCTACGCCGCCGATGCGATCAGCAAGGAGCGGGCGGCCCGCTGGGCCGATCCCGCGGGCGGCTACTTCCACGCCATGCATCCGGCCATGTGGGGTGGGTTCACCTGGCGGATCACCGGCAAGGACGCCAAGGGCGAGATTACCAAGGAGGGCGGATGGCAGAACAATCGGGGCGGCGCTGCGCACCCGGAGGTCCGTTTTGTGGAAAACATCTTCGAGGAACTCGACGCACCCGGTGAGTGGTTTCTCAATCGCAAAACGCACACCCTCTATTTCTATCCGCCTGCCGGCCTCGACCTTTCCAACGCAACGGTGGAAGCGACTCGCCTGGCCACGCTCATCGAGCTGCGCGGCGCCCAGGAGAAACCTGTCCGATCGGTGACGCTGAGGGGCATTACCTTCCGGCATGCGAATCGTACGGTCATGGAGACCAAGGAGCCGCTCTTGCGGACCGACTGGGCGATTTATCGCGGCGGCGCGATCTTTCTGCAAGGCGCCGAAGACTGCCTGTTGGAAGACCTGCTCCTTGACCAGGTAGGCGGAAACGCGATCTTCGTCAACCACTACAACCGCCGGGTCACCGTTCGCGGGTGCGAGATCGTGAAGGCCGGGGCCAGCGGCGTTGTGTTCGTGGGCGATCCTAAGGCGGCCCGGAACCCGCTGTTCAACTATGACCAACGTCAAAAGGCCGCCGACATCGACCGCACGCCGGGGCCGAAGACCGACGAGTACCCGGCCGATTGCTTGGTGGAAGACTGCCTGATCCATCTCACCGGACGCGTGGAAAAGCAGACGGCGGGCGTCAACATCGATCTGGCCCAAAACATCACCGTTCGCCACTGCTCGATCTACGACATGCCGCGGGCTGGGATCAACATCGGCGACGGCTGCTGGGGCGGTCATGTGGTCGAGTGGTGTGACGTCTTCGACACCGTCAAGGAGACAGGGGACCACGGCAGCTTCAATTCCTGGGGCCGCGACCGGTGGTGGGGACTGAAGGACGTCGGCATGAATGACCTGCTCTCCAAGGAAGACACGAAGGACCTGCCGCTTTTGGACTGCGTCAAGCAGAACATCCTCCGCAACAACCGCTGGCGCTGCGACCACGGGTGGGACATCGACCTCGACGATGGTTCCTCGAACTACTGGATCTACAACAATCTCTGCCTCAACGGCGGCATCAAGAATCGCGAGGGATATCTCCGCATTGACGAAAACAACGTTACGGTGAACAACGGCTTCCACGCCCACGTCTGGCTTCGCGGCTGCCAGGACATCGTGCGGCGGAACATTTTCTGGCGAGGTTACGAGATGTCGCCGGCGGTGGGGAAGGAAGTGGACAACAATCTCGTCCAGGTTTCCGGTTTAACGGAGCCGCGTCCGGCGAAGGGGTTGCAGGAGGGCAGCCACATGGACACGCACTCGGTGGAGGCCGATGCGATGTTCATCGACCCAGCGCACGGCGACTACCGGGTGAAGCCGGACTCGCCGGCGTTGGCGCTCGGTTTCAAGAACTTCCCCATGGACCAGTTTGGCGTCACCAGCCCGAGGCTCAAGGCCAAGGCCCGTTCGCCCATCCTGCCGGGAGCAGCGGCGGTCCCTGAAAAGAACGCGATTCCGGTCAAGAGCGACGCCCCCACATCCCTGTACGGAGGCGGAGCGGCCTCGACGGACGATTGCGTCAAGAAGCAAGCCGGGGACAGCTTCCGTTGGAAGGGCAGCGGACAGATTACCTGGAAGATACAAGTCGATCGGGCGGGAGACTACGAGGTCGCCCTTTCCCACGCCGCGGAACCCGGCGCGGTTGGACAGGAATTGCAGGTCAGCAGTGGTGACAGCACGGTCAGGTACACGCTGGCGATGACCAAAGGGGTCTTTGGGGACAAGTCGTATGAAATGACGCCGATCAAGGGCCCCCTCCACCTCGAGGCGGGAGCCCAGTCGATCACGCTTACTGAATCAGGCGCGGCCAATGATGCGCTATGCCGCCAATGGAAGGCCTGACTTTTGAATGAACGACTGCAAGAGGTCGGGCCGGAACTTGAGTTCGATCAGTTCCTCGACGACGTAGTCCCACAGTTCTTGGGCGTCGTCGGCCGCCAGGTTGGCCAGCCGTCCGTACTTGGTCCGGCCCCACATCTTCGTCCGGGTTCAACTCCGGCGCGTAGCCAGGGAAGTCCTCGGCCACGACTTCGGGGTGCTTCGCCAGGTAGGCGCGGACGGCCCGGGAGCGGCTATGGATTTGGTTGCGGTCCCACAGCACGGTGATCGGCCCCGGCAACGCCTGCCGCAGCCGCCGCAGAAAGCCGACCACGTCCTCGCCGTGGACGTTGGCGTTCTTCGGCAGCAGCTCGAAGTACAGGTTCGGCCGGCGGCGCTTCGGGCTGACCGTGACGCAACTGATGGCCGACAGCCGGTCGCGGCGGTCCCAGGCGTCCAGGATGGGCGTCTCGCCCCGCGGCGCCAGCGTCCGCCGGACGCTGGGCGTGAGCAGGAAGCCCGACTCGTCCAGGAACACCAGGTGCGCGGAGCGCCCGCGGGCCTCCGCGACGATGCGGGGGAAGTCCTCCCGCACCCAGCGGGCGATCTCCTCCTCCTTCCGCTCGCGGGCCTTGCGCTGGGGCTTCTGGCTGGTCCATCCCAGGCGGGCGCGGAGGAAGCGGCGGACGTGGTCGGGGTGCAGCGAGACGCCGAAGCGGCGGCGGATGAGCAGGGCGACGCGGGCGGCGGTCCAGAGCTGGTTGCGCCAGCCGTGGGCCTTGGCGCCCTGCCGCAGCAGGCCGTCCAACTCCCGGAGTTGGTCGTCGGAAAGGTGCGGCGCGGGTCCGGGGTGAGGCTTGGGGTCCAGGCCGCCGGGCGTTTGGGCCTGGCATTTCCAGCGGTAGAGGGTGGGGCGGGCCACGCCGAGGATGCGGGCCACGGTGGTGGGGGACTCGCCGCGCTCCAGCAGCGCGACGGCGTGTCGGCGGCGGCGTTCAAGTTCGGCAGCTGTACCAACGGGTCTCATGCCCCCATTATACGCGTGGAAGCGACAGACGTTGCTTTGGCCGCGCCTGATTCAGTAGCATCCCGAACGCGCCGAAAGCGATGGCTGTGCTCGATTTTCGCAGTCTGGAACTGGTTCCCGTCGCCGCCAACGCGGCGATCGAGGCAGAGCGACGGGAGGCGCGGCGTGCGCGGGCCAGCACGGAGTGGATGGCCAAGGCCGGCTACGGGCTGATGTTCCATTGGACCTCGCAGAGCGTCGGCAAGGACGGAACACACAAGTCGTATGCGCAGGCCGTTGACGACTTTGACGTGAAGCGCTTTGCGGAAATGGTGGATGAGACGGGAGCGGGCTATGTGATTCTCACGATTGGCCACGCCGAGTCCTATTGTCCGGCGCCGCTCAAAGCCTGGGAGAAATACCACCCCGGCAAGACAACCAAACGCGACCTGATTGCCGAAATGGCCGATGCGTTGAACGCCAAAGGCATCAAGCTGATGTGTTACTTGAACGCGGCTAGTCTCGGCAAATACCCCAAGGCCGACGAAGAAGAGTTCAGCCGGATCATGACTGAGGTCCTGACGGAGTTCGGCGAGCGCTACAAGGAAAAGGTGGCCGGCTACTGGATCGACTGCTGTTATCAAGCGAAAGAAAAATACCCTGGCTTCTCCTTCCCCGAGTTCTTCAAGGCCTGCAAAGTGGGGAACCCGAATCGCATCCTTGCGCTGAACGCCTGGATCTACCCGAACGTCTCCGAATGGCAGGAGTATTGGGCCGGGGAAACCGCCAGCCCCGTCCGGTTGCCCCTCGACGGCACTACCCAAGAGAACGGTCCCGGCGCGGGATTGCGCTACCACGCCCTGCTCATCATGGAGCCTTATTGGGTGCAGGAGAAGGTTGAAATGCCAAAGCCTCGGTTCACGGCCGAACAGTTGGGGGACTACATCAGCCAGTGCATGGCCAAAGGCGGCGCGGTGACGATCAACCTCGGTATCTATCAGGATGGTACGGTGGATCCAAATGCCGTTGATTTGCTCAAGGAAATTCGCAAGCGAGTTCGATAAACGTCGGGCTTAACGCCTGCACTGGCTCGGCGGAGGAGGCAGCGGCCTGGATGTGTTCGTCGATGAGCCGCGCCACCGGCTCCAAGAACTGTCGGCCCAGTCCACGGGCAGTGAGTGCCCACGCGGGATGCGCGTTCCCCGCGAGCGCAGCGAAGGCCGGGACGGCGTCGCGGACCAAGATAGGCGGAGGTGGCAGCATGGGGCAAGGCTCTCGCGGCGGTAAGCGGGCCGGGGTACGGCATCATACCCCCAGCGCCTGCCGCTTCGGGACGTGTGGAGAGCAGGCACAAGACCGGCGCAGTTGTGGCACCTCATGCCCCGCCCAAGAGCTCGACGCAGGCGACCAGCGTTACTCGTGGTTGCATGCGTCGGTCTGATCGACATGCGCGCGCAAGCCCGAAGGGTCCATTGCGAAGAGGTCCGACACGCCGAGGGCAATTCGGCTCTCGGCGTTGCGCTCTCCGGTCGCATCGACCGAGATATCCAACCGCCAGTGGACATACGGGACCGGGTGCGCTTCGTAAGCAAGCCACCTTAGCCGGGGGTTGCCTCTCCGTGCCGCCGGCCGCCGTCGTCCGCGCCAGGCCGCGGCGTTTCCCGGGTACGGCTCGCCGAGCTTTTCTTCCTCCCCGGGCGGCAGTGCGACCGCCGCACCGGCCATCACGCCAGGCCGGTCCACCCCCCGGCGGCCGCGCGGGCTGCGTCCTCACGCGTCTCCACCTCCGCCTCGACGATCTCCACGACCCGCTCCGGCACGCCGCCGCAGCGCCCGCACGCGGCCGGCTGCTCCCCCTCGTGCGCCGCCGTCCCGTCGGCCAGCCATGCGCCCGGCGACCAGGACGACGCGGCCGCGCCGGTCGCGGCAGGCGGCGCAGCCGCCGTCGCCGGCGCCCAGCCGTCGCTCCAGGCGCAGCAGCCGGCCGTGCAGTCTCATGGCGCCGCCTCGCGCAGCCGCTCGGCGTTGCCGTAGAAGTCGGGGTCGACCACGCGGCGGACGACGTTGGGCGGCCGGCCGCAGCGCGGGCAGGGGGCGGGCGGCTCCTGCGGGCACGGCTCGCCGTACCAGTCGCCTTCCCGCACCAGCGCCAGCGGCGGGCAGTTGGGGCCGCAACTCCCCCCCTGCCACGACCGCTCCAGGCGCCCCAACCGTCGGCGTAAATTCATGGCGGACTGCCTCCCAGCGCGTCGGCCTCCCCGCCGGCCAGCCGCCCCTCCAGGGCGGTCAGCCGCGGCTCCAGCTCGGCCTCCTGGCGCACCTTCCTGCCGATCTCCAGCACCGCCCGCGCCGCCCCCAGCCGCACCGCCGGCGGCGCCGCCGGCCGCATCAGCTCCAGCAGCGTCCTGACCGACTCCATACCGGCCGCCGTCAGCGCCCCGCCCGTCCGCTGCACCATGTCGCCCCGCACCGCCTGCACCCGACGCTCGAAGGCCGGGTCCTGCAGCCGCCGGTAGACCGTGCCCACGCTGACCCCCGCCTTCTGGGCCGCCTGCTCCACCTGCGCCCCGCAGGCCAGGGCCAGCGCGCACCGCCTCGTCCGCGTCCCTCCGCCCCCTGCGCAACTGGCCCGCCCCCCCGGCCGCGTTTCCCGGCCCAACCCCGGCGCCCGCGTCCCCCGCCGCCCGCCGCTCCGCCTTCCCGCCCGTGAATCTGCTCGAACCGCGTCACGATGACGTCGCAGTAGAGCGGGTCGAGCTCCATCAGGAACGCCCTGCGGCCCGTCTGCTCGGCGGCGATCAGCGTCGAGCCGCTGCCGCCGAACAGGTCCAGCACGTTCTCGCCGGCCGCGAGGAGTACTGCATCGCCCGGGCGGCCAGCTCGACCGGCTTCTCGGTCAGATGCACCATGCTCTGCGGGTTGACCTTCTTGATCGACCACACGTCGGTGGCGTTGTTCGGCCCGAAGAACTGGTGGGCGGCCCCCTCGCGCCAGCCGTAGAAGCACCACTCGTGGGCGCCCATGAAGTCCTTCCGCGTCAGCACGGGATGCTGCTTGTCCCAGATGATCGCCTGGGAGAAGTACAGGCCGACGCGCCTTCAGGACCGGCGGGTAGTTGCCGAAGTTGGCGTAGCCGCCCCAGATGTAGAAGCCGCGTCCTGGCAGCAGCACGCGGGCCAGGTTGCCGAACCAGGCGTCGCAGCAGCCGGTCGAACTCCTCGTCGGAGACGAAGTCGTTGGCCAGCGGCCGGTCCTTGGCCCGCAGCTTCCTGCCGGTCGGCTTGGCCTTCTCCGGGTGGCGGGCCAGGTCCAGCCCTGGGTGCTGTTGCCGTATCCGGCGAAGGAGCTGAGGCCGGCGGCGATGGCGTTGTTGCGAGCGCGGCTCGACCTTGACGTTGTAGGGCGGGTCGCGTGTTGACCAGATGGATCGGCGCGCCGTCGAGCAACCGGTCCACGTCCTCGGGCTTGCTGCGAGTCGCCGCAGAGCAGGCGGTGCTCGCCGAGCAGCCACAGGTCGCCCGGCTGCGTGGTGGCCTCGTCGGGCGGCTCGGGCACGTCGTCGGGGTCGGCCAGGCCCTCGTTGGCCCCCGACTCCAGCAACCGGAGCAGCTCGTCGCCGGAGAAGCCGTCAGGTCCAGGTCGAAGTCCATCTCCTGGAGCTCGGCCAGCTCCAGGGGCAGCATGTCGTCGTCCCAGCCCGACAGCGCGGCCGTCTGGTTGTCGGCGATGCGGTAGGCCTTGACCTGGGCCGGGGTCAGGCCGGCGGCGACGTGGACCGGCACCTTCTCCAGGCCCAGCTTCAGCGCCGCCTTGTAGCGGGTGTGGCCGACGATGATGACGCCCGTCCTCATCCACGACGATCGGCTGGCGGAAGCCGAACTCGCGGATGGACGCGGCGACGCGCGTCCACGGCGGCGTCGTTGACGCGCGGGTTGTTCTCGTAAGGCCGGATCGATTCGATCGGTCGCATTTCCACGTGCATGGCAGTTGCTCCCCCTTCTCTCACGTTCGTAATCCCCCGGTCTGCTGCTTGCCTGGCGCACGCCGCCAGGCGGCGACCGTCGGCGGCGTCGCTTCGGGCCGGCCGCGGCGGGCCGGGGGGCGTAGCCGGGCTGAAAAAGGCTAAATTCCTCTCCGAATTGGCTTGATGTCCCTTCGCGCGGCCGAGGTAACTGTCCTGACGCCGTCGGGCGCCGCGACGGCCGCGGCGCCGGAACGAACCACCAGCTACGAAAGGGAAAGCATCATGCGGCAAGCAAGAAGACCCCGACGGCCGCCCGCCGCCGGCCTGCAAACGCTGCAAGATCGGCGGCCGGGTGCGTTGCACCGACGACGGCGTCGAGGGGCGCATCGTCTGGGCCAACGGCGTCTCGGTGAAGATCAAGTGGGACGACGGCGAGCAGGTCACCTGGCGGCGCGACTCGCTGGCCGGCCGGCCGATCGAGATCCTCGCCGGCGACCGGAAGAGACCGAGCCCGCCGGCGCCCGGCGCGGACCACCGAGGCGGCCGGCGGCCCGGCGCCGAAGCGGCCGCCGCGGCCCCGGAGCGGCGCCGGAGCCGCCCCCAGCCGCGAGGTCCCGGCGGACCAGCCGGGCCGCGGCGGAGACGCCGCCCGCGGCCGCGGATGCGGGCCCCGCGGCGGAGCCGCAGTCCCCGGCTTCGGACCTGCTCAAGCTGGAATCGGCCGCCGCGAGGCGACGCCGGCAGGCCGCCGAACCGGAGCGACAACGGAAGGCGCCCGCCGAGACGAGCGAGAAGAAGCCCAGCGCCATTGGACGCGGCCGCCAGGGTCCTCGGCGAGGCCGGGCGGCCGATGACCTGCCGGAGATGATCGGCGCGATGGCGATTAAGGGATACTGGACCTCCCCGGGGGGCAAGACGCCCGCCGCCACCCTTTACAGCGCCATCCTCAAGAGACGCGGACGAGGGGCGTGCAGGCCCGCTTCGCCAAGGCCGACCGCGGCCGGTTCGCCCTCCGCGGCGGGGCGTAGCACGCCCGGCCACGCGCTCGCCCACGAGGCCCCCCGCGGAGCCTCGCGTCGCTGACGGGCGAGCGGGCCGGGGTCGCACGCCGGGCGTGACGTGGGGGGAACGGGGCCGCGGGGCGGCCGCCCCCGCCCGCGGGCGCGGCCCGACCGGCGCCGATCCGGGGGCGGGGCCTGCCGGGACGCGTCGGGGGCGTGGAGACGGGTTGGTTCGTGGAAGCTCATGCCTGCGCTCCGCCGGGCGAACGACGGCTACACAGGCATTCTTGGACGGGACGGGCGCCCAGACAGTGACAAAACGGCGGCGCCTTGTCAGCGCGTTGTCAGCGCTTCCGTGCAGGCGGTCTATTTCCCCAGGAAGGCGGCGTACTTGGGCGGCGGGGCGTCGGGGCGGTAGTAGCCGCCGACGCGGCGGTGGTTGCCGATCCGCCCGCGCCTTCAGCTCCTTGATCGCGTCGCGGAACAGGCTGCGCAGGTCGACGCCCAGCTTCTGGGCCAGGGCGTCCGCGGTCATGGCCTTGCCGAGCAGCGCTTCCAGGACGCGCTCCTGCGGCTCGGTCAGGATGAACGGGCGGTCGTCCGCCGCGGCGGGACGGCTGGCCGGCGCGGCGGACGCCTCGCCGGCGGCGGCGGGGGGCGCAGGCCGGAGAGGCCGTGCCCGCCCGGCATCCGCCAGGAAGGCGTGCCAGCGCTCGCGGGTCGTGTGGAGGTAGCCGTCCGGCCGCACCGTGTCCGACTGCCGGCCGTCCAAACGGACGACGACG
The DNA here is from genome assembly GCA_963733475.1 of uncultured Alphaproteobacteria bacterium. GTDB lineage: Bacteria > Pseudomonadota > Alphaproteobacteria > Acetobacterales > Acetobacteraceae > JAMXLO01. The sequence continues at coordinate 20,221 of CAVTEC010000006.1, read as the reverse complement.
GTCAGGTCGAGGAAGGACTCGCCCGCCCGGAACACCCCGCGGGCGACGAGCTCGTCGATCAGCGCCTCGGCGCAGGCCCGCGTCACGCCCCGCTCGCGCAGGCGGTCGATCAGGCGGACGCGCCGGAACCGGGCCTCGCCGGGGGGCCAGTCGTCGTCCTCGAACACCAGCGCCAGCTCCTCCAGGGCAGCCTCAGGTCGCCCGACCGGAACACGGCCGGGCGGCAGGTCGGCTCGACGGCACCGAAGGCCGAGGCGACCTCCGGGGCTGGGGGAGGTTTTTGTGAACATGGGGTCTCTCTCTGGGTTGAAATCGGGGCGCCGTCGGTGGGAGACGCACGGCGTCGGGCCCTGACCCCGGTTCCCCGCCGCTTCCTTCTGGAATTCTACCCGCACGGCCGCACGGCCGCACGGCCGCACGTCGGCAAGGAGGCGTGGGAACGGTCGATGTCTCACCGCCAGCGACTCGCCGCCCGCAGCGTCGCCCACAGCCGCCGCTGCTTCGCCCAGTCCGCCGTCGCGGCGATCGGCAGCAGGTCGTGCAGGATGACCGGGTCGCGGCCGCGCTCGGTGCGGGGCAGGAACAGGATCGGCTCCTGGATGTCCGGGGCCAGGTGCAGCAGGGCCATGACCTGGCTGATCCGCGCCCGCGTCACGTGACCCAGCCGGGCCAGCTCCGCATAGTCCCTGACCACGCCCGTACGCACCAGCCGCTCCAGGCGGTGCGCCAGGGCCAGCAGGCGGGCCGCCCGCGGCACGCGGCCCGGCGGCCGGGGGCGGCGGCGCCGCGCCGGCCTCCAGCTCCTTGCGGCCGCGGCCGTAGCGGTTGAAATGCACGTCGCACTCGATGCTCAAAGGGTTCATGCGCGTCGCTCCTCGGCCCGGACGGCCAGCTCGTCGGCCAACGCCCGGATGCCGGTCGGATGGAAGGAGATGGTCACCTTGCCCTTGGCCCCGTCGTAGTCCACGCGCTCGACCAGCAGCCCGACCACGCGGGCCTGCTCCGCCGGCGTCAGCGTCCCCCACAGCGGGTCGAACAAGGACAACGCCGTCGCCGCCTCGTCCTCGCCCAGCATCCGGTCGCGGATCGCGTGGATCTGCTCGCGCACCTTGCGGACCCGGCCCTCGACCAGGCCGATGCGTTCCTGCAGGTCGGCGAGGCGGGCCACGACGGGGTTGTTGTCCTCGCCGGGCCGGATGTGCAGCGACAGGTTGCGGACCTCCGCCTGCCAGCCGCTCAGGTCGTGCTCCAGCCCGCGCTGCTCCGCCTCCAGGTCCGCGCCGCGGGCCTCCTCCTGCCCACGCGCCTGGGCCAGGATCTCGCGCAGCAGGGCCGGGTCGCGGCCGACGCCGCGGATGCGCTCCAGCACCAGCCGTTCGATCTCGTCGGCGGGGACGGACTTCGACGGGCAGGCGTCCCAGCCGCGCTTCTGGGCGCTGGTGCAGGTGTAGTAGCGGTAACGCCGCACCCCCTTGGCCGAGTGCGAAGGCGTCATGGCGCAGCCGCACGGCACGCAGCGCAACAGACCCCGCAGCAGCGCCCCCAGGCGGTTGCCGGCCGGCGCCGCCGCCGCGGCCGGCGCCGTGCGAGCAGTTCCTGCGCCCGGCGGAAGACGGCCGGGTCCACGAGGGCGGGCTGCTCGCCGTCGTGGACCTCGTCCTTGTAACGCACCTTGCCCGCGTACAGCACGTTGGTCAGCAGCCGACGCAGGCCGACCTTGCTGAACGGCTCGCCGCCGCTCTCCTTGCCCGAACGCGTCCGCCAACGCTTGTTGGACCAGCCCCGCGCCTCCAGCTCCCGCACCACCGGCGGCAGGGACTCGTGCTCCAGGAACAGCGCGAAGATGGCCCGCACCCGCTCGGCCTCCTCCGCGTTGACGGCCAGCCGCTGGCCGCGCGGGTCCACGTCGTAGCCCAGCAGCGGCCGGCCCCCCGACCACTTGCCCTTGCGCCGCGTCGCCGCGATCTTGTCCCGCGTCCGCTCGGCGATGATCTCCCGCTCGAACTGGGCGAAGGACAACAGCACGTTCAGCATCAGCCGGCCCATCGACGTGGCGCTGTTGATTTGCTGCGTGACCGACACGAAGGAGACCTGGTGCGTCTCGAACGCCTCCAGGATGCGGGCGAAGTCGAGCAGCGAGCGGGACAGGCGATCGACTTTGTAGACGATACGGCAGTCGACCTTGCCGGCCTCGACGTCGGCCATCAGGCGCTTGCAGGGCGGGCCGGTCCATGTTGCCGCCGGTGAAGCCGCCGTCGTCGTAGCGGTCGGGCAGGCAGGTCCAGCCCTCGCCGGCCTGGCTGCGGACGAAGGCCTCGGCCGACTCGCGCTGGGCGTCCAGGCTGTTGAACTCCTGCTCCAGCCCCTCCTCCGTGCTCTTGCGCGTGTAGATGGCGCAGCGGACCAGGGGCAGCGTCGATCGCGGCGCGGCGCGGTTCGCCTGGTTCATCGGTCGCCCCCTTTCCCGGCCATTGCGAAAGAACAAGAAGCCGTTGCAGTGGCTGCCGGTGATGGCCTTGGCGACGGCGCTGAGGGAGGGGTAGACGGCGCCCTCGAACTCGAAGCCGTCGGCCAGCACCCGCACCTGCAGGGTCTGGCCCCGGTACTGCGCGCCAGCACCGAGCCGACGGGCGGCAGGCGGGGGTCGCGCAGCGGGACGACGGCGGCGGCCGGCGCTGCCGCCGGGGGCGTGTCGGCGGCCTGGGCCGGGGCGGGTTCAGGCGCAGGTCGGCGTCGTTGGCCAGCTCCTCGGCGCGGCGGCGGGCGCGTTCGGACAGGTCGCCCTCGGCCAGCGCCTGCAGCCGCCAGGCGATGCGGCGGATCAGCCAGGTCTTGTTGTGCGCGGGCGTCGTCTCGCCGAAGACCTCGGCGTAGCGCCCCCGCAGCTGCTTGGCCCCCAGGCGTTGCAGGGCGGCGACCTCTTGGTGGATGTTCAGCTCCATACGGTGCTCCTTTCTCGGCGACTCGGAAACGGTCAACCCGAGTGGACACTGAGCACGGTCCCGCGGGAACCTCAAGGCTATTCGCGGTGTTTTTTGGAGATTTTTCGGAGGGGGAGAAAGGTCAAGAGCAGGACCGGAAGGTCCCCTTGCCAAGGAAGACGGCCGGGGCTCTGCTCCGTTCGTTTATATACGGTTGTACAGGAAAAAGGGCGGTTTTACCTGCCACCAACTGCCAATAACTGCCAATTACGGGTCTCGGCGGCGTCAACCCCGGGCGTGCGGCCGTCCGAGGCTCTGAGAGGCCGTGGGGAGACGATAAGCGTATGTTTCGATTGTCCGGAGGAGCACGGGCGCCGCTCGGCGTCTCGCGGAGAGGGGAGAATCGGCGGCCAATCGTGCGGGAAAGGCCGGAAACGCGAACCGCCGGGAGCGGCTGCTCTCGGCGGTCGGCGTCAACTTACGGGGTGGGCCCACTCGCTACGGATCAAAAGGCTCCCCGAGTAGGACTCGAACCTACAACCTACCGGTTAACAGCCGGTTGCTCTACCATTGAGCTATCGGGGAATATCGAGCCGCCGCACGCGGCCCGAATCGGCCGGTGGAGGACTGATTTTTTATAGAGTATCGCAGGGAAAGCGGCAAGACAAGTTCCCGGCGATGGCGGACGCGGAGGCGGTTTCCGGCATGGCCGATCGGGTCGTCGTCATCGGCGCGGGTCTGGCGGGACTCGCGGCGGCCGCGGCCCTCGCCGACGCGGCCTGCACGTCACCCTCCTCGAATCGCGCGGCCGACTCGGCGGACGCGCCGGCTCCTTCACCGACGCCGCCACCGGACAGGTCCTCGACGCCTGCCAGCACGTCAGCATGGGCTGCTGCACCAACTTCGCCCACTTCTGCCGCACCGTCGGCGTCGCCCACCTCTTCCAAACCCAACCCCGCCTCTACTTCATGACGCCCGACCGCCGCGTCAGCCCCTTCGCCGCCGACCGCCTGCCCGCTCCCTTTCACCTCGCCCGCGCCTTCCTCCGCGCCCATTACCTCAGCCTCGCCGAGAAGGCCCGCATCGCCTGGGGACTGGCCTGCCTGCGCCTCGCCCCGGCCGACGCCGACCCGCCCTTTCTCGACTGGCTCCGCCGCCACGGCCAGACGCCGCGCACCATCGATCGCTTCTGGGGCGTCGTCCTCACCAGCGCCCTCAACGAGTCGCCCGACCGCGTCGGCCTCCGCTACGCCCGCAAGGTCTTCGTCGATGGCTTCCTCCGCCATCCGCCGCGGCTTCGAGGTCGAACTGCCGACCGTGCCCCTCGGCCGACTCTACGGCGACGAACTGCTCGCCTGGCTCGACCGCCACGGCGTCCGCCTCCTCCTCGGCTGCGCCGCCCGCGCCCTCCAGCGTCCGCGACGGCCGCGTCCAGGGCGTCGAACTGCGCGACGGCGACGGCGTCGACGCCGACTGGTACGTCGCCGCCGTGCCGTTCGACCGCCTGCTCGATCTGCTGCCGCCGGACGCCGATCGACGCTTACCCCGCCTTCGCCGGTCTGCGACATCTGGAGACTTCGCCGATCACCAGCGTCCATTTCTGGTACGATCGGCCGATCACCGCTCTGCCGCACGTCGTGCTGATCGATTGCGTCGGCCAGTGGCTGTTCAATCGCGGCGAAGTCGCGCCCGGCGAACACTACGTCCAGGTGGTCGTCAGCGCCGCCCGGCCGTTCCGCGGCCTGGGACACGACGAGGTGCGCCGGCGGATCGTCGAGGAGTTGGCCCGGCTCTTCCCCGCCGCGGCCGCGGCGACGCTGCTGCGCGCACCGCGTGGTGACGGAACATGCCGCCACGTTCAGCGCCGTGCCGGGCGTGGACCACTGGCGGCCGGCGCAGGCGTCGCCGATGCCAACCTGCTCCTGGCCGGCGACTGGACCGCGACCGGCTGGCCGGCCACGATGGAAGGGGCGGTGCGCAGCGGCTACCTCGCGGCCGAGGCGCTCCTTGCTCGCCGAGGAACGCCGGAACGATTGGTGCGGCCGGATTTGTAAACGAGCGGGAGCGAAGGACGCGCGTCGGAGCCGCGACCGTGAGGGAGCGGGGTGAAGTTCCTGCCCTCACCCGCTCCCTCACGGTCGCGGCTCCGACGCGCGTCCTTGGCACATCAACCCTTGTCCTTGAGCAGCTCCTCGATCTTCTCCTTGACCGCCTTGGCGTTCTCGTCGGTGTTGCCGAGCTTCATCATCTGCACGTTTCCCTTGCGGTCGATCACCACCATCTCGGGGATGCCCAGATCTTGTAGTAGCTTCGTTCCACTTTCTTCTGGTCGTCCCGCGGCACGGTCATCAGCCGGTAGTCCAGCTTGTAGTGGGCCGCGAAATCCTTGAGCATGTTCTGTTCGTCCTCGCGGCTCAGCTTCTTGTCCTCGTCGAGCTGGACCAGCTCATCCTTCTCCTTGTCGTAGCCGATTCGTTCGTAATAGTTGGTGACGCCGACGATCTCCAGGCCCTTGTCGTGGTACTGCTCATTCAGCTCGCGCAGGTGGGGGAAGGAGGCGCGGCACGGGCCGCACCAGACGGCCCAGAAGTCGATCAGCACGACCTTGCCCTTGAGGTCGGAAATCTTGGTCGGCTTGCCGTTGATGGCGAAGTCGCCGCCGAAGTCGGGCGCCGGCTTGCCGATCAGGTCGGCGAAGGGATCGTCGTCCTTCTTGTCGTCCTTGTCCTTGTCGGCGGCCTGCACGGCCGTCAGGACCAGCAGGGCGGCCGTCAAGGCCGCCAGCGGGCCGAATCGTCGCAGCATGGGGTGCCTCCACCAAAAGGGGTGAATCGCGAGGAGGGCGTCCAGGCGGCGACCGGCGCCGCGGTTCTGGAAATGGTAGGGCGCAAGGCGGGCTTCAAACGCAAATCCCAAAATGAAAGCACCACCAAGACGCCAAGAACGCCAAGACGACAAAAACCAGGGTTCCGGGCCGCGACGGTTTTGAACCAATGCTTTTGTCTTCTTGGCGTTCTTGGCGTCTTGGCGGTTCGCTGGCGCTCGCTGGAGTACGACCGCAGCGCGAAGAAGAAAAAGCGGCGGCTGAGATAGAACATCACGGCCGTCGCCGCGATCAGCAGTGCGACGTTCGCCACGGTCAGGTCCACGACGCGCACCATCGCCTGGGCCGGCACGTTCGTCACCAGCAGCACCGGGATGATGTACCAGCAGGTGATGTAAAGCGGATACGACCAGCCGCGGAGGTAGTTTTCGCGCGGGTAGCGCATCAGCGTCGTGAAAAGCCACCACCACTCCATCAGGTTCTCGTTGCGGACCAGCCAGACGGACAACGAGGAGAGGATGAGGAGGAAACTGTAGGCCAGGGCGGCGCCGCACGCGAATAGCAGGACGAAGCCCGCCAGTTGAAAGGGGTCGAAGGTCCAGCCCATCCTCGTCAGCGCGAAGGCCATGATGGCGCAGCCGAGGGGGACTTTCGTGGCCGTGGACCAGTCGATCTTGCGCAGGCTCACCAGAAACTGCTCGTCGATCGGCTTGAGCAGATAGAAGTCGAGGTTGCCGGTTCGCACCATGTCCGCGAAGTCGATGGCGTTTTCCAGGAAGAGCGTCTCGATCAGCCCTTCCAGGGTGTAATAGCATCCGAGAAAGAACAAATATTGGTTGGCGTCCCAGCCGCCGACCTTGCTGGTGTAGGTGAAGAGGGTCTGGTAGAAGATGAGGAGAATGCCGAGCCACAGCACCTCCACCAGCACCTTCATGAGGAAGTTGCCGCGGAAGGCCATCTCATTAGTCAGGCAGAAGCGGGCGAAGGCGCCCAGCAGCCGGAAGTAGCGGGACACGCGGCACACTCGTCTCACCCTCCGAAAGCGCTGTAGCGGCGCAGGCCGCGGGTGTAGAGCAGCGCGCCAGGACGGCCAGGGCCGCCGCCCACGCGGCCTCGATCAGCAGGCCCGGCAGCAGTTCGTTGGTCGGCACCTTGCCCAGGATGACGGCCGCCGGGAAGTAGGCCATGTATTGAAACGGCAGCAGTTTGAACATCTCCCGCCACGGCGACTGCAACAGATCCAGCGGGAACAGTTGGCCGGACACGAAAAAGTTGACGGTGGTGACAATGTAGAGGAACGAGGTGATTTCCAAAAACCAGAAGCCGATCAGGCCGATGCACGTCTCGAAGAAGAAGCCGACGAAGAAGCCCAGCAGCAGCGAGACGACGTAGGCGGCCAGGCGCAGGGCGTCGGGCGGCTGGATGTCCTGAAGCAGGCTGAAAAAGAAGGCAAAAAGGATCGTGTAAGGAATAATGGAGGTGGCGATGTAGGCGGTCTTGTGGGCGGGCGGTAGGAGAGCAGGTAGCCTATCAGGTCGAGCGGCTGGATCAGGTACTTCTTGAGGGTGCCCTCGCGGATATCGCGGGCGATGCCGGCGGCCAGGCCGGGCATACTGGAGAACATGCGGCTGATGTGGACCAAGAGCAGGTAGGCGACCATCTCGCCGAAGGCGAAGCCCTGGAAGCGCTTGACGCCGCCGCTTTGCGGTTCCGGCGCCCAGTCGTAGGCCGCCCTCCAGAGCAGAATGGTCGTCACCAGCGGCAGGAAGCGCAAGACGCTGGCGAGCAGGAAGTCGCCGCGGTAGGCCATGCGCTCCATCAGCGAAACGCGATAGATATTGACGTATTTGCGGATCGCCCCCCACGCCGTGGACTGGCGCGGGACCGCCTCGCTGGTCGCCGTCTCCGCCAAGGTTCGCCTCGCTTGCGTCGGTCGGATGGAATCAGCCGTCTGCGGCCATCGTAGTGCGGAGCGACGGCCTTGTCACGGTGGAAAAGACCGGGGCGTGGCGGCGAGCGGTTGCGGCGAGTTGCCGTCCCGCAAGCTCTACAAGGACGAAACGGCGTTCGCCTTGGCCATGTACTGTAGTGGGCTTGCGGTAGAATCCATGTTGCGTGCCTTCCGCTGGACGGAGGACTCCTCCTTCGAGGGACGACACGACTTATCGGAGTTGCTTCGGGCCAGCCGCCTGCTCAGGACCGACGCGGACTTCCTGAGGCGTCGGCGAGCATCCGAGGAGGCAATCCGAGAGTCCGGCTTGCCGCGCCTGCCGCGATGCGGCGTTGCACTTCGGCGAACGTCATGAAGGGCGGCTTCTCCTCGCCCTTGAGGAAACGGAGGCCTCGGTTCGGGAACTGTCCTCTGAGCATGTCCATCCATTTGCGGCCCTCCGGGCAACGCGAACGCCACGCGGATGAAACTTGTGCAGAAGAATTACAGGAGAATCTGAACCTCTGTTGTCGTCTAATCGCCCTAAGTCCTAACTGCCGAAGGTGGGACTCGAACCCACACTCACTTGCGTGAACCGGATTTTGAGTCTCATTCTAAGCCGAAACGCCGTTCGACCCAACTGCTTGCTGGTGCTGTAATTGCAAATAGCGCAAAGACTTGTGGACGATAGCAAATTCCTTGCCATTCCCCCTCGTTCCCCCTGATTTGGCCCCGTTTAGCGTCAAAGTGTTGGGGTTTTGTTGGGGTTTTTTCAAGCGAGATTGAAAGCTCTTTTTACTCGTTCCTCAACTCCCCCGCCATGTTCGCCTGCCAGACCTTGCCGGTCCTGACCTCCAGCGCCGTGAGCCAGCCCCCGCCGTGGCAGAACGTGTCGATGCACTTCAGGTAGCCCAGGTCCAGAACCTCGCCGTTCTTCTGCGGCGTGTGGCCCACGATGGCCACCTTGCCGGAGCAGTGCGGCTTCGGGATCGGCGGCAAGGAGGCCCAGCGCAGCCCGCCCCAAGATTGTTCGTGCAGCGGTCGGTCGGGTTCGTAGTAGGCGTGGACGAAGCTGTGCCGCACCGTCTCGAAGTAGTCTCGACAGCCCTTGATGAACCGCAGATGCTCGACGGGGATCAAGGCCCGCAGGTCGGGAGGGCGAATCTCCGGCCCGCCGCTGTAGCCGTAAGAGGCCAGGGCCTCCATGCCGCCGAACTTGAGCCAGTAGCGCAGTTCGGACGACCCTTCGAGGGCGGCGAGCAGCATCTCCTCGTGATTCCCCAGCAGAGGCACCACGGTGCAGCGCTCGGCAAGGGCGATCACCTGCTCCAGCACGCCTCGGCTGCCCGGCCCCCGGTCGATGTAGTCGCCCAGGAACACGAGGGTGTCGAGCGGCGTGGGTTCGATGGCCTGGACCACGGCAGCCAGCGCCGCCGAGCAGCCGTGAACGTCGCCGATGGCGATGGTGCGTCCTTCGGTCATGGGGTCTTTGTATCGCTCGTCCTGCACAACTCCGCTGACCAACCCAGCGGCAGGCCGTACCGCCTACGTCTTGATGCCCTGTTGCCGCAGCATCATTTGATGGGCCTGCCCTTCCGCTGTCCAGGGAAGCGTCCACTTCACGGGATGGCCAAACATGAGGTCGGCGCTCGGCAGCAGCGGCTCGTCCAGGTTGGCCCGCATCCACTCCGGTCCATCCCACGGCGAGTCGTCCTCGAACCTGCTTCTGCACAGCGGGCAGACGCGCACGACCTTTGGCCCTCGCTTGTAAAAGCCACAGGCGAAGTGGCCGAAGGCGGTCAGGAAGGTGGGCTGGTCGCAGTTCTGGCAGAGAGGGGCGTTCTCGTGCCGCCAGGCCGACTTCAAGACCCGCCAGGGAATCCGGCGCTGCTCGACCCCCTCCCAGCAGTAGTTCGACCCGCTGCAAGGGGCAGCGTGCCAATCGTCCGGCTCCTTGATGGTTTGTCGCCGCCACTTCTCCAGGTAAACGTCGAGTGGGAATTCCTCGGCCAATCGTTCCCCGTAAAGCAAGTCGTCGCCGTGCTGGGCTGTGCTGGTTTCTCGTTTGCGGTCGATCAAGATGACACGGACGGCGTTCCTGGCCAGCCCGTGCGCTTGAAGAACGGGCGCAATCGCCCTGCCCCTGCTGACCCCAATAATGCACGACGACCCGCCCAGGGTGAATCTCAATCAGGTTCAGCTTGCATCGCCTGACAACGAGCCTGACGATGCGCTGGTCGTCCGCAGGCGTCAATTCTCGCAAGCCCGCCGAGGCTCGCTCCAAGATCGGCAGCCGTGCGTTTTCCAGCGTCCACGCCACAGGATCGGTCACAGGCCAAGAATCGCCGGTTTCGGTGTGAAGAAACCAGAATCTCGCCCTTCCTTCGGCACGCAAGCCCCTGGGAAGGAGGAACGATGCGACTGCGGCAACAGCGGTCTGAAGAAAAGTGCGTCGGGTTGGGAAGGACATGACATCTCCTTGCGGTTCTGTGCCAAAGAAGTAGAAGCGGCACCGACCGCCTCCATCGTCACGGCTTTCGCCGCCGCTTCAGAACCACCGTGCTGCCGGGCAGCCGGTTGGCGGGCGTCGTCGGGGGAAGCTACCCCTCGGCCCATCTTGATGAAGCAGAGACATCTCTATTATTGGAGGCGACATGCGGGCTGACAACGGCCCCGCCCCGTAAAATGGGCCGCAGGTCGCCACGGCCGGCGGAAAGAAACCCCATGAACCTCTGCAAAATCTGGATCGAGCAGTGCGAAGCGGCCAGGGGCATCGAGGACGAATTCGGCACGCAGAAGGCCCTGGCCTACCTCGTGGGCGAGAAGTTCCTGAACTACCTCGAAGCAACCGAGAAGGACTCGACGTTTCAAGCGGAGCTTCCGGCCTTCGTCGCCGAGATCAAGCGCCTCTTCGAGCCGTGGCAACTGGCGGAATGTCTGGAGAAAGCCCGGCAGACGGAGCCGTTCGACCCCGGCATCTACGAAGGCGCTGATCCTGAAGACATCGAGATGGAGCGGAAAGCGGACCTGCGCCGCTGCGCCGCCGACTTGCTGGTGGTGGAGCGGGCGAAGGAATTGCTCCTGGGGAACGGCAGCGAGTGAAGAAGGAGCGACGAAAAATGAACCGGCCATCCACCCCGGCCCCCGGAGAGCCGATTGTCATTGACGCCCACGGGCGACACGCCCAGGCCGTCGCATTTACCAAAGACGGCAAGCGACTGGTCAGCGCTGGTCAAGACGCCTGCGTGCGCCTCTGGTCTGTTCCGGGCTTCAAGGCCGATGGCGTGTTCGAGGGACACAGCAAAAGCGTCAATTCGCTATCCTTCTCCCCGGATGGTTCCCTCCTGGCCACTGGCTCAACAGACGGGACGGTGCGGGTATGGTCCTTCCCGCAGGGCAAATGCCTCCATGCCCTTGCGAAACAATTGACCGCAAGGTTTGCTCCTGACGGGGCGCTCCTGGCTACGATCTCGGTCAAAGGGCGAGTCGTCTTGTGGGACGCAAAGACCGGCGAGGAAGTGAAGACCCTCCCCGCACTGGACAAGCACATCACGGCCCTCACATTCACGTCCGACGCCGCCACTCTCCTTGTGGGCGGAACTGGCCCCATCCACCGGGTAAGCCTGCCCCAAGGGAAGAAAGTGGGCGAACTGGAAGGCCACAAGGTCGTCGTTGCCTGCTTGCGCCTTACTCCAGATGGCAAGCTTCTGGCATCGACGGGAGGAGACGGCCTCCTTCGGCTGTGGTCCACCGAAGACTGGTCGGAAGTCAGGAAAGTGGCGCTGCGGGCCGGTGGCGTCCTTCAAATGGCCATCGCACCCAAGGGGGATGTCATCACGGTGGGTGCCGACCATCTGATCCAGACCTTCTCCATAAAGGATGGAAAACTCGTTGGCCGCATCGAACTGCCCGTCAAGGGTGTCTACGGACTGGCCATTGCTCCCGATGGCCGTTATCTGGCCAACGCCGCCGCCGATGGGAAAGTGCGGGTATGGGAGCGCTGATGATCGGGAGCGACGGTGGGCAGGCAGCAGCGCTCGCTTTTTCAGTCCGAGGCGGGCGACGACCCCGGCGATGGCCTGCTCGATTTCTTGTTCCAGCTTGTCCACGGTCTTCTGGTCCATCGGTCAGTCCCTCCGTGCTGATACGGCCCTCTCGCACGCCTCCAGCATCGCCGCCAGCGGCTCCAGGTCGGCCAGCCGGTGATCGTTGCCGGCCTCGACCAGCGCCGTTGCGGGCAGGCCGCTGTTGCGGAGCAGTTCCTCGCAGTCGGCAAACGGCACCACGTCGTCGGCCCGTGAATGCAGGATCGTCGTGGTCTTCTTCACCGCCCTGGCTGTGCCGAATTTCTTCCAGGCTGGACATAGCAGCACGAGCGGGGTGTCGCCGCTGTTGATGTTCATGGCGACTGCCCCGCCTCGGCTCGATCCCACGACGGCCTGCGGCTGGTGCTTGTCGAACTCGGCTTGGGCGATTCGGACGGCCGCCTCGAAATCCTCGTCGGGCAGCTTCGGGTTGAAGACCTCGTGGCCGTGCTGGGCCAGGTGGGTGGGTTTGACGCCGCCTGGGACCGATTGCCAGCCGTGGAGGAAGAGGACTTTCATGGAGGCATTCTATCTGCTGTCGGCGACGAGCGCTGCGGCAGCCCTTGCCAAGCATCTCGAAGCTGGGCCAGCCTGCACGCCCATGCGGAGGCAGCGTGACCACCGCTTCGATAAAATGGGCCGCAGTTCGCCACGATCTCGACGGGTGAAAGAAATGGCAAGGCGGTTGCCGAAAACTCCTGACCAGTGGCTCAAGGAAATCCTCCTGGCCTTGAAAGACGCCAGGGAAGCGAAACCCTTTGCCCGCCTCACCGGAACGAAACTCACCGACGCCGACTTGTTCCATCTGGCACCGCTGGTCTGCCTGAAGTTTCGAGGGCGAAAACTGGCCGGAGCCGAAGCAGACCGGGTGACGAAAGGGGCCTTGGCCAACTACGTCGTCAACACCGAAAAAGGTCTGACATCGAACCCCAAGCTGGCATTTGCCCTGTGCTATGTCGCCGCCCATCTGATCCTCGACCTCGTGGACGAGCAAACCGCCGCTGAAATCTTGGGCTACTGCGAAGAGCATTTCGACGCGCCAGCTTCGGCGTCGGAGCGGGATTCCGAGTGAAGGCACAAGAGCCAAGACCAACTCAGCCGCCGGTTTCATGCAAAGCGGGAGGGCCTGCCGTGGCCAAAATGAACAAGAAGGAAAAGGAGCCTCCGACTCCGGCCCGGTTCGCAGCCGGAGCGCAGGTGAGGGTGAAGCCCGGCACGACTGACCCGGACTTCCCCGACATCCCGCTGGGCGGCTGGGCCGGGACCATCCGGGAAGTGGACGAGAGATCGACCCCGCCGACCTGCCTTATTGAGTGGGACCGGCACACCCTGGACCACATGCACCCCGTCTACCGCAAGCGCTGCGAGCGGGACGGCCTCCAACTCGAAAGCATGTGGCTGGGCGAGGACGACATCGAGGCGGACACCGGCGTGCTGGTCGTCATCGAGCAGCCGACGAGCATCGTCACTCGCTCGCTCAATGAGAAGGACCAGGACGACCGGGTGCGGATCGCCTTGGGGCTGACGAGCGACGACCCGCTGCCGGAGGTCGATGACGACGCCCTCCGGGCCTACCACCGCTACCTGGCGGCGCACCTGGCGTTTCCCTGCGAGGCCAAATGGGAGCCGGAACACGGGCCGGCGAGACTGTCAAAATCACCGGCCTGGGCGACCTCGAAGACGACGCCGGGGCGGACGAGATGTACGGGCTGCTGTGCGAGGCGAGAGCCGAGGGGCGGTTGATCGAGGTTCCGCTGGGCGAGTGCGAGGCCAAGAAGGGCAGTCCCAACCGGCAACTGCTGAAGGACTATGCGTACTGGTTCTGGAACAACGGGTGACGAGCGAGACGGAAAGGCGACCCGATGCGCTGGCGACGAAACTGGTCGGAAAGGCCACCCCGCCCGAAAGTGCCCGTCTGCCCGCCGAGGAGCAGAAGCAACTCCTGGCAAAGATGACCAAGGAGATCGCCAGGTCGCCGGTCCTGTCGGGGTTCGGGGTGCAGGTGCGGCTTCTCCGGGGCCGCTTCTACGTCGAGCGGCCCACGCCATCAGGCGTCGAGATTTGGGGCCGCATCACGCCGCTGGCCGACGAACTACTCCTCGAAGTCGAGCGGCGAAGCTGGAATGAGGTCGCCAGGGGGTCGGCCAGAAGCTCATCAAGGTGATCGCCGGTGACGCCAGGGGAACTTTCCACGGCCTCGGCTCCCTCGACCATTCCCTGCGTAAAGCCGGTCAGGGCTTGACCCGGCTGTCGATGAAGGTGAAGGACAACAAGTTCATCTACGCCGAGACGGGCGAAGGTTGCACGGTGCAGGAGGCGCTGTTCCACTACTTCGGGCTGCCCATCGAGGTCATTGCCGAACCTGCTGTCTGGTACTCGTACCACCGCACGCCACGGATTGTGGAATGCGTGAGGATGGGACACGAGTGCTGGTCCGGTTCACGGCCATGAGCCTGTCGGGATCATTCGGCGGCACCTGCCTGTATGCGCAGCGAGATGGAGCATGGGGAGCCTACCCGATCAGGCCGAGCGAGAGCGGAAGCATCGCCTCGGCGGAAACCTGGCTGGTCAAACGCAAATGGCAGGCGTGGTGTTGAAAGCTCGGCCATGCCCTGTCCCGTGACCCGTGTAGCCGGATGGACGCCGAACAGCGGCGAGGCTTATCGGCGTGCGATCTCCCTCACGTCTTTTTACTCTCCAGCAACTCCCTCAAGGCCACGGCGCTGTTGGCGCCTCGTCGCTGGCGGCGTAGACGAAGGTGACGGTCCTCTCCTCGGTGACGTATTTCAGCAGTGCCGGCACGTCGCCCTGCCCCTTCAGTTCGGCCCAATACCGCTTGCGGAACTGCGGCCAGCGGGCCGGCTCGTGGCCGTACCACTTGCGGAGTTCCGTGCTGGGGGCAAGGTCTTTCAGCCAGAGGTCGATCTGCGCCTTCTGCTTGCTGACCCCACGGGGCCACAGCCGCTCCACCAGAATTCGCAGGCCGTCGTCCTTCGACGCCGGTTCGTAGGCTCGCTTGAGCTTTATCATCGGCATCCCTCGACCAAGGCCGGCGTCATCTCGTCCGGCTGATGACGGCAAACCACGCCTTCGGCCCGCCCTCGCTGAAGGTCAAATCCTTGAGATCAGGCCGGACCTCGAACCTCGACGGCTGGATGGATTCCACGCTCCAGCCCTCGGCGAAGGCGTCGGGCAGTTGCTTCTTCGACACCCGGCGTGGCCCCTGCGTCCCCGGCTCCTCGTCGCTGAAGCACATCAAGAACAGGCGACCGCCCGGCGTCAACACCGTTGCCAGCCCTTCGACGTAGCGGCGGCGGTCCTCATCCGAGAAGACATGGAATAGCCCGCTGTCGATCACGTTGTCGAACCGCTCGGTCCAGTCCTTCAGCGTCATTGCGTCTTTGACGTGGAAGGTGGCCCGCAAGCCCCGCTCCTCGGCCTTCCGCTTCGCTCGCTGGATCGGAACTTCGAGAAAGTCGAGGCCCGTGACGGCACAGCCTCGCCCGGCGAAGAAGAGGGCTGTGTCCCCGGTGCCGCAGCCGGCGTCGAGGACCGAGCCGGCGATCCGGTCGGCCACGTCGATGAAGCGTTGCTGCGGTTTGCCGATGTCCCAGGGCGCTTGGCCGGCGTACATGGCTTCAAACATGGTCCGGTCAGGCACGGTGGTCATGGTCGATCTCCAGACAGGCGGACGGCTGCGGCTATTCTATCCTCAAGCGCCCGATGGACGACTTCGCCGCACGAAATGCGAAGAAATGAAAGGCGGTCATGGAAAATGTCAACCTCAACGAGAAGCTGGCGAAATTCAGCGATCAGTGGAAGCCGAAAATCGTCGGTGAGTTGAACGGCCAGCAGGTAAAGTTGGTCAAGTTTCAGGGGCCGTTCGTCTGGCACCAGCACGACCAGGAGGACGAACTCTTCCTTGTCGTCAAAGGCCGGTTTCGGATGGAGTTTCGAGATCGGCACGTCTGGATTGAAGCAGGCGAGTTCCTGATCGTGCCTCGTGGCGTCGAACACCGGCCCGTCGCCGAGGAGGAGGCGCACGTCCTGCTGTTGGAGCCGGCGACGACTCTGAACACGGGCAACGTGCAAAATGAGCGGACGGTCGCACACCTGGACCGCATTTGACGAGGTATGCGATGGCGAAAAGCGACAACAAGACCGTCCTGTTCCTCTGCACGGGGAACTACTACCGCAGCCGGTTCGCCGAAATCCTGTTCAACTCGGTCGCCGGTAATATGGGGCTGCCGTGGCAGGCGTCGTCCAAGGGGCTGGCCCTGGAGCGGGGCGTCACAACGTCGGCCCGATGGCGGTGGCGGCGATCACGGCGCTGGAGGCGCTGGGCGTTCGTGCCGCCGAAGCCGTGACCCGCTTGCCGGCGCAGTTGACGACCGACGACCTCGAACGGGCGGATCGGGTCGTCGCTCTGAAGCAGGCCGAACACCTGCCCCTGCTGCAAGAGCGGTTCCCGGCCTGGGCCGAGAAGGTCGAGTTCTGGCACGTTGACGACGCCCCGGAAGCGCTGGGCCTGATCGAGCAGGAGGTCATGGGCCTCGTGGCCCGTCTCCTCGGCGGGGGCGAGCGCCAGGAGAGCCAACCGACCGAAGCAACAGCCGAACGCCCCGCAGCGAAGGAGCCGGCCAAGAAGCCCGTAACCTTGAAGGTCGGCAGGGAAACGGCGGGCCGTCGTGGCAAGGGCGTGACGACCGTGTTCGACGTGCCTCTGGATGACGACGGCGTGCAGGAACTCGCCGCCACTCCTCAAGCAGCGGTGCGGCACCGGAGGGACAGTCAAGGACGGGCGCATCGAGATTCAGGGCGACCAGCGTGACCGCATCGTCGCCGGTGTTGAGAGCTTGGGCTACCGGGTTAAACGAGTTGGGGGTTGAGATGTACCGCTGCCCGTGGGCGAAAACCGAGTTGTATGCGCAGTATCACGATTCCGAATGGGGTGTGCCGGTCCATGACGACCGCCTGCTGTTCGAGTTTCTGATTCTCGAAGGAGCGCAGGCGGGTCTGAGTTGGGAGACGATTCTGAAAAAGCGAGAGAACTATCGTGAAGCCTTCGACCACTTCGATCCTGCCACCGTCGCCAAGTACGGCCAGAAAAAGCGAAAGAGCTTGCTGTCGGATAGGGGATCGTCCGCAATCGTCTGAAGATCGAGGCTGCGATCCAAAATGCGAAGATGTTCCTGGCCGTGCAGGACGAGTTTGGCACGTTTGACGAGTACATTTGGGGATTCGTTGGACACGAGCCAAGCAAAACGCCTGGAAGTCGATCAAGGAAGTGCCTGCCAAGACCCCGGAATCGGATGCCATGAGCAAGGACTTGAAACGGCGGGGTTTCAAGTTTGTGGGCAGCACCATCTGCTACGCCTTCATGCAGGCCGTGGGCATGGTGAACGATCACTTGGTCGAGTGTTTCCGCCACGGCGAACTGTCGAAGCCGGGGGAAAGGCATGGCTGAGGCGTCGGGAGGCGCTTGGTTCGTCTACATCCTGCGGTGCGCCGACGGCTCGCTGTACACCGGCGTCACCAAGGACGTGAGCCGCCGCTGCGAGCAGCACAATGCCGGGACGGCCTCCCGCTACACCCGCTGCCGCCGCCCTGTCACGCTGGTCTACCAGGAGGCCCAGCCGAGCCGCAGTTCGGCCTTGAAACGTGAGGCGGCGATCAAGGCAATGTCCAGGCGGGAGAAGGTGTCGCTGATTCGATGCGATGAGGATGATAGAAAGATGCTGCCGCTCTACGAAGACCCGTGCTTCACGTTCCGGTTCGCCGACGACCGGATCATTCCCCGCTTCCATCTGGAAGGCGTCGAGGCCGGGCGGCGGGTCGCGGTCTACAAGATCGACCCCGGCACCGGCGAGCGGCTGGGCCTGCTGGCGACGGCGACCGTGGGCGAAGGCGGCTGGGTGGACCTGACGGAGCCGATCATCGTGCGGGCGGGGGATGCGTTCATTGTGGTGCCGGAACCGGCATGAACAGTAACAGGCGGCTTATTCTGGTTCAGGTCGCAGCCGGAATCCGAGGTCGATAAGCCCCGCTGACCGCTGTTGGGCTTCGGCCTCCCTGCGGCAGCGGTCGCAGATGATCCGGCCCTCGACTCCTCCGATGAATGCTTCTCACAGGCGGGTTTGAGGCACACTTCGCACTCCCGGTAGAACCATGTGTCCCGGTCCCTGGGGTCCACCTTCAAGATCGGCTGGAGTTTTCGGCTGCAACCATCGACGCTGCACTTCACGAAGGGCATGGAGATTCCCCTCCTTATGCTCCGATGCGGGTGCAGTCTATTTTGTTTCAGGCAGTTTGGGCAGTACCAGGGGGCGGGCGTCTTGACAGGTTTCGGGCTTCGTTTGCGGCACTTGGCGGAGCGGTAGCGTTTGCCCTTCACGGCGGTTTTCGGGCGTGTCTGCTTTCCGGTCCTGGGAAAGTTCTTCGCCATCATCCACCCCTCATCGTCTCGGCCAAGTGCAGGATTTGCCCCCGCATCTCGGCCGCGGGCAGATGCACTTTCTGGCCGTGGCCGGGCAACACCCACTCGAAGCGGTAGTCCGCCAGCCGCCGCATCGACTCGGCCTGCTGCGGCCACGAGTACCAGCAGTAGTCCTCGGAGGCCGAAAGCCGCCGCCCGTCCCGGTCCCAATCCAGGTGGTCGCCGGTGAAGAGGAAGCGGTCCTGGAAGAGCAGGACGCAGTGGCCCTTGGTGTGGCCCGGCGTCGGGATGGCGAGGAAGCCGGGAGCCAACTCCCACGGCCCCTCGCCATCGAGGACGACTTCCGCACCGGGCTGCGACGACAACTCGTCCCGATGGATGATGCGTCGGCTCCGAAAATGTTCGGCGTAGCGCTCGGCATCGGCCACGTCGTCCCGATGGGTCAGGAAGATGTGGGCGATGCCGCCCAGCGCCTCCAGCCGCTCGCACCAGCGGCGTGACGAACTTCGGCGAGTCGATCAGCCAGTTGCCTGCGGAGTGCCGGATGAAGTAGCTGTTGCCGCCATACGACTTCGGCGAGTTGTAGCCGCAGTAGAAGACCGGCTCCTCGACGACGAGCGGGAAGTCCTTCATCACCGCCTTCACGTCGTCGTCGCCGAGGCAGCCGATGGACCCGGTGGGGCAGGCCAGCAGCGCCTGCAACGCTTGTCGCCGGTCGGTGCTGGAACCCGGCTGGGCCTTGACGAAGGACGTTTCAGCGGCCTCACCGAAGACCGCGGGAGCGATCTGCCGACAGGCATCGCAGTCGATGCAGGTCGAGTCCACGAAGAAATCGCCGGGGACGTTTTCCGGCACTCGTTTTCGGGGGTTTGCCATGACCGAGCCTCCTTTCTTCATTCTACCGTCACGGACTCGGCGCTGACGCCATCGGCCCTTCCAGCCGGTCGATCCCGCTCTGTTCGAGTAAACTAACCGCACGGAGGGCGGGAACTATGCCGAACTTCATCTGCACGACCTGCGGGACGCAGCACGCCGAGGGCGACCAGCCGCCCGCCGCGTGCGCCATCTGCCAGGACGAGCGCCAGTACGTCAAGGCCACGGGCCAGCAGTGGACGACCCTCGACAAGCTGCGGCTGACCAACCGCAACTCGATCCGGTTCGAGGAGCCGGGGCTGATCGGCATCGGCATCGACCCGCACTTCGCCATCGGCCAGCGGGCCTTGTTCCTGCGGACGCCGCAGGCCAACGTCCTGTGGGACTGCCTGCCGCTGCTGGATGAGGCCGTCGTCGAGATGGTCAAGGCACTGGGCGGCGTCTCGGCCATCGCCATCTCGCACCCGCACTACTACTCCAGCATGGTCGAGTGGAGCCGGGCCTTCGGCGGGGTGCCGATCTACCTCCACGCCGCCGACCGCCAGTGGGTGATGCGACCCGACAAGGCCATCGTCTCGTGGGAGGGCGAAACCAAGGCGCTGGCCGAGGGGCTTGACGCTGGTGCGTGCGGCGGTCATTTCGAGGGCGGCACGGTCCTGCATTGGGCGGGCGGGGCGGCGGCAAGGGTGCGCTGCTGACCGGCGACATCATCCAGGTCGTCGCCGACCGCAAGCACGTCAGCTTCATGTACAGCTACCCCAACTACGTCCCGCTGTCGGCGTCAGCCGTCGAGCGGATCGTCCGGGCAGTCGAGCCGTTTGAGTACGACCGGGTGTACGGGGCGTTTTGGGACACGGTGATCGAACAGGACGGCAAGGCGGCGGTCGAGCGGTCGGCGGAACGCTATCTTCGGGCGATCCGTGAAGCCCAGCCATGCCGGGAAGGAGCGACCATGATCTCCGACGAAACTGCCCGCCCGATTGATCCGCAGGCCCGTATCGGCCATGTGCATCTCAAGGTTTCCGACCTGGAGCGTGCATGCGGTTCTACTGCGGCGTCCTCGGCTTCGCGCTCACCCGTACCGCTACGGTGACCGAGCAGGTCGTTCGTGTCGGCGGGCGGCTACCACCACCACATCGGGCTGAACACCTG
>CAVTEC010000005.1:0-42867 GCA_963733475.1 uncultured Alphaproteobacteria bacterium | reverse complement strand
GTCAGGGACGACGCCTGGCAGACTGCACGCGCTTTGCTGTCGCCAGCGCCGATATTGATCCTCGATCAGCCGTGCGCTGGATTGGACGCCGAGACGGAACGCGCCTTCCTCACCACACTGAACGACGTAGCCGAAGGCCGCAGCGTTATCCTGATCACGCACCGGCTGACTGGTGTGGAAAAGCTGGATCGGATCTGGCGGCTGTCGGGCGGAAAGGCGATCGCTGCTGCCGCTTAAATGGCCGCGTCAGGATAGGCAGGGCTGCCAGAGCTTTTTTGCGGCTGACCAACCTCCTGTCATTGCGAGCGAAGCGAAGCAACCTCAGTCTATGTCGCGCTCATCCCCCGGGATTGCTTCGCTTCGCTCGCAATGACATGGCTGGACTCTTCAGCCAGCCCCTGCACTGCTTCTAGTCGCCCATACGCGTCAGCGCCCATCGACACACCATTGCGGTTGACGGCAGGTTAACCACTCGGCAGGAGAATGCACATCTTGCGCGTGAAGGAAATCGGCCATGCGCCGCATCGGCATACTGTTCCTGCTATGTGCGCGGTGACTGCCAGCGCCTGCGCGGCCGACCAGCCGGCACAGAAATTTGTCGTTTTCTTCCAGGAATGGTCCGCCGCGCTCGATGACAACGCGCAGGCGGTGATCGGCAACGCCGCCGCCTGGGCGAAGTCGCATCCCGGGAACGTCGCGCACGTCAACGGCTTTGCCGATCCGACGGGAAGCCGGGAGGCGAACATCCTGCTGTCCGAACTGCGCGCGCAGGTGGTGGTGGATCAATTGCAGACTGATGGTGTCGATCAGAGCCGGGTCCAGCAACGCGGCCATGGTTCGGTGCAGTTCGCGCTGACCTCGCAGGAGAGCCGGCGGGTGGAAATCAGCATCAGCCGGCCATAGTCACGTGCTGCAGTCGCTGCTGCACGCGGAAGCGCATGAGGAACCGGCAGACGTGCTGCGCCGGGTGTTCGGCTTTCCGGGGTTTCGCGGCCAGCAGGAGCAGGTGGTTCGGCCTGTTGTTGCCGGTGGCGATGCGCTGGTGCTGGTGCCGACCGGCGGCGGCAAGAGCATCTGCTATCAGGTGCCGGCGTTATGCCGCCCTGGCACCGCGGTCGTGATCTCGCCGCTGATCGCGCTGATGGACGATCAGGTCGCGGCACTGCGCCAGCTTGGGGTTGCCGCCGGCGCGCTGCACTCAGACTGGAACAGGCCGAAGCACGCGCGGTCACGCGCGATCTGATCGAGCAGCAGCTTGATCTGCTCTATGTATCGCCGGAGCGATTGCTGGCGAACGGCATGATGGATCGGCTGTCGCATCTGCACATCGCTTTGTTCGCGATCGATGAAGCGCATTGCGTCTCGCAATGGGGCCACGAATTCCGTCCGGAATATCGCGCGCTGGCCTGTCTGGCGGAGCGCTTTCCCGGTGTGCCACGCGTCGCACTGACCGCGACCGCCGACCCGCGCACTCGCAGCGACATCCTGAGTCGCTTCGCATGGAGGCTGCCGAGGTCTTCGTTGCCAGCTTCCATCGGCCGAATCTCCAAATCGCAGCGCAGCCGAAGGTCGGCGAGACGGCGCAGCTACTCGAGCTGCTGTCGCGCCATCATGGCTCTGCGGCATCGTCTATTGCGCGACGCGCGCCAAGACCGAGCGCGTCGCCGCGCGCCTGGCGGAGAAGGGTTTTCCCGCGATTGCCTTCCATGCCGGTCTCGATGCCGAACACAAACGCGCCGCGCTCGCGCGCTTCCGTTCCGGCGAGCCGATCGTCGTCGTGGCGACCATCGCTTTCGGCATGGGCATCGATCGGCCGGATGTGCGCTTCGTCGTGCATCTCGACATGCCGGACAGCCCCGAGGCGTATTACCAGCAGATCGGTCGTTCCGGCCGCGACGGCGATCCTTCAGAAACGCTGCTGCTGTATGGCGGACAGGATATCGCACAGGCGCGTCACTGGTTGACGCAATCAGCCGCTCCAGAATCGCAGAAGCGCGTCATGCGCACCAAACTGGAAGAAATGATCGCGCTGACGGAGGCAGTGACCTGTCGCACGCGCTCGCTGCTGGCTTGCTTCGGCGAGGGCCTGCCGGAACCGTGCGGCCACTGCGATAATTGTCTCGCGCCGCCGCGCACTGTCGATGCGACTGTCGAGGCACAGAAGGTGCTATCGGCCGTCTATCGCACGGACCAGATCTTCGGTGCTCTCCATATCATCGCGGTGCTGCGCGGCGAGAAGACCGACGGCGTTACACGCCATGGCCATGATCGACTGCCGACATTCGGCGTCGGCGCCGACCATGCGATGCAGTACCGGCGTGGCCTGATCCGGCAACTCATCGCCCTCGGCGCGCTGGACGTAGATACAGCGGGACACGGCGGGTTGTTTCTGGTCCAGGACAAGGCGCGTCCGATCCTGCGCGGCGAAACCCGTGTGATGTTACGAGAGGACGGCAAGCGCCGCGCCGACATCGTGCGCCCCGATCGCCATATTGCCCCGAAAGAAGTTGGTCCGGAAGCGCACGATCTGTTTGAGGCACTGCGCAACTGGCGGGCGGCCGAGGCAAAGGCGCAGCGCATTCCGCCCTACGTCATCTTTCACGATACGGTGTTGCGCGAGATTGCCGCGGTGCGCCCGGCCACGGTCGAGGAACTCGGTCAGATCAAGGGTGTGGGCGCCTCGAAAATGCAGCGTTATGGCAGCTCGGTGCTGGAAATCGTTGGCCGATTGGCTCCGTAGTTCACGAAAATATGGAACCCGTCGCGCAGCCGTGATTGTCCGCCAGCAATGTTTCGCCAAGGTTATGCGCTCCATTGGCCGCCTCATCATGAGGAGGCTAGCATGCGATTTGCTTCACTTCTCCCGCTGGTATTCCTGGGACTCACCGGCTGCGTGGTAACTCCAGCGCCGACCACGACGACTTATGTCACGCCGACGCCCACGACTGCTTATGTCACACCGGCGCCAGCTACTGTGGTGACGCCCATGGCACCAACCACGACGGTGATCCGCGAGCCGTAGAGGATTTTTTCTCAACGCGACTGGAAAGGTGACGGGTTTCGCTTGCGCTCAACCCATCCTACGAATGGCGTGGCCCCCATTGAATGGCGTCGCACCGTAGGATGTGGTTGAGCGCAGCGAAACCGATTTGCTCCGGTTTGCCTGAAGTGTCTTCCGAGCGGTTTCGGTCTGGGTGGCGACACCCTCGCGCTGTCAATGCGAACGAATCGAAGCAATCTCGACGGGATTGCTTCGCTTCGTTCGCAATGACAGCGTGCAGCAGCTTGATATCGCCCTAGTCGCTGTTGCGCGCACGACCCGGCGTGGTTCCGAACGTCGCCCTGAACGCCGCGCCGAATGCAGGCCCGCTGCTGTAGCCGACGGCTGCGGCAGCACGCGCCGGTGTGGCGCCTTGCGCCAGCGAAGCCAGCGCCTCGGTCAATCGCAATTGCCGACGCCATGACTGGAAGCTCATGCCGGTCTCGCGCCGGAACAGTCGCGCCAGCGTACGTGCCGACGCCCCGGCGATCGCGGCGAATGCTTCCAATCCCCGTGCGTCTGCCGGGTCTGCCAACAGCGCATCGGTAACGCGTTGCAGCCGTGCGTCGCGACAGGCCGGCACCGAAATCGACCGCGTCGCGGCATGGCCGATTTCATGCAGTGCCAGCGCGACGACATGGCGCACCGGTCCAGCCTCATCCCACATCACAGGCTGTTCGCATGCGGCAAGGATCAGCTCTCGCAGCAATGGCGATATCGCGACCACCGTTACTGTGTCTGGTGCCGCCTTTGCCGCATCCTCGCGCAGGAACAGCGCGCGCATCGTCAGTCCTGATGGCATCCGCGTCACATGCGGCGTTCTCGCCGGCATCCACAGACCTGTGCCGGGAGGCACAATGAACAGCGCCGACTGTGTGCCGACGCGCATCACGCCCGAAGTGGCATGCAGCAACTGGGCGCGCGGATGCTCATGCCAGCCGGTGTCGTGCGGCGCCTGGTAATCATAGGCGTAACCGACAAGCGGCCGCGGCGCCTCTTCGAAAGGCCGCAGGCGCAATCTGTCGGCAGGATGTCCGATTCGAGACAAAGCTTGGCCAGATGTCGTTTGCACGACAGACTACATTGGGTGCCGGAGGATATTCAATGCGCCCGAATACTCGCCTGATCGCCTTTATCAACGCCGCGCACTGCCTGACGCACTATTCGCTGCTGATCCTTCCGACGGCCGTTCTTGCCATGGCCGCGCCAGGCGGGCGGTTTGGCACCGCCTATGGTCCGATCCTGGCACTCGCGACGGGCATGTTCATGCTCTACGGCTTGTTTTCGCTGCCCCAAGGATGGTTGGCGCAGCGCATCGGGCGGTCAGCGCTGATGACGGTATTCTTCCTGGGCACTGGGCTTTCGATGGTGGCTTCAGCTTTCGCCAGTTCGCCTACCACACTTGCCCTGGCCCTCGCCGCGACGGGACTGTTTGCCGCGATCTATCACCCCATCGGCACCGCCATGCTGGTAGACGCCGCAGGCGGCAAGCCAGGCCATGCCATCGGCGTAAATGGCGTGTTCGGCAATATCGGCGTTGCGTTGGCACCCGTCGCGACCGCGTTTCCCGCCAGCCAGGCCGGGTGGCGTACCGCATTCCTGGTGCCAGGACTGATCTGTGCCGCCATTGGCCTGATTTGGGTGCGGATGCCGGCACCTGAAGCTGCCACGCGACACGCGGCGCGCTCGTTCCCTGAAATCCCTCGCCAACTGGTACGTCGCGCGGTGGTTGTGCTGTTACTGATCGCGATCGTGTCCGGCCTTGTATTCAATGCCTTCACGCTGCTGCTGCCCAAGCTGATCGAGGAACGCCTGGGCGGTGACGAGCGTACGCTGCCGCTGGTTGGTTCGGCTGCATTTGTTGCCACGCTGTGTGGCGCGCTCACGCAGTTCACGGTCGGGCACATGATCGATCGCATGACATTGAAGCGCGTGTTTCTGCCGGTGAGCACGCTGCTGGTCCCCGGACTTATCGCAGTATCCTATGCGCAAGGATGGGTTGTGGTGCCGATCGCCGCGCTGGTGTCTGCGGCTATCTTCGGTCAGGTGACGGTGAACGAGACGATGACCGCGCGCTATATCTCTCCCGCGCTAAGGACCCGCATGTATTCGGTGCGGTTTTTCGTCGGCTTTCTCGGTGCTGCTGCTGCCGCACCCGTGGTGGCATGGCTGCACGACCGCACCGGCAGTTTGACGGTCGTCACTCTGGTGATGGCGGGCTTCGGCGTTATCACGCTGGGCTGTGCATTGGCGTTCCCCGATCGGCGCGAAGAGCTGCATCCGGAATTGTGGGACGCTGTACCCGCCGAGTAATGGCAACTTGGGTGTCACCGTATTCGGCAAGTTGGTGACGCGGAATCATTGAAGCATGGATCGCGTTCAATGGTCATTGTGAGGAGCGCATGCGGTGGCTGGGCTTGACCCGGCCACCGCATGCGCTCCTCGCAATGACAGGGGGCGGGAGCGGATCGCACTCTTCTGATGGCGTGTACCTAGCTCGATCACACAACGCCGTTCGCGCCTCCGACGTTCCAGCTCACTGGACCCTTTGCAGCAGCGGAGTGAGAGGCTCCCCACATGTCGAGCAGCACTGTGCAGTCGGTATGGCAACCAACCAGTCTGGGCGAACTGGAACATCGGGCCCAGCTTCGCCGCGCCATCATCGCCAGCGCTGTCGGCACGACGATCGAGTGGTACGACTTCTTCCTCTACAGCACCGTCACCGGCCTCGTGTTCGCCAAGCTGTACTTCCCAAAAGCTGATCCTCTCGTCGGCACATTGGATGCGTTCGCTGTCTACGCCGTTGGCTTCGCGGCGCGCCCTATCGGTGCAGCGATCTTCGGCCATTGGGGTGATCGGCTCGGCCGCAAGTCCGCGTTGATCGCAACCCTGATCCTGATGGGCGCTGCAACGTTCCTCGTCGGTGTCGTGCCGACCTACGCCAGCATCGGCATCTGGGGTGCGATCCTGCTTACGCTGCTGCGATTCATCCAGGGGATTGGCGTCGGCGGTGAATGGGGAGGCTCCGTGCTGCTGTCGATGGAATGGGCGCGCACCGATCACCACCGGGGCTTCATCGCATCATGGCCGCAGTTCGGCGTGCCGTCCGGCCTGTTCCTCGCCAACCTGGCCGTCCTGGTGTTCAGCGCCATATCCGGCGATCAATTCCTGACCTGGGGGTGGCGCGTGCCCTTCCTGGTCAGCATCGTGCTGGTCGGTATTGGCCTGTGGATACGCCTCGGCATCCTGGAAACGCCGGTGTTCCGCCGGTTGGTGGAAGAGGACCGCATTGAGCGAACGCCGGTCGCGGAAGTATTCCGGCGCCAGCCGAAGGAGGTGTTCCTCAGCGCCTTCGTCCGCATGGCCGAGCAGGCACCCTTCTACATCTTCACCGCCTTCGTATTCGCTTACGGCGTGAACACGCTGAAGGTGTCGCGAGATCTACTGATCACGGCCGTGCTGGTGGCATCAGTCGTGTCGTTCTTCTCAATCCCCATCGCCGGCCATCTGTCGGACCGCTTCGGCCGGCGTCGCATCTACATCATCGGCGCCATCGGCACCGGCATCTTCGGCTGGGTCTACTTCGCGCTGCTGAACACCGTCGTCCCATTCTGGATCTTCGTCGCGATTATCGTATCGCTGATCCCGCATGACGCGATGTACGGGCCTCAGGCGGCGCTGATTGCCGAGAGCTTCACCAGCCGGCTGCGCTATTCCCGTGTCTCTATAGGCTATCAGCTTGCCTCGCTCATCGCCGGCGGTCCCGCGCCATTGATTGCCGCGGCGCTGCTCGCATCCTACGGCTCGTGGGTTGCGATCGCGACCTACATCAGCATCTGCGCGGTGATCAGCGTCGTGGCCGCAGCCCTGATGCCTGACCACACAGGCCGGGACATCTCCGGTATCACGTAGCAACGAGCGCCCGGCGGAACTGGTCGGGATCGGCTACGACTTCATGGGATGTGCGCCGCTAAGGAAAGCGCCTGCCGCGGATGCAGGTATAGATGCGTCGAAACCCATCAGGGTTTCCAGTCACGTCAACAACGTTCTAAGGTTGTGGAAGGCCGGCCGGAACAGGCCCGACATACTCCGACTGTGGCCTGATCAGCCTGCCACCTGCACGCTGTTCCAGTGCATGCGCGATCCACCCGACCACGCGGGCGACTGCGAACGCGCCAGTGAACGCATTGCGCGGCAAGCCGAGCGCTTCCAGCAGCAGTGCTGTGTAGAACTCGTGGTTGGTCTGCAGCGATCGCTGCGGCTTGCGCTTCTCCAGCACTGAAAGCGCTGCGGCTTCCACCGCCTCGGCATAGCGCAGCCGCCCCGCGTTGCGGTTCAGCCTCGCCACCACTGCCTTCACCACATCGCAGCGAGGATCTCGCACACGGTACATCCGGTGGCCAAATCCCATCAGCCGATCGCCGCCCATCACCGCGGCATCCAGCCAGGGTTCGGCATTCTCCGCCGGCCCGATCGAATCGAGCATATCCAGCACCGGCCCTGGCGCACCGCCATGCAACGGACCCTTCAGCGCGCACAGCGCCGCGGTCACCGAATCGCTGAGGCTTGCCTGAGTTGATGCCACCACGCGAGTTGTGAACGTTGATGCATTCAGCCCGTGATCCACCGAGCACAGCAGATAGGTCTCCAGCGCATCGGCGTCTTCCTGCGACGGCATTTCGCCATTCAGCATGCGCAACAAATCCGCTGCGTGACCGAGCCGCGGATCAGGCGCGACCGGCTCCTTGCCGGCGCGCATGCGAATGGCTGCTGCAAGCGCGACCGCCACGACGGCTGTCAGAATCAGCGGTGCTTCCTCCGCATCGTCTGGTACACTTGCCAGTGCCAACCGTACCGCCTCAAGAGGTGACAGCCGCCCGGCGATCGGTAATAGCTCGCGTAGCTGCTCAAACGCGCACACCCGCGCCTCGCCCAGTTCGATCGGCCCATCGACGAACCCCTGCCACAGCAGTTCCGTCACCCATTCGAAGCTTCGGTGCCCGGCGATCTCCTGCAGATAATGGCCGCGTAGGATCAGCACCCCGGCCTCGCCGTCGACCTTGCTCAGCACGGTCTCGGCCGCGACCACATTCTCCAGTCCGTCGGCAACATTGCTTGTTTCGCCACGCGGCATCTGCGTCCTCCTTGGCGGGTTGACGCGCGGATGCCATACTCGTCGTCAACTTCCGTCAATCTTGATCAAGTAAATCAACATGTCAGCTCGTTGGCTCACAGCCGAGCAGGCTACCGCCGCACTCTCCGTGTCGCGTCAGACGCTGTACGCCTATGTCAGCCGAGGCCGCATCGGCGTGACCGCCGTGCCCGAAGACCCGCGCCGCAGTCTGTATGACGCTGCGGACGTGCACCGCCTGGCCGAGCGCAAACGCAGTGGCCGCAGCCGCCGTGCCGTAGCCGCATCGACGATAAGCTGGGGCGAGCCAATCCTGACCTCGTCCATCACGCGGATCGAAGGTGGGCGGCTGGAGTACCGAGGCCAAGATGCGGTGGTCCTCTCCGCCACGGCGACACTGGAAGATGTGGCGGTGTTGCTATGGCAGGTGGAGGCGCTGCCACGCTCCCGCTCGGGTGGCACCTGGCCACGTGCGCACGGCCCTGTCGGTGCCGCCGAACGCTGCATTGCCGCGATCGCCGATCTGGCGATGGCAGGGCGATGGACCGGCAGGATCGAGACGGTGCTGCACGATGCGATGCGTATCCTCGATCGCGTTGCATGGTCGGCATCTGGCTCGGCCGGAACGGCCGTGAAGCCGTCCGCCTTGCCGATGCATCAGCGTCTCGCGTCAGCCTGGGGAGTTGGAGCGAAAGCCGCCGACATGATCCGGCGCACTCTTGTGCTGATGGCCGATCACGAGCTGAACGCCTCGACCTATGCCACGCGCGTTGTGGCATCGACGCGTGCACCACTGGGTGCATGCGTGCTGGGCGGATTGGCTGCGTTGGTCGGGCCGCTGCATGGCGGCGTCACCAATGAGCTACGGGCCTTCTTGGCAGAACCCACGGTCGCCGCGGATCCGGCAGGCGCCGTCGCCAACCGGCTGGCGCGCAACGAGAGAGTGCCAGCATTCGGTCATCCGCTTTATCGCGACGGCGATCCCCGGGCCGAGGCATTGCTGGAGCGATTGCCGCCACGCGGGACGGCATTGCGCGTGCTCGAGGCGATGCGTGACGCGACGGGTGTTCCCCCGAATATCGACTTCGCGCTGGTGGTGCTGGAGCAGCAGCTACGCTTGCCGGTTGGCGCTGCATTCGCCCTGTTCGCCGTCGGACGCACCATCGGCTGGATTGCTCATGCACTGGAGCAGTGGCAAAGCGGCAAACTGATCCGCCCGCGCGCGCTGTATCCGCAGGCCGGTTAACTTCGATCGTACTATCGGACGAAATGTCAGCCCAGCGAAGGCTGTGAGCGCAACTTGTTCCGCTGTGTCCAGCCAAGGCCAAGAACAGCAGTTCCCATTATCATCAGGGTCGCCGGTTCCGGCACCGCGCGCGCCGCGAGGCTGATGTCATCAAGCGAGAAATCATTGCCGCTGGCGGCGGTATTGAGGTTCACGATGTCAAGCTGGGCCGTGATGTTGCTGCCGGAATTCCAATTGGCCGAGAATTCCTGCCAGAGCCCCGTGGTCGTGCTCGCCATGAAGGGACTGCCGATGTCGCTGCCATTGATGCTGAACGTCAGATCGGCGGGAACTCGTCGGATAGTTGGACGCTATCCAGACTGAGAAAAGGTAGTTCGTGTCTGGCGACACGGCGATGCCGTTTTCCTGCCAGACATTGACGCCCGCGGTGCTGGCTCCGTTGACGATCATCATGCCGCTGCCGGTGTGGGGCGAGAACGAGGCCCAGAGGTTATGGCAGTCGTTGGGATTGCCGCCGACGGTGTAAGTGCCCTCAGGATAGCAGCTCGATTGCGGCGTTGGAGGCACGTAGGAATAGCCGCTGGTGAAACCGGCAGTGCCGGCTTCGAAACCGCCGTTCACCACAAGGTTCGCTGCGTCGGCCTGGCTACGGAGCAACGGGGCGAGAAGCAGAAATCCAGCCGCCAGTCCGACAAATGAGCACATGGAGGCCATAGGGATCCGTATTCCATCATCCGCAGCCGTGCCCCGGTGGCCCAACCGACATTAGATAAATATCAAACCCAACGGCGCAAAGCAACACAAGATCAACCAATCGTCTAATTTTATAGTGCATTTATCAGGCTGGGTCCCGCCATATACCTCTTATGGTTGTGTTTGCCCGAGCGTGCGGCGAGTAATTCAACGCGACGCTCGCGACGAAGCATAGCGGCCGCGAAGGAAGCGTACCTGAGGCAGACACCCTAGCTCCCGATATTCACCACCTGCACCCGGCGATTGCGCGGCTCGTTGGTCTGATCAGGTGTGGGAACCAGCAGGTCCTCCTTCCCCATGCCAACAGCCTGCAAGCGAGAAGGATCAAGGTGGTAGTTGCTCACGAGGTAGCTCACCACCGCCTCGGCGCGCCGCTCCGAGAGGTCCTTGTTCAATTGGTCGGTGCCGACGGTGTCGGTGTGCCCCTCAACGCGGAAATGATACACCGACAGCGTCTTGTCGCTGATTGCCTTGCCGAGATTATCCAGCACGCGGGTCGCGGCCGGCGTCAGATCAGCTGAACCAGTCGCGAACTGCACGGTCAGGCTGACCGCAGGCGCGGCCGCAGCCTGCGACGCGGGCGCGCCACTCGCTCCCCCCGCCGACGGTCCGACACGGATGCCGCGTGTCGTGCCGCTCGCACCAGATGGCGTCAGTGACTTCATGATCTGCGTGGCGCTTGGATTGCCCTGGGCCCAGCCGCTCGCGGGGACCAGCGATGCCGCCACGACAAGGGCCGCAGCAGCCACAATGGCATGATGACGCATGATGAATCCCTCCCGCATGTTCTCGCCGCGCTATAGCACAAAGCCGCGAGTTCGTGGTGCCACTACGACGGCAGATACGCCCCGCCAAATTCCGGCGGAATACGCCTATCCGTTCCCGCCGTTCGCTGGCTCCAGTTCTACCGGCACCAGGGCACCGGGCTTGCCTTCCTCACGCTGGAACACCAGCCGGCGATCATGGAACGCCGCGACCGAGGGCCGATGAGCGATGGACACCAGTGTCGTGCCCGGCAGCCGCAGCTTCAGCATCCGGTAGAGCTCTTCCTCGGCTTCCGGATCCAGGCTGGCGGTTGCCTCGTCCAGAAACAGCCAGTCGGGCTTCGCCAGTAGCGCCCGCCCCAGAGCCACGCGCTGCTGCTCACCACCCGACAGGAGCTGAGGCCAGTTCTCGTCCTTATCCAGCCGAGGGATGAAGGATGCCAGACCAACGTCGGTCAACGCCTGCTCGATCGCCTCGCGGCCAAAGATTTCAGGCTCGCTCGGATAGCAGACCACGTGCCGCAGCGTACCCAACGGGATGTACGGGCGCTGCGGCAGGAAGAGCGAGCTTTGGATCGGCCGCTGCACGCTGCCGCTGCCGAACGGCCAGATGCCCGCCAACGCGCGGAACAGGGTCGATTTGCCCGATCCAGAGCGGCCGGTGATGACGACAGACTGGCCCTGGCTCCAGCACCACGTCGGCATTGGTCAGCAGCTTCGCGCCAGTCGGCAGGCTGATGGTCAGGTCGCGCATCCGCACCGAGCCCTCGGTTGAGTCGCTCAGCACCAACTGGTCCGCCGCGGCGCGCGCGACCTCGACAGCGCGATCGAAAGTGGTGAGACGTTCGACGATGGACCGACACCGAACCAGCGAAACGTCGTTTGGGCTGTTGGCCGCGTACTGGTTGATGAACCAGGACAGGGCGTCCTGCACCTGTCCGAACGCGCCCACTGTCTGCATCAGTCCGCCGAGCGGCATCGTGCCGAAGAAATAGCGCGGCGCCGCAACCACAATCGGAAAGATGCTGGCAAGCTGCGCATAGCCCGAGGTGAGCGCGTTCAACCATCGCAGCCGTCGCATGATCGCCCACCAGTTGCCGATCACCGCACTGAAGCGATGCTCCAGCAGCTCCCTGCTCCTCTTTTTCGCCGCGGTACAGCGCGATGCCCTCGACGTTCTCGCGCACGCGAACCAGCGCGTAGCGGAAGTCCGCTTCGACCCGCTGCTGACGGAAATTCAGCGCCGCCAGCGGGCGGCCGACGAGATGGGTGAGCCAACTGCCGAATACCGCATACACCACGGCGACCCAGACCATGTAACCTGGCACGTTGATTCCGAATATCGTCACGGAGCCCGACAAGGCCCACAGAATGGTCAGAAAGCTGAACAGCGTGACGACGTTGGACAGCAGATCCAGGCCGAGCACGAGCGTGCTGCGCGTGAAGTCGCGCAGGTCCTCGGCGATGCGCTGGTCCGGATTGTCGGTGCCGATTGCGGCGCGGTCCGCGTCCGCGGCCAGGCTGATGTGGTAGTAAGCGCGATCGGCCAGCCACTCGTCGAGAAACTGCGTGGTCATCCAGTTACGCCAGCGGATCTGAAGCCACTGGTTCAGGTAGACCGCATAGACCGCGATGGCGATCCACACGGCAGCCAGTTCGCAGAATCCCGGCATCAGGCCGCTCGGCGTGCAGCGATACAGGACAGCAGTTGCACGAACGCAAGCCAGTCCTTTTCCTGCAGCGCGTTGTAGAACTCGCGGTGCCAGAAGTTCAGGATCACCGACATCCCGACCAGGCTGAGGTTCATCACGATGATGGTGATCAGCAGCCCCCAGGCCGACCACTTCTCATTGGAGCGGGTGAAGTAGGGCTTGGACAGCCGGTAGGCGTCCTTCAGGAACTCGCCGAGACTGTGCATTCGGGCGTCATCTTTCCTTGGCTGGGTTGAGCGTCCGGTCCAGGGCGGCGAGCCAGGTGACCACCCTGGCCCGGTTCACGCCGAAGTCGCCATAGCCGTACACGCTGCGGGAATACAGCACGAGGGTGCTGGCTTCCGGGCTGGCAGCCGCTACCTGGGCGACGATCAGGTCCGGGAAGTTGAACAGGCGCTGCGGGAGACAAAGTGCGCCTGCATCTGTGCCGGAAACTCGCACGCCCGCGTAGGTCCGCGGCTGGCTGGCGGCAATCGCCAGGATGCCGGCGATAGAGTTTTGACGCCGCCACGTCATAGCGGGGCGTCACGATGTCGGGCTTGGGGACGAAACCTTCCGGCGCGGCAAGGGCGGTATTCGGACTGGCTGGGCGTTCATGTGGCTGACGTCCATCAGCCGTGGCGCAGGCAGCCCTGCCGCGCCAGAGGCGCCGCAGGCCGGCAGAAACAACCCGAGAAGCCAAGCGAACGGCGTCATATTCATTGCATGGCGCGGATCACCTTACGCGGCAAGTTTCCCGTTGCTTACGGTCTGTTCACCGCCCTGTGTTTTCATGGCGGCTGCCATGGAATCCTCGCTCTGCTCCCTGAAACACCAGGTCTTCACCACGCTCAAGGAGCCGCTGTTCCGTCGTGCCGAGACCGACGGCACCCCGGTCATGGTCGTGATGCTGGGCGAGCGCGAAGCCGCCATCCCGCTGCGATCGTTGCAACACGAGTTCGCGCATCGCCGACGATTCCGAGGACGGCAAGATGCTCGCCCTGATCGCCCAGTCGTTGGATTTCGTCGCTGCCCTGCGGATCGGCGATGGGCTGCCCGCCGAGGTGCTGAGCGGCGAAGCAAGCTGGCAACCGGAAGAGTTGCACCTGCGGATCGCCAATGCGCGGCTGCAATGGCAGCTTGTGATGTGGCTCAACTCGGGTACCAGCGGTGACGTGCCGACACTGGACGCGGACTTGCTGGTTCAGATCGCGGATGACCCGGCGCGGAAACAGCAGGTGCAGCAGGCGTTCAACAAGGCAGCCGAGGCGCTCGGCCTGCCGTCGCGCGAGGCAGTCATACAACTGGTCGAGGAACTGGCGCAGGAACTGGCCTATATCGAAGCGCTGCGTGACCGCCTGCTACGCCGCGTCAAGGGCATGATGGAGAAATTGAACCGCATGGCGCAGGGCTATCGCGGCGACGGCTCCCATCTCGAGACGCTGACGCAAGTGCGCCGCCTGACCGCCACGGCGTTGAAGCAGATCTCACATCGGTTCGATGAACTGGATGCCCAGACTGGGGAGGTGATGGCGGCGCTGCGGAACGCGGACAGTCAGCGCACGTTCATCCGCTCCAATCGTGACTGGCTGTATCGTACGCAGCGGGCCTGGCAAGCACTGCTCACCGAGTGGGACAGCGCTGGCATCAGCTTCGACGAGGGCATGATGCTGCTGCTGAACCGCAGCTACCAATTCCTTGCGCCGCGCTTCATGGCAGTCACCGAATGGGTCGCGGTGCTGCGTCCCGACAGGAAGCGCGCGAAAGTCCGGCAGATGGTCTGGTAACAACACCTCCACCTCCGCCCCCGCTTCGCGGGGAGGGCAGGGAGAGGGTGCCTCAACCGCTATTCCCTGCTCAGCTTGCTCACCGCTCGATCGAACTGCGCGAGATAGATATTCTCCGCCGCATCCAGCCAGATCCCATGCACGTTGAACGCACCGGCAACCGGTTCATCGCGCCCGAAATGCGCCAGCTTCCGCAGTTCCTTGCTCCAGATCGACACCCCATCTGCCGCCGCCACGTAGATCACGTCACGCCCGAATGCGAGATCGCTGGGCATGTCGAATCCGGTCCACTGCCCCAGCACCTCGCCAGCCGTGGCGAACAACTGGATGCGGTGGTTCTCCCGATCGCACACATACAGCGTGTCACTGGCATCCGCGCCAATGAAGTGCACCAGCGCGAACTGACCTGGCCCGGTGCCCGGCTCGCCCCACGAATGCTTCAGCTCACCATCCGGCGCGAAGCAATGCACGCGACGGTTGCCGTAGCCATCGGAAACGAACACATCGCCATTCGATGCAAACGCAACGCCCGTCGGCATGTTGAACGGCTTGCCATACAGCGTCGGCGTCGCCGCACCGCGCATTCCCAGAGTGCGCAGCAATGTCCCATCCGCTTCATGTTGCGTCACCGTGTGCAGGCCTGAATCCGCGATCCAGATTTTTCCGTCGGCGTCGATCGTCAGGCCGTGCACGAACGCGGAGAACTCGCCTTCACCCCATGAGGTGATGAAGCGCCCGTCAGCGTCGAACACCAGCACCGGATGCGCGCCACGGCACAGCACATACACATCGCCATTGGCGGCGACCGCGCCCTTGACGCTGGTACGCGGTGGCCCCGGCTGCTTCGCTTCGCCAAAATTCCACCAACGCGGCAACTTGGCCCAATCGCGCTGAAAGCGGTAGCGATAGCGACCAGAGCCGATAGTCACGTCATTTGCCATTGGCGTTTCCTCCTTCTTGTTGCTCGGAGCGCTCATGGCAAACAATAAGCGATGGGTTGAGCGAAGTGAAACCCATCAGTCTTCCGACGCCGCGCTAAAATTTATTGCATTCGCCGGCAAGATACTCTTCTTCCTCGCGCGTGCTCTCGCGCCCAAGAACAGCGTTGCGATGCGGGAACCGGCCGAAACGGCGGATGACGTCACGATGATGCTCCGCATAGTGCTCCGACGGATCCAGTAACCCGAACAGCCGCACGCTCTCGTCCTGATCGGTCGGGTCTTCGGAATGCATGAACGGCAGGTAGAAGAAGGCCCGTTCAACTGGCCCAACCTGCCGGTCGAAACCACGCGCAATCGCGGCACGCGTAACCTCGCGCGCCCTCGCGTCGGCAGCATGAGTCTCCGGCGACCCACGAAACAAGTTACGCGAAAACTGATCGAGCAGGATCACCAGCGCCAGCGCGCCCTTCGGCGTCTGAGCCCAATCATCCAAATCGCCGCCCTTCGCCCGCCGCAGCGCATCAGCAAACCGACCGCACGCTGCATCGAACGCGTCAACCTTGTCGAACCATACCTCGCGGAAAGTCGAAGGGTCGCCGTCGAACCAGAAGTCCAGCACATCTTGCGGCGCCGTCATACCAACGCTTGCTCCAGCACTCGCACTGAATGAATCGCCTCTCGCCCGGCAAGATCCCGAATCTGGTGCCGGCATGACGTGCCATCCGCCACGATGATGTCGCTCGCAGCGGCCTTGCGCACCGCAGGCAGCAATCCTGCCTCGGCCATTGCGCGCGACACCGACAGCGTCTCGGTCTGATAGCCGAATGCGCCGGCCATGCCGCAACACGACGAAGCAATTGGCGTCACCTCCAAATCGGGAATGCGCTTCAAGGTATTCAACACCGAAGGGAACGCGCCGAACGCCTTCTGGTGGCAATGCCCGTGCACATGCGCTTTGGTCGCCATCGCCCGCAGCGGCAGATCAGGCTTCTCGCGCGACAAAAACTCGCCGAGCAGCATGGCACGCTCCGCCAACGCGTCGGCCTCCGCCCCGGGCAACAGTGATCGAAATTCGTCGCGCAGTGTCAGCAGACACGACGGCTCGAGGCCGATCACCGGCAGCGTCCCCGCCAATCGCCTCATCGTCCGGCGTGCTTCTTCTCGCGCACGATCAACCATACCAGCCGCAAGGAAGGTGCGGCCGCAGCATAGTGGCCTGCCCTTGGTGTGCGGCAATACGGCCCGATATCCGGCCGCTGCCAACACGCGCAGCGCCGCTCGCAAGTTCTCCGGCTCAAACCAGCGATTGAATGTGTCGGCAAGCAGGAACACCTCGCCACGCGACTTGGCTGGCGCATAGCGCTCCGCCTCGTTGTTGCGGAACGGTGCGCGATGCCAGGCGGGCAGGGGCCTTGCCGCGGCCAAGCCCAGCGTGAGCTCGCCCAGCCGCCGCAGCGCCGAAACGCGATTGCGCAGATTGAGCAGTGGCGCAAATGGCGCGACCAGCGGCGCATAGCGCGGCAACTCCGCCACCACATGGTCGCGCCGCGTGACACCGTCACGATCCGATCGCGCCGCGAGCACCTCGATCTTCATCTTGGCCATATCGACGCCGGTCGGGCACTCCCGCTTGCACGCCTTGCACGACACGCAGAGTGCCATCGCATCGGCCACCGCATCGGAGGCCATCGCATCGGCGCCGAGCTGTCCTGTCAGCGCCAGTCGCAACGTATTGGCGCGTCCCGCGGGTCAGATGCGCTTCGTCGCGCGTCACGCGATAGGACGGGCACATCATGCCGGCATCGAAGGCCCGGCACGTTCCGTTGTTGTTGCACATCTCGACCGCGCCAAGCATGCCGCCCAGCGGCCCCGGATGGTCCGACCAGTCTAGCTTCGGCGTGAAATCGCCGACCGGTGCGTATCCCGGCGCGTAGCGGAACAGCGTGCGATCATCCATGCGCGGCGGCCGCACGATCCGGCCAGGATTCAGCACATTGTTCGGATCGAACGCGTCCTTCACCGTCTCGAATGCGCGCACAACGCGCGCGCCGAACATCGTTTCATGGAATTCGCTGCGCACCAGGCCGTCGCCATGTTCGCCGCTATGCGATCCTTTGTACTCGCGCACCAATGCGAAGCACTCTTCGGCCACTCTGCGCATCGTGGCGACGTCCTGCGGATCCTTCATGTTCAGCACCGGCCGCACATGCAGGCAGCCCACCGAGGCATGTGCGTACCACGTGCCTTTGGTGCCATGCTTCTCGAACACTTCGTTCAGGCGTTCGGTGTAATCGGCGAGGTCTTCCAGATCGACCGCGCAGTCCTCGATGAACGAGACCGGCTTTCCGTCGCCTTTCATCGACATCATGATATTGAGGCCTGCTTCGCGTACCGACGCGATATCCGCCTGAAACGTTGCATCGGTCGCGCGAACCACGGCGTTGCGATACCCCAGATCCCCCATCAGGTCTTCGAGCTGATCGAGCTTCCCCGTCAGCTCCGCATCCTCATCGCCATGGAATTCGACGATCAGCAGTGAGTCTGGTTCGCCAATCAGCATGCGGTCGATCGTCGCACGGAAAATTGGAATGCCGCGGCCGAGATCGATCATCGTGCGATCGACCAGCTCCACTGCTTCGGGATCCAGCTCCACGATATGCCTGGCCGCTTCCATCGCACGGCGGAAGGTCGGGAACTGGCAGATCCCCAGAATTTTGCGTGGTTTGATCGGCCACAGCGCCAGTTCGATCGCAGCGGAGAACGCCAGCGTGCCTTCCGAGCCGACCAACAGCCGCGCCAGGTTCTCCTGACCAGCGAGCCGTGCCACCGGCGTCAGCACCTCGATATTGTAGCCGCCAACGCGGCGAAGCTGCGATGGGAACCGCGCCGCGATCTCCTCGGCTTCCGCCGCACCTAGCGCGCGCAACCGTTGGATCAGATCAGCGATACCGCGTGGCACGTCAGCGCCGATATTGTCGGGCAGTAGTCCGAACTTGTGCTGTGTCCCATCGGCCAGGATGGCATCGATCGCGCGTACATTATCGGCCATCAACCCGTAGCGGATCGACTTCGAGCCACAGGAGTTGTTGCCCGCCATGCCGCCGATGGTGCAGCGCGCATGCGTCGATGGATCGACCGGAAAGAACAGCCCATGTTGCCGCAGCGCTGTATTCAGATGCGCAAGCACCAGACCAGGCTCGACAAGCGCAGTACGTGCCTCGGGATCGACGTGCAGGATGCGGCGCAGATGCTTGGAGCAGTCGATCACCAGTGCACGGTTCACCGTCTGGCCGCATTGGCTGGTGCCACCACCGCGCGCCAGCACGGGCACGCCTTCCTCGCGCGCGATCGCCAGCGCCGCGGCAACGTCGCCGATTTCTTCCGGCACGATCACGCCAATCGGTTCGACCTGATAGATCGACGCGTCCGTCGCGTAACGCCCGCGATCTGCGCGCTCAAACAGCACATCGCCGCGAATCTCACGGCGCAGCCGCTCCGCCAGGTGCGAATCCCCCGGTGCAAGCATCGTGGCGCTCACAGATCGAATCCCATGCAACTACCTGCTGTTGGCAACTGGCAGGAGGTAACACGCGAGGCGGGGCCGGTCACGCTGCGGCCGATTGGCAAGCCGGGTGATTGGCGCCAATCTCCCGCCCCTCGCGAGGGAGGCTCCATGACGCAATATCACGCCGGCCGGCATTTCCTGCAGATTCCCGGCCCTACCAACGTGCCCGATCGGGTGCTGCGCGCGATCGACAATCCCACGATCGACCATCGCGGCCCTGATTTCGGTCGCCTCGGCAAGGAGATCCTGACGAACCTGCGGGCGATCTTCCAGACCAGCGGGCCAGTGGTGATCTACCCCGCCTCGGGCACTGGTGCCTGGGAAGCGGCGCTGACCAATACGCTGTCACCCGGCGACACGGTGCTGATGTGCCGCACCGGCTGGTTTGCGACGTTATGGAACGAGATGGCGCAGCGGCTCGAACTCAAGCCGATATTCATCGAGACGGACTGGCGCCGTGGTGCCGATGTCGCCGCCATTGGCGCTGCGTTGGGCGACGACAAGGCACATCGCATCAAGGCGGTCTGCGTGGTGCATAATGAAACAAGCACCGGCTGCATATCGCGTATCGACGAAGTGCGTCGCGCGATGGACGCGGCGCATCATCCGGCACTGCTGATGGTGGATACGATCTCATCGCTGGCATCGATCGACTACCGTCACGACGAGTGGGGCGTGGACGTCACGGTTGCCGGCTCGCAGAAGGGGTTGATGCTGCCGCCGGGCCTGTCGTTCAACGCAATCAGCGATCAGGCCCTTAAGGCGACCGAAACCGCGAAACTGCATCGCAGCTACTGGGACTGGCGGCCGATGTTGGAGGCAAACAAGACCGGCTACTTCCCCTACACGCCTGGCACCAACCTGCTGTTCGGCCTGAATGAGGCCGTGAAGATGCTGCTGGAGGAAGGATTGCCCAACGTATTCGCCCGCCACGACCGGCACGCGGAAGCTACGCGCCGTG
Source organism: uncultured Alphaproteobacteria bacterium (assembly GCA_963733475.1). Lineage (GTDB taxonomy): Bacteria > Pseudomonadota > Alphaproteobacteria > Acetobacterales > Acetobacteraceae > JAMXLO01. Next base: position 22,988 of record CAVTEC010000005.1, on the reverse strand, counting down.
CAGTGCGTGCGTGGGGTCTGGAGATCCAATGCGCCGAACCGCGGCACTACTCTTCGTCGCTGACCGCCGTGCGCGTGCCCGAGGGGCACAGTGCGGACGCGCTGCGTGCCACAATACTGGAGAAGTGCAACATGAGCCTGGGCAACGGCCTGGGCATTCTGAAGGACCGCGTGTTCCGCATCGGCCATCTCGGCGACTTTGGTGACCTCCAGCTCATCGGCACCTTGGGTGGGGTGGAGATCGGCCTGCGCGCGGCGGGCGTGCCGCACAAGCCGGGTGGCGTGCAGGCTGGGGTGGATTATCTGGCGGGTAACGCATAACGAGCTGAAAGGTCCGTCATTGCGAGCGAACCGAAGCAATTTCGACGGGATTGTTTCGCTTCGCTCGCAATGACGGGATATTTCGTCGATCAGGCGCTACCACTCAAGGCAAACAAAAAAGGGGCCGGTGAACCGGCCCCTTTTCGTCTGTGCGCCTTACGCGGCTTTCGCAGCGTCCTGGCTGTCATTGGCGACCGCCTTCGGAGCCGCATCACCTCCGATGGCGATCCGGCGAGGCTTCAGCGCCTCGGGCACCACACGCTTCAGGGCCACATGCAGCAGTCCGTTCGCCAGATCCGCACCGTCGACCACAATGTGGTCGGCCAGCACGAACCGGCGCTCGAACGCGCGGCCGGCGATGCCGCGATACAGCATCTCACCCTTCTGGCCTTCGCCGGCCTTGCCGGACACGGTCAGCGTGTTGTCCTTCACGACGAGATCGAGTTCCTCGGGGCGGAAACCAGCAACCGCCATGGTCAGACGGTAGGTTTCCTCACCGGTTTTCTCGATGTTGTAGGGCGGATAGCTGGGCGCATCGGCTGCCGACACGGCGCTGTCCATCAACCGGGCAAGCCGGTCGAAACCGATGGCAGTACGAAACAGGGGGGTGAAGTCATACGTCATGATAAACCTCCTACGTGAGCAAGGTCATTGTTTCAGGACCGCCCGGCATGGGCCGGCCCCTGGTTCAATGCTTCGGAACCCCCGAGGGGCATTCCGAACAAGCTTGACGTAGGTACCCCCGTACGCGTGTTCAAGAGGCACTCCGCGCGGGGAAAAATACAGTTGCCGACTGGCTACTTTTTCAACCCGAGGCCCGCGAACTTCTTGTTGAACTTCGCTACCTGCCCACCGCTGTCGATGATCCGGTGCTGGCCGGTCCAGGCCGGATGCGACTTCGGATCGATGTCCAGCCGCAGCGTGTCGCCCGCCTTGCCCATGCACGAGCGGGTGTTGAACTGGGTGCCGTCCGTCATCACGACGGTGATCTCATGGTAGGCGGGGTGGATGCCCGGCTTCATGGCGCATAACTCCTGCTGGCGCAGCCGATACCGACCGGCCGCGCGAAGGGGGCGCATATAGCCCCGCTTCGCCGCCGGCGCCAGAGGGAAGCGAAAACCGGTAGTGGGTCAGTTTGAAATCCCCTAGAATTTAATCCTACCGATCCCACGTTGAACGCAAGCCCGACCGTGCCATACTCCCGAAGATGGAAACCTACACAATCATACCGCGCGCCGGGGGCTACCGCGTCGTGGCCACCGAACCGGATGGAGCAAAAAGGGTTGTGCAAGCCTTCCCCACGGAAGAGGCTGCGTTGGCGCTTCTCCGCAGACTTAACGAGAGGGCCGGCCTTCCCGACCCAGCGCAGCGCAAACCGCAGAATTGGCATCTCTGATGGCAACTAAGCGCCTCCCCCGCCCCCGTGATCCGATCTCGCTTGCAAAGTTGATCGGCGACATCGCCACCGGCCAGGTGGTTGACGCTGCGGATGATAAGCGCAATCAGCGTGCCGCTAAAATTGGAGGGAAGGGAGGAACAGCTCGCGCGCGGGCGATGACTCCCGAAGAAAGAAAAGAGGCGGCGTCATTGGCCGCTCAAGCGCGATGGAGAAAGACTGGTAACTAAGCTGCGTCATCCTTCCCTAGGTTCATTCGCTCTTCTACGTCGTCCGTAAAATTCAGCACCAGAGGAACGGGACGATCTTCCGGATGGAAGTCGTTATAAACGTCCACGTCAGTGCGTAACTGTGAGCAGTCACCGACGATTTGTTCGCGCCGTTGCGTGAAGGCGCGCTCCATATGTGGCCGTTCAGCATATCGCATCATCGCCCAGAAGGTAAGCTGTACGCCGTTCTTATAGACGCGCACAGCGTGATTGACCCGATAACGGCGTCCTTTGGCATCGGTGCTGTACTGCTCTCGAAGGGCGCGCGACATATCTTCCGCAAGCTGATCGTATGGGTCGCGATGAGCAAGGGAGATCAGCCCGTGAGATACGCCCCATACGACCACATCTCGCGCAGAGGCGGCGGCTCTCCCGTGCTCTTCTTCGTATTGCTGCCAGACGCGTTGTAGCTGTTCATTGTAAGCCACCATCGCACACCCCTAAATCGCGACGGGGAAAATCTGTCCCCATCCGTCAACTATTGCACCAGCCATCGCGGACTGCCGGATTTTTACCAGATAGCGACTTAGAAAATCCCATCGTTGCAGGTGGTTCCTCACCTGACCCACAACAAGTGCAGGATGCACTTGGATGCGTCTGGCAAAACCAATGATATCCTTTTCCGAAAAGAACGGGCTCTTCCGGGCGATGAATGACTCCATTTCTACGGATGGGACACAGAAATCGGCGGCAGCAGCATTCGCTACACGCTCTTCCTCTGGCACGTTGGGGCCGGTTCCGGCGCGTTCACCTTCAAGTTCAGCGTCTATCTTCTCCGAATCCTTACCATGCCTCCGCAGGACGTGCTCAATCTCATGCCGCAACACAAACCAGAAATTATCAATGCGATCGAATCTAAGAGACATTCCAATGACCGGAGAGGCTTTGTCGAGCCAGAAACATACTCCATCGATCTTCGAGCCGGGCAGACATTCAACGAATATTAACCTTACCCCGCACTCAGATAGAACGCGCGCAACATGCCGCGCCTCTTCTGGTTCGATAGTGAGATGCCGCAACTTAGATAGCGAGTCCCTCAGACTTTTTTCCGAATAAGCACCCACAGTTATCGACTGCGCGATTTGTCTCACTCGAAAGAGCCACGCGAGTTGCGGGGAGGGTACGTCATCGTACCGCGACTTTTTGGCTACGTGCGTAATATGCGGGATGTCATTGCAATTCGCCTGCTCAAAAAACCTAGCCATCTGTAGTTCGAGCATCGTCGCGTCGGTATCCTCTAGCCATCCGCGCTTGATCATCTCGCGCACCGGATATGACGATTGCAATCTAGCGCGTCTCTTCACACTAGGATCTGGCTCACGTGCACGAGACAGGTCTGTACGCCTTCTGTAGATTGGCAAAGAACTCCGGAGACACCTCGAAGGCATCTGCGAGCGACTTAGCCATTTCCGGGCTAATTCCCCGCTTCCCGAGGGTGATCTGATTCACGGACTGCTCAGGGACGCCGAGGATGTAAGCCAGATCGCGCTGAGTCCACTCACGCGCCTCCAACTCTTCCCGAATAAAATGTCCAGGATGAGGTACAGCCTCAACGTATGTTATCGACATGGGTTACATCCCTTAGTGATAGTCTTCTACTCCTATGACGGTTGCGGTTGGTGGGGCCGAACTAGGGTCTAACTCAAAAACCAACCTCCATTGCTTGTTGAGTTGGATGCTCCTTTGCCCCTCCCGGTTGCCATCTAGCTTCTCGTAGTGAATGCTTTTCCAATTCCGCAAGGTCCGTTCGTCGGGCGCCGCCTCCAAGACAATCAGCTTCTCCCTACACGACTTGATGACCGACACAGGCAGCTTAGTCTCGGCCGCTTGGTCGGTGCGTATGAGCGCGAGTTGCCGGTCTCGGAACTCAAACTTCATACTAACAGGCATATGGACTCCATTGATTTGCCTGTCAATGACTAACTGAACGCTAGACGTTCATTTTGGACTTACGCTACGCATAAAAGGTCAGTATAAGAGGTGCATGAACAAGCTCCCCTCTGCCAAGCGCGCTGAAATCCTCGGGATGATGGTCGAGGGCGTATCGCTCCGCGCGATCAGCCGCCTGACCGGCGCCAGCAAGAATACCATCGTCAAGCTGCTTGAGGATGCCGGGGAGGCATTCAGCTACTACCAGGACCAGCACCTACGTAGCTTGACGTGCAAGCGGCTACAGGTGGATGAAATTTGGAGCTTTGTTCACTGCAAACAGCGCAACGTTGCCAGCGCCAAGGCCGCGCCGCGACAGGCTGGTGACATCTGGACGTGGACCGCGATCGACGCAGACACGAAGCTGGTCGCCTCTTGGCTGGTCGGTAGTCGCGATGCTGGCAGCGCTCACGTGTTCATGCAGGACTTGAAAGATCGGCTCGCCAACCGCGTGCAATTGACCAGCGACGGTCACGGACCCTACCTAGCGGCCGTTGAGGACGCGTTCGGGGCCGAGATCGACTACGCCATGCTGGTGAAGCAGTACGGCACGCCAGAGGGCGCCATCGGCCGCTACAGCCCGGGCGCTTGTGTTGGTGCAGAGAAGCGCCGCGTTGAGGGGCGCCCCAATCCAGACCACATCTCCACTAGCTTTGCCGAGCGGCAAAACCTCTCCATGCGTATGGGCAACCGTCGCATGACAAGGCTGACGAATGCCTTTTCCAAGAAAGCTGAGAACCACGCCTACAGCATGGCGATCTACTTCATGCACTATAACTACGTCCGTATACACCAGACCCTGCGCTGCACTCCAGCGATGGCGGCCGACGTAACCAAGACCCTTTGGGAGTTGTCGGATATGGTGAAGGTGTTGGAGGACTGGGAGGCAACGCAAAACTGATCTAGCGAATCGCTCCGAAATAATCCTACGATTCCCACTACCATAACGGGTGAGTCTTTTTTGAGCGCAACCGCAGATTCTATCTTGCGGCGCAGCGATTCGTTCTGTCATGCATGGCGCCTGACTATACATTGCGAATCGCCGGGGCGTTGCGTGCCCCGGCTTCGCAGTGATCCGCATTCGTGTGAACCGGCTGCGGACCGTATCAGTGGCAACCCTTTGTAGGGACTCTGAATTGCGTTGGTCAAGCCGGTTCTTTTCGTTACGAAAGGACCAAGTATGGCTTTCTCTGAATTGACAAAGGTAGCAGCCTACAAGCGGGCCGGTGGCCAGTGCGAATGCAGCATGTCGGTTTGCGGTCACCACCGCAGCGGATCGCGTTGTCAGAATCGACTCGGCAGCAACTGGCATGCGCACCACAAGACTGCCCAAGCGGCTGGCGGCAGCGACAATCTAGGAAACCTCTTGGCAATGTGCATTCCTTGTCACGAGAACACCCTGACCTATGGGCGTCGCCGATAACTGACGCACACACGCACTTACTGACTCAATCGCGGCTGGGTCCAGAGTGATCCAGCCGCGAGCGATCTGGGTATCGTACGACTCTACGCGGAGTGAAACGCCAGATCGCAGACTCGACGGCATGAGGGGAAGCAGCCGGTCAAATAGCAAATCGCCGCAAGCTCGCCAGTCGTCCATATGGAACACCACAAACGCACTGCTGTGGCCCTCGTCGCCTTGGCAGCTTTCCATTGTGACCACGCCAGCCACGGCCGAGAGCGCTTCGACAAGAGGCGCTATTCCTTCGTCCACTGGCGCGTTGACGCGCACCATCACTTGCCTATGCATGGTGCGTCGGAAACGCGCTGCCAGCGCATTGGTTGGGCCACATCATCGCGATAGGATAGCGGTCCTACGTCGATTTTCAAACTGACCCACTACCCGAAAACCGGGCTACTTGCTGGCGTGCTTCACCGCCGTCGCCTGCCGATGCGCTTGCGCCTTGACAGCCTGGTTACGGAACAGCGCGTCGGCCTCCTGTTTCTGTTGATCCGACAGCGACGCGTAGAGCGCCTGGAACGGCGGCACGAGTTTCTGCACCTGCTGCGCGCGCAACTGTTCGATCTGTGCGTACGACTGCATGTTGTCGACCGCTGACATGCTATCCAGCTTGTCCGCCCGGTCTTTGTACGCCTGATCGATCTCCTTGGCGTTGTCTTGCATCACTTGCGCGAACTGGTCCCACTGCGAGCTCTCTGTGGACGTGATCTGCAACTGCTTGTGCAGATCAGCGATCCGCCGTTCGACCAGCGCCTGCATCGTCTGCCCAGGTGGGATTGCGGCGGCGGCATGTGTGCCATGCGTCGTGCTTCTGTGCGTCGTGGTCGCCGCGGGACCCGATGTGGTCGGTGCAGGCGTGCTGGTGGTGGGAGCGGGTGAGGCGCTGGGCGTCGTATCAGGCTGGGTGGGCGTCGTCTGCCCCAGGACAGGCGCGGCTGCCAGCATGGTGGTGACGAACAGCGTTGCGGCAAACTTCATGGCAAACATCTCCGTTGACGCGCGGTGTCTCGAACAGAAATCGTCGAGAATTGTGGCAGCCGGAGATGCCTCGCAGGTAATTGTTGAAACTGGGTTAAGCCAGCGTCGCCCGCCAATAGGGCGGCGGCAGGTCCGGCTTCACCCCAAGGGCTTTGGCAGCACGCAGCGGCCATGCCGGATCGGCCAGCAGCACGCGGGCCAGGAGCACCAGATCCGCGCGCTCGTTGGCGACAATTTCCGCGGCGTGCGTGGGCTCGGTGATCAAACCAACGGCGCCGGTCGCGATGTTGGCGCCATGCTTCACCGCGTCGGCGAAGGGCACCTGGTAGCCGGGATGCGTCGGAATGCGGACATCGGGCGAGACGCCGCCTGACGAGCAGTCGATCAGATCGACATCGCCGCGCGCCGCGAGCTTTCGCGCCAGGGCTATGGTGTCTTCAATCGTCAGCCCCCCCGGCAGGTAATCGACGCAGGACAGCCGCACAAATAGCGGCAGGTCAGCCGGCCATTCCGCGCGGACCGCATCCAGCGTTTCCATCAAGAACCGGCTGCGGCCCTCCAGGTCGCCACCGTACCCATCATTGCGGTGGTTGGAGACCGGCGACAGGAAGGAGTGCAGCAGATAGCCATGTGCCGCGTGGATCTCCACGATCTTCATGCCGGCCTCGCGCGCCATGCGTGCGCTGCTGGCGAATTGGCCTGCGATCTCGGCGATTTCAGCGGCAGAAAGCCCGTGCGGATCGACAGCCCCGTGATGGAACGAAATCGGGCTCGGCGCGACCGGAACCCACCCGCCATCAGCCAGGGCTATGGGCTTACTGCCCTCCCACGTGCGGGTTGTGCTCGCCTTGCGGCCGGCATGAGCGATCTGAATGCCCGGCACCGCTCCGCCGCGTGAGATGATCGCTGCCAGCCGGGAGAGCAGTGCCTGGTGCTGCTGGTTCCACAGGCCAAGGCAGTACGGCGTGATTCGGCCGATGGCGGACACATGTGTTGCCTCGGTGAAGACGATGCCCGCGCCACCCATGGCGCGCGCCCCGAGATGCTGAATGTGCCAGTCATCGCCCAGCCCTTCGCTGGCGCTGTATTGGCACATCGGAGCCACCGCCAGGCGATTGCGCGCGGTGACGGAGCGGAAGGTGATCGGTTCGAACAGGAGCGGATTTGCCATGTGGTCACTATCAGCGAGACATGCTTAACGAGAAAGGGCCGGCGCAAAGCCGACCCCTCCATCTGCGATAGGCGATGATCGCTCAGCTGCCGACGCCCTCGTTCTGGTTCCAGGTAGAAGTCGTCTCCGAGCGGGTAACGTAGCTCATTGTGCTGTCGCCCGCCGGCTGTCCTTGCGCGAAAGCGCTTGACGACTGCACAGGCGCCTGTGCAACCACGCCAGGCAGCAAGGTGAATTGCGTGTTTGCCGCAGGCCCATCGCCACCATCGGCAAACGCCACGCCCATACCCAGGGTAAGCGCCGCGGCAGCCGCAAGCATCATGGTCTTCATGGTCTCTCTCCTCATGTCGTTCCCGCCCGGTGGCGGAAACTGTGAAAGCCGATTCGTAGGCGGGAAGGTCAGGGTTGCTGTCCGTCTGCGATGGCTGCGAGATGGACCTCTTGCCGGTGTACAATAATCCAGCTTTCCTGTAATTCATCTTTGCGTAATTCGAGGAAATCATGGATCTGATCGGGGCACTCCGAGCCTTCGTCCGGGTCACCGAGACCGGCTCGTTCTCCGCAGTGGCCCGCGAGACCAACGCCAGCCAGTCGGCTGTGACGCGGCTGATCGCGCAGTTGGAACAGCACTTCCAGGTTCGCTTATTCCACCGCACGACCCGCCGGCTCAGCCTGACCGATGACGGCAAGACGCTGCTCGGCCACGCGCAGCACCTGCTGGAAACGACGGACGAGATGGAGGCGGCACTTGGTCGGCAGAGCGGCGAACCGCGCGGGCTGGTCCGGCTGGGCACTTCGGTTGCCGGCGGCCTGTTCCTCTCGACCCGTCTGCCCGTGCTGTTGGGGCGCCATCCGGGCCTCTCGGTGGAACTGGTCATGAGTGATCGGCACACGGACATGATTGAGGAACGGCTGGACCTTGCGTTCCGCAGCGGCGAGATCGCCGACGTTTCGTTGGTGGCGCGCCGTGCCGGCGTGCTCGGCCGGGCCGTCGTCGCGGCGCCGATTTATCTTGAGCGGCAAGGTGCACCCGATCGGCCAGAAGATTTGGCGGATCACGTCTGCCTGATTCATGACGCGGCACCTGATCCCGAAATCTGGCGCTTCACTGGTCCCAATGGGCCGTTGAGTGTGGAGGTCTCTGGCGCGTTCCTGGCCAACGACAGCGAGGCCGTCCGCCGCGCCGCCCGCGCCGGCCACGGGATCGCCCTGTTGCCGGAAATCCAGTTGATCGACGATCTCCGCGCCGGCCGCTTGTTTCGGCTGTTGGAAGATTACCCGTCGCAGCGTGTGCCCGTGCACATCGTCTATCCCTCGCGGCGTAATCTCGCGCCGCGAACGCGCGTGGTGATGGATTTTTTGATCGAACAGACGCGGCAGATTGCCGTGCTGTTGGAGCAGGGCGCCGAAGTGCTGACGTAGTTCAATCCGCGGAGCGTCGGAGTTCGGCGATTAGGTGGTGTGGCGTGGTGGCGAACGGATTGACGATGGTGACTCCACCTCACGTAAAACCGTCATGCATGTCCTCGGAAAGCAGTATCCGGCAGCCGGCGATCAAGGCGGCGCCGAGAGTGACCGCATCCCAGGTTGCCAGACCATGGTCGACCACAAGATCGAAGGCGCGCGTAAGTACAGCTTCCGTCGTTGGAATCACCGTGTAGGCGTCCTGCCACAGTCTGACCACCGCCCGGGCATCGTCGCGTCTGTGGCGCAGCTTTCGTACCAGGACGTGACACAATTCACCCAATGTTTGGGCGGGCAGGAGGGTGGATGAGTTTGGGATTTCGAAGAGATAAGAATTGTCGCGGCCGACTTTTTTCCGAGGGCGTCCAGACCCTCGGTGTAGACGCGGACGTTCGTATCAAGCGCGGTCAGCAGTCGTAGAGCTCCTCCCGTTTGAACGGCCCCAAATTCATCGCGGGCTGGTCGCGGAGATGCTCCAACAGACGGCGCTTGGCTGCTTCTCCCCCTTTGGCTTCAGCAGGCAGGATGCGTGCGACGGGGCGGCCGTGTGAGGTTATGGTGAACGTGTCGCCTTCGGCCACTTCTCGCAATATGCGCGAAAACTGACGGTTGGCTTCGGTTGCCTGGATAACCTTTTCCATCACGGCGATCCGATAGTGATATCCACTAAAGTTGTGAGTGGTTGTGCTACGCGCAACGCACTTGCCACCGCCGCCCCTTCATGGTCCAAGCGCGAGGATCATGCGCGGAGGCCCTATGCCCGATTCCCTGCCTGATCCCGCCGCCACGGCCGCCCTCGCTGCCGAACGCGTGCTGATCCTCGACTTCGGCAGCCAAGTGACCCAGCTCATCGCCCGCCGGCTCCGCGAGTTCGGCGTCTATTGCGAAATCTGGCCATTCAACGCCACCCCCGGACGGATAGCCGCCTGGCGGCCACGCGGCATCATCCTGTCCGGCGGCCCTGCCTCGGTGCACGAAGCCACCGCACCTCTGGCGCCCCAGGAAGTCTTCTCGCTCGGCGTGCCCATCCTGGGCATCTGCTACGGCGAACAGCTCCTCTGCCAGCAGCTAGGCGGCGAGGTGCTGGCCTCCGACCATCGCGAGTTCGGCCGCGCCTTCGTTGACGTGACGGACGACTGCGCACTGTTCCATGGCGTCTGGTCCAAGGGCGCGCGCGAGCAGGTCTGGATGAGCCACGGCGATCGTGTCACCCGTCTGCCGCCAGGTTTCCGCGTTGTCGGCGTCAGCGAGGGCGCGCCATTTGCTGCGATCGCCGACGATTCACGCCGCTTCTATGGCGTGCAGTTCCATCTCGAGGTGGTTCACACGCCGCACGGCGCCGCTCTGTTGCGCAACTTCACGCATCGCGTGCTCGGCCTGTCCGGCACCTGGACGATGGCCGGCTTCTGCGCCACCGAGATCGCGCGGGTTCGCGCGGAAGTGGGGCAGGGCAGAGTGATCTGTGGCCTCTCTGGTGGCGTCGATTCATCGGTGGCCGCGGTGCTGATCCACGAAGCGATCGGCGATCAGCTCACCTGCATCTTCGTCGATCACGGCCTGCTGCGGCAGGGCGAGGCGGAGGAGGTGGTGTCGCACGTTCCGCGACCGGTTCAACATCCGGCTGGTGCATTGCGATGCGTCGGAGCTGTTCCTGGATGCGCTGGAGGGCGTGATCGATCCGGAGGTGAAGCGCAAGACGATCGGGCGGCTGTTCATCGAGGTGTTTGAGGAGGAGGCACGCAAGCTGGGCGGCGCGGACTATCTGGCGCAGGGCACGCTGTATCCGGATGTGATCGAGAGCGTCAGTTTCACCGGCGGGCCTTCGGTGACGATCAAGTCGCATCACAATGTGGGCGGGCTGCCGGAGCGGATGCGGATGAAGCTGGTGGAGCCGCTGCGCGAGCTGTTCAAGGACGAGGTGCGCGCGCTGGGACGCGAACTGGGGATTCCGGAAGCGATCGTCGGGCGGCATCCGTTTCCTGGTCCGGGGCTGGCGATCCGGGTGCCGGGCGAGATCACGCGCGAGAAGCTCGCGCTGTTGCGGCGGGCGGATGTGATCTTCCTGGAGGAGATCCGTGCGGCCGGACTGTATGACGCGATCTGGCAGGCGTTCGCCGTGCTGTTGCCGGTGCGGACGGTGGGGGTGATGGGCGATGGGCGAACGTATGATCATGCGTGCGCGCTGCGGGCGGTGACAAGCACGGATGGGATGACGGCGGATGTTTATCCGTTCGATGCGGGGTTCCTGGCGCGGGTTGCGGGGCGGATCGTCAACGAGGTGCGGGGGATCAACCGGGTGACCTACGATATTACGAGTAAGCCGCCTGGGACGATTGAGTGGGAATGATTTTGGCCCATCCGGGGCTATCCCACAGCGTCCCGGAAACCTCCATAACACACTGATAAACAAAATAAAATCATCCAAAGACGTTCGGGGACTATCGGCCGGCAGAGATCGCCGCTGACGGACTCCCTGACGGTGCGCCTCCCCATTGCGAAATCCGATTTCGTCCGATACCGTCAGGGTGTGAGCACCCTCTGACGGTCTTTTTTTCGATCTAACTAGCTGTAAGAAAAAGAGATTTTGTCGCGAGGATGCCCGAAAATGGCCTGACGGTCTTTTTTGGAGGAGGCAGTCCCGATGTTGACCGATGCAGCCCTTAAGCATCTGAAACCAAAAGAGAAAATTTACAAGGTGACGGACCGGGACGGCATGTATGTCCTCGTAAAGCCGTCGGGGACCCTCTCTTTTCGGCTGGACTACCGGATGAATGGACGGCGCGAGACCGTCACGTTCGGCAAGTACGGCCCGGCCGGGCTGTCGCTCGCTCGTGCGCGAGAGCTGTGCATCGACGCCAAGCGGGCGATCAGCGAGGGACGATCGCCGGCGATCGAAAAGCAGCGCGAGAAGCGCCGGCTCCTGGAAGCGAGGAGCTTTGGCGAGTTCGGCGAGAAGTGGCTGACCGCGGCGCCGATGGCGGACAGCACGCGGGCGATGCGCCGATCAATCTTCGAGCGCGAACTGCTACCCAGGTGGCGCACCAGGCTGCTGACCGAAATCACACCGGATGACCTCCGGGCGCATTGTGGCGCCATCGTCGAGCGCGGCGCGCCGGCGACGGCGATCCACGTCCGCGACATCCTCAAGCAGATCTACGGCTTCGCGATCTTGCACGGCGAGAAGGTCGCCAACCCGGCTGACGATGTGGGGCCGGCTTCGATCGCGACCTTCGTGCCGAAGGATCGGTCGCTCTCGCCGACCGAGATCAGGATCATGCTCAAGCTGCTCGAGAAGGTGGCGACGCTGCCGACCATCCGGCTCGGCATGCGCCTCTACCTGCAGACGATGGTGCGCAAGAGCGAGCTGCAGGACGCGATCTGGGACGAGGTCGATTTCGAGAACGCCGTCTGGACCATCCCGAAGGAGCGGATGAAGCGCTCGAAGGCGCACAATGTTTATCTGTCGCGCCAGACGCTCGACATCATGATCGCGCTGAAGACCTGCGCCGGAAATTCGAGATACCTGTTGCCGTCGCGCTACGACGCGGACGCGCCGATGTCGCGGGCGACGTTCAATCGCGTCACTTATGCGGTTGTCGAGCAGGCGAAGAAGGAAGGCCTGCCGCTGGAGCCGTTCACGGTTCACGACCTGCGGAGGACGGGCTCAACGCTGCTCAACGAACTCGGCTTCAACAGCGACTGGATCGAGAAGTGCCTTGCGCACGAGGACGGCCGTTCCTCACGCGGCGTTTACAACAAGGCGGAGTACGAAGTTCAGCGCCGCCATATGATGCAGGAGTGGTCGGATATCATCGACGCCTGGGTCGCGGGCAGAAGCGCGTTCCGGTCCTCATCCCGCCTTCGATGCCGCTGCTTGAGCCCGACCCGGCGCTCGAACAGGGCGCGATCGCCGCTGCCTGACATCAGGAGACTGCGCGCGGACAATTGGGGCTGATCGGCGCGAGGCCAGCCAAGCTTCGACCTCCGCCAGGTCCCAGACGACGCAACGGGGCGAGAGGGCGAAGCGCCGCGGAAACTCACCGCGCTGCTCCATTTCGTAGATGGTGCTGTCGGCAAGCGGCACCATCTCGCGCAACTGCTGCCTGCGGATGGTTTTCTTGATCGCACCCTCTCGGTCCCGGGCCACTGCAACCTCCTCGGATATTCATGATCCCAATAGAAATCGATAGTTGGTATCCATTGGAAGGCCTGTCGGCCCGTCGTGGGGCCAGGGGAGGCCGACGGACAAAAAACGGATGGTGGCAAATTCGCGATTTACGCCTTCTTGCGTCTTGTTCGTCGAGCACACACGGCGTCGTAGGCGGCTTGGAGCTGCTGTGCGACTGAGGAGCTTTTCTGCCGGTTCGGACGTCCCAGATGGGCGTGTGCGAGTTCGGACATGAACTGATTTCCACATGGCAGGACCGCCTTCTTCCAGAAGCTGCGCCCTGATGCTCAGTTCCTCTGTTACGGGGGTATATCGCCATCCCCAGGCGCCCAGTTGCGCGAAGACGGGCACCAAGGCGATCGCCTTCTCGGTCAGACTGTAGATGGCCTTCTGCTTATGGGTCGGGTCATCGGTCTTTGTGATCATCCCCTGGTCCAGCAGCATTTTCAGCCGGTCCGCCAGAATGTTTGATGAGATGCCTTCTTCGGACTGGGTCAGCAGCTCACGGAAGTGCCGCCGTCCACCGAACATCATGTCCCGCAGGATGATGAGGCTCCATCGATCTCCAAAAACTTCCAGCGAGAGGTTGATCGGGCAACCCGACCGGTGACCGGCGTCCATTCGCATCTCCAAAAAACCGCTTGCATTATCGCACCAGTTTATCCACATTGCAACTGGTTGCGTATTGCAATCGGATAAGCACTGATACGGAAGGGAGTGTGTTATGACGAAAGTGCGTGTTGCAGGCTTTTCGATCTCGCTCGACGGTTTCGGAGCGGGGCCGGAGCAAAGTCTTGAAAATCCGCTCGGCAAGCGCGGGCGGGAGCTGCACCAATGGATATTCGGTACGCGCATGTTCCGGACAATGATCGGCAAGGACGGCGGCTCGGACGGCGTCGATCAGGCCTACGCACATCGTTCGATGGACGGGTTCGGCGCGTTCATCCTCGGCCGCAATATGTTCGGGCCGATTTGCGGTCCCTGGCCGGACGAGAATTGGAAGGGCTGGTGGGGCGACAATCCGCCCTACCACGCGCCGACCTTCGTGCTGACGCACCATCCGCGCGATCCGATTGAGATGGAAGGCGGCACCACCTTCATCTTCGTGACCGACGGTATCGAGGCGGCGCTGGATCAGGCGAAGCAAGCCGCCAATGGCCGCGACGTGAAGATCGGCGGTGGCGTCGAGACGGTCGTCAATATCTTCGCGCCGGGCTGATCGACGAGTTGCATTTCGCTTTGTCCCCGGTCGTGCTTGGGCAGGGCGAAGCGATGTTCGCTGGGATCGATTTGCCCGCGCTCGGCTACCGCGTCACCGAACATCAGGCGAGCGAATACGCCACCCACGTCGTTCTCGACCAGCAGCAGGGGTAATGACATGACCAGCCCGGAGGCAAGACATACCACGTTCGTTTTCGAGCGGATTTGCGCCGCGCCCATCGATCGCGTGTTCGCGGCCTTTGCCGATCCGAAGGAGCGTGAACGCTGGGGCGCACCGTCGGAAACTGCGGCCTTCATCTACGACAAGGTCGATTTTCGCGAAGGCGGGATCGACGTCTTCCGCTGTGGCGACAAACACAATCCTCAATACCGGGGGGTTACGGCCTATTACGACATCGTTCGCAATGAGCGCATTATTTCGAGCGAGGTCGTCGAAACGCAGGGAAAGAAACTGCTCATCACGATGGCGACGACGACATTCGAGCGTCAAGGCGCCGGGACGAAAGTGGTCGTAACAACGATAGCCTCCCTAGCCGGGGAGGACATGCTCAACGGCGCGAAGTTCGGACACAACGCGTCCCTCGATAATCTCGTCAAGGCGATGCAATAGCAGGAGGGTATCGGTCGTGCGGCAGAGAAGGGTCTCGCGACGGCGATCATCTGCTTCTGGATACGGCTACGATGTCACCAGCAGAACTGGTCGATCGCTGCGACGCCTATGTCTCGGGTAGGCGTGGCGACCAGTAGATCATTGCCACAATCAGAACGGCTAAGGTCCGCTCCCTACCTTCAAGCCGACTTAAGGCACGGGTACTAAGCGTCGGATTTCATCCACTAGGAACTCCCCGCTGGATGATCTTGAAAGCCGGTCGCTACGCCGCGGCAGGCGGTCCGAACCAGGTGGTTAGCGCGTCGAGAGCCCCAGCTGGGTGAGGTCTCCCACCCACGCCACATATCCGTCGGGCCGAATCAACACGGCGGTGGGAGCAGTGACCGCGCCAAGTACCGGAAGCTCCCACACGCCGTCGTATTTGGCGTCGATCAACTGAACCCGATCCGCCCACGGCGTGATGTCGAAGCCGCCGGGCTCACCGAGGTTGAGCAGCACCGGCCGGGCATCGTGCAGCAGGGTGAAAACCCGCAGCGGGCCGTTGGCGGTGACCAGGTCGAGATCGGGCATGCGGCGTCCGAGCAGCGGATGTCCCTCGCCGAGATCGTAATGAATGTCCAGACCGGACATCATCGCGGCGAATCGTCTGCGCGGCTCGTCCATGCCGAGGAGCTCGGCCATGGTGTCGCGCAGCGCCTTCGTGCGTTCGTCCGGGCGGCGAAGCACGACTGACGCCATCGTGTTGCGCAGCACGCGGGCAGCCGACCGGTGGCGCTCGGCGTGATAGGTATCCAGGAGGCTTTCCGGCGACGTCCCCTTGACCACCTGGGCCAGCTTCCATCCCAGATTCACCGCATCCTGCACACCGGTCTGGAGACCCTGTCCACCGTCCGGCGGATGCACGTGCGCGGCGTCGCCGGCCAGCAGCACCCGTCCCTTGCGGTACGCCGCGGCCTGCCGGGCCATGTCGGTGAACCTGGAGATCCAGATGGGACTGTGGACCCCGTAATCGGTCCCGCACACGGCGATGAGCGCCTCGCTGAGATCGCGCAGGGTGGGTTCGGTCGCGGGTCCGACGTGCTGTTCGGTCACCATGACGCCCACCGGCCCGCGATCCGTGTAGACGATCTTGCCGTCGACGATCTGGTACTCCATCCTGCCGAAGGAATGGATGCCGAAGGCGTTGCGGTGGATGCCCAATTCCGGCTGTCTCGGCCATCTCGACCTCGGCGATCAGGTTGCTGGTCGTCGGATCCGATCCGGGGAACTCGATGCCGGCTGCCTTGCGGATCAGACTGCGTCCGCCGTCGCATCCGACGAGATATTGCGCCCGCATCGAGTGGCCGTCGGACAGCTCGACATCAACGCCGGTGTCGTCCTGCGCGAAACCCGTCACCTCGCATGCCGCGATAGATCGGCACCGCCAGCTCGCCGACCCAGCCGGCCAGTATGCGCTCGATGTGCTTCTGCCACAGCCCGAGCCCGTAATGGTGCCGCGTGGGAAAGTCGCTGATGTCCAGACGGACCCCGGCGAACCCCGCGACCTGAGCCACCTGCCCCTCCGAGAGGAACCGATCGGCGATTCCGCGCTGATCGAGCACCTCGATGGTGCGCGAGTGCAGGCCGCCCGCGCGCGAGCCGGCGAGGTCCTGGCTGGCGCGCCGCTCGACAATGGCGACGTCGACGCCCGCCAACGCCAGCTCGCCCGCCAGCATCAGCCCCGTCGGGCCGCGCCGGCGATCAAGACATCTGCATCCGGCATGGTCATCAAACCGCTCCCGTCGTTGCGATGGCGGGTTTCAGCCCGCCCGCGTCCTCACCGAAGAGATGAGCACGCATATATTTCTGCGCCTGCCAGCTCATGTTCGTTTCGCCCCGAAAGCGGAGGCCTAGTCCGCCGACGGCACCGAGTGATGTTCGTGTGCGATGCGCCACTCGCCATCGACTTTGCGCAATCCGATTGTTAGCCGGAACAGAAAGCCGTCCTTGTCCATAGGATTGCTGGACGAGTTGAGGTCCGCACCACATGATGGCGACCGCGAAGGCGACGTCCGTGCTCGCGGTAACGGCGAGTTCCCGAAAGTCGAAGGCCGTACCGGTCTTGTGGTAACGGAAAAGCAGATCCCAGGTCTGTTCGTAAGCTTCAATGCCCCTGCACTGAAGCGGTGGCGGCAGATCGAACATCACGATGTCCTGCTGTGGTGTGCAAGAATGGCGGGGAGATCGTGCCGGCGGACGGCGTCCGCCCAGCCCTCGAGAAGGGCTTTGATTTGAATTTCGGCCGTTCCGTCTTGCTGCATCCTGGCTCTCGCTCCTGCTGATTGCTGATCTATGTCCCCGGGGGACAAACGTCGGGGTGCATGTCTTGCCGGGGCGAGTGCGGTCCAGACGCCTCATCGGTCCTTTGAGCGGAAGCCTTCCTATGGCCAGCCCGCGCCCGGCGCGGGCGCCGGGACGATCAGCACCTGACTTGTACGCTGGCCGTCGGCCATGCCCGCGGGACCTCGCCACTCGGTCGCCACCATAAGCAAGGTTCGCCTATCCGCGCCTCCCAGCATGCAGGCGAAGCAGCCTCGATCGAGATTGATCGTCGCCAACACCTCGCCGCCCTCGCGAACGCGCACGCAACGCTTGTTGGGGACATCTGCGTACCAGACGGCATTCTCGGCATCGATGCAGATACCGTCAGGCACGCCGTCACCAAGGCTGGCCGACAGACGCCGATTTAAAGGCCGCCGTCGGCGGCGATGTCGAACGCCGTGAGCTTTCGGCCGTAGGACTCAGCCACGATCAGGGTCGAATTGTCGGGCGTCACCGCCATGCCATTCGGAAGGGCAACGTCGCCAGCCACTTGGCGGGCGGAGCCGTCGGGTGCGACCAGGGCGATGATTCCGGGCGCGAAAGCCGCGCCGGCCATCATGTCGAAACCCACGTTATTGACGTAGGCATTGCCGCGGCCGTCCGCGACGATCTCGTTCCATCCGAGGTCCGAAAGGCTGCTCAGATCGGCATGAACCACCAGCGCGCCGTCGGCTTTCGCCGGCGCAGACGCGCCGGCCGCTCATGACGACCATGCGTCCATCCGGCAAGAAGTCCATGCACAAGGGAAAGGATGGCTCGCGAACCACGACCTCGTGCTGGCCATCGAGATCGATGGCGATAATCTCGTGCGCGGCCCAGTCGGAAACCCAGAATTGACCGTCCCACCACCGTGGTGACTTGCCGAACATGAGGCCGGACATCAAGATTTTCACTTCTGCTGTCGAGGATTTCGATGACATCACATCTTCCTTTGAACGGCTCACTGCGGCCGTCTTGCTGACTTGCACCTCAAGCGGCCTTTCCCGAGGACGAACGAGATTGTCGTGTGCCGACACCGTTGCCGCAGTAAGTCTTCATGCCTGAAACTCGTCCGTTGAATTGTTCTTCATGTCCGCTCATCGCTTGCCCCGAAATAGCTTCTGGAGGGGTTTCACCGTGTCGACAGTGCGGAAGATGAGTTTCGACATGAAGCGGCTCACAGGCGAACGGGCGTGCAACCGGCGCATCTCAGCGAGCGATGAGTTCACGGCGGCAAAGCCCTGCTCAATCATTTCGCGCTCATAAGCTCGCAGGGCCGCCGTTCGCTCCTCCTGGCCGCGGGCGATCGAGACCAGCGCTTCACGAAGGGCGGCGGCGTCTCGCAACGCCATATTGGCGCCCATGCCTCGAAACGGCGTCATGTTGTGCACGGCATCGCCAAGAAGCGTCACGGCGCCCGTTTCCCACGGGGCGATCGGCTCGGCGGATTTGGCTTCGAAGCTCGTCATCGTGCCAGGATCGGCTCGTTCAACGAGCCGACACAGCGCAGGGTGCCAGTTCTCATCTGAGTCAGGGCGAGGGCCTTGACCTGTTCTCCGGAAAGCTCGGCGACATCGACGTGCGGAGCCAACAGTTCACGGTGCGCAGAGAAGCCCCACATCACATATTCATCGCTGTCATAGGTGCGCGAGGCGTCGGGCGGATATTCCACCGCGCTCGCAAAGAGGAAACATCCGTCCGGCCCCATGACCAGGGTCGGGCCTCTGAAAACCGCCGCTGGCGTCTCCCGGCGAGCGGCGCCATCGAGCGGAAATTTCCCGGACAGGACGACAATTCCTGTGTCCAGGCGTCGAGCGTCCGGCAGCAATTGTCCCCTTACGTGCGAACTGGCCCCGTCGGCTCCCACGACAATGTCGCCGACCGCAGTTGATCCGTCTTTGAACCGCACGGATACCCGCCCTTCCGGGCGTAGGTTCATAGGCGACAAAAGTCTTGTCGAAGACGACAACGTCCTCGAGGCCCTCCAGGAGGATTTTGCGCAACGCGATCCGGCTGATGGGCCGCTCGCTTTCAGGAGCCATCCGATCGACGGGTGGAATATCGATCTGAAGGAGCCGGTTCAGCTTGCTGTCGAGGAAGGTCACGGCGGTATTGGAGATCGCCGACGCGCGAACGAAGCGTTCGAAATTTTCCGGCGGGAGACAGGCCTGCAGGGCCCGGTTTCCCGTTGCGCTGATATGGAGACGATAGCCCTGCAGCCGATCTGTTGGCGTTCGGTCTCGTTCAAACACGCGCACCTTCAGACCCGATGCGAGGAGGCCGTGGGCCAGGCAAAGCCTCCGGTTCCTGCGCCGATGATCAGGACCTCCAGATTCGTTGTTCATGGGGGAGGCTCGCGATTCTACCTGCCAATCCGCCCGCCAGCAACTCCATCCCTTCTTCGATCTGCGGCCGTAGTGCCTTCATCCGCGCCGCGAATCATCGCCCGCCGTCAGGGCCGTGCCGACCTCATCGACAATCACGCGAAACACCGACAGAAGACTCATGGCGACAATGTCAGCGGCGCCGGGCGAAAGCCGATCGCGGCTGTCTGAAACGAGGGCCGCGGCGACGGCTTTGGCGTGCCGCTCGCAGGCCGACAGCCAAGCTCGCCGCACAGTGACGCTGTTGACGACGAGATAAGGCATCCCGCCTCGCCGATGCGGCGAGGCGGGCCGATCGATCATTCCTTGCAGAAATCCGAGCGCTTCTTGGCGCACAGCCTCGATGACCGACATTCCGGCCGGACGGTCGCGCACCATGGCTGCGAAATGCGCGGTGTAGGCTTCGTCTTCGTCGAGGACCAAGGCCTCCTTGGTCGCGAAGTAATTGTAGACCGTCTGTTCCGAGACCTCGGCCGCGCGGGCGATTTCCGAGACGGTGACCGCCTCGAATCCTCGCTCGTGGAACAGGCCTGCTGCCGTCTCCACGAGAAGTTCTCTTGTCTTCGCTTTCTTCCTGGCTCGTAGCGGTGGCTCCTCAGCCATCAGTTCTTGCCTTTGCGTTGGTCCATCCCATAAAATATAGTGACCCAAAAAATAGAGTCTAATATATGATTTTCGGCTCCCACGTTGGCCCCGCGCACGCCGAGTGTCGCGGATCCGGCATGGCATGGCGGATGCGCCGGCAAAAGAAATGGTCAAGGGAACAACGCCTAGCATAGTCGCCCTCGGCCTCTTGAGGTTGTTGAAGCGGGAAGCTTCTCGCACGCGGCCGATCGGTCTTCGACTGACGCCATCGACGTTGAGCCGCCGCGTGGCCGAAGGTCGAAGATCAATTGGGACTCACACTCCTTGAACGGGCGCGATCGGGCGTTCGCGTAACACCCGGTGGGCGCGGGGTCATAAAACAGATTAGGCGAATGTTGGGAGAGCTTGATGCCGTCGAGAAAGCTGCGCGCTTTGAGGGTATTGGCAACTCCGCGGAAATTAGAGTTGGCGTTCGAATGCCTCCTATCGCGGGTCTGCTGCTAACCCTGTTCACCGATTGGCGGCTGCGACATCCTGAGATTGCGCTCAAGCTCTTCGAATTAAATGATCATGAGCTTCGTCATACCTTGGCGGAGAGAAGGCTTGATGCAGCGTTTGTAACGAAACATACGCTTTGGCCAGGCGCGACAAGCGTCCCCATCTATCGTGAGGCGATAACGGCCGCGCTCCCTCTCGACCATCCACTCGTCGCTCACGAGACGCTTGAGTGGACACAACTGCGCTCCGAAACGCTGCTGACACAAGGGTGGAATGATAGCCAGACAGCAAGAGAATTCTTCGCGTCGCTGTTAGGTAGCGGCGTCGAATTCGTCAGCCACGCCGCGAGCAAACAGTCCATTCTTGCCCTGGTCGCGGCCGGTTATCGCCCGCTGCGACGGGCCCGGAGCCGACGAGCTGCTCGCCCGGCTCAAGCGCGACGTCAGTGACTTCTCCCGGCGCGGCATAGACTTGGTAGAGCGCGCCATCGGAGAAGGGATAGACCTGGATGGCGTTGAGGTATCCCGCCCGCGTCGGCTGAATACGCGCAGCGCCGTTCGCCTGATCGACACGCGCGTGTGGGTCCGCGGCTTCGGGCGATGCTTTCACAGTGCCGGGAAGCGGCTTCAGCTGCCCGGGGAACGGCAAAGGCTTCGGTAGCTCAACGATCTGAACGGGCTTCGGCGGGTCGGGCTGAAGCACCGCCGGCTTCGGCGTGTTGTCGTAGCTGATCTCCGGCGGTTTCCACGCCGTCGCGCAAGCGCCGAGCGAAACAGAGGTAAGCAACAGGGTTGCAAGCGAGGCGATGCGCATCAGCCGAGCTCTCCTTTGACCAGTTGAGGGCGTGGACGTAGACGCCGAGCGGATTATCTTGAGCCGATCGGCGTCGGTCGGCGGCTGCACGACGATGGTGAGGATGGCGCTCCAGCGTTCCGTGGAAGCGAGCGCGTTGTCGACATAGCGGCGCTCAATCCATTCGACACGGAAACTGCTATCGGAGGCACGGATCACGCTCGCCACATCGACGGACACTTGCGCCTTGCCGATCTTCGAGAACGGGTCGTTGGTGCGGGCGTAGTCGTTGAGCGCCAGCGCTCCCTTTGTCGGTGACGTAGTTGTAGGCCTCGAGCCAGTTCTGCCGCAGCACGACTGGATCGGCGGGAATGCTGCGCACCTCGGTGATGAAATGGGCGAGATGCCAGGCGATCTGAGGATCGGTTGGCTGATAGTCGGCGACCGCCGAGGCCACAGCTTGCGCCTGACCGAGCTTGTCCACCTGGACTACCAGGGCGTGATCGTGCCACGCGCCGACTGCCAGACGAGGCCAGCCGCTAGTTCACCTCCCGCTCCAGGGCGGTGCGAATTTCCTGCTCGCTGCGCGGACCGAACTTCAACGTCACGCGCTCGGCGGCGCGATCGCGAAAACCACGACTGATGTACTCGCGGCTGATGACCAGGTCCTGGCCGTCATCGGCGCGACCACGGATCAGGACGTGGACATGCGGGTTGTCGGTGTTCCAGTGATCAACAGCTACCCAGTCGATCTTGGTGCCGAGGTCCTTCTCGACGTCCTGCATCAACTCGCGCGTGAAGGTCTTGAGGTCTCCGAGCTCCGCCCCGTCCTCGGGCGAGATGATGAAACGGAAGTGGCTGGCGGTCATCCTCGCAGCGCTCGGCGAACGCGCGTTCATCGGTCGTGTCCGAAGCGGCGTCGAACATGCGCGTGTTCTCGCCATCTCGGGTCACGCCCTCGCGCTTCGGCGTGCCCTGACGAAAGCGGGAGAGCGGCGTGACGAGCAGCCGCTCCATGCCGAGCGCCGACCAGTCGCGCTGCGCGTCCTCGATCAGCTTGTCGGACTTGCTGATCCAGACCGCGCGACGCCGGCCCTTCAGCCAGTTGTCGAGCAGGATGCCGGCGACCTGGGCGGCCCTTGCCGGCGCCGTAGAAACCACCCCCGGCGAAAGCGAACGCGATACCCGGCATCGTCCGCGCCGCGGTGACGACATCGAACGTCGCATCGACCGACCAATAAGTCGGCGAGGAATTCGGAGTGGGCTTCGCCGGCATAGATGACGGATTTAAGCTGGGCGTCCGACAGCAGGCCATCAGCGGCGGGTTCGCCGGCAGATGCGGCCGGTAGGATGGCTTCGGCGGCGCGACCGAGGCCATCGCTGCCGACTGCACCAGCTTGG
>CAVTEC010000004.1:0-4936 GCA_963733475.1 uncultured Alphaproteobacteria bacterium | reverse complement strand
AGCGCGAACAGACGACATTCTCCCGCTCGCGGAGTTCTACGTCGCCCGGTTCGCCCGCAGCGCCGGCTATCGCGTGCCCTCCCTGACACCACCGGCGCGAGCGGCGCTGATTGATCACTCCTGGCCGGGGAACGTGCGCGAACTCCGCAACCGGCTTGAACGTGCTGTCGCGCTCACCGCGGGCGGTCCGCAAATCTCTGCTTCGGCTATCTTTCCAGAGCAAACGCTCCTGTGCGAACCGGAGGAGCGCGTCGGCAGTCTTGCCGAAGCCCGTGAACGCGCCGAACGGCTTCACATAGAGGAAGCAATTCACCAGACCCGCGGTGAAATCGCTAAGGCGGCTGTTCTGCTGGGCATTTCACGCACCACCCTTTGGGAGAAGATGCGCAAACTTGGCCTTTGATGAGAGGTTCGAATTGAATTTGATAGAGCATTCGCTGTGCACCAGGACGGACAAGGTTTGTCCCCGGATGCCGCATACGACCCCCCTCAACCTGCAATGGTTAGGGGTAGTCAAAGCAAGGCGACCAGCGGCCGATAGGCCCAAAAGAAGGCCTGATACGTGCATCGCCTGTCCGATTAGACCAGCTCTCAATCCATCAATGACGGCGGGAATATCTATGAGCTCAACCTGTAGACCGTGTTCGCCAACATCGAGCTTTTGGGAACTCGCGGGCTCGGCCCCAAGAGCCAAGAAGAAATGCACGCGATTTGTATGTGTCGCGGGGGTTGGATGCAGGCTGGTGATCAACTCCCATCGCTGAGCGGTAAATCCAGTCTCCTCTTCGAATTCGCGGCGAGCCGCATGCTCGGGGCCTATGTCATCCTGCTCGATAGCACCTCCTGGTAGTTCGAGGAAAAAATCACCGATTGCGTGGCGATATTGGCGAACTAAAACCAAGCAGTTGGATTTTGTGATTCCCACGACGTGCACCCAGTCGGGGTAGGTCATGACATAGTAGGGGCTGATTTCGGCGCCATTCGGCGTAACGCAGTGGTCGGCTCGCAGGTTTATCCACCGATCGTTTAATTGGATTTCAGGGCGCACGGTCCGCCACTTCTGTTCCATTTCATTAACCAACCAGCCATTCATGTGTTATTGGATGCATCCAGTCGGATGTTGGCAGAATCCACGCCCAACTTGCCACTGAACAAGCCGGTGTCAACGCACGCCAACTCGACCGACAGAACGCATTATGGACGACTGTGACCATTGAATATACGGTCTTCTATCCCAAAGGATAGGCATCTAGAGATTGCACCAACTGCTACTCAACCTGACCGCCGACGTGGTGGCCGGCTATGCCAGCAACAACCGCACGTCCGCCGAACAGCTGCCCACGCTGATCAAGGCTGTCTACCAAACTTTTGCAACGGCCGGATCGTCCACAGAACGTCTTACGACCAATTGGGAGCCGGCGATCGACGTGCGGAAGTCTGTCGTCGCCAGTCATTTGGTCTGCCTGGTGTGTGGGAAGCGCTTCAAGACTCTGAAGCGCCATCTCGGCTCCGAACACGGGCTTACGCCCGAGGCATATAGCGAGCGATACCGGCTACCCAGAAGCTACCCAATTGTCGCCCCTGATTACGCGAAGGTCAGGTCGTCGCTCGCGAAGCAGATCAGGCTTGGTCGCGATCGCCAGTCCCTTGCACAAGCGCGGATGGGGCAGAAAATGGCGCAGCTAACGCCGCTAGCGTCTATCAGCGACTGAAACGAAGCCTGGAGGACACGAGGAGTTGCCACATCACAGATTTAGAATAGGTCAAACGGTCATAGCGCATGCACCGGGTATTCCACTGGGACCGTACGTCATCGCCAGGCTCATGCCATTGGTGGGCGACGAACCACACTACCAGGCAAAGAGCCAGGATGGCATTGTGCGGGCGCTGCTGGAGTCGCAAATCAAGGACTTCACTCGACGGAAAGTGACCGATCAGCGGAACTGTTTCGGGGACGGAAGCCGGCGTCCAATTGACACGCCTCACCCACCCAACCGATCGACAACACAGGCGACTAGAGGACGTTCCAAAGCCGGCCTTATCGACAAAGCGCGCTAGGCTGACACAATGCCAGAAATTATGCAGGACCTGCTGCTGAGATATCCGCCTCGGGAGATCGATCCGGGTGAGCGTCACTACCTTGATGAGTGGCTTGCGCGCGCAAGCGATGTCTCTGCGGCATATTTCAGTGGCCGCAAGACAGACGATCCAGCGTTGCATAGACGCATTGTGATCGCCGTCGGGCCAGGTAGCGACCCAACCCATTTGATCCATGCGCCAACTGGCTTGCGTTATGGTTAAAGATAACTCTTGGCGGGGAGCCTCGGGTGGAGATGTTCGACACACTCGTCGCGGCGCTCAATTCGATCCGTCGAGCTTTGGGTTGATCCGCAACACAGAGCGTCCGGGTTGAGCGACGTTGCGGTGCCTTCGACGAATTGCGCGCTACAAGTCAATACGAGCAGTGCACGCTCCAATGCCCTCAAAGTACCCCATTCAGCGCAAGATCGAACACATCGAAGTTTCGCAGACCGCCAGCCGCCGCTCGCTCAGCGTACGCGCCGCTCAAGCGCCGAGAGAGGATGATCGGCACGCGTTGTTCGGCCAATCCGCCATGCGAGCGCAGTCTATGTCCGGCGAGACCGGACAGATCGTGGTTCTCACGTGTAGACCCGATCACAGTTCGGACGTCGCCGAAGGCGACGAAATCACCCTCAAGGTCAATAGGTAACTCAAATCGCCGAGCAGTCGCCGTACCGTCGAGCACCAATTCAACACCGGGCAACGATGCGGCCGCCGACATCAATGCGTCGAGATCACTGCAGCTTCGCAGATAGACGCGAACGAACGAGCCCAGTGCTCCGTGATGGCGGACAAACGGATCGGTGATCGGGCAGATAACGGCAACTGCGTCTGGTCCGAACCGTGCGTTTAGTTCATCTTGCAAGAACACCACATTCGGCGCACCATCATCGGCAGCTTTGTCATTCATACCGTGATCGGCCACTACGGCTACGACTGCGCCAGCGCTGATCATCCGGCCAATCAGATCATCCACGGAACGCAGGAACGAAGTCCGCCTCTGGTTCTCCGGGGGCATGGCGGCGCTGGGACGTAATCGGACAACGACAAATACAGCAACTCGGCCTTGCCGTGCTTCAACAGATGGAGGCCTGCATCGAGCACGAACAGCGATAGGTCGGCGGAATACTGATCCGGCTTCTGGATGCCCCACCATCGCCTCTACAGCCTCGATGCCATTGTTCTGGAGGTTGGCGCAGTCAGCACGTTCGGACGAGAACACGATTTGCGTAGATCGCGAGCGAACAGTTTCAGCAGTTTGCCCTTCGCCGTGATGGCAGCGACCTGGACCCCAGCATCCGCCATCGCCGCGAGGATAGTACCACATTGCATCAGGCTTGCATCGGTGATCATGCGCGTTTCACCGGTGGCGCGGTCCAGTACGTAGTTGCCCGATATGCCGTGAACTGCCGGCGGAACTCCGGTAACGATCGACATGTTGTTGGGGTTGGTAAAGGTCGGAATGACAGCTAAACTGGTGCCGACAAACCCCCCTGCTTGCAGCCTGGCGATCGTGGGCAGCTTGCGATCGGCCAGTCCCAGATCAATGTAACGCAGGATCACACCCGTCGAAGCAGATAACCACCGTGGGCTGCGGCGGTGGCCGATAGCGGCGGCCATTTACTGCGACCTCGGTCATGTAAACCTCGTTGTGCGATGTTCATGGTCTCTGTATGCCCGGTGAGCATGTCACACCAAGCTCATGCCGGAAACTGTTCGCCTCCGCATGCTGCAAGTCCCGCCGGTTTGTTCCAGGCCCTGCACGTGACGCTCGCCATTGCTGCTCGGCAGCAATGGATTTAAACCGACGTCCGCTACATTATTGTCGTCGCAGCACTCTCGGCGGCACTGTCAAAGTAACTGTGACGCGTGTCGCTGCGGCGCTTGTAACGCAGGGACGTGCGAGCTCAGAGCACGAACGACTGCCATTCTGCCAGGGCGACTGAACGGTTTGCTTTGTAGGCCTGTCGGCTGGTGAGGTGGCGCTGCTGATTGAAGTGGTTTTAGACTGCCCCGTGCACGGCCACAAATTTCTGCAGCGTCCCCATCCGCCGGAAGCGGAGCATCGCCCGTTCGCGTCGTCGGAACGGTTGGTGTGAGTTCTCGGCCCGGTTGTTAATCCGCTGGCCTGTGCAGATCTGTCGGGCCGCGTTACCGATCGCCCGCATGGCCGCGCCATACGAGGGCAGCCTGTCAGTCACCACTGCCAACGGCCGGCCATATCGCTTCATCAATTTCTTGAGGAATTGCAATGCCGAGTGGCGATCGCGGCGCTTTGTAGCCACCGCTTCCAGCACCTCGCCTTCCTGGTCGACGGCCCGCCACAAGTAGTGGGTCTCGCCGTTAATTTTCACGAACACCTCGTTGACATGCCAGCGCCATTCGGGACAGCCGCGGCGAAATAAGACGCGCCGCTTCTTGATCTCTGCGGCGCACAGCGGACCGAACCGATTCCACCACAACCGGACAGTCTCATGGCAGATATCGATCCCGCGCTCGGCAAGCAGGTCTTCGACATTGCGCAGCGACAGTGGGTAGCGGAGATACAACATCACCGCGAGGCGAATCACCTCGGGAGAGCTGTTGAAGTATTTGAATGGGCTGGGCATCGGGTCACGTTACCACCCGACAAGGCTGACAAAGAAGTTGCTTTGACAGTGCCCTTGGATCACTTGGATATTGATGCCGACGCCAAGAGAATCCAGCGTCGGATGTTCCAACTGATAGTCAGTGAGCTGACGTCCGAGCCGCTTGTTGATCTTTTCGGCGCCGATTGGCGGCCGACGATGACATCCAGTCAACTTAGCCAGACCCTGACGCCAGATGGTGCGCGCGAGAACCGGCGCACGTTCAT
>CAVTEC010000003.1:0-8282 GCA_963733475.1 uncultured Alphaproteobacteria bacterium | reverse complement strand
CGCGAACGCAAGGACAAATTGGAACGCCAGGCAACCAGCGCGGTATCGACGAGATCACACTGATGAAGCTCTGCGGGATCCGAAGTCAACGTAAGAACCGTCCGCTATCCAGCGATATGCTGGCTCATATTCAACGAATTGCGGCAATGTTCGGCATTCCACCACTCGAAATCGAGCGGAATATACGGGAGCTTATGGCGGTCGCCGCCTTCTGACCGAATGATGCGGAATAAGGCGGCTGCCCGCCAGCGATTTCACCGCGCCGTTGAGGCTGATGGCCGGCTCGGGGGTCGGCCATGACGCTTAGACCGAAGTTCCCCCCAACGTCCCTGCCAACAGGCTGAGGAGCCTCGTGTTTTTGGCATTGTCCTGCCTACGTGTCGTGTTTGAGGCCGAGTAGTTGAAAGGCTCGCTGGTGCACGGCGGTTGGTCTGGAGAGGACAGTAACCGGCAATGCATCGCGAAAGCGGACGGTATTGCGGGTGAGGTTTGCGAGATCGGCGAGCAGTGTTGCGAAGCTGTGAACGGGTTGGCCATCGGCACTTCGCTTGGTGGCGGCCTTGGCGCGCGCGGCCGGCGAGACGCGCGCGGCGGCGACGGGTGAGGTGCGCTGGAGTGCAGCCGCCTGCTTGTCGTGATCGGCGAACAGCATGGGCGCCAGCGCCTGCTGCATGTGCCAGGTGACGTAGTAGGCGAGCATGCAAAGCAGTACATGGCCACGCACGCGCCGCGCGCGGCGATGATGGATCGGGCGGATATCGAGATCGGTGGTCTTGAGGCTGCGGAAGGCACGCTCGACCTGGCTCAGGCCCTTATAGGCGAGCACGACCTGCTCGGTGGGGAAGACCTTGGCTGGCAGGTTGGTGCGGACGACGTAGAACCCGTCGAGTGCGGCCTCAGCAGCGATGGCGTCCTGCTTGCGTGACCATGACAGGGAGGTGTCGCTGATCACCACATCGAAGTGCTTGGCCATCTTATGCTTGTTGAGCACGGCGCCGACGGCGATGCCGATCCTGGCCGCGCCGCGCAACGGGCGGCGCTTGTGTTGCAGCCTGGCGGCCACGGCAGCGAGCAGACGCTCGGTCGCCTCCAGTAGCTCTTGGCGCTTGCGGCTACGCCTGGCGGCTAGGTCGGGATTGCGGCAGACGACGAGGCGTTCGCCGGGGTTGAGCCGCGAAGCGGATCGACCGTCGGCGGTGATCTCGGCCATGTCGCGTTGGTCGAACAGGGAGAGCTGCAACGGACCGCCATCGGCAGCGAGCTCGCGGATAGAGGGCGCGCGCAGCGCAGTGATCCAGTCCAGGCCAGCAGGTTTGACATCGGCTTCAAGCCGCGCGTCGGTGATCATGCCACGATCGCCGACCAGCACGACGCGGCTGAGGTTGAAGCGTGTTCGCAGCTTGGTGATCTGGGCCGCGAGCGTCATCGGGTCCGCGGTGTTTCCGTCAAACACCTCGACCGCGATCGGGCATCCCTGCTCGTTGCAGAGCAGGCCATAGACAATCTGCGGACGATCGGGCCGGTGGTCACGGCTGTAGCCACGCTGCGCAAGTTCGCAATGCTCGCCTTCGAGATAGCTCGAGCTGACATCGTAGAGCACCAGCACGCCGTCCTTGAGATGACGGCGGGCGAGTGCCTGTTCGATCTCCGGCTGGGCGGCCTGCAGCCGATCCAGTGCCTCGTAGAGTTCGTCGGCATCGACTTCACCGAGACCGAGCAAGGCGCCGAGCGCGTGCGATGCGGTGGCGTCGCTGAGCTGGCGCGCGGTGGCGAGCTTGGCGGCCGGTTCGACCACGCGGGCGACAATCATGGCTGTGGTCAGCTTGGCCAGACGGTCGGGACGTCTGGGCAGGATCTGCTCAAGGCCAATCCGCCGCAGTGTGCCGAGCGCGGCCGCGACATGGCCATACGCCAAGGCACGCTCGATCTCGAAGCGCTGGGCCGCCGCGGGCTGCATCGGCTCGTCGGCGAGCACCCTTCGCAGGGCATGGATCTTCGCTTCAGGCCATCTGGACAGATTGGCCAGCGTGCGACTCTTCACCTTGCCTTGCTCGCGATAGCTCTCGCGCAGCAGCACGGCGGGCGGGGAGTTCCGGTTGGCGATGGTCGTGATGTACACGCGGGCATCGACTCATGAACCGCCCGCGTCGCGCAAGAACTATTCTACATGCCTACGAATTTTCCCAAAATCGGCGGCCAGCTGCCGCTTTTGGGAAATTCAGAGGTAAGTTCGGCTTAGAGCGAATGGGTCGCGGCCAACGAGTAGTGGTATCAGGCGCCAGAAATCCGCCGACGACATCGTGCCGGCCCGCGTCGGTGGTGAGAATTCCGCCACAAGGCTCGAACCCGGGGGACACCGGGCCAGTTTGTTTTACATCGCCTGTGAGGCGCGATCCCCTCGGACTGCCCCTTCGGCCGCTGCCAACGCGGTCTCGAGTTCCCACCGCATAGCCATGCCGAGAGAGCCCCGGTGGTTCTCCCGCTCGCC
The DNA here is from genome assembly GCA_963733475.1 of uncultured Alphaproteobacteria bacterium. Classification (GTDB taxonomy): domain Bacteria; phylum Pseudomonadota; class Alphaproteobacteria; order Acetobacterales; family Acetobacteraceae; genus JAMXLO01. Next base: position 5,794 of record CAVTEC010000003.1, on the reverse strand, counting down.
ACACCGTCCAGTCCCAGCCGTTAGCGGTGGGCAGCCGCTCAACGACCAGATGATAGTGTGAGCGGCCGCGATGCGCGACGAGGCTCGCGAAAAGAGTGTCGTCGGCCTTACTCCATGATGGCTTGAGCAATTGAGCAATCCCTTGTGAGGATGCAAAAATGACGCGCCGCAGAGTTCCTCGCTGTGATCTAGGTCACAGGTTTGAACGGATGGCAGCGCGTTGGAGAAGGTCGCTCAGCCATCATGGCCGGGACACGCCTACGGCTGTCCGGTTTGATTTTGCCGTCGTACGGCCGACCAACGAGACCGAGCGGGATCGCCAGGAGCCCTGTCGCCGCTGCCTTGCCGCCATTCGATCGTCCAGACGGATCACACAATTCAACGCAGAGCGCGCGAAGCAACGCGAAGTTCGCCAAGAAGATTTCCTTTCCGGCCCCGCGGGGCACCGCGCGAAGCGTCCAACCCACCTTCGTGAGCTTCGCGCCCCTTCGCGCTCTCTGCGTCGAATTCTTTCCACACACACGACCATCGACCGGCCCTGCTCTGGACATGACAATTAAACCGGACAGTCGTGGGCTTGACCCGGCCGTCAGCCTCGGCGGTGCGCAGACGGGGCAAAGTTGACCGAACGTGTCCCTCGAAAGTCTGCGTCTGTGACGCAGGTCATACCGAATGGACCGGGCATCAAGGATGGTCAGGCGCGTAAAGGTCTTGCATTTCCATTGAGCATAGGAGTGGGGCAATCATGTTTGGCCTCCTCGTTGATAAGAACTGGTTCATGGAGCGATGGGAAACGGAACCGCGCAAGAGGACGCGCCGGCGACTGCCCAAATACAGCGCACGCTTTCTGGTGTGCGTCCTGCTGATCGTCGGGGGCGCTATGCTGGCAAGCAACGTTTCCGGCGGAAGAACTGATCCCTCTCCGCCGGCCAGGTCAGCAATCAGGTTGATGTAGAAAGCGATCCAGCGTCACCCCGCCGCGACGTGCTTGTGCGGAATCCGCTCCAGCCGTCGATCGTGGCCGGCAATCACCACTGCGATGGCCGTAACGAGCGGCCCAACCGCCAGGCACAGCAGCCCGATATCGGTACTGCCAGTTGCATCCTTCACCAGGCCATAGACGGACGGACCAAGCCATCCGCCCAGATTGCCCACCGCGTTGATCATGGCCAGGCCGCCCGCCGCGGCAACGCCGGTCAGCATGGCGCTCGGCAGTGACCAGAAGGTTGGCACCAGCGATTGCTGACCCATCATGGCAATGCAGAGTGCGATCATCGTTATCACCGGATGGCCGGCGCCGATCAGCACGCAAGCCGCCAGTCCTCCCGAGGCGACCAGCGCTGCACCAGCTACGTGCCAGGTCCGCTCGCCCTTAAGGTCGGAGTGGTAGCCCCAGTAGATCATCGCCACGAAAGCGCACAAGTAGGGCAGCGCGCTGACCAGTCCGATCATGTCCGTGGATACCCCGAGCCCCTTGACGATCAGTGGCAGGAAAAATACCAGCCCGTAGCTGGATCCGTTCTGCCCGACATACGCCAATGTCAGCAGCCAGAGCTTCGGGTTGATCCACACTTGGCTGAGTGAGTACGTCCGGACTGCCTCGCGCTGTGATTGCTCGGAATCCACCCGGTTCTGCAGCCAGGTCCGCTGTTCCGGCCTCAGCCATTCGGCGTCGTGCGGCCGATCGGTCAGCAACCTCCAGATCACGAAGGCCATGATGACCGGCGGCAATCCTTCCATGATGTAGAGCCACTGCCAGCCCTGCAGGCCGAACAGTCCGTGCATGTTCAGCAGCAATCCGCCGATCGGCGGGCCGATGAACAACGAGATCACGCTAGCCGACTGGAAGAGGCCCATCATGCGGGTGCGGTAGTACGACGGAAACCACCAGGTGAGGTAAAGCAGCACGCCCGGATAGAAGCCGGCTTCGGCCAAACCGAGCAAAACGCGGTTCGCATAGAAGCTTGACTCGCTCCAGACGAAGCCGGTCAAGGCGGCGACAATGCCCCAGGTGATCAGAATGCGGGCGATCCAGCGCCGCGCGCCCACCCTGTTGAGGATGAGGTTGCTCGGGATCTCGCCCAGGAAGTAGCCGAGGAAGAACAACCCGGCGCCGAAGCCGAACACCGCATTGCTGAACCCGAGGTACTTGACCATGGTCGTCGCGGCCATGCCCACGTTCGACCGATCCAGATAGGCGCAGAAATACCCCAACATCAGCAGTGGCATCAGTCGCCAAGCGACCCGACGGATCGTCTCACGCTCCAGCGGCTCGATCTCCGCACGGCCCGCGCTTGCGGCGTCTAATGCCATGGACGTTCTCCTCTATTTCTCCAGAACTGAACCGCGCACGAGGTTATTATCTAGTTAACGAAGGCATATGCCTGTACGTATTAATACCACTACTCGCTGACCGCGACCCATTCGCTCTATCCGTCATGGCCGGCCCCCGAGCCGGCCATCAGTCTCAGCGGCACAATGGTGCCAATGTACGCTGATGACCTGGTCCGATCCCCGGGACAAGCCCGGGGACTTCGGCCCGGCCGTGACGACAGGGCGACCGATGAGCCAGGGTCAGTGAGTTTTGGTATAACGCGAATACATCCGCACACTGGCTGCCACCTCGTCGGCAATATGCTCCTCGGTGATCACGCCCACAACGTTGTCGTGCCGCCGCGCGCGCGGCATGGCCGTGCATAGATCGCCAGGCACTGATCGCGCTCGCCGCGTCTTCGCATTGCAGACGAGACGAACGTCAAGTAGAGGAACGCGCCGCACAGGTATGCTTGCCTGATGAAGCCGCCGGCGGACACGCGTCTTACGAGACCTGTGCGCGAAAGGGCTTGGAGCATTACTCCTGACGCCCGGCCTCAGCCCATTGTTCCGAGAAGCGCCATAGCGGCCGGATTGCCAAACGGCCCCAGATCCACTTCAAGCTGCAAATCAAGGCTGTCCCGGTCAAATACGCAAAGCTTGGTCGGTGATGCCGTGCGCTCCGCGCGTTCTGCCGACCAATATCCGTACGCGACGATAAGTTTGTCCGGCATCACAATGAGCCCGCGAGGATAGGGTCTGGTATCCTGGCGGGGGAGACATGCTCGTCCGACAGAATGGCCACGCGCGATAATTGCGCCCCCCTCGCCATCGAGCACAAACAACGTTCCGCTATCGAAGGCAATATCGTGCGACGCATGACCGAGGTCGCGATGGACCGACAGCAGCGATAGAGTCGGCAAACTCCCAGACGTGGAATTGAAACGCAACTCAAGCGCAAAACTACCCGCTGTCCAATTATGCGCCAAAACAAACAGCCGCCCCGCCGCGGACGAAATCGAGTTGAAATGATACTGATCGATCGGCCGGTCTGTGCGGCGTAGATCCACGGGCACGATTGAACCCAAATCGAAGTACCCGAGTAGAGACCGCGTCGTGGTATCGAACACGGCAAGCCGCGAGCCGCACCCAAGCACCACAAAGAGCCAGTTTCCAACGGCATGAATTTGGTGCAGGTCAATCAACCCCGCATGCTCGATATATGGCCTCGGCGTCGTCGAGCCATGTGGCAGATGCCAGATCGCATTGCATGGCAGCCCAGGCGTTGCCACACAGAAATCGAGTCCGATGTTTCGTGCAGCAAACAGAGTGCCGCCGGGACCTGATGTCAGGCCAAAGTAGACCGGACAAATATCGTGCAGAACAACCACATTGGCTTTGCCGATCTCAACGTCCAGCGCGACACGCAGCGACGCAGCATGGGTCGTTACCAGGATCTGCAAAGCCGTCTTGGTCACGAGTTGAGTACCCCAACTGCCCTGCGCCAGCCAACAAATCTACCGCTGGCTGTAGTAGAGATCGTTCGCTTTCACTGTCGTCCTCATTCTAACAGGTAATACCAAAGCTCACTGACCGTGACCCATTCGCTCTAACCAACCGTCATGGCCGGCCCCCGAGCCGGCCATCAGCCTCAGCGGCACAACGGTGCCAATGTACGCTGATGGCCGGGTCCGATCCCCGGGACAAGCCCGGGACTTCGGCCCGGCCATGACGACAGTGCGACCGATGAGTCAGGGTCAGTGAGCATTGGTATAAGTACTATCTCGGATACATCCGCACGCTGGCTGCCACCTCGTCGGCGATATGCTCCTTGGTGATCACGCCAACGACATCGTTCTGCCGTGGCCTTACCGGCGTATCGACCACCACCCCCATCATCGCGCCGCGCCGCCACATCCGCCGGATCACGTCGAACACCGCGTCGCCCTTCCGGACAATCGTGTAGTTGCGCTGCGCCAGTTCGCCCATCTTCACCGTCGCTGCCGCCGCGCTCACCGTCTGCCGCAGGCTCGTGTTCACCCGCAACGCGCCGACGATACGCTGGCCACGCGTGACGACGACATGCCGCATCCCGGTTGATCCCTCCGACATAAGCAGGAAGTCCTGGAAGCTCTGCTCGGCGTCCACCATCAGGAACTGCCGATCCATCACATCGGCGGCGCTGCGGACCAGTCCGCACCGGCGCCCGGCCGCGCGTGGACGGCGAGGCCGGCCGCGACGCGGTGGCCCTGGCCGCCCGCGTCCTGGATTCGCTGGCCGCCCACCACTGGGACGGCGCGGTCGACGGCCCCACGGGGCCGCGTCGGCTGCCGGCGCCGCTGGGGCCGCTGTTCACGTCCGAGGCGCGCCGAGGCCGCCTGACGCCGGCCCCCCCACCAAGTTTTCATTCATTTCCTACCCTCTATAGTCGCTCAACTGTCCCGGCGACGAGCGGGGGCCGAGGCCATATAGTTCCCGCAAGCCCGGTGTTCGGGCGGCCTGACGCGGGAGGGGCGGCGTGGACATGAAGGGCTTCTACCGGCTGGCCCGCCGGGCGGCGGTCTGGGGCGTCGGCCTGAGCGTGGGCCTGGGCGTGCTCAAGCTGGCCGGCGGCGTGTTCGGCCATTCCGTGGCTCTCACGTCCGACGCCGTGCATTCCTTCGGCGACGCCCTGACCGCGGTCGCCGTCTGGGGATCGCTCTTGTGGGCGCGAACGGCCGCCCGACCGCGAGCACCCCTACGGCCACACGCGGGCCGAGGCCGTGGCCGGGTCCAACGTGGCCCTGCTGCTGGTCCTGTCCGGCCTGGGCATCGGCTGGGAGGCGCTGACCACCCTTTCGGAGCCGTCGCCCGCACCGGAATGGTACACTTTGGGGATCGCCGGTCTCAGCATCGTGGTGAAGGAAGCGCTGTACCGCTACGAGAGCCGCGTCGCCGGGGCCACCGGCTCCAGCGCCGTGCGGGCCGCCGCCTGGGACCACCGCCTCGACGCGATCGGCTCGCTGGCCGTGCTCGTCGGCCTGGCGCTGGCTTACTGGGGCGGCCCGGCCTGGCGCGCCGCCGACCACGTCGCCGCCCTCGCGGTCGCCGCCGTCGTCCTGTGGGCCGGCGGCAGTCTGCTCTGGGGCAGCGTGCAGGAACTGATGGACCGGCAGGCCGGCCCCGAAGTGCTGGATGAGGTGCGGCGCGAGGCGGCGGACGTGCCGGGCGTCCGCGGCGTGGAAAAGCTGTTCGTCCGCAAAACGGGCCTGGAACATCTGGTGGACATTCATATCGAGGTGGACCCGCACATCAGCGTCCGCGAGGGCCACGCCATCGGCCACGCCGTCAAGGACCGCCTGATCGGGCGCGTCGTCACCATCAAGGACGTGCTGGTCCACATCGAGCCGTCGCCCGGCCGGGCCTGACGGAACTTTTTTTGGAAGAACTCCGGGCTCCTATGAGTTTACCATTACGCTGGAAGAGGGCCGGGCCGGGTCGC
>CAVTEC010000002.1:0-13714 GCA_963733475.1 uncultured Alphaproteobacteria bacterium | reverse complement strand
TGTTGTCATTGCGCGGTCGCCAGCGGGATCATCATCTCGGGCGATGTAGAGCCGACGCAAGGTGACCGGGAACAGAAGCGCGGAGAGATGTGCGGCCGAGAGCGCTGCGACCATTGGCATGGTAGGCAGAACGCATCGGAGCGACAGCATCGTCTCAATCCCTTCCCCCGCCGCCAGGACGTCGCCTGCAACGCCGAAGCGTACCGCGTTGCCAAGCAGGTTCCCCTTCGCTCGTCTTGGCGTATCGATTGGCGCCTTACCGAGCGTTGCCTCGCTGAAGCCGCGAGGATCGAGCCAGGTGCGATGCACGCCGGTCAAATGCCCGTAGAGATCAGTGGCGGCGGCGATCATCGCCGGCCAGGTCTCGGTCGGGCTGTGCTGGTCCGGCAGGTAGTAACAGTGTGGGTGGAAGCGCAGGCTTGCAGTTTCGTGCAAGGCCGTGATGCCGCGGTTACGAAGATAGGCTTCTACGAGCGTGCCCCTGATGGGCTGCGACATGGCAAACAGCCGTCTCGCCGCGCGCGCGGATCCGGCAGGTGCGTTCCACGTTCGCGGCCGAGTTCGGTTGGGTTCCGGCTCAGGATGCCGGGAGTTGAGGAACGAATCGGCCTCATCGGCGACATCCTTGAAGTCGACCAAGCCGCAGCTTCCCCGGATCACGTCCAGCAGGTCCCCATGCTCGCCGGTGGCGGCGTCAGTCCATTTGCCGGCTGGACCCTTCGGCGACTCCTGAGTCGCACGAACATGGAGCGGCCTGGCGTGTTGCGAACATCGCCGACCACCCAGTAGCGGCCTTCCCGCCGACCAGCGGACAGATAATGACGACACACGGCTTCGGCCTGTTCAGCGAGCCGATGCGCCAACTCTGAGGCATTTTCCCTCATCGAGCCCTCCGAGACGAAAAAGGGCCCGCCGTCGTCTGGCGGGCCCAGGTGGATTGGCTTGTTGGCTCGGACTATTCGGCAGCCATCGCTGATGGATGGGCAGCGGACGCGTCGTCCTCGTTCGAGTGTTCGGGTTCGACCAAGACCGTATCGTGTCCCTCAGCAGGCGTATCTACGCCGATAGAAGTCCTCGGTCCCCACGCTCTCATCGGTGGCGAAGGTTGGAGGAAGCGTCGAGGCATCCCGCGTCAGCGTGCGCAGTGGCTCGGGCAGCCAGCCCGTGTTGGCGAGCAGTGTTTCGGCTTCTGCGGCCATGTCGCCTTTTTTCAGGTGCGCGATCCGGTCGGCGGTATGCCGTCCCTTCGCCTCTGCCACGGCCTGGAGAATGCGAGCCTTGGTCACGCGACCGAGGAAGTTGTCCACGGTCGGCTTCCATGCGAGCGCCGCCATATCGAGATCGACTGCCTGGGCAAGACGATCGGCATGGTCGAATGCTCGCGGCCGCCGGTTCCAGGCTTCGTGCACCGCGTTGACCGACAGGCTCACGACGTGGGCGAATAGACGGGTCCTACTGTCGCTGTCCCACGCTTGCAGCGCCTCCCAGAGATCGGCCATTCCTTCGGGAGGGCTTTTGTCCAGGCCTCGTGCCGAACGCGGATTGCCTCGGCCGAGATGCTGTCGTTCAGCCCAGTCGCCTGGGCGCTGAAACTGACGCTCTTCAGATCCAGTTCCAGGCAGCTATCCAAGCCGTAGTGGTAGAAGACCTTGAGCGTCAGGGCGTGCAGAGCCGCGAGGAAGGCGACATCCGGCTGTTCGCCGAGAATGTAGCGCAGGCCGAGCGTGCGGTGTGAGGTCAGCTCTGTTATCAGCCGGTCGGGGATGGGCGGCAGACCTTCGTCCTCCTCGGGTTCGGACACAGGCTCGTCTCCAACCACCATACCGCTGCCGCGGTTCCGGCTGACCGTCATGGTGCGGACAGCCTCTTCATCCGGCGCCGGATTCGTCTCCGGCTCAGCCGATAATTCGTCCTCTGACCGGACATAGCCACGCGCGACACGCAACGTGGCCGCTCCGTGGGATGCTGACGAAGGCGCCGGCACGCGCAATCTCGACCGGGTCAAAAACCGACTGGTCGCGCGCCGAAGAACTTCCAGGGCTTCCTCAAGCTCCGACAGGCGCTCATCGACCTCGTCGGGCAAGTCATCGGCATCAAGCATACGAGCCTCGGACAGTTGGTCGAACTCGGCCTGGAACGCGTCGCGGGTGGTTTCTCCTCGGCAGCTCAGCTGGACGGTACTCGCCGCGAAGCTGGCGCAGGCCGAAAGGCGTGGCCGTAAGCAAAGTCGGGTGCCACCTCGATCCACTTCCAGCCTTCAGCGGGAGATCACTACTGCAATTCAGCCTGGAGTTTTCGGCCACCATCCGATCGACCAGCGCCCACATCCTGCAGCCAGCCACCATCGTCGCCCTGGAACAGATCGCGCAGCACCATGCCACCGGCCGACGACATAAGCGTCCACGCCGATGAACTGCGCGCGCTTGTCCGAGGCGCGGACGGAACCTTCGGTGACCATGCGCCGGATTGCGGTGGGATGCTTATCGTAGGAGGCCCTGAAGTTCGCTCAAAAACCTGCTCCTGCCGCTCATGATCGCCCCAGACACGGTGAAGGCCATGAGCTGGTCGAGCGCCATGCCGTCTTCGGCATATATGTGAGCAGCTTCGGAGAAACCGATGCGAGCTTCAGCCGCTGCTTGACGACATTGACCGAGACAAAGAAGGCGGCAGCGATCTCCTCCTCGGACTGGCCTTTCTCGCGCAGCGCCAGGAAAGCCCGGAACTGGTCGAGCGGATGCAGCGGTGCACGCTGGACGTTCTCGGCAAGCCGATCCTCCTCGGCAATACCACCTGTCGCGGATGACACGGGAACCGGCGCAGTCTTGGCAAGGCGCTTCTGCTTCACCAGCAGCTCCAGTGCCCGATAGCGCCGGCCACCGGCTGGTATCTCAAACATACCGGTCTCGACGCCGGCCTGTGTCGATTCATTGGCTCTGACGCTGAGGCCGTGTAGCAGGCCGCGCCGGGCGATGTCCTCGGCCAGCTGTTCCACCGAGACGCCGGCTTTCACACGTCGGACGTTCGACTGACTGAGAACAAGTTTGTGAAGGGAATGTCGCGCGAGGGCGAGAGGGTGATCTTCTGAACGGCAGTCGCCATGAGCTGATACTCCGCGACGGGCGGCCGAAAGCCTTTCTCTCGACCTCCAACCCGTCACGAAGCGCAGCGCCGCCCTCTTCCTCTGAAGGCAGCGCCGCACAATCGACGATCAGGAAAGGCTGACAACGTAACGCCGGAGATGTCATCCGAGTTTTTTGCTCGAGAACCTCAGGCGGCCCGGTCGAGCAGCTTTTTCGCGCGTGTTTCCAGGTCGAGCCGCGCGTCCTGGTGCGTCTTGCCGCGCGAACCGCGGTGATGCCCTGCACGAAATCGAACACGCTCTCGGGCTTGCGTCCCTCCTCGGCCAGCACGGTCTCGATGATTTTCGCCGTGTCGGTCCTGGAAAAACCACGCTTGCGCAGAAACTCGCTGCGGTCGTCATCCGTGTGCGCCACGATCTTATCCCGTGCCGCCTTGATGCCGTTCACGAACGGCATAGGCGAGGAATCAGCAAAGCGGGTCAGCGCCGGAGCCGCCTCGTGGGCAAAGCGCGAGGCAGCGTATTTCGAGTGGCGGATGGTGATCTCCTCGAAATCCTCGACGCCCCAGAGATTGCGGTTCTGGCAGACGGCGCGGAGATCGAAGCTCGCGATGCCGAGCGTCTTCGCGCCTACCTCGGAGTTCCAGCAGTAGAACCCGCGAAAGTAGAGGTCGGGCGAGCCGTCGGGGAGTCGGCCGGCCTCAATTGGATTGAGGTCGTCGACCAGGAAGAGGAAGACATCGCGGTCGGAGGCATACAGCGTCGTCGTGTCCTGGGTGGCATCGACGAGGGGGTTGTAGATGCCGGTCGACCAGTCGAGCACGCCTGGTACTTCCAGCGCGTGTCGCCTGTGCCGCTGCCTGCAATGCGCTGTACGGCCGAGACCAGTTCGTGATCGAAGATGCGGCCATAGTCGGGGCCCGTGACGGCGCGCAACTCGGCCCGGCCGTCTTCGATCTCGAAAGTCTTTACCTGCTCTGTGCGGTGCGAAGTCAGGCCGTATTGGAGATTGATGCCGGCGAGCGGCGCGGGAAGTTGGCGCAGGTAAGCGGCAGGTGCCCCAACCAAACTGGCGAGCTGGCCGAAGCTCCAATGCGTCGGCGCGATCGGCGCGTCCGCACCCGGCACCATCAGTGTCAGGCGCTCGGCGTCGTCGCGGCCGGCCTCCACCCGGATCGCAGCGCTCTCGACAGTGCGGGTCCGGCTGCGCTCGGTTCGTCCCCGGACGGCCGCGAACAAGTCCGATAAGGATAGGTAGCGTTCGTCCCCCGGCCGCGAAAACCACTCCGAAGACACTCGGCCGATCCGCTCACCACGTCTCACGTCTACCTTGTAGCCGCCAGTGCTGCCGCGAGCTGCATTTAGAACTTCCACATGCGTCATGGGTCATCTCCACGACGGGCGCCAGGAGCCTCTCTCCCGACCGTCAACCCGTCATGGAAAACCGGCTCCACTCTCACTCTAAAGCGAAAACGGTGCCGAAGGGACCCAACAGAAGGTGCCTGGTCGCAGTATCGCGGACCAAGCCCGCCGAGGTGGCACTTTGTGCGGGTATTGACATAATGCATATGCACCGGGCACTCGGGCTGCACAACACCACGGCCGCTCCATTCCGCGTTCACAATTGACCATGTTGTCCTGATGCGATCCGAGCTAAGCCGCAGCATCGCTGCGGAGTGAGAGAGCTTGAAATTTCGGTTCACACTTCGACTTGCGGTCGCTGCCGCCGAATGACTGCAAACCGTCGCGCCGCTTCGTCGCACTCATACGGTCGGGCATATATGCTATCGTGATGTCACGATGAAGATAGTGACCCTGCTCATCGCCTGTGTCGTCTTTGGCGCACTGTTTGTTGTGGACACAGGGGCCCTTCTGGGCTTGGCATTTTCTTGGGTGATGAGTGGACCGACTTATCGATGGGCCCTCCTTTCTGTGTGCTTCGGAATCGTCGCGTTGTACCTCTGGTCTCGAAAACGCTGGCGCACTCCTGCTCAGGGCCGTGCAGACCGCGCTCGCTCGCCACGCCGGCGCACGGCAAGGCGCCCGCAAGAGTCCACACGGCCTCGTCGTCAGCAAAAATCCATCGTGACGGGCGGCAGGCGGTGAGTCGATGCCGGTGGTGAGCCCAAAAAAACCGTGCTCGTGGGTGCGGATATCTGTCCTGGAAGTGGCGCGATGACGCGCCTGGTTATGAAATCCACGCTATTCGCGGGGCGGCACGTGAGGATATCGACATGATCGCTGGGACATGGATTGGACTAGAAGCACGCAACCCTCTCGCCAATCGTCTGCACAGATGGAGCATAGAGGTCGGTCAGGACTTGCTTGGCATGTGGATCGTGGACGCGGAATTCGGCCGGATCGGATCGAATGGCATGGACGCGGCAACGGTGGAGACGAAAATCGCATGACTGTGCGCGTCTACCTTGCGGGACCCGAGGTCTTTCTCGCCAATGCCCGTGAGATCGGCCTGCGCAAGCGCGCGATCTGCGAGTGTCACGGCCTCATCGGAGTATTCCCGGCCGATGAGGAAGAAGCCTGTAGCCCGTCGATGACGCTTCCCGAACGCGGTCTCGCGATCAGCCGTGCGATGGAGCGTGCCATGCGGACTTGTGACGCCATGATCGTCAACCTCACCCCGTTTCGGGGGCCGAGCGCCGACGTAGGCTCGGCTTACGAGATGGGCTTCATGCGCGCGCTCGGACGGCCGATATTCGCCTATACCAACGATGACCGGCCTCTCTTCGACCGGGTCGTGGAGTTCTGTGGCGGTAGGGTCCGCGAGCGGCCAACCGGCGTGCACGAAGACAGTGACGGCACGGCCATCGAGTCCTTCACTTTGCGCGACAACCTCATGCTCGAAGGCGGCGTTATCGCCTCGGGAGGTTGCCTCGTCGCTGAGTCCGCAGCGCACGTCGAGCGCTACACCTCCCTCGCCGCATTTGAACGCTGCGTATCAGAGGTGGCCGTGGCGCTGCGCTCTATTGTTGCTTGATCAATAGAGTGGCGGTCCCGTCTACTGTGCCCTCTTACATCGGCACACCGATGTGGGAGAGCATCAGGATCCCTGGGGTGCCCGGCGACGGGTGGGCCGGGAGGCGGTAACCTGGCTGGATGAAACGACGGCTGAAGCCGCCGGCCGCGGTCGCACCTTCCTCGGATGGCGCCGTGAACGCCGACGCGGTGCTGCAGGTCAAAGTCTGGCTGGTTGGGATCAGTCCGATGGTGTGGCGGCGCGTCCTGGTGCTGGCGAGCTTCTCGCTTCGTGAACTGCATGGCGTGATCCAGGTGGCCATGGGTTGGGACGGCATCCACCTCTACGTTTTCGGGTTGCGAGCGGCGCGTTACGGCTCCTGGGAACTGTCGGCGTCGTCACCGGACGTGACCCTGGCGGACCTGCGCTTCCGCAAGGGGGCGCGGCTCATCTATGAGTACGACCTGAACATTCCCTGGCGCCATGAGGTCCGCATCGAAGATCGCCTGGAGCGAGAGGCTCGGAAAACCTATCCCGTTTGCACCGGGGGCGACGGGGCCTGTCCGCCCGAGGATTGTGGCGGCCCGGAGAGCTTCATGGACCACCGCAACGATTGGCTTTCATTCGAAGCGTTTGAAGATCTGGACACCATGGTCGAGGTTCTCCAGGACGTTGTGCAGAAGGACGAGTCGGAGAAGATCGCGCTCGACCAGGAGACGCGCTGGCGTCTGGAGGATGCCGTGGAACGGGCCAGGGCTCGCGAGGAAGCCCAAGGGCGGCCGTTCTCGCGGCGCGACGTCAACGCCCGGCTTCGCGCCGGCGAGCACCGCATCCTCATGCATCAGCAGTGGTGAGGCGCTCTGCCCGCCGCTGTGCGAGCAAGTCGGCGGCAAGCAGTGCAGCGTCATCTCCTTGCTGTTGCCTGATGCTACTCACCAGTGCATGGGCGGCCGGATCGGTCAGGCGGTCGAACTTGCGCTGCAATGTTGCCGCGGTGGTCTCGGCATAGAGGCGGGTGGTGATGATGCTCTCGTGGCCGAGGAAACGCTGCAGGTCGGTGATGTCCATCCCGAGCGCCAGCAGGCGCGTCGCCACGGTGTGGCGCAACAGGTGTGGATAGACGCGCTTGGTGATCGCGGCGGCACACGCCACCTCGCGGACCACCTGGCCGACGCGCTGGCGCGTCAGCATATAAGGTATCGAACCGGAGCCCCGCTGGCGGCTGGCGAACAACGGCCCCGCCCGGCGCGTGCCGATATGCAGACGGAGCAACTGGGCCAGCTCGCGCCGGATCGGCACCTCGCGGTGTTTGCTGCCCTTGCCCCGACGGATCGTGATCACGCGTCCGGCGACCCTGAGCTGGACCAGCTCGGAGGCGCGGGCACCGGTCTCCAGTAAGGTTTGCAGCATCAGCCCGGTGCGTCCGCTTTGGGCATAGGCCTGGTCGAGGAAGCTCAATTCTTCCTCGACCGTCAGCCGCTGGACGCTTGCCCGATGCTCGGGCGCAGCATGCAAGCCGGCACGCCGGCGGGCAGCTTTGAACACCGTCTTGCTCTGCGCGTAGTTCACCCCCTCGCGGACGAGGATAGCGGCGATGGCGGCGGCAATCCGTGCGACAGAAGCCATGATCCAGTTTGCTCATTCTCTTTCGGGGCGCAAACCCATAGCGCCAGACGCGCCGTATGCGGCAGGATTGCCGGGCGCCGGCATGCCGGACCGGCGTTGAGCTTTCCACTCCGGCTATTGTGGAAAGCTCCTTTGCCCGGCGATCCCGCAGCGGAGATCATCATGCGTGTCAGGGTCCTGCTCCAGATCACCAGCGATGACGGCGCCGTCGGCGATGCCATGGAGGCCGCGGTACTCGAGAAGCGAACGGAGCGGCCAGAGGATGTTGGCCTGTCGATCGCGGATGGCAAAGCGCTGATGTCCGCCGTTCAGCAACGCATCGTCAGTGCTCAGGTCACGTCATGGGCGGAGCTGAATCGTTGTTGCGAGACCTGCGGCGCGCGCCGGCACAGCAAGGGTAGCCACTCCGTCGTCTTCCTCACACTCTATGGCGATGTTCAGATCGCCAGCCCGAGACTGCACCGCTGCTCGTGCCAGAGCACGGACAGCCCCGCGACCGCGTCGCCGCTGCGCAACCTGCTTCCCGATTATGTCGCACCGGAGCGGCTCTATCTGGAGGCACGCTGGGCGTCGCTCGTGCCATACGCCGCCGCAGCTGGACTTCTCGCCGACATCCTGCCGATTGCATCCGGTGCCAACGCCACCACGCTGCGTGAGCACGTCCTGCGTGTGGCCGAGCGTGCCGAGACCGAACTCGCAGAGGAACGGTCCTGCTTCATCGATGGCTGCCCAGCCGAGTGGGCCAAACTGCCCATCCCCGAGGGACGCATCGCGGTCGGCCTGGACGGCGGCTACGTCCGCGACTGGGAAGACCGGAAGACCAACTTCGAGGTCATCGTTGGCCGGTCGGTGCCCGAAGATCGTGATGCCCGTTACGTCGGTCTGGTGCATGGCTACGACGCCAAACCGAAGCGCCGGCTGTTCGACGTGCTCAAGAGCCAGGGTCTACAGGCAAACCAGGACGTCACCTTTCTGACCGACGGCGGCGAGGAAATCCGTGCGCTGACGGAGCTCGTCACCCCTGGGTCGGAGCACGTCCTCGATTGGTTTCACATCACGATGCGCGTGACAGTGCTGGAGCAGTATGCGCGCGGCGTCGCTCACCACGACGAGGTCGCTGGTGCTCGTCTATTGGCCGAGCTGGAACGGAGCAAGTGGCTGCTCTGGCACGGCAATCAGCACCGTGCTCAAGAGGCTATCGAGACGCTCGAAGATGACGTGGATGGATTGGAGGTCGACTACCCGAACCTGCGCAAGTTCGCCAAATCGGTCCACGAATTCGCCGTCTATATCAGGTCGAACACGGGCAGCCTGATCAACTACGGTGAGCGGTTCCGTGCAGGCGAGCGCATCTCATCGTGCCTGGCGGAATCCACAGTGAACGCCGTCATCAGCAAGCGCTTCGCCAAGCGCCAGCAGATGCAATGGACGAAGCGTGGTGCGCACCTGCTGCTGCAGACCCGAACTCGCACCCTCGATGGCACGCTCCGGCCGCTCTTCGAGAAATGGTACCCTGGGCTGGCGAACGACAATTCCGCCGATTCCGCTCAAGCTGTCGCGGCGTGAATACCCCAGGGATCCTGATGCTCTCCATGTGGTGGTGCGGCGGGCAAAGCTATGCGGAGACCGGAGAGTAGCGGACCCGCTCATTGGCTCATTGGCTGCTCCCACTGGGGTTGCAGTCACGGTCTGCCTAATCGCCGGCCTGGAACACGGGTGATAGCCTCGCAGGCCGATCATCAGGGCGAGCCTCCCTCCCGCCTCGGTCATCTGGGCCTGTGAGGTCATCACCGCTACACCGTCGGCACAATCCGGCCACCAAACAAAACGTGCTCTCGCAGCATCTCGCCTTGAACTGCCATTTGTGTGCCGCAGGTGGACATATGCTTCCTGGATTGTTCCCCGTCGGCTCCCTGCGGGCTATCGCGCTCAGCTTTGCCAGGAGGCTTGATCGCGCGGCAAATCCCCAAGTGGATCGATGTGCCCGACGATGGGTGCGTCGGTCTCGTTCCACCGCCACAGCACCAGGTTCGTTCCTGGCGTCTGTACAGAGGGCACGCGCAGACCATGCCATCCGCGCGACACCACGGCCACTACGAAATCCCAGGACGGTGGCCGTCGGCGCTCGACGTCCCGGATATGCTTCCAGGGCTGCCGTAGGAATGGGTCGTCGATGCCAATGGCTTGCCGAACGGAGAGGTCGGCGAGGTCCAATATTGCTTGGGCGTCCACGTCGTAGGCCGTCAGCGTACCGGGGCGAGGCAGGTCCTGCTGATATTCGGCGATGGCTGTTGCATGGCTATTGGAAAGATAGAGCGCTGCCTGACCAGGCTCGTTCCACCGGCCGCCGGCACGAGCCGCCCCGGCGCCTGACAACGGATCGAAGGCCCATCGCGGTGCCAGCATGCGCCAGAAACGGCCCTTGACAGCCAGATGCCCCGCTGCTTCGAAGCGCCAGGTCACGCGTAGGCGCCGTCCCGAAGGTCCTCCAGGTGCGCAAGGACGGCATCTGCGTGACCGGCCTCAACAAGTTCGAGCGCTGTGCGCCCGTCATGCCCGGCAATCGGTTGGTGTCGAAACCAGACGATCGCCCGATCGGGATCGCCCGTCAGTTGCTCGGCCGCAGCGAGGATCCGCACCACGGGCTCCAAGCTCTTCTGGACAAGCGGCGATTCCGGCCGTTGGGTAAGCGTGTTGCGGTGTAAGTGAGCAAGCTTTGCCAAGTCTGTAAGCGGCAAGCGAAGCCGCCGGCTCATTCGTTGCGGTGACACGAAGTCACGCTCCCGGATGTCTGCAAGTAGAGCCGTCAGCATGGGTCTCTCTATGTGCGCCATTCGTGCATATGTAGCACTGACCACGCACATTCACAGGCCCAAGCGGTCCGTCAATGTCATATCGGCGTCGCCGGTGTTGGTTCCGCGTTGAAGGGCTGCTCCGGCACGGGTTACGGCTCCGCATCCCGAGCGGGCGTGCACACGACATGGAGGCCCGCCACATGCAACTCTTCGACGAGGTACTAGGCATATCCCACAAAGCAGAAGATCCGCCGATCGCGGCAGGCGTCCAGCGTGCCAGCTAAGGCACGGACCTGAGCTGGAAAAGTGGCAGATAACCCCCTACGACATCTGAACGAGAGGGGCGCCACCAAACTCCACATCGAAGCGCCACCGAACTCTACATCCCCGCCAGTGAACTCCACGACCGCGCCACTGAACTCCACATCCAAAGCGCCACCGAACTCCACGTCCTTGGGCGGTTCTGGCCTAAATCCGTTGGAGTTTGGTGGCATCCTGGGTAGATTTGGCCGACCACCGTGGAGTTTGGTGGCGGATTTGCGAGGAGAGCGCTTGGAGTTTGGTGGCGCTTACGCCTTGGCGATCGCCGGCCGTGACGGGCTCAGGATAACGCCTCTCTCTCCGAGAGAGATTTGGGCCTCTGGGTAGACGGCAGCTGCAAGCTCGACTGAATGCGGACGCAACCTCCCGCCTTGCTGGTGGCTGACACGGGAATTTGCGACAGTCTGGTTCGGGGCCGGCCAGCAATGTCCAGGCTGCGACACTGCAACTATCGAAGGTCGCTGAACTCGATCCCGGACTTCACCATCAAACGATTCGTCGAAGAGCGCTCTTCGATGCCGCCCACCGCGGTAAGCCCGATCTATTGGCGCGAGAATGAACGTATCCTTGACGCGCTTCGCCTCGCTGGCTTGCCCGAAGAGTAATATAACGCGAACCACCGACGGTGGAATCCGGTCATGGTCGCCTGCCGAGACATCCTTGCCGTCCGCTCCGATCACGGGTGCAACCACGGCAATCGCTGAGTTACCACAGTTTGAGTTGCCGCACGCCACCAGAGTCGCCATACGAGGCGGCAAGCCGAGCAACCGGCCAATTGCATAGCTCGCAACAATCGCGACCTTGGAGGGTGGCCGTGGCCGCCATCGCCTGATGCAATAGGCTGCGCTCCCTCCTTCGGCGTTTTGTCGTCAACGTGACAAGGCCCAGCCGAGCGTTCCGTTACTTCCGGGCTCTAAGCGCCCGACGTGGATAGCCGTCACTGGCGGTTGACCAGCCCGACCGCCTGCGCAGGGGTTAGATGGCCGGTCATGTCGGCTCCGAGTTCATGTTGATAGCGCCGGATCGCGGCCTGTGTGTCGGGACCGAAGTCGCCGTCGATCCGACCGTCATAATAGCCGAGCTTCGCGAGCGCCGTCTGCACCCAACGCCGGACGTTCGCGCTCATCTGTTCTTCCGCCGGCATCGCGATGGCGCTTGGCGGAGCCGGGGTTGGTGCTGGCGCCGTTGCCGCGACCGCTGGCGGCGCCGTTACTGCGACTGCTGGCGGCAGCGGTGGAGGGGGTGGTGGTGCGCCCACGAGGAAGCCCGACGTGACAGGCAGATGCTGCGCGGCAACCGTCACCGCGTTGCTGGCAGCAAGCTGTCGCTGCACGCCCGTGAGCAGCGCGCCAGTCTGCACGTCGGGGCCTTTCAGGCCGGCCACCAGGGCGACCGCGAGAGGCGTGGGCGCGTTGCCCGGCGGGCTCTGGCTCACGCCGATCATGCCGAGATCGTTCGGCAGGCTGTCCTGGATCAGCACGTCGAGGCGCATGGGTCCGGCCGACTCGGGCACTGGAACCACGTCGATTGCTACGACGCTTGGTCCGACGCCGCCGCGCGTGATCACGTCGATCAGATACTTCGCCAGTACGCCCTGAGTGAGGACGTCGGGAGGGCGCGTGATGCTCACCGACACCGGCAGCAGGAAAGGGCGATCATTGAATGTTTCGGCGTAACCACAACTGTAGATAACGGCGATCGCTCCGGGCGAAGTGGCGAGCAAACCGGAGAACTCGTCGATCGCGCCACCAATGGCACCGCGCGAGGCGTCCTCGCGCTCGGTCACGTGGAAGCCCGCGCCGCGCAACGCTGCCGCAACTGCGTACGCTGACGCGAGGCACGCCGGCAGCAATGGCAGTGTGTCGTAGGTGCCGTTGCCGATCACCAGTGCTTCGCGCGCCGGCGTGGCGCAATGCGCTGGCGATGCCCACAACAGGCCGCCGACCCCGACCACGGCGAGGCTTGCTCGCACGCAAATCATAGTTCCAAGTTAGCAGGATAACCCGTTGAGGGCCACCGGCCCAACCAGCGGGAGTGCAGCCAACTGCTGCCAGAGGAATCATAGTTAAGATCGGGTGGCTTTTGCTTGCCCTCGTCCCGGATCGCCAAAGCGTTCCACCATGAGGCCAGATAGAGCATGGTTCTTTTGATTCTCGGCAGATGATGCTGTCTTGGCAAACCACTCGCAGGCTTCCGCGCGTTTCTCGGAAATCCTGCATGTCCGTGTTCTCGTCGGTTGCCAACCGAGATCCTCCTCCTTGCTTGCGTCCGATGGTACGTATGCGTCGCGCTAGGGCGTGGAGCGTCAGTCATCGCGTGATCTCCCTTTCACCGCTGAGCGACGCAAAGCTGAAGCGCTCGGCGACAAGCTCTTCCAACGCCTGCGGGTTCAGCTGCTCGGGGTTGAACGGTTCAGCGTTTGTGGTCGGTGCTGCCAGCAACCGTCGCGCGTCCTCGGGGTGGGTGCCGCAGCGTATAAACGCCGAGATTAACTCGGGCCGGCGAGCAGCGACGCACACATCAGCCATCTCGGCACACTGTTCAACAGTCAAGTGCGTAGATCGTCGTGCGGTCATCGGCCGGGCTCCTTACTTAGCGATTTGGGCTAGTCGCCCGCGTCATTGAACCTGACGGCAGTTTGTGACTTACTCGCAACGTCGTCAACGTTGGCCAGGATTTGGGACATGTCAGAGGTCGTCGTGAAGAAGTATGTGGTTCGGCTGGACGCGGAGGAACGCGCGCGGCTGGAAGCGCTTATCGGCAAGGGCAAACATTCGGCCAGCGCGATCCTCAGGGCACGCATCTTGCTCAAGGCAGACATTTCCGAGGTCGGCGAAGCCTGGAGCGACGGCCGTATCGTGAAGGCCCTCGACACCAGCCTCGCGACCGTCCACAGGGTTCGCCAGTGTCTGGTTGAGG
>CAVTEC010000001.1:0-9373 GCA_963733475.1 uncultured Alphaproteobacteria bacterium | reverse complement strand
CAGCAAGACACAAACGCCTATGCGGTGCTGCCGTCGACGCAATGGCACGGCTACAGGCCCGCCGCAGAGCCGGCCGCGCCGTGGCCCGAGGCGTGGGGCGCTACGCCCCCCCTGCCCTCTCAGCTTGACCAGGCGGCCGAGGAAATGCGTCAGGGCGGCGGCATGCGGACGGCGATCGGGATCCTCGGTTGCGATCCGCCGGGCAGCGTGGCGGCGGCGCTGGCGCAGCTCGCGAGGACGATGATCGGGCGCGACTCGTGAGTTTTACCGGACTGCACGCCATGCAGAGAAACACTCCCCAGATTCAATTTCTCTGCCAGCCACATGAGCTGACACCCACCAACAGCAAAGAGATGCGGAGCGCGCCAAAGGCGCGCAAACTCTTCCTTTGTCTCCGGCTACGCCCGAGATACGGCGCTACGCGCCGTGCGAGGCCTCATTGCCGGCCTCGCGCTCCGCTAGGCATATTTAATCAAGGAAATTGCAGGTTTGGTACCAGCCGGCCGTGGGGGCGCTATTCGTCGTCCAGCACAATCACTTGCCATGTGAAACCCAGCGGCGCCAACGGCAGCGGCTCGCCATGATTCACATCGACACGCCGATCAGTCGGCGTGCCGAAGACGTTGTGTTCCTGATAGCCCCCGGTCGCGGGCGCCAGCTCGCCCGGTTTCAGATGCGGCCCCCGCGACATGCCGAACCTCCCTGCCCTCTTCCCAGCCAGAAAATTTACGCCGTCCGAGGGCACCTGCATTGATCCAGATCAGCAAGCCACCTCGGTGCCGTAGGTAGAAGGTACCTGCTTGCTAACCGCCATGCCGAAGATTCAATCTCGACGACATGACTTGGCACGTCCAATACCGGGACGGCTCGGCGGATCACGTCGTCAGGTACCCAACCCCCGAGCTTGCCATCGAAGCGGCCTGCCGTCTGATCGACGCCGGCCACGATGTGTACGGCATCGGCACCGGGCCACTCTCCGATTCAATCGGGAGACACCAGATCGCCCGCATCTATGACCTGTGGGCGCGCGGGTAAAATAGTCGACGGTTGGGCGCGGCCTTTGCTGGTGTTGCATAAAGACTAGGCCTTGCGTCGCGTAAGTCTGGGGCCAGATCGCCCGACATTCAGCACGCAGCGTGGTGGAGGCCCGGGCCGGAGTTCAACCGGCTCATGGCGGTTTTGCAGACCGCAGCGTTCCCATTTCGCCACCGGGCCGCACCACGCTCATAGCACGCCAATCTGATCCGTTTCAGGTTTTGGCAATGAAATTCGTCAGCGGGAAAATGAGCTGACGCGGCAGACTGTCGAAGCGGACAAACCCATGATGCACATAGAAGGCTTCCGCGGCGTCATCCTTGGCGTCAACCACGAGCGCGAACACCGCCACCTCTGACCGCGCCGCACGGGTCGCCGCGTCCCATAGCAGCATCGCCCCAAGCTGACGGCCCCGGTAAGCGGCATCAACGGCAAGACGGCCGAGCCGGGCGACCGGCACCAGAGGGTAACGCGGCAATCGCTTGGCGAGAGGCTCGGGCATTTCCGCCAGGGGTATGCTGCTCGCGGCGAGCGTGTAGTACCCCGCAACCTTCCCCGTCGCCGCCTCGACAGTCACATAGCAGGCCGTGACAAGGCGGCGCACATCCTGCGTCACCTGCTCGCGAAAGTATCGGTCAAGCGCGGGAACGCCGCAGGAAAACGCCTTCCTGTCGTGGCCGGAGCCGAGAACTTCGACCGGAAACTGAGCCGTCACTCAATCCCCAGAGCCAGCCGCCGGTGGGCCTCGCGCGCGCGTTCCATCGCCGGTGACAGCGGCGGCGGATTGAGAAGAAGATCGACAAACCGGCGTTGATCGGCGACCGACAGCCGGATCACGCTGGTTTCCTCGATCGTCCGTTGCGCCGCGTCCTCGGCGGCGGCGACCACGAAATCGCTGACGCTGCGGCCCTGGAGTTCGGCCGCGCGCTTGACGACGGCGAGCGTCTCGGGGGCAATCCTCGCTTCGAGGCGCGCGGTGCGGGTGGTTTCGGACGGCATCATAGAGCCTCACTTTCCAGCCATAATGTACGCCATTTCACCGGACAATTCAAGTGCCACGGTGCTCGGCCGCGTCAAGGCCGCCGCTCTGCGGCCCCTCGGGCTTCGGGCCTTGACCCGCCCTGTGCGCCGTAGCCGCCTGAAAGCGTCGGGTCGAGGGGCGTCATTATCGACCCCTCGCCTCCGGCGCAGATCGATCTAGAGGCATTGGCTTCAGAATTGGGAGGCGCTGCGGCCCCGGAGGCAATGACCGGGAACCCTCCAGCCGACCAGGAACAAGGCTGGCGAGCGTATCTCGCCGCCGCAACAGTGCGGATGTGTAGACCTATCCTCGTTCAGCATTAATTGGTCATTATTACATATTATTTATGCGATATACGGAAATATGGTTGCCGCTGTGTGTCTTCGGTGATGCGCCAGTGCGTGCGGTGATGAACGCGGGTGCCGCATAATAGGTCCCGATGTAGGCCCCCTCGCCCGGCTTCCTTCGCATAACCGAGCTCGCCGTGCGGCGTCGAACAAGAAGTATATGCTTTTGCCAGCAATCCTAGTTGCCATATTGCCAGCAAACTGGCAACGGTGGTTTTCCTTGGAATTTGACCGAATCGCGAGTAGTTTGCCAGCAATTAGGCAAGCCTATTTGCCCCGTTGCTGGCAATACGGCAAACTGGCAATGAGGAAGCTATGCGGACAATCGCGATCTTGAGCCAAAAAGGCGGCACTGGGAAAACCACCATCTCCCTGCATCTCGCTGTTGCTGCGCAGCAGGCGGGACAGGCGGCCGTGGTGATCGACCTCGATCCGCAGGCGAGCGCCGCCGGCTGGAAAGATAGCCGCACCAGTGAGGTGCCGGTCATTGTGTCCGCGCCGCCGTCGCGCCTTCCGCAAGCCTTGCGGGCGGCGGAGAGCGGCGGGGCTGATATCGCGATCATCGACACAGCACCACACTCCGGTGACGTGGCGCTTGCCGCCGCCGAAGCGGCCGACCTGGTGCTGATCCCCTGCCGTCCGGGGATCCTCGATCTACGCGCGATCGGATCGACGGCCCGCGCCGTCAAGCTTGCGGGTAAGCCAGCCTATGTTGTGCTGAACACCATTCCCCCCGAGCATCGAACGTGCTGGCCGATGCCCGCGCGGCCGTCGCCGTGCATGGCCTCGATGTCGCCCCTGTGGCCCTGCAGCAGCGCGCCGCCTATGCCCACGCGCTCACCGCCGGGCAGACCGCACAGGAATACGAGCGGGGAGGGAAGGCGGCTGAGGAGATCGCCAGCCTCTATAGCTGGCTTCGGGGCATGATTGCCTAGTTGCCGCTTTGCCCTATTGCCTAACTGCCATATTGCCAGCAATGTGGCAAAGTGGCAGCATGGCAACGAATTGATTCGAGGCATGGCATGACAGGAAAACGCCCAAGCTTGGCAGAGAGCATGCGGCAGGCCGTGCGGCCCGAGCCGGGAGCCTCACCGCCCCCTGTAGCCCCAATCGCAGCCCCGCCGTCGGCGCGACCAGCCGGGTTCTATGCCGCGACGCGCGCCGGGAAGAAGAAGGTGACGGCGGCCCTCGATCCCGCCATGCACAAGCAGCTCAAGAGCTTGGCTGTGGAGCACGACACCACGACGGAGGCGCTTCTCGGCGAGGCGATCGCCGATCTGCTCAGAAAGCACGGGAAGCCGACCACCACAGCATGAGCACCAGCACCCCGTGAGGCGGGGAGAAATGACGATGCGTGCCGACGCCTGCCGATCTCCGAAAGCAGTTCATCAAGGCGTTTGAGCGGCCTGTCCCGTCACCGCGAGCGCCACGACGTGCTGGCGGATTTCCTGGAAATGGCGATGTGTGCCATCCGCAAGACGACGCTGCCGCCAGGTCCGGCCGCCGACGCGATCGAGGAGCAGTACATGGCCGTGGTCCGGCGGAACACGCCGGAGGACGTGCGGGCGATGCCCGAGCTTCTCGGCATCACCGCACTTGCCCTCGCAGGAGGGCGGCTGCGACTTCCTTGGCCAGGTCGTGGTGGAGCTGGAGCTATCCAGCCAGCATATGGGGCAGTTTTTCACGCCCTATGATTTGAGCCGCATGATGGCGGAGATGACCTTCGACACCGTGGACGAGATCATCGCCGAGCAAGGCTTCGTCACGGTGCAGGAGCCGGCGTGCGGGGCAGGGGGCATGATCATCGCCGCGGCCGACGTGATCGAGGCCAGGGGCTTCGATATCGGCCGCCAGCTCTACGTGGACGGCACCGACATTTCGTCGCTGTGCTTCAGGATGACCTACCTGCAAACCAGCCTGCGCGGGATCCCCGCCACGATCCGGCGCGGCAATACGCTCAGCGGCGAAGTGTTCGACATTGCCAATACGCCGGCCTTCGCCGGCTTCTATGTCACCCACAAGGACCGGTTCGATGCGTGGGTGAATGGGGAGTGCGGCCATGATGCCGCGCTATCGCCGGAAGCGGCCGAGGCGACCCCGAGCGAGCCCGAAGCCGGACAAGATCGATCGCCACCGGAGCGGCCGGCCGATCGGCCGGCGACCTACCGGGAGCAGCTCAATCTGTTCGATTGAGCATGGGACGGCCGCGAAACATTGTCAGTCTTCGGTGGCTGGGGATAGAAGTGGACCTGCTTGCAGGAGAAAACAGGACAATGGACGGAGCAGTTCTCGGTCTCACGGCTGAAGTAGTGGCGGGTTATGTGACCAACAATCGACTGCCGGGCGACCAACTGCCGGAGCTGATACGCGCCGTCTATCGGAGCCTGTCGACGGCCGGGGCGTCGGCCGCCGCTACGGCCGCAGCCTCTGCCAAGCCGGCCCCTGTGGTGGAGGTGAAGAAATCCGTCTTTCCCAATCGGCTTATCTGTCTCGCCTGCGGCCAGCCCTTCAGCATGCTCAAGCGCCACCTTCACACGGAACACCAGCTCACGCCGGCCGAATATCGCGAGCGGTATGACCTGCCGCGCAGCTATCCCGTGGTCGCGGCGGACTACGCCAAGGTGCGATCGGCGCTGGCGAAGAAGATCGGCCTTGGCCGAAAGGCCGGTAGTCGCGCACCGCGAAGGGTGGCCGGACGCAAGCGCCGCTGACCGATTCCGGCCAGCGCCATCGTGCGGTGATCCGTCGCAGTGCAAATGTTGTGGCGGCGGAATCGGCGACTCAGATAGGTTCGGCCGGCGGTCTGTTCGGATCGTTCGAAGCGCGTCCTGTGGTCTTCGTCTGACAATTTCCTTGCTGCAAATATCCCGGAGAGCGCGAGAGGCAGCGCCTCTCGCCAGGCGCGTCAGCGACTGAAAGAGGTGCGTTCGGAGAGCACGGGACGGAGTGTGAAGGGGAGGGAGAACGGAAATATTGTGTTTCGCAGCCAAGGAGATTCAGCCATGAATCGCGCGAGCTATGCTTGGGTTGTCAATGTCGTTGGTTGGCTGATCTTAGCTATCGCCCTGATCTGCTTAGCGCTGCACGAACTTGGCCGCGCAAACGGACTGCCATTCGATCCGGCAGAAGGCACCGGCATCATTGGTTTAGCGGCTCTCGGGGTGGCGGTGTCTGCTATCGCACGAAGTCTAAAAAGGATCGAGGCGCGGCTTACAATCCTGGAAACTGACCGGACCCACGACTGATTTGGAGAGAGCTGGACAGAGTGGAGAGGGCGGGGAGTGAGGTGAATATTGCGCTTTGCAAGCCATAACATGTATCACAGGCCTCAGCCATGAACCGCCCGCAGAGTTCGGGAATCGGCGTAGTGTTTCGTTCCAATCGGGCTTACAGGTCCTCCTCCTGGTAAGCGACGTTTGCCACTGCCTCGCTGGCTTCGCCCCTGGTGCGGTAGCGCCCGACCGGTCGGCCACGTTTTGCCTCCAGGTGATCGACACGCAGCACTTCAAACGCCGGTTCGTATTTGCCGGTGGTCTGCAGGGCGCGAAGCCGATAGAGGCGTCCGTTCTTGAAGCAATGCAGATCGGGGATCCCAGTCGCCGCGGTCCAGGGGCAGTCAGCTCCGTTGCGTAGACGCGCTTCGGCAAGGCGCTTCTCTTCGGCGAGCCGCTCGCGGCGTTCCCTCTCCGCCTTCTGGCGCAACCGCTCTTCGATGCCCCAGTACCATTCCTCCATATAGCCAAGGGTCGCCATGAACTCGGTGCCCTTTGCCTTTCCGCAGCAAAAGCGGCGAGCGCCTCGGCCTCGACTTCCTTTTTCGGGTACCCGTTGCCATAGCGCTCTTCACGGAACTCGCGAATGCGCTGCTCTACATCGACCTCGGTCAGCTTCGGACCAGGAAGGGCGTTCAGGGCCTCCAGCAAGTCCGCCGTCGGAATCCAGATGTTCGCTGCCCGCTCGGCAAGCTCTTCGCGGTCCTTCCCCCACTTGGTCCACAGCCTTCGATCGGTCACGACCCCCAGGATTTGCTCAGTAAGCTTGGCAATCCGCGTGCAGTCTATATTGCGAAGCGTTGGGTGCGCGTGTTCCCAAAGCAGGGCGCGGACCTGAGACGCACGTTCGTCATCAGTCATGGGCTGAGGTCGCCTGCAACTCCAATCACTCCGCTGCTTCCGGCCGCACAGGCGTAGAGGCGGGAAGGGCAGGGGCAGCGGCAACACGCCGCGCCACTCCGCCCTGTGCCTGGGCGAGGCGCTCGGCATCGGCGAAGCGGGCCAGGCCTTCCCAGTGCTGCATGACCTTGCTGAAGCGGAATCCGGCCTGGCGCAGCGTGGTCGTCGCCTCCTTGGCGAGGGGCGCGGGGAAGGTGAGCACGACGGCTTCCTTGCCTTCGTCGCGCAGGCGTGCCTCGCGGGCGAAGGTGCGTCCACCCAGGGCGGCCCATTTCTCGATCTGGTTCTTGTCGTCGGCGCCGTCGCGCAAGCGACAGCAGTGCGCCGTAGAGCGCGTTGCTATCGAGATCGAGCAGGCCGGCCTTGTCGATCAGGCCGCCGGCTTCGATCAGCCGGCGCGTGCGAGCCTTGCGCCCGGCGTCCTTGAGCTTGGCTTCCTGTTCGGCGAGCCTGGCTTTCTGTTGTTCATGCGCGCGCAGACGCTCGGCCAGCGAACGGACCATGTGTTTTCCCTCGTGTACCAGAGCATAGACTCAGCGCCGCGGCTGACATCGCGATTGACGATGCTTCCTTGGGTGTTGGCGTTATGAATGATGGTCGCGCGTGATCAGATGCGCGGCGCATCATGATGCGGATCGTGACGATGCAAAACTCCGTTGTCTGTCGCTGATGAATGGCGGTGTTGGCGAGAACGATGGTAGGTACGACAGATCGACTGTGCCAAGGCACGAAAGCGAGATTCCGCAGTCGGGCTGATGAGTTTTCAGCGTGACAAGTGCGTTGATACGAACGGCGAGCGCACCACCGCGCAGCGGGTTCTGCACCAGCGGAACGAAGTGAAGCGATGGCGTGCAGACGCAATATGCATTGCACGGCAATGCGAGTTGCGAAGCGTCACCAGCGATCGATCAAGGTGCCGGCGTGGCCATCCAGTTCGCCCGCGCGCGCTACATCTCCCGCAGCACCGGCGGCAGCGCCGTGCGCTCGGCGGCCTACAACGAGCGCGCCGCCATCACGTCGGACCGCACCGGCGAGCTGTACTACTTCAAGCACCGCGACGCGCCTGAGCACCATGAGGTGCTGTTGCCCGACGGTGCCGATCGCGCGGTTCGCCGACAGCGCGGTGCTGTGGAATGCCGCGGAAGCGGCGGAGAAACGCAAGGACGCGCAGGTCGCCCGCGAGATCGTGCTGGCGCTGCCGGCGAATACCGGAACTGACCGACGAGGACCGCATCGATCTGGCGCGATCGTTCGCCGAGCAGCACTTCGTGGCCAAGGGCCTGGCGGTGCAGCTCGACGTGCACGCGCCACATGAGGGAGAGAGCGAGTCCGAGCGGGCGAACTGGCACGCGCATCTGCTGATCACCACGCGCCGGCTGGAGGGTGAGGGGTTCGCGGCGAAGAAGGCGCGGGACCTCGACCCCGAGGTGCGCCGCGCCGGCGGGCGCGCCGTGGTCGCCGACGGCGAGGCCTGGGGCGAGCTGTGGCGCGATCACCAGAATCGGTATTTCGTGGAACACGGGCTGGGCATCCGGGTTGACCCGGCTGCGACGCACGCGCAGGAGCACATCGGCCCGGTGCGGATGCGCAAGGCGGACTCCGGCGATCGGCGAACGGGCGGAGACGCTGCGGCAGGCCAACGAGGCGGCGGCGCGCGATCCGGATCAGGTGCTGGCGACGCTGACGCGAACACAACGCGACGTTTTCCGAGCGGGATCTCGACCGGCATCTGGCCAAGCACATTGCCGACGACGACGAACGTGCGGCCACGAAGGCGGCGGTGCTCGGCCATGCGGAGACCTTGCCGCTGTACGACCGGGCGAGCGGCGAGGCGGCCGGGCGCTACACCACGAAGACGGTGCGCGCGCAGGAGCAGGCGGCGCTCGCCGATGCGGCAGCGGTTGCCGGTGCCCGGCATCACCGTGCGCTGCCGGCGGCGGCGATCGACGCGGCCGTGGCAGTCGCGGAGCATTGCGGCCCGATCAGCGCCTCGCCTTCGACCATGCGGTTGCCGGCGGCGGGCTGAAGATCATCGAGGGCCGCGCCGGCACCGGCAAGAGCTACGCCTTGCAGGCGATCCGCGACGCGCACGAGCGGGCGGGTCGGCATGTCATCGGCTTGGCGCCAACCAATGCCGTGGCGCAGGACCTGAAGGCGGACGGCTTCACCGATGCCGGCACGGCGCACGCCGAGCTGTTCAGGCTGAAGAACGGACGGACGCAGTTGGGACCGCAGCACCGTGGTCATGGTGGACGAGGCGGCGATGCTGGACAGCCGCGTCACCGGCGAGTTGTTCGCCGAGGCGCGGCGGGCGGGGGCGAAGGTGATCCTCGCCGGCGACGACCGGCAGCTTGCCAGCATCGAGCGGGGCGGGCTGTTCACCGAGCTGCGCCAGCGGCACGGCGCGGCGGAAATCACCGAGATCACCCGTCAGCGCACGGACTGGCAACGGGCCGCGGCGCGCGACCTGGCCGAGGGCCGGTTCGAAGAGGCCGTCGCGGCGTTCGACCAGGCCGGGACGATCACCTGGACCGAGGACCAGGCCGACGCCCGGGCGGCTCTGGTCACGGCCTGGAAACGCGACACCGCGGCCGAGCCCGACGCCACACGCTTCGTGTTCGCCTACACCAACCGCGACGTGGACACGCTGAATGCCGAGTTGCGCCAGGTGCGGCGCGACCGCGGCGAGCTGGGCGGCGGGGATGTGCGGTTTGAGACGAAGCACGGGCCGGCGGACTTCTCCCCCGGCGACCGGGTGCAGTTCACCGATACCCTGAAGCCGGCGCGCATCTACAACG